>CAYZQO010000035.1:0-62954 GCA_964480725.1 uncultured Polyangiaceae bacterium | reverse complement strand
TGCTGAAGTCGGTCCAGGTAGCGAACTGGTCCGCCACCAGGACCACGATGACGCCATTCACGACCGCCATCGACCGGACGGTGCAGTCGCCGGGGGTGGGGCAGTCGAACTCGTCGGTGCCCGTCGCGTACCAGAGGCCGAAGTCGAAGGAGTGCAGGTTGACCACCGAGGAGAGCGCCTGCCCGGTCGTGAGCAGGAAGCGCCCGCCGAGCAGGCCCAGCGCCGGGAGATCGCCTGGCGCCCCCGCGAGCGCTCCGGGACGCGAGAACCGCCCCTTGCGACCGAGGAACAGCGGCACGGTCGCCCCCTCTAGCCCGTCGGGGTAGAGCAGGAACGAGCGCCCGCCGAGCACGGGCTCGTCCTCGTCGTCGTAGCCCGTGGCCTCGAAGAATGCCGTGGTGCCGCGGATGGCGAAGGAGAGCGTCACCGCATCGTCGGGGACGTCGAGCGTCACGTACTCCTCGCGGTTGCCCTCGGTGTCTTCGCGCACCACCTCGACCGTCTCGATCGCCGGCGGCGCGGACCACCCGTCCGTCTCCAGGCCGGTGAAAAGCTTGACCCTCCCCGGTCCGAGGTCGGTATCGTCGGCGCAGCCGGCGACAAGCAGCAGCGACAACCCGCAGCAGATCCCGCGCATGGGGGCCTCCCTTAGCTCCGAACGATCCCGGCGTCCACCGGCGGCCCGGGCGCGCGGAGGGGCGCGGCGGAGCCCGGGGCGGCGTGCTAAGAGCCGCGGCCATGGCCGTTCTGGCGCGCCGGATCCAGGCCCCGCCTCGCGCGCTCGAGCTCGGGCGGCGCCTCGCGGATCGGCCCGGTCTCGTCCTGCTGGGGCCAGGCTTCGGCCCCGGCGTGCGCTACGTCGCCTGCGATCCGGTGGACGAGGCGACCGGTTTCGATCCGGAGCCGGCGCTGGCGGTGGATCCCGGCGCGGGGCCGTTGGGGACGGTGCCCCGCTGGGTGGGGCTGCTCCCCTACGAGGCCTGCCGTCACCTCGAGCGGCCGCGGCGCGCGGGCGCGCGCGACCTGCGACCCGCGCCGCGGCACGCGGAGCGGGTGCGCCTGGCCCTGGGCCGCATCGCGGCCGGCGAGATCTACCAGGTCAACCTGGCGCGCCGCTTCGAGCTCGCGCTAGAGGGCCCGACCCTGGAGCTCTTCGCCGCGCTGGAACGCGCGGCGCCGGCCCCCTACGGGCTGGCGCTGGCCCTCGGCGACCTCGGCTGCGTCGGGGGCTCACCGGAGCTCTGCCTCCGCACCACGTCGGGCGGGAGGGTCCTCACGGCCCCCATCAAGGGAACCCGTCCGCGCGGGGTCGACGCCGTCAGCGACGCCGCGCTTGTCGCCGCGCTGGAGCAGGATCCGAAGGAGCGCGCGGAGCTGGTGATGGTGGTCGATCTGGAGCGCAACGATCTCGGTCGCGTGGCGCTGCCGGGCTCCGTGTGTGTCCTGGGTCCGGCGCGCGTGGTGACCCACCCGACCGTGCACCATCGGGTCGCGGTCGTCACCGCTCGGCTCCGCCCAGGGCTGAGCCGAGCGGACCTGCTTGCGGCCATGCTGCCGAGCGGCAGCGTGACCGGGGCGCCGAAGGTGAGGGCGATGGAGCTCGTCGCCGAGCTCGAGGCACACCGTCGGGGGCTGTACACCGGGGCTTACGGCGTTCTGCGCCGAGACGGGACGCTCCTCTTGGCGATGGCGATCCGGACGCTGGTGCGCAGCGGGGAGGAGGGGCACTACTTTGCCGGTGGCGGCATCGTGGCCGATAGCGAGCCGGGCCAAGAGCTGATGGAAACGGCCTGGAAGTCTCGTCAGCTCGGCGCGCTCTGCGGTGATCCGATCCCCTTCGGTCCGGTGGCCGAGCCGGGGCCGGATCGCCAAAAACTGGGCCGGCTGCTGCCGGAGAGCTAGCGAAAGGGAACCACCGATGGGTCTCGAGGAGTTGCTGCGTGTTCGGCTCGGCGCCGTGTTCGACGAGCTGGTGGCCGAGGGCTCGCTCGCGGCGGCGGCGGTGCGCGCTGCGCGGGTCGCCGTCGAACCGCCGCGCAAGGGTGGCACGGGCGACGTCGCCACCAACGCCGCGCTCGTGCTCGCCAAGGCGGCGGGCCAGGCGCCGCCGAAGCTCGCGGCGACGCTCGCGGAGCGACTCGGCCGCGATCCGTGGGTAAGGAACGCGGAGGTGGCGGGCCCGGGGTTCATCAACGTGGCGCTCGCGCCGGCGGCCTTCCACCACGTGCTCGCAGAGATCCTCGCTGCTGGGCGCGGTTACGGACGCGCGCCCGCCGCCAGCCGGTCGCGCGTCAACGTCGAGTTCGTCAGCGCCAACCCGACTGGGCCGTTGCTCGTGAGCCACGGGCGGGGTGCCATCCTGGGGGACGTCGTCGCCCGGCTGCTCGAGGCGACCGGGCACCGCGTGACGCGCGAGTACTACGTCAACGATTTCGGTAACCAGGTGCGGCTGCTCGCCGACAGCGTGCTCGCGGTCGCCGCCGGCCGGGAGCCGCCGGAGGGGGGCTACGGCGGGGCCTACGTGGCCGAGCTCGCCGCCTGGTTCGCGGCGCACCGGCCGGACTTGCTCGAGCCCGCGCGCGACGAGGAGCGCCGTCGGCACTGTGTCCGGCTCATGCTCGAGGGCATCGACGGCTCCGAGTTGCTCGGGATCCGGCCCATGCTGCGGGAGATGGGCATCGAGTTCGACGTCTGGTCGAGCGAGGAGGCCTTGCACCGCTGGGGACGGGTGGACCAGGCGCTGCGCACGCTCACCGCCCGGGAGCGCCTGCGCACGGCGGAGGACGGCGCCGTGTACTTCGTCACCGGCGACGAGGACGACAAGGACCGGGTCGTCCAGAAGAGCAACGGCGACTACACTTACTTCGCGAGCGACATCGCCTACCACGAGGACAAGCTCGGCCGTGGCTTCGAGCGCCTCCTCAACCTCTGGGGCGCGGATCACCACGGCTACGTGGCCCGCCTCCGCAGCGCGATCGAGGCGATGGGGGGCGAGCCGAGCGCCTTCGAGGTCGTGCTGTTCCAGCTCGTGAAGCTGGTTCGCGACGGTCGTGAGGTGCGGATGGGCAAGCGCCTCGGCAACCTCATCACCCTGCAGGAGGTGGTGGAGGAGATCGACGAGGCGGTCAACAACCCCCACGCGGGCCGCGACGCCCTCCGGATCTATTACCTCTCCCGTCGTGCCGACACTTCCATCGTGCTCGACCTGGACTTGGCCAAGAAGCAGGAGGCCGAGAACCCCGTCTTCTACATTCAGTACGGGCACGCGCGGCTGGCGTCGATCCAGCGCCGGGCGGCCGAGCGCTTCGGGATCGAGACGCCGCGCTTCAGTGAAGCGCTGGCGGCGCGCCTGACCCATCCCCTCGAGCTCGCGATCCTCGCCGAGCTCGGCCGGTACCCAGCCCTGCTGGACGACGCCGCGGCCGGGCGTGACCCGCACAAGCTGGTCTTCTACCTCGATGGTCTGGCGCAGAGCTTCCAGAGCTATTACTCGCAGACCAAGAAGGAGCGGGACACCATCCTGCCGGGTGACAGCGATCTGGTCCCCGGTCGTGCGGAGCAATGGGACTGGGATCGCACGCGGGCGCGGCTGCTGTGGGTGGAGGCGCTGCGCACCGTTTATGCGAGCGGGCTCTCCATCCTCGGGGTCACTGCGCCCGAACGCATGGTGCGGGCCGCGGCGGGCGAGGACGACGGCGAGGCCGACGGCGCCAACGGGTGAAGCAGCGACGGAGGACGGCGATGGAGACGGTGAACGTTCGCAACTTGGAGCAGATCCAGGAGCTCGACTCCCGAGCGACCGGGGGGCGGCTCGCCACCCTCATCCTCGCGGCCATCGGGGGCACTGCGCTCGTGATCGCCGGCGTGACCATGGCGCGCCGCTCCGGGCCGCCCGCGGTCAGCACTGGCGATCCGCTCGCGGCGCTGGTGGCGCAGGCCGCCGATCAGCAGCGCGAGCGGGTGTCACCGGATCACCTCGACGGTCGCGATGTGACCTTCCCCGGCCTGCTGAGCGACGGCCAGCGCCCAACGACCGCGCTGGCGGCCGTCAAGGACGGCGAGGGGAAACTCCTCGAAGCTCCCCCCGCCGCGGGTTCCGTCGCGGGGACGCCACCGCCTGCCGTCGACTCGCTCCCGGTGGTTCCGCTCCCTGCCGGGTCGCTGCTGGAGTCGAGCCCGGTGACGACCGCTCCGAAGGACGAGCTCACGGTGCTGTCCGCCCGGGTGACCTCGGGCGCCGCCGACGCGGAGCTCGCGCCCGCCGGGAACGACGGGGGCTTCCAGATTCAGGTGGCGAGCTTCAAGGACCAGGCCGACGCCGATCGCTTCGTGGAGGAGCTCCGGCGGCGGGGCCACGCGGCCTTCCGCCAGGCCGCCTACGTGCCGGGCCGGGGGCTTTGGCACCGGGTGCGCGTCGGGCCCTTCAAGAGCAAGTACGAGGCGAACCAGTACCGCGCCAAGTTCGAGCGCACCGAGCGCATGGCGCCGTTCGTCGTGGATCCGGATCAGGTCAAGCGCGCCGACGAGGCGCGGGCCGCCAAGCTCGCCGCCCGCGGTCGGCTCACCGCCGGCGGCGAGGACTGACGGCGGCGCCCGACGCGGGCAGCGAGGAGCGACGGCGTGCCGGATCTGGTCCGCTTCGGGGTGGCGATGGAGCGCGCGCTGCTGGCGCGTTTCGACGAGCTGGTGTCGCGGCGTGGCTTCGAGAACCGATCCGAGGCGCTGCGCGACCTGGTGCGGCGCGACCTCGATCAGGACGCCTCGCACCACGGCGGCCACGCTGTGGCGACCATCTCGCTGGTCTACGACGCCCACGTCCGGGAGCTCGTCGAGCGCCTCACCAGGGTGGAGCAGGACCACCACGAGTCGATCATCTCGTCCATGCACGTGCACCTCGATCAGCAGCACTGCCTGGAGGTGATCGCGGCCCGGGGACCCGCGCGGGCGCTCAAGGCGCTGGCCGATCGGTTGATCGGCGTGAAGGGCGTGGTATCGGGGAGCGTGGTCGTCGCCTCGCTGCCCGGGTAGCGGGCGCCGCGCTCGCGCCCCAACTCCGTCGGAAGCGTCTTGCCCCCCATCGACCGAACAGGGCGCCGCTCGGTCACCGGCCGAGGCGCTGCTCACGGCGTGTTCCTCCTGTCGGGCGCGGGGTCGTTCGGCCTCGCTGTGGCTTGCGGGTCCGGCGCGACGGGAACTGACGCCGGCGGTGGCGGCTCCGCGGATCCGGTGACCGTCGCCGGGGGTGACGCCGCGGGTGGACTGTCCAGCGTGGGCGGCGCTCCCGGCCCTTCTGGTGCGGGCGGGGCGCTGGTGAACGACGGGGGGCTCGGCAACGGTGGCACCGCCGGAGGTTTGGCGGGAGCCGCTGCCGCGCCGGCGAGCGACCCTTGCTTTGACGGCGCCAGCCGCTTGGAGGGGCTCCCGGAGACGACCTGCACGGTGACCGTGACCCGTTCGGAGGTGTCGCCGCAGATCGCGACGGTGGGGATCGTCTCCTTCACCACGGATCTGGCCGATGTGACCGCGGCTGAGATCCACTTCGGCCGCGACACCGGCTACGGCTTGGTTGCGCCCGTGGATCTGGCCGAGGCGGGCTACCGGACGCTCCTGCTCGGGATGACCGAGAACCGCACCCACCACTACCGCGTCGCCGTCTCCGACGGCACTTCGGTCTGCTACGGAGAAGACCGCACGCTCGAGACCGGGTCCCTGGGGTCACGGGCGCTGGCCCAGGCATCGACGCGCGAGGGGGCGGCGTCCGGGTTCATCGTGACGAGTCGTGACCAGGAGGCGGTGATTCTCAACGAGCAGGGCGAGTTGGTCTGGGCCTATCCAATGTGGAACGTCTTCACGGTCCACATGTCGTGGGACGGACGGTACCTGATCGGCCGCGACCCGGGGCCGTTCGACCTCGGCGATACCGGCATCTTCTACCGGGTCGGGATGGACGGCTCGGGCCTGGCGGTCCTCGACGCCCCTGGCGGCGACCACCACGACTTCACCGCGATCCCCGGCGGCATCGCCTATCTCGCCAAGGCGAGGGAAGGGGAGTGCGATCGAGTCTACGAGGCTAGCCTCGAGCTCACGGACGGTGCGCCCCGCTTCGACACCTGGCAAATCTACCAGTACTTTCCTGACGAGGGCGAGGTGGAGGGGACGGCGATCTGCCACGCCAATCGCCTCCATTACCTACCAGCAGGGGACCGTTACACCGTTTCCGACCGGAACAAGGACGCGATCGCGGTCTTCGCCCGGGACGGGACGCCGCTCACCTCCATTGGCAAGGCCCCGACCGGGGACTATAGCCAGCATGTACAGGCGGAGGGCGCGGGCCCGGGTGGAGACTGGCACGTCCAGCACGGGCACGATCTGTACGCCGCCGACAAGCTCGTCGTCTTCTCCAACGAGTCGACCGGGGGCTCGGCCGTCCTCCACTATACGCTCCGCGGCAACTCGGCGGTTCTGGACTGGAAGTACGGTGGCGCGGGCGAGTCGCTGATCCAGGGGGACGTGGAGCGCCTGCCGAACGGCAACTTCTTGGTGACCGCGAATCTCAGCGGCACCATCGTGGAGGTGGCCCCGGACGGACGAACCGAGCTGCGACGCTATGTCCTCGGCGAACCGATCGGTCCGCTCTACGGGTTCGGCTACAGCAGCCATCGTCCCAGCCTGTACGGAGCCCCCGCGCAGCGATGAGCAGCGCCTAGCGCCCGGAGCGAGCGGGTCGTCGACCGGGGGCGGCGAGAGGACGGAAGCCGTCGCTCCCGACCTCTTCGCGACGGCGGCCGCGAACTTCAGAGCTCGCCCGTCAAGGCGGGCACGGTCCAGTCGTAGTACTGGGCCGCACTGGGCGGGCTGGGGAGATCGGTGTTGAAGCTCCCCGTGGTGGCAGCGTCGTTGCCTTTGAGGAACTTGTCGACCATGGCGTTCAGCGAGGCGGTGTACTGCGATCGCCACTGGCAGTGGCCCCCCGAGGCTCCCTCGTAGGCGATGTGGTCGCCAACCCCGAGCGCCTCGAAGATCTCCTTGGCAACGTTCCCCGTCACCCAAGCCGATTTCCGGTTCAAGCCGGCGTAGTTGGTGCTGGGGTTGTCCACGATGTAGAGGCCGCGCGGCGCGATCAGCGCCATCATCTCGTGCATGTCGACCGGCAACCGATCCGTGTTGTCGGCGCCGGCGCTGTTCCCGGAGGTGAACGGGCCGAGCGCCACCTCCGACAGCCAACGCACGTAGCTGATCGCGTGGTACGGCCACTCGCCGGAGGTGTCGAGCTGCTCGACCAGGCGCAGCGCCACCGTGCCACCGATCCCAGACTCCACGGGGATGGTCAGCGCGATGCGGTTGTCGAGCACGCCCGCGACGAAGGCGCCCTTGCCCCAGCGGGAGCAGCCGGTCACGCCCAGCCGGTAGGGATCGATGACGCCGGGATTCTGTTCCAAGACATCGATGATGCGACTGACCACCCAGGCGTTGGACACCATGTAGCCCGCGGGATGGTTGGACCCGTAGACGTCGAAGAAGGGTCCCGACTTGGCGCCGCTGCCGCCCGTGGTCTCCGTGGGGCTGAAGTTGATCGTGGCCACGCCGCTGGGCGCCGCTGCGCCGGAGCCGCCATAGGTGATGATGGCGGGCGCGGGCTGGCTCGCCCCGTTCATGTTCACCGTGGCGGTGAACGAGGTGCTCCCTCCGTCGTTCACCTGGACCGAGATGCTGCTGGTGCTCACGGAGCCCGAAACAGCGCCTGCCGGGGGGATCGGCTTGTCGCCATAAATGTACTTGAACGCTTGCTGACGGATCTCCTCTCTCCGGCAGGCCCACTCACTCCGGTCTGTCATTCGGGTGCCGTCCAGCTTCATGAACGGATCCGGAAGCTTGAGATTGCCCGTCGTGAAGGAACTGGCCGCGGGAAGCTCCCCGACGGTGCAGTCGGCGGTGGGATTCTCGACTTCGCCCCAAGGAACGGAGGCTCCACCGTTGCCGCCGGTTGCTGGCACCCCACCGGTACTCGGCTCGCCGCCGGAAGCTTGGCCTCCCTCGCCGCCCGTCTCAGCGCCGCCGGTGCCGGGGACGCCCCCCGTCGGCTCGCCGCCGGTACCCGGGAGCCCACCCGTGGGCGCGCCACCAGTGCCGGGTGTGCCGCCAGTGCCGGGCATGCCGCCAGTGCCGGGCATGCCGCCAGTGCTGGGCATGCCGCCAGTGCCGGGCAGGCCACCAGTGCCGGGCAGGCCGCCGGTGCCGGGCAGGCCGCCGGTGCCGGGCACGCCACCCGTCGGGACGCCGCCAGTGCCGGGCAAGCCACCCGTCGGGGCGCCGCCAGTGCCGGGCAAGCCGCCGGTGCCGGGCAGGCCGCCGGTGACCATCCCGCCCGTACCCGGGACGCCACCGGTGGGCAGTCCGCCAGTGGCGGGCACCGCGCCGGTTCCAGGCGGGGCACCTCCTGTGTCGCCCGATCCGTCCGTGGGATCGCTTTCGCAGGCGAACGTCAACAGTGACAAGCCGAACAGACCGACCAGCTGGGTAAGCACTCTCATGGGGGCTGACGTACTCCTTCGAGGAGGACAATTCCCGACGGACTGCGTCCTGATCATGGCGAGAGGTGGTGACGGACGAAAGCCCCCGAGCCGGGAAACGGGCGTCGATTCGCGGGGATCTCAGGTGGGGTTTCGCCCCACGTCGACCGGTCGATCCCGACTGTTCCAGGGCCTGCTCCCCCTTTCGGATCCGCTTGCGACGGACTAGTCCGTTCTTGACGGAGCGTTGCCTGAGCTTCGCTCGTCATGCGCGATCGAACCTCGCCTCCAACCGCTCGCGCTTGGGCTCGCGGCGGCGCCCGGCAACGATCGCCCGCCTCGATTGTATAAGGGAGCGTGAGCGGCAGAGCGATGCGAGCCGAACGCCCGGGGGACGAGGACGGGGTCCTCGTCGAGCGAGCCCTGGCGGGGGACTCCGGCGCGTTTCGGGCCCTGGTGGAGCGGCACCAGGCGACCGTGTATCGCCTGGTCGCGAACCTCGCGCGCTGGCAATCGCCCGCCGAGGAGCTCGCCCAGGAGGTGTTCGTGGCCGCCTACGCGGCGCTCGATACTTTCGATCCAGCGCGCGGCCGGTTCTCGACCTGGCTCTGCACCATCGCCCGTAATCGGGCCCTGAACGCAGCGAGGAAGGCGCTGCCGATCCCGATGGTCGAGCTCCCAGCGCAACCGGCGAGCGGGAACCCGCTCGAGTCCCTACTCCAGCGGGAGCTCGGCCAGCGACTCGACCGTGCGCTCGCCGCGCTCCCGGAGGAGCAGCGGGCCACGTTCGTGCTCGGCGACGCTCGGGAAGCCGCCGTGGACAGCCGCGACTACGGTCCCGTCCCCTTCGCCAACGTCATCGGGCGCGTGACGCACCGGTGGCACCGCGGGCTGACGGCGCTCCCGGCCGGGACCTGTCGAGAGTAGGGCGGGAGCCGGCGGCGCCGGTCAGCCCCTGCCCTGCGACTTGCGGGAGAGCTGCCGCTTGGCGGCCGCCTGCACCTGGTTCGGCACGTGCTTGCTCTTGGCGAGCGTCCGCACGTCGTTGTCCCGCAGCATGGGGATGATGTGGCTGGTGAAGGTGAACGGCGTTCGGGGATTGTACACCAGGGCGAGCTGCACGCCGTAGCTTCGCCGAAACTCCTTCCGCTGCGCGATGATGCGGAGCACGCCGTCGCTCACCGAGCGGCTGGCCGCGATCTGCGCGGCGTCGTTGTCGGTCATGAGCGGGCTCTTGGCAGCGGCGTCGGCGACCAGGCGGTTCTTGTCCCGCACCAAGAAGAGGCGCTCGGCCGACTTGCCCACGGTTGCGATGCGGATCTTCTGGGTGATGGTCAGCTCGCCGATCCTCGCGAAGAGGGGCCGAGTGTCTTCGCGGACTCGCTCCTCCCCCGACTCGTCCCGCTCGTGGGTGTCGGCGCCGTCGAGGAGCGCCGTGGTCTGCTCGCCGAGCTCCACCGTCTCCTGGAACAGGACGTCGTCGTAGGTCGGCTCCGTGGAGGCTTCGGGGATGAGCTCCTCCTGGATTGCCTCGGCCACCTCGCCGAAGGCCTCGAAGCCGAGCTTGATGCCGTTCCTGACCGCGAGCTCGATGAGGCGGTCGGAGGTCGACATGCGGACGCGCCGGTTGAGGTAGAGCTTCTCGATGACCAGGGGGCTGCGCAGCATTCGCTGCTCATTGGTCGCGATGAGCTCACCGAGCCGCTCGTCCGCCTGCTCCGCCAGCCTGACCAGCGTGTCGTCGTGGAGCCGCGGCAGCCGGAGCAGCTGTTCCATCACCGCGTGGTCTGCGAGGTGGGCGTCCGCGAGCCGGTCGGCCACACCCGGATCGAGATCGGTCTGCAGGGCGCCGGTGAGCAACGGCGCGGGGAACTCCCGGAGCGTGCGCTGCGCGGCAGCGGCGATCTGCGGATCGCTGGCGGTGGTGAGGCAGGCCACGACCGTGACGATCTCGCCGGGCTTCAGGCCCGGCAGGGCGCCGCGTGCCGCGCCGGCCACGGCGTGCGGGGACGCTTGCTCCGCGAGCACGCGCTGCGCCAGGGCGGGGAGGGTGTCGGTCTGGATCGGGATTGCCATTCGTCAGGCTCGCTGGCCCACGCGGGAGGAGACGCTCCTCGATCTTAGCAGACCGCGGTACACGCGGCGCTTGCCGGGCGCCGGGCCGTCGCGGCCGGGTGGGTGGCGCGGCGGGTGGGCGGCGCGGCGGGTGGGCGGCGCGGCGGGTGGGCGGCGCGGCTCGGCGGCCATCGGGTGTGCTGGACAGGGGGCGGCCGGTTGCCGGCGCCGGACCGAGTGTCTATCCTGCAGCGCTGGCCTCGTGCGAAGGCGCGGCGGAAGAGAGGACCATGGGTATCGTGGATTTCGTCAAGGGCGGCGTGCAGCGGATGATGATCGCGCGCGACGACGCCTTCAAGGACAAGGTCGTCTACAAGCACCCGGACCAGAACTTCCCGTTCTGGAGCCAGCTGACGGTCGACTCCGACGAGGTGTGCCTCTTCTTCAAGGACGGCCAGTACGTGGGCGGGCTCGGGCCCGGCCGCCACACCCTGCAGACCCAGAACATCCCGTTTCTCGGCTCGCTCGTCGATCAGTTCACGGGCGGGAACGTCTTCATCAGCGAGCTATACTTCGTCACCACCCGCCCCCAGTACAACCAGGGTTTCGGGGGCCCGATCGGATCGATGCGCGATCCGGAGCTCGACATCCGGGTCAACCCCCGCGCGTTCGGCACCTACTCGTACAAGGTCGCGGAACCCGTCAAATTCGTGCTCGAGTTTGTGGGGCAGACCGGCGCGGCCGATCCCGAGCGGGCGATGCAGTGGGTGCGCGACCAGCTCCTGATGGGGCTCAAGAGCACCATGACCCGCCTGATCAAGGCGGGCGACCTGACGATGATGGATCTGGGCGCCGCGGGTCCCGACGTTGCGCGCGCCGTCGTCCAGGACTGCCCCGATCTGGCCAAGATCGGCGTCCAGGTGCTCGAGATCGCTAAACTGAACATCAACCTCTCGGAGGAGGATCAGGCGCGGATCGACGAGTTCCAGGACCAGATCGTCCAGGCGAAGCTCGACGCCCGCAAGGCGAAGATCGCGATCTCACAGGCCGAGGCCGAGGCGGCGCAGCGCCAGTTCCAGCTCGATCAGGAGTTCATGAACCGACAGCGGTACGTGAGCCAGATGGACATGGGGCGCTACCAGCAGTACGCCGGCGCGGAGGCGACGATCGGGCTCGGACAGGGCCTCGCGCAGGGTGGTGAGGGGACCGGCGCGGGCCTGGCCGGAGCGGGCATGGCTGCGGGCATGGGGCTCGGCGCCGGGATGATGTACGGAACGCACGCGCCCGTCCCCGGCTACCCGCAGTACCCCGGCTACCCGCCGCCGGGTTACCCCGCTCCGCCGGGCTACCCGCCGCCGGGCTATCCGCCGCCGGGCTATCCGCCGCCGGGGCAGCCAGGCTATCCGCCGTCGCAGGGACAGCCGGGTTATCCGCCGCCAGGACAACCGGGCTACCCGCCGCCGGGCTATCCGCCGCCGGGTTACCCACCGTCGGGACAGCCCGGCTACCCGCCGCCGGGTTATCCGGCGCCGGGCCAGCCGGGCTACCCGCCGCCGGGCTATCCGCCGCCGGCCTATCCCGGCTACGCGCCCCAGCAGCCGGGCCAGCCGGGTGTCGCGCCGCCGCCCGCCGCCCCTCCGGCGGCCGCCGTCAGCGGGACTCAGCCGGCCCCGGCCCCGGCCCCGGGCTCCGGATCCCGGGGCGAGGGCGGCGGTTGAGCGCCGCCCGGGCGAGGCGCGCGCGTCTGCGTGATCCAGACCTCGAGGGGCCGTCGATGTCCGGGGGCATCCGGCTCTCGTGTCACCACTTGTGCTCCCGGCATTCGGTCGGTACTCGCCCATCGTTGAGCGTCCGGAGCGCGGCAGCGCGCGGAGCGCGGGTGCCCAGCGCGAGACCAGGCGGACGAAACCCTCGCGTGCGGCTACACTCCCCACGGGAGAATTGAGCCAGGACCGGGAAGTCCGGCGCGTTCCTTGACTTTCCGGCGGGCGCCCGGAAATTGCGTCCTCAACGGAGTTGGAGCCGGACCTCTCGTGGCCAAGAAGCAGCTGCTCCTCGTCGACGCGGATCCGCGAAGCCTCCGCGTGCTCGAGGTGAGCCTCAAGAACGCGGGTTACATCGTCACCACCGCCGCCGATGGCGCCGACGCGCTCGGAAAGATCGAGTTCTCCGCGCCCGATCTCGTCCTCACCGACACTCGCCTGCCTCGCGTCGACGGCTACGAGCTGGTCCGTCGCTTGAAGGAGCGTCCGGAGACGGCGGGTATCCCTGCTGTCTTCCTCACCAGCCAGAAGTCGAT
This sequence comes from uncultured Polyangiaceae bacterium, assembly GCA_964480725.1. Lineage (GTDB taxonomy): Bacteria > Myxococcota_A > Polyangia > Polyangiales > Polyangiaceae > JAFGBI01. The sequence goes on along the minus strand of CAYZQO010000035.1, from coordinate 50,090 downwards.
CGAGGACAAGATCCGCGGGCTCGAGCTGGGGGTCGAGGACTACCTCACCAAACCCATCTTCGTGCGTGAGCTGATCGCCCGGGTCAACCTCCTGCTCGCGCGACGCACCCAGGAGCGCATGGCCACGGCGCTCCCGGTGAGCGCACGCACCCGCCTCTCGGGTTCGCTCGAGGACATGGGCGTGGTCGATCTGCTCCAGACCTTTGAGGTGAGCCGCAAGAGTGGCGTGGCGCGCATCACCGACGGCGGGCGGCGGGAGGTGGTGGTGTTCTTCCGCGACGGCAAGGTGGTTGATGCCGAGCTCGGGCGCTTGCGCGGGGAGGAGGCGGTGTACCGCGCGCTGCTCTGGAGTCGCGGGGCCTTCGACGTCGAGTTCCAGGCGGTGACCAACGCCGACGTGATCCCCACCTCCACCCAGGGGCTCCTGATGGAGGGCATGCGCCGAGTGGACGAGTGGGGCCGGTTGCTCGAGCAACTCCCGCCGCTCGACACGGTCTTCCACATCGACACCGAGCAGTTGCTCGAGCGGCTCAACGAGATCCCCGACGATCTGAACGGGATCCTGAGGCTCTTCGATGGTCGTCGGACGCTGCTCGACGTCGTCGACGAGTCGCCCTTCGAGGATCTGTCGACGCTATCGACGGTCACCAAGCTCTACTTCGAGGGCCTGCTCGTGCCCGGCCCGGCGCGCCCGTCGAGCGTGGGGGTCGCCCAGCGGAGCGTCCGCGAGTCGGGTGCCCCGGCGCGGGAGTCGTCCGTCGACGAGGTGGTCCCTAGCCTCGATCAGGAGGGCGCCGCGCGTGGCGATGCCGATCAGGAGGGCGTTGGCGAGGCCTCCGTGCCCTCCTGGCGCCCGTCGTTGCTCTCGTCCTTGGGGCTGATTGGGGATCCAGTGCCCCTTCCGATCCCTGCGGCGGTGCCCGGACGGGATGCGCAAGTTCGGGTTACGTCGCACCTTCCCCCCATCACGCTCGCGGAGCCCGCCGCGGAGTCCCGTGTGGTTGCCGCGGCGGCGCGCGAGGCCGCCGCGGTCGACCGCGGCGCGGAGCCCGCGGCGGTGCGCGCTGAGGGGGGACGCCCTGCGTCGGTACCGCCCGCATCGGTACCACCCGCATCGGTACCGCCCGCATCGGTACCACCCGCGTCGGTACCGCCCGCGTCGGTACCGCCCGCATCGGTACCGCCCGCGTCGGTACCGCCCGCGTCGGTGCCGCCCGCGATGATGCCGCCCGCATCGGTGTCGCCCGCGTCGGGGAGCGTCGTCGAGTCGAGCCTGGGGCCGCCGATCACGGTCGCTGCGAGCCCCGCGGCGGTGGCGCAAAAAGTGGAGGTGGCCCGGGTCATCGACGCCTCGCGGCCCCAGCCGGCAGCGCCCCCGCACCCGCTCGAATCGCCGCGTCCTACCGAGGCCTCCCGAGTCGGAAACCATCCTCCTGCCGTCGAGGTGACCCGGGTCATCGACGCCTCCGAGCCCGCCAGTTCCCGCTCGCGCGCGCCCGTTCCCCCGGCGTCCGCGGCCGCCGGGGGGCGTTGGCCGGCTCCCTCGGGCCCCACCTTCACAGGGCTCGGTCAAGAGGAGCCAGGCGGGGCCGGCGTCGAAGTGGATCCGGTGACGCCACCGGCGCGCTCCGAGGGGCAGGGGGAGGGGCTCGTGAGCCGTGCCGCTGCCGCCGATGTCGCGCACCCTTCTGCCGGCGTCGAAACCCCGCGCTTCGCGGGCGAGCTCGCGGCCCCGGATCCCCGTGATCCGTCGGGAACGCGGGATGGCACGGGCAAGGTGATCCCGTTCCGGCGCCGCGAGGGCATCGACGGCGCCGTTGGTGCCGGTCCAGTCGGGGAGCTCCTCGAGGTGGACGATCTGCTCGAGCCCGAGCGGCCAATTGACGGCCGGGCGTTGCCGCCGATGCCGGATTTCGCCCCCATCGAAACCGAGAGCCCCGCGGCGTTCGCCACGGATGAGTCGAGCGGACCCGCGTCGGCACCGCCGTCCTCGCGGCGGCGCAGTGACTCCTCGGACGAGCCCTGGCACCAGGAGTTCTTCTCGACGGGCGACGCCGGTGCTTACGACGGTGGACCGGGCTCGACGCCGCCCGCGAGCGACGATCTCGTGGATGACTCGCGCGCGGCGCGACTCTGGCGGACTCCAGAGCAGGAGGCGCGGCGCATGCGCTCCCTCCGCTGGGTGGTCGCGATCGTGGGCTTTGCTCTCGCGGTCCCGGTCTACTTGCTCTTGTCGCCGTTGCTCTGGCGCGCGCTCGGGCGGGCGGGCGCGAGCGAAGCGCCGCCGTCCGCACTTCCCGCGGTGTCGGCGCCGCCCCCGCGCGCGTCGGTACGGTCGCCTTCCGTGGGGGCAATGCCGCCACCTGTCCTAACGCCGTCGGCCGCGACTCCTCCCGTCACGGTCGCGCCGGCTCCCGTTGCGGAGGCCGAGGCTGCCCCGCCGCGCCCGAGCGCCGCCCCCGCGGCGCTGCGGCCGCCACCCGCGGCGCCACGGGCGGACGTGCCGCGGCCAGTGCCGCCCGTCGCCGCCCCGCCGCCGCGGCGGGGCCCCGCGGCGACGGCGCCAGCGCCCACGGTGACGCCTCCTGCCGGGGAAGACCCTCCTACGGCGAGCTTCGAGCCCATCTGACCGAACCGCACCCCGCGGTGTCGTCAGTTCGCACGAGCGCCGCGCCGCTCGCGGTGCCCGCATCGCGCTCAAGGCAGGGTGGGTCGCTCCGCATGGAGGAAGCGCGCGATGACGAGGGCGACCTCGTGAGGGCGCTCTTCCTGCGGGCAGTGCCCCGCGTCCAGCAGCTCGAACCCAGCGTCGCGGATGCGTCGCGCCAGTCGCTGTCCGAGCGCCGCCGGGTAGACGCGGTCCCGGCGACCCCAGACGACCAGGGTCGGCGCCGTGACTCTATTCGTCCGTGCCTCCACCGCTCGGGGATCGAGCGTCGAGCGCAACGTCGCGAAGGCGCCTCCGCGCGCCGCCGGGGTGTTGAAGACGTCGTAGTAGTGATCGATGCGCGCTGCAGGCACCGTCGCCCCCGCCGCGAGCAGCCGCTCGCGGAAGAACGCGTGGAACGCGGTGCGTCCCCACAGCTGACGAAACACGAAGCTCCCGACCAGCGGGACCTGGGCCAGGGTCTGCTCGATCCCGGCAGCGGCGGGGAAGCAGAGTGAGTCGATGAGGACGAGCTGCGACACGAGCTCCGCGTGCCCGGCGGCGAGCGTGAGCGCCACGGCGCCGCCAAGCCCATGTCCAACGACGGCGACGCGCTCGAGCCCGAGCCCCGCGTGCAGATCGGCGATGGCCTCGGCGAAGGCGTCGACCCCGTAGGGGAAGCGCATCGGCGGTGGCTTCTCGCTCTCTCCGAAGCCCGGTAGGTCGGGCGCCACGACGTGGAACTCGCTGGCCAACTCGTCGCCAACGGCGTCCCAGGTCGTGTGGTCGGCGAAGAGCCCGTGGAGCAGCACGACCGCGGGGCCCTCGCCGCGCTCGGTCACACGGAGGCGGACGCCGCTCGCCGTCACGTCGCGGTGCACCGGTCCCGTCATGTCTCGCGTGCACCGGGGCGGGTCGCTACGCGGTCGCCCGGTGGCAGGGCCCGGTGTAACGCGATTGGGCCCCCTCCGCTACGGGCTGGCGAGCCTGGGGCCACTGCGGCCGCGTGGACGCCAGCGCCCAGCGTGTCGCTGCGCCGCGCGTCCCCGATCGCTGATCGGACGCGCAGGAGCGGCGTCCTCCACGACCAGCCGGAGGCCGCTCGGCGGGCGACCGTGGCGCCCCCTGAGCGTCCGCGCAGTCTTCCGGGCATGGACGGCAAATAATCTCCATGGACAATCCATCTGCGCTGACAAGTAATGTCCGAGCAACGGATCGCGGACCGCATCCATGGAGCCGATCCGCTTCGTGCGTAGTTTTTTGCACCCAAAGTGCTTTGGGGGGTCGATTGAATGGAATATATTCGCTGGCGTTCCGGTGGACGGGCACGGCGCCCGCGCCACCGTGAGCCACCCGGGGAACGGGACCTGGGATCTGAGCCGGACGCCATGAGCGAGATCGACCTAGCCACGCTGGACCGGATCGAGCGGGACCACGACCGGGGGCTGACGTCGGCCGAGATCCTCGCCGTCTTCGCTCAGCACGGGATCCCGCTCTCCGAGGCCACCCTGCGGAAGTACGTGCAGCTCGGGCTCCTTCCGCGCAGCGTCAGGGTGGGCCGCAAGGGCAAGCACCAGGGTTCCCAGGGGCTCTACCCGGCCGGCGTGGTGCGCCAGATCCTCCGCATCAAGGCCATGATGGCGGAGAGCTACACCATCGAGCAGATCAAGCGCGAGTTCTTCTTCATGCAGAGCGATCTGCAGCAGCTCGAGCGAACCCTGGCCGGCCTCTTCACGAAGCTGGCGGGGATCCTCTTGGAGCGGCGTGCGGAGCGCACCACCAGCTTGCTAGCGCGGCAGGTGAGCGAGGCGAAGACCGTGAGCCAGGACCTCCTGGCGCGCCTGGGAGCGATCGAGGCGCGGTTGACCGCGCAGGCGAGGGTCGAGAGAGCCGCCGCCTCTTGAGGGCGGACGGGCGAATGGGAGCTGGCGACGGACGGCGTCCCCGCGGTGGCGGGGGCGGGTGGGCTCGTGCGTCGCGAGCCGGGCGGCAGTGAACGCGGTGGGAGCGGAGACAGCACATGAACGGCAAGAAGAGCGGAGCGGCGGCGGTGAGCGAGGAGCGGCAGGTGAGCACGTGCTGTGATCAGGGTGGGGACGACTGCATCACCCGGGAGCAGCGTCGCTCGCGGCGTAAGCGGGACGTTCGGGCGCGCACCATCAGCGTCAAGCGCATGACCAAGCGCGATCTCGAGATCGGGCGGTTGCTCTATCCGGAGACGGACTACCTCAAGCCCCGGACACGCGCCGAGTGCGTGGACGGTGCCCGGCCCTGCCCCTACGTGTCCTGCAAGTACCACCTGTACGTCGACGTCTCGCCCCGCACGGGTGCCATCAAGCTGAATTTCCCGGATCTCGAGGTGTGGGAGTTGCCCGAGTCGTGTGCTCTGGACGTGGCGGACCGAGGCGGCACCACGCTGGAGGACGTCGGGGCGATCATGAACCTCACCCGGGAGCGGATCCGGCAGGTGGAGGTCAAGGCACTGGCAAAGCTCGAGGCGCTCAAGGAGATGATGGATCTTCGCGACTTCGTCGACGAGGGGCCGGTGGGGAAACGGCGTCTCCCCGTGCTCTCGCGGGCAGAGCTTGGCCTGGAGGAAGAGGAAGAGGAGGAGGAGGTCCCCGAGGAGCAGGCGCTGGCCGAGGACCTGTTCGAGCCGCTCGAGACGTGAGCGCGGCGGCGAGGCGCGCCGCTGGCCGCGTCAGCGGAGGGCAGCGATCACGCGCAGGGCGTTCCCGCCGAGGATCTTCCGGATGCGCTCGGGGGAGTGCCCGCGCGCGAGCAGCAGGGCCGTGAGCCGCGGCAGCTCGCTCGCGGTTTCGAGTTCGCAGGGGGTGACGATGCAGCCGTCCCAGTCGCTCCCGAGCGACGCGTGGTCTTCGCCCACGGTGGCGATGACGTGCTCGAGGTGGAGCACGACGTCGAGGGCGCGGGCGCGCCGGAAGCCCGCGTGGAGGAAGCCGCCGTGGTAGATGACGCCGACCGTGCCGCCGGAGTCGGCGACTGCACGGAGTTGGGCGTCGTCCAGGTTTCGCCAGTGGGCGCGCACGCCTGCGAGCCCGGTGTGGCTCACGATCAAGGGGAGCGCGGGATCGTGCGCTGACAGGGCGTCCCAGAAGCCGCGGCGGCCGACGTGCGCCAGGTCCGGGAGGATCCGCCGCGCCTCCAGGGCGGCGACGAGGTCCTGCCCGCGGCGGGTTAGGCCGGTGTCGGGGCCGAGGCGGAGCGGGGAGCTGGTGGCGCCCAGGCCCGAGCTCGTGAGGTGCACGAGCGTGACGAGCAGGATCGACCGGGCTGGGATCCGATCGACGAGCTCGGGGGCCGTCGCGAAGGCGTTGGCGCCCTGGATCCCGAGGAAGGCGGCGTGCCTCCCGGCCGTGCGGGCGGCGCGGTACTCGGCGACGTCGCGGACGACGCTGGCGGCGCCGGAGCGCTCGAGCAGTTGGGGGAGGCGGGTGAGATTCGCGAACAGCGCGTCCCGCTGCTCGTCCCCGTTGGCGAAGGGATCGGAGGTGATGATCCAGGTCGCGCCCGTCACGCCGGCCTCGATCAACCGGGGCAGGTCGGCGTGGCCGAAGAGCCAGCGTCGGAGCGGCCCCGGCCGGTGGCGACGGGCCAGGTCGTAACCGAGGATTCGGGTCCAGAGGTAAGTATCAACGTGCAGGTCGAGGACGTCGCTCGCCGCGTGAAGCTCGGCGGCGTCCCGGGCGATCCCGAGATCCTGCGCCCAGTGCTGCCCGGTCGATGGGCTTGGGAGGGCGGGGCGGCGCGGAGCGCGGGGCAGCGCCATGGGGCGAGGGTCGGAGCGCTCAGAGGCCGCGCGGCACCCGGTCGAGGTCGACCTCGCCCAGGGCGTGGCGAATGAGGGCGCTCCGGTTGGCCTTGGTGAACCCGCGGGCCTTGAGCGCATCGACCATCTCGTCGAGGTGCGCCAGGTCCTCCGTGTACATCGAGATGCAGATCACCTTGTAGTGCATCGGGCGTGGCTGCTCCCGGCGGGACCGGCGCGGCGGGGTCGGCTCCGCGCCGTAGAAGCGCGCGGAGAGGACGCCCTCGACGTCCGCGACGTCGAGGATCTTGGCGGCTGCTTCGCGAAAGTCGTTGTGTTCACTCATCGGGTGCCTCCCAACCGGTGCTGCACCGGCGCAGCGTTGGAGCCGCTCGCGCCCCGTGCAGCGAGCAGGCGCTCGACGACGGCGAGGTAGTCCTCGGCGGCGCTGGAGTCGGGTGCATGCTCGAAGAGGGTCCGGCCCTGGGCGGGGGCCTCCTTCACACGGATGGCGGCCCGGATCGGCTCGAGGCAGCGGTCCTGGAAGTGGTCACGGAGGGTGTCGAGGGCCTCGTGACAAACGCGCGCCCGGGAGTCGTAGAGCGTTGGCAGTACGCCCCAGAGGCGCACGGGGTGGCCGAGGACTCGGTTGACCTGCTTGATCGTCCGGAGCACCTGCCGCACGCCCACCAGGGACAGGTAGTCGCAGGCGACGGGGCAGAGGACGGCGTCCGCGAAGCAGAGCGCGTTCTGGTTCATGAGCGAGAGGCTCGGCGAGCAATCCACGATCACGGTGTCGTAGGCGTCGCGGGCCGCGGCAAGCCGGTTGGCCAGGACGCGATCGCGGTTGCGTCGCCCCGCGAGGTAGAGCTCAGCGGCGGCGAGCGTCTCGTTGGAGGGGAGGACGTCGAGGCCGGGGCGGGCCGTGGTGACGGCCGCCTCGACGGCGAGCCCCATCACCAGGACGTGGTAGAGGGACCGCTCCGTCGGCAGGTTCAGCGACACGGCGACGTTGCCCTGGCCGTCCGTATCGACCAAGAGCACGCGCTGCCCTCGCGCGGCCAGGCCGGCGGCCAGCGTGACGGACGTGGTCGTCTTCCCGGTGCCGCCCTTGTGGTTGAAGATGGCGAGCACGCGCGGTCCCTCGGCGGCCCCCTGGGGAGTGCGTCCGCCCGGCGCGAGGAGGGGGATCACCTGGCCCCCCGTTGCGCCGGGGGCCGTTGGTCGCTCCTCCGCGGTCGAGGGTGCCGGTTCCGGCGTGTCCCGGAGGCCCCGGCCTCCCTGGGGCTCCTCAGCGAGGTGGGGCGCCACCGCCGGGGCTTCGGGGCCGGTCAGCGTGTCACCCAGCCGCACGCCCCGGGCCTCGGCCAGCACGGCCGCGCGGCAATCGGCGCCGCACGCATAGCGGCGGTGGCCGTCGATGAACAGGACCTGCGATGCGAGCTCGACGCGGAAGCTCGCCGCGCATGCGTCGCAGGTGACGGTCCCCTCGACCCCGCTCTGATGGCTGGCTTCGAGGCAACGCTGGGAGCAGAAGAACAGGAAATCTGCGTGAGGGGGCGTCTCCGGGCCTTGGCGGACGACGCGCTCCTCCATCTGGTAGCTGAACTGCGGCGTGAAGGCGCGGCCACAGACCGAGCACTGGTGCGAGATCGCCATCGAGGGGCATCCTCCGGGCTTCGAGGGGAGTTATCGAAGCACCCCTGCCCGATGGCACGACCCCACGCGGTGGGCCAAAATTCAGGCGCCTTCACCGCTCGCAGGCGGACCCGCGCCCTCGCCGCCCGTGAACGGGGGGAGCCGGGAGGCGATCCCGCCGAGCTAGTGGCGGAAATGACGAACGCCCGTGAAGACCATCGCGGCGCCGGCCGCGTCTGCGGCGGCGATCACGGCATCGTCTCCCTTGCTCCCGCCCGGCTGCGCGATCGCGGTCACCCCGGCCCCGAGCGCTGCCGTGATCCCGTCGGGGAAGGGGAAGAAGGCGTCGGACGCGAGGACGCTGCCGCGGGCTGCCTCGCCCGCCGCGCGCACGGCGTGCTCGGCCGCGGCGACCCGCGAGGTCTGGCCCCCGCCGACGCCCGTGGTCACGAAGCTGCCGGCTGTCGCGCCGGCTCGGGCCAGCGTGATGGCATTGCTCTTGACGTGCTTGCAGACGCACCAGGCAAAATCGAGCACCGCGAGCTCTGCCTCGGTGGGGGCGCGCCGCGTCACCACTTTGCCCGCGCGGACCTCGCCCGGACCGGTGGCGTCTCGCGCCTGCACGACGAGGCCGCCCCCGACGCGCTTGACCATCAGGCTCGTGTGGTCGGACCCCAGCCAGGCGCCGGTGGCCAGCAGCCGGAGGTTCTTCTTCTCGCGCAGCCGCGCTAGCGCCGACGCGGAGAACCCCGGGGCGACGACGCACTCGAGGAACGTCTCCACGAGCCGCTCGGCGGTCGCCTCGTCCACCTCGCGATTGAGGGCGACGATGCCGCCGAAGGCGCTCAGCGCGTCGGCCTCGCGCGCGGCCCGGTACGCCTCGGCCAGGGTCGGGGCGGTCGCCACGCCGCAGGGGCTCGTGTGCTTGACCACCACGGCCGCGGGCGCCGAGTACTCGCGCACGGCGTCGAGCGCCGCCTCGACGTCGACCAGGTTGTTGAAGCTGAGCTCCTTGGCGCCGGTGCCGAGGCTCTCGGCGGCGGCGAGCGACCCCGGGGGCGCCGAGCGCTCACGGTAGAACGCGCCAGACTGGTGCGGGTTCTCCCCGTACCTTAGCCCGTAGGCCTTCTCCAGGGCGAGGGTCAGGGCGCGCGGGTAGCCGTCGGCCTCGCCCAGCGCGGTGAGCCAGCCGCTGATGGCGCCGTCGTAGGCGGCCGTGTGCGCGAACGCCTTCGCCGCCAGGCGCTGCCGCGTGGCCGCGCTGACGGCGCCCGTCGCCGCAATCTCCGCGAGCACGACCGCGTAGTCGGCGGGATCGCACAGCACGGTGACTCGCGCGTGGTTCTTGGCCGCCGAGCGCAGCATGCTCGGCCCCCCGATGTCGATGTTCTCGATCAGCTCCTCGAAGGTGGCGTCGGTTCGGGCCAGGGTCTGCTGAAAGGGGTAGAGGTTGACCGCCACCAGATCGATGAAGCCGGCGCCGATGCGCGCCAGGTCCGGTTCGTCGTGCCCCTCACGCGAGAGGATCCCCCCGTGGACGCGCGGGTGGAGCGTCTTCACGCGACCGTCCATGACCTCGGGGGACTCGGTGTAGCTCTCGACCGTGCGCACCGGGATGCCGGCGGCCTCGATGGCCTGGTAGGTGCCGCCGGTGGAGAGCAGCTCCACACCGCGGTCGGCGAGCGCGCGGGCGAGGTCGAGGATTCCAGTCTTGTCCGAGACGGACACGAGGGCGCGACGGAGAGTCATGGTGCTTTGGTGGGTATTCCGGCCCCGCCGCACCGTCAATCCTCGTCGGGTCGCCGGGGTGCGCTGGCCGCCAGCAGGGGACCGGGCCGGCTTTCGCCGGGGCCGCCGAGCATGCCGGGCCGGCGCCGGCGCAAACAGCGGGGGCCTCCGGCCGGGTCAGTCAGCGCTGCCGCTCGGCCCAGAAGCGCTCGAGGTCGGGGGCGAGCGGGGCCACCAGATCCAGCGGCGCGCCGGAGAGGGCGTGCGGGAGCTCGTAGCGATGGGCGTGGAGCGCGTGCCGCGGCAGCTCCAGTCGTCGCCGGTCCTCGGGTGTGAGCTCGTCGTCGGCGCTGCGCGCGAGCATGCGCTCGTCGGGACCGTAGAGTTTGTCGCCGACCACGGGCGTGCCCTGGGCGGCGAGGTGCACGCGGATCTGGTGCTGCCGCCCGGTGTACAGGCGGCACGCGACCAGCGCGTAGCCGGGGCGCCGATCGCGCACCGTCACCTCGGTCCGAGCCTCCATGCCCGTGCCCGGGCGCGCGAGCCGCATCTTGACGCGGAGGGGGTTGTTCGGATCCACCTCCAGAGGAGCGTCGATGATCCCCGCCGGGGGCTCGCCCCAGGTGATCGCGAGGTACGTCTTGCGGATGTGATCCGCGAGCGCAGCGCCGCGCCGGGCAGCGGCCAGCCAGCCCCGGGAGAGCCGTTCGTCGTCGATCCCCTCGGACGCCGCGGCGATGGAGCGATCCTCGAGCATCCGCTTGAAGGCGCGGTCGGCCTCGGCGGTCTTGGCCACCAGGAGGATGCCGCTGGTTTCTCGGTCGAGGCGGTGAATCAGCGACAGGAACGCCCCCGGCCGCTGCGCCGCCAGGCGCTTGAGCACGGTGTTCTGGTGGTAACGCGCGGTGGGGTGCACCGCCATCAGCGGTGGCTTGTCGACCACGAGCAGTGTGTCGTCTTCGTAGACGGACGGGATGTCGACGGGGTCCACCTCCTCGACCTCGAAGGGGGCGCGCCAGAGCGCGACCCGATCCTCGGCGTGGACCCGATCGCTCGCCCCGAGGCGCCGCCCGTCGGGGGTGAAGGCGCCGTTCTCGACGATGGTGCGCGCCCGGGTGCGACTGGTGTTGCGGAGCTGAGTCGCGATGAAGACATCCACCCGCATTCCAGCCTGTTCCGGTGGCACTCGGAACACGCGCAGGAGGTGCGACTCGGCGACCCCCGCCGGCCGGACGATCTCCGGCTCTTCCCCCCTCATCGCGATCCGAGCGCTGCGGCCCGCGCGATCTCGGTGCCGACGCCGCGGTCGGTGAAGATCTCGAGCAGGAGGGCGTGCCGCACCCGGCCGTCGATGACGTGGACCTTCTCGACCCCCTGGTCGACGGCCTCGAGCGCGCACTCGACCTTGGGGATCATGCCGGCGCGGATCACGCCCGCGTCGATCATCTCCCGCGCCTCCCGGGCGCGGAGGGATGGCAGCAGGCGGCCGTCCCCGTCCTTCACGCCCTCGACGTCGGTCATCAGGACGAGCTTGGCGGCCTTGAGGGCGGCGGCGATCGCCCCGGCGGCCGTGTCCGCGTTGACGTTCAGCGCGTTGCCGTGCTCGTCGGTGCCGATCGGGGCGATCACCGGGATGAAGCCGTTGTGCACCAGCTGACCGATGAGATCCGGGCTCACGCTCTCGACCCGCCCGACGCGCCCGAGGTCCACGATCATCGAGTTTCCCTGGGCGTCCGCGCCGGAGACGCTGTCGAGCTTGCGGGCACGGATGCAGTGGTCGTCCTTGCCGCTGAGCCCCACCGCGCGCCCTCCGTGCTCGCAGATCATCCCCACGATGCTCTGGTTGACGGCGCCCCCGAGCACCATCTCCACCACGTCCATCGTCTGGTCGTCCGTCACCCGGAGCCCGCCCGAGAAGGTGGAGGCGATGCCCATCCGCTCCAGAGTGGAGTTGATCTGCGGCCCGCCGCCGTGCACGACGACCACTTGGATTCCGACGAACCGGAGCAGGCTGACGTCGCCGGCGAAGCCCTGCTGCAGCGCCGTGTCCACCATGGCGTGCCCGCCGTACTTGACCACGAAGGTCTTGCCGTGGAAGCGCCGGATGTAGGGGAGGGCCTCCTGCAGGATCTCGGCCTTGCGGACCAGTTCGTCCATGGCGACGGAGGGTAGCGGAGCGCTGGGGTCGCGCAACGCCCGCCGCCGGGGTTGCGCCGACGGGCGGGGTGACCGCGCCGGGGGGGGACGCCGCGGCTGGTCGGACGCCCGTGCCGTGTGCTAGAGGCGGCGTGCCATGGAGATCCTGATGGTCACCGCCGAGCTCGCCCCCTTCGCTCGCGTCTCGGACGCGGCGGACGCGGTGGGGGCGCTCGCCAAGACATTGCGTCAGATCGGTCACGACGTGACCATCGCCCTGCCGAGGTACCCCGGGTTCGAGGCGCAGGGGCTCCTACTGGCGCGGCGGCTGACCCCGCTGACCCTGGCGAGCGGATCTTCCGTCACGCTGCTCGACGGGCAGCTCGCCTCGGGTGTCCGCCTGGTGCTCTTGGACGCCCCGGAGCTCGGGGCGGCCTCTGGCGTGTGCGGCGCCGGGGCGCTCCAGTCGCAGGACGAGGCCCGGCGCTGCGGCTTCCTCGCGCAGGCGGCGGCGGCCCTCGTCCGGCAGCGGTCCCAGCAGGGGACTCCCTTCGATGTCGTGCACGTCCACGACTGGCCCGGGGCGCTCGTCCCCCTCGTCCTCAGCCGGATGGAGGACCTCATCGTGCCCACCGTGCTGACGGTCCACGACCTCGGGCGCCAGGGGCGCTTCGCGCTCGACGCGCTCGGCGCCCTCGGGCTCCCCGCCGACTTCGCGGGGGAGGCCGGGCTCGTGCTCGAGGGGGAGATCAACGTCCTCAAGGGCGGGCTGCTCTTCGCGGACGCGGCGGTGCTCGTTTCCGCGGCGATCCGCGACGAGCTCCGCGCGGACCCGCAGGGCGGAGCGCTGGTTCGGTTCCTCGAGGAGCGGGATCTCGAGACGGCGGCGATCGGGTACGGGATCGACCACGCCACCTACAACCCCGCGACCGATCCGACCCTGACCAGCCGCTACGACGCCGAGGATCCGTCCCGCCGTGGCCTCTCGCGGACGGAGCTCCTCCGACGCCTCGAGCTCGACGTCGACCCCGAGCGGCCGCTGGTGGGCCTGCTCGTCGACGCCACGCGGGGCCTCGACGCCGAGCTCGTGCTCGAGGCGCTTCCGGAGCTCTGCCGGATCGATGCGGCGCTCGTCCTGGCCGGGACGCTGAGCGCTGCGGAACGCCCGCGCTTCGAGGCCGAGCGGGCCCGTCGTCCCGACACCCTGGCGGCGGTCGAGCTCGCGGACGACGCGGCCCTGCGTCGCCTCCTCGCCGCGGTGGATCTCGCGGTCTTCCCAGCGCGCGCGGGCAGCTACGGGCTCCCCGTGCTGGTCGCGAGCCGATATGGCGCCGTGCCCGTCGCGCCAGCCGTCGGCGCCGTGGGCGAGCTCATCGTGGACGCGGACGCCGCGCTGGCGACCGGCAACGGATTCCTCTTCGACGAGCTGGACGCTGCCGGTCTGGTGGGTGCTGTCGCGCGGGCCGTGGCCGCGTGTCGCCGCCCCGAGTGGCCCGCGCTCGTCGCCCGGGTCATGCGGCGGGACACGAGCTGGGATCGTCCGGCGCGACGGTACCTGCAGCTCTATCGCCAGGTGATCGCCGGGAAGGCTTGAGGCTCGCCTCGAGGCGCAGCGTCGCCCACGCGAGCCAGGCGGCGCGCCCGAGGACGTCCACGGTGACGACGCCGAGGTGCGCCGTCGCCACCACCGCGATTCGCCACCCGTCCGGCTGGTGCACTTCGGCGGCTGCGGTCGTCTTCGCCGCGGCCGCCACGGCGGCGAGCGTCGCCGCCCTGGCCAGCGCGTGGGCCACGATGAAGCCGAGCGGCGCGCGGGCGGTGGCGTCGAGGGCCTGGCGCGCGCCGTCGAGGCCGCGAGGGTCACGGACGAGCCCGATCCGCGCGACTTCGGCGGCGATCGCGACGCCGCCGGCGGCGAGCCCACCAATCACCAGGGGTGCCAGGCCCACGAGGTCGGCGCCGAGCTCGCCCAGGCTAGCCCCGAGCTCGCGGGCGACCGGCAGGAGCGCCGTCCCCGCGACGAGCAGCAGCGCTTGCGCCAGGAGCGCCACGCCGCTGACGGCGACGAGGGCGGGCCAGCGTGCGAGCGCCCGCGCGGCGATCCGGTCGAAGCGACGGTGCGGTGATCGCCAGGACTCGAGCAGCATCCCGAGGGGCCAGAGCCCGAGCAAGGAGCAAAGGGCCGCGAGGCGCAGCGAGGTCCCCAGGGCCGCTCGGATCTCGCTGGCGTGCAGTCGCCACGTCTCCACCAGCAGCTCGCCGCCGGGCTCGAACAGCGCCGCGTCGCCCTCGGGGTAGCCGGCGAGCGCGGCGCCCAGCAGGGAGGCGACGGGCATCGCCACCAGCCAGCCGCTCAGGACCCGGAAGCCGAGCAGCGCGGCGACGAACCGCCGGCTTCGTGCGACCCGTCGCGCCGCGGCGCCGAGCCCGAACCCTTCGCCCCGCGTCATGGTCCGAGCCACCCCAGGCCGAGTGCGGCGAGGTAGGCGAGCCGCTCGTGGGAGCGCGTGGCCGCGCGCGGGCGGGTGGTGGCGGCGTCGTCGAGGCGCTGCGCGTCCAGCGGGACCCGCCCGTCCGGATCCACGTGCACGGCGACCAGCTGCGGGGGGCCCGCTCGCTCGATGGCGAGCCAGGGGCCGTTGCCGTCCCAGCGCTCGCGGGCACGGCTGCCGTCCGCGAAACGGAGCTCGATCTCGACCGGGAAGCGCAGGGTCCCGTGCCGGCGGACGAGGGCACGACAGATCGTTCGGGGCTCGCCGGGACCGGCGCCGGGGTCGATGGGCGGGGGCGCAGGCTCGGGCGCGGCGGTGCAGCGCGGCACCTCCGCGATGTAGTTGACCCAGCCGCGGTCGCCGAGCGCGAGGCGGAGCTGCAGCGCCGCGTCCGGGCCCACCTCGAGCTCGACCGCTCGCACCAGGGCGTCGAAGCGCGGGTGACCGAAGCGCTGCTCCCGCGCATACCGGCCCAGCGCGCGGTCCAGCGCGGCTTCGCCGTGCGTCTGGGCAATGGTTTCGAGCGTCACGGCCGCCTTCGAGTAGACGAGCGCGCCGATGCTCGAGAAGTCGGCGAAGTCCGGCGCCGCCTGGGTCACGACGTCGTCGTGGACGTGCGCGGCCGCGTGCGCCCGCCGCAGCGCGTCCATCGAGATCAGGAGGCCGGGCCACTCGATCGCGGAGTCGGCGCCGTAGGCCTCGCGCAGGAGCCGGCCCTCCGCGTAGGAGGTCAGCCCCTCGTCGAGCACTGGGCTCTCATGCTCGTTCGAGGCCAACAGGCCGTAGAACCACTGATGGCAGAGCTCGTGGATGGTGACCGATTCGACGGCGCGCGTGCCCAGCGAGGCGAACCAGGGCCCGCCCGTGGTGATGAGGGTGGGGTACTCCATGCCGCCCGCGGCGTCGGCGAACGCGGGCGGGTGCACCACGGTGAGCGTCGAGTAGGGGTAGCGCCCGTAGCGCCCGGCGAGGGTCGGCAGCGCGAACCGGAGCGCCGCCAGGGTGCGCTCGGCGTTGCGCCGGTGTCCTCGCGGGTAGAGCAGGCGCACGGCCACCCCGTCGATGGACTCCTCGCGCTCGCGGAAGTCGTCCCAGGCCGTCCAGGCGAAATCGTGCACCCCGCGGGCGAGGAAGCGGAGCCGTCGTCGGTCCCCCTCCACGTGCTCCTCGGTGCGCTCGCCGGTGGCGCCGACCACGAGATCCGCCGGGACGTCGAGCGAGACGTCGTAGTCGCCGAAGTCGGCGTAGAATTCCGCCTGGGGGTGGAACGCGAAATGCGCCCAGGTCCCGTCCAGCTCTAGCCGCGCCAGCTTCGGGAACCACTGGCCCGCGAACACGAAGCGGCGCGCGAACCCGGTCCGCTCCACCAGGGCGGGCAGGCGAGCGACGAAGGTCGCGGTCAGGGTGAGCCCCTCGCCGGGAGCGACCGCGCGCGGGAGTGGCACCCGGATGTCGGTGTCGTCGTCGGGGTCGCCGGGGCTGTGGGGCGCCCGCAGCGGCCACAGATCCACGCTGCCGAGCTCGTGGGCCACGAGCCGGTCCAGGGTCAGCCCGCCGGGCTCGCGGAGCCCACCCGGGCGGTGGCGCCGGGCCGCGTCGCGCAGGTAGAGCGAGCCCGGGTGCGCGAAGGCCTGGAGGTACTGGTGCATCCAGAGCTCCTCGACCGCGACGCTGGCGGTGTTGCGCCAGTGGATCACCGCCTCACCGGCGATGGTGTGCGCCTCGGCATCGAGGCGCGCGACGATGCGATAGGAGGCGACGGCTGGGCGAGTGTCGGTGCCGTGCGCGGACGCCGGTGCCGTCGCGAGCGAGCCGGCGGCGGGAGCGGTGTGCGCGTCGGCGGGCGGCGCGGACGTGCGCTCCATCGCCGCGGGCTGGCCCCCCTCGGCGAGGGCGCGACCCAGCGCCAGGTCCAGCAGCAGCGTCCCCGCGAGGGTGGTGGCAACACCGAGGACAGTGAGTCGCGAGGGGGTCACCGGCCGCGCCGCTCGACGGCGATGACCCGCTCCTCGAGCATCATGTAGAGCAAGCGCAGGGCGTCGAGGCGGGGCATGCCGCAGATGTCGAGGATCTCCTCCACGGTGGAGGCGCCGTCGACCAGGCTGAGGAGGAAGCCCGCGCGGTGATCCAGCGACAGCCATCGGATCTGATCCGGCGGGATCGCGACTCGCACCGACGCGTCGAGCGCGCCCACCCGGGCCGTGTACATCTGCGTGAGCACGTCGCGGCAGCTCTGCGAGTACCGGGCTGCTTCGAGATCGTCCGGGTCCTGCTCGAGGATCGACTCGGCCACGACCAGGGCGCCGGTGAAGTCCCCGACGGCGTAGCGGTCGTGGAGCTCCTGATGCGGGGAGCGCGCGGTCGGGGGCGGTGTGGGCTCGGTCGCGAGCTCGAGGCCGGTCGGGGCCCGCGGTGAGCGCCTGCCGACGCGCGCGGTCGAGGGCGCGTCGGTGCCCCGCGCCCTGCCCGCGGCAGGATAGCGCGCGCCTCCCGAGGCGCTCGACGGGGTTCCTCGCGCGCCCACGGCGTCGGAGCCGCGTCGGGTCGCGATGGGCGGCTCCTCGAAATCGGTGTCGAGATCGAGCGTGGGCATCTGGTCGCGCGCCGGCCCCAGCGCCTCGTCGTAGGCCTCGGCCGCGCTCCGGGGGCCCTGCATCAGCGGGTGCGCCGCGAACACGGCGTCGAAATCGTGCAAGGGCCGCTGATCGTCGGGGTGCCCCGCCAGCGGTGACGGGGTGGGGGGGCGGTCGACGGTGGAGGAGAGGGGCAGCTCGAGGTCGGGCTCCGTCCAGGAGGGGGGGGCGGCGCTCGGCTCGCCGGTGGAGGAGGGAGGGCTCGGCTCGAAGCGTGGGAGGCGCGGCGAGCTCAAGGCCGCGGGCAGGCTCGGGTTCGGGTCGCGACGGAGGGCCGGGTCGCGGTTTCCCACTGCGGCACGGGTCGTTGCCGGGAGCGCCGAGGTCGCGTCCCGGTCCGACGCGGCCAACAGCCCCGCGGCGAGCTCGGACATCGGGATCTCCGGGATCGCCGTGATGCGGTTCTCGAGCGAGTCGTCGTCCAGTCCGTCCTCGAGCGGCGCGACCGGGCGCGGAACGAGGAGATGGCCGAGCGTCGGCTCGTCCCAACTCACGTCGATGTCCTCCGTCTCCGGGGGCAAGCTTGGGCGTTCGCCCGACGGAGGGAGGTCACCTCGACCCATCGCTCGAGTCCCGCGCCTATTCGGCGCGCGCAACCACTCCCTTGAACATGCGCTCTGTCCGCGCCAACTGCTCGAGCTGGTCCTTGACGGCCTGCTTGTCCTTGGCGGCGATCGACTTCCGCGCGCGTTCGAGGACGTTCCGTGCCTTGCCGATGGCGTCGCGCCCGAAGTCTGCGCCCCCGACCACCCGCTCCACGTCGGGGAAGAGGCGCTCGATCTCGAGGATGTGCGTCTCGGCCTCCTGCCGCACCCCCTCGAACTCCTCGTCGCTCCGGCGTTCGACCATGTAGTCCTTGGCGCCCTCGATCATGTGGCTGATCTCGTCCTGGGTCAGCCCGCTGGTCGCCGTCACCTGGATCGACTGGTTCTGACCGGTCTCGAGATCCTTGGCGTGCACGCTCACGATGCCGTCCGTGTTGATCTCAAAGCTCACCTCGATCTCGACCTCACCGCGCGGTGCGCGACGGAGCCCGGTCAGGATGAACTCGCCCAGCAGTTCGTTCTCGTCGGCCTGCTTGCTCTCACCCTGCATCACCAGGATCTTCACGGCGGTCTGGTGGTCCCGACTGGTGGTGAAGATCTTCGTACGGCTGGTCGGCACCGTGGTGTTCTGCGGGATCAGCTCCTCGAAGAGGCTCCCGAAGGTCATGATCCCGAGGGCGTGTGGGGTGACGTCCAGCAGGATCATCTCGTGCCGGTCGTCGACCAGCGCCGCCCCCTGGATGGCGGCGCCGAGGGCCACGACCTCATCCGGGTGGACGCCCTTGTTCGGTTCCCGCTCGAAGAAGTCCGCGACCGCCTTCTGGATGGATGGCATGCGCGTCATGCCTCCGACCAGGATGACGTCGTCGATCTCGTCCACGTCGAGCTTGGCGTCCGACAGGGCCTGCCGGCAGATGTCCACCGTGCGCTCGACCAGATCCTCGGTCAGCGTCTCCAGCGCCTCGCGGGAGAGGGAACGCTGCAGGTGGAGGGCCTCGTTGCGTCCGGCCGAGATGATGAAGGGCAGGTTGACCTCGGTTTCGCGGACGCTCGACAGCTCGCACTTCGCCTTCTCGGCGGCGTCGCGGAGGCGCTGGAGCGCCATGCGGTCCTGACGCAGATCGACGTCGTGTTCCTCCTTGAAGCCCTGCACGATCCAGTCAATCACGCGCGCGTCGAAGTCCTCGCCGCCCAGGAAGGTGTCGCCGGTGGTGCTGATCACCTTGAAGACGCCGTGGGCTCCGATCTCGAGGATGCTGATGTCGAAGGTGCCCCCGCCGAGGTCGTACACCGCCACGGTCCGGTCGAGGCCCTTGCCGAAGCCGTAGGCCAGCGAGGCCGCGGTCGGCTCGTTGATGATCCGGATCACGTCGAGGCCGGCGATGAGGCCCGCGTCCTTGGTGGCCTGGCGCTGGTTGTCGTTGAAGTAGGCCGGCACCGTCACGACGGCCTTCTCCACCGTCTCGCCCAGGTAGTCCTCGGCGATGATCTTCGCCTCTTGGAGGACCATCGAGCTTATCTCCGGGACGCTGTACGTCTTGTCCCGGAGCTTGATCCGGACGTCGGCGTGGGGGCCCTCGACGATGGTGTAGCTGGAGGTCAGAAGGGCGTTCTTCACCTGCGGCGAGTTCCACTTGCGCCCGATGAGCCGCTTGGCCGCGTAGACGGTGTTCTCCGCGTTGGTGATGGCCTGTCGTTTGGCGATGTGCCCGACCAGGCGCTTGCCCGCCTCGGTGACCGCCACGATGCTCGGGGTGGTCTTGTAGCCACCGCGGTTGGGGATCACCACGGGCGAGTCCCCTTCCATCACCGCGACGCACGAGTTGGTGGTGCCGAGATCGATCCCGATGACGCGCTCCATGTGGCCCTTTCCGACGACTCGTCCGGCGCTGCTGCGACCCGGTCTAGACCTGGTTCCTCCGAACCCGCCTCAGCTGGCTCCTGATGGTATCATCCTGCGGGGCGAGCGCCTGCGCGCGCTCCAGTTCGGCCACGGCGCTCTGGCGCATGTTTGCCGCGAGGTAGACCTGCGCCAAGGTCACACGGTACCCTGCCAGGGTCGGCGCGAGGTTCACCGCGGCGCGGGCGTGCTCCAGGGCGACCTTCAGATCGCCCTGGGCATTGAGCAGACAGGTGGCGGTGCGGTCGTGGACGCGCGCGGTCGGCTTGCCTCGCGCGGCGAGCTGGTACGAGCGGGCGGCCTCCTCCCACCGTTGCTCGCTCTCCTCCTGGGCACCCTGCTCGAGGTGGCTGTCGGCGGCCGCCAGGTGGGCGGCGTGCTCGGCCTCGGCGAGCCGCCGGATCACGTCCTCCCGGTCCGGGGCGAGGGCGAGGGCGACGCGGAGGGTGTTGGTCGCTGAGAGGGGGTTCCCCTCCTTGAGCGCAACCTCGGCGGCGTCGAGGTAAAGCCGGACCTGCTCGTCGCGCGCGCGAGTCGCTCGGGACGCGAGGAGGCGCAGCAGTTCCTCGGGGCGTTCTAGGCGCGGCCGCTCCGAAGGGTCCTCGGGCATCGGGGTGGGTGGCGACGCCGGCGGAGGTACGCTCCCGCCGAGCTTGCGGGCGAGGGCGCGGCGGCGCTCCGCGGGATCGAGGCACGCAGGAGGGGGCTGGGGACTGGCGGCCCTCGGCCTAGTGGCGGCCCCGACCGGTGGCTCCGGGGCCGGTTCCGGGGCGGTCACGGTTTCTCCGGTGCCCTCGCGCTCGGTGGCGTTGGCCCGGCGCACCTCTTCGGGGAGCGGCTGGTGCGCTCGCTCGACCGCGCCGCCGGCGGCGGCGCTCCCGCGCAGCGACCGATCCGGATCATGGGTGCGGCGCTTGGCGCGCAAGGATTCGTCATAAGCCCGCCTCGTCGATCGACGCGTGAGCACGTCGTGCGCTTCGGTGAGGCGTGCGAACACCCGCTCGAGCTTGGCACGGAAGCCGCCGAGGTTCTTTCCGAAGTACTTGTCGGGGTGGAAGCGGCCCACGACCCGGTAATAGGCCGCCTTGATCTCGCTCTTCTCCGCGTCCGGACGAATGTCGAGGAGCTCGTAATGGTCGAGCCGGTCGAGCCGGGAGTAGAGGTCCAGGATCGCCCGCTTGCGGTCGAGATCCAGATCGCAGGCCTCGTCGAGCTCGACCGGATCGTGGCGCGGCGCGGACGGGTGGGGGATCGAGGCGGTCCGCTCGGCCGACTCCGTCACCGGTCGGGCGAGCGGGCGCGGTCCCTGGCCGGGCGCGGTCCCGTCGCGGGCCGGCACGGGGTCGGCGCGCGGCACGCGCCCTCCCTCGCGGTAGACCACGGCGCCGAGGTCGCGCAGGCGACGCAGCGTGCCCTGGACCGACTCTCGCTCGATCCCGGTGGCGAGCGCGATTTCGTCCACGTCGGACGCCCCGTCGATCAGCGACAGGACGAAGGCCTCCTTCGGCCCGATGGGCAGCGTGCGCGGATCGACCCCGACGACCACCTGCGGCCTGTGATCATCGGCTCTGGTGACCGGGGTTCCCACGTGCCGTCGCCGCGCGCCCAAAGGCCGCCAGGCCAGTCTACGCCTCCGCGAGTTTCGTCTGCAATATCGGGTTTTCACGCCTCGCGGCGGAGTGCTCTGCCGCGCGCGTGCCATCGTCGGCCGACGCAAGCGCTGGCGGACGGCTGGTCGGCTCGACGGGGCCGAGCGGGGCGCTCAAGGGGGTGCCCGCGCCTCGTCGGTGGCAGCGGGCGAGAGGCTCTCCTCGATGACCTGGCCCTGCACCGCGATGGCGCGGGCAAAAGCCGCGAGCGCACGCTCGGTGGCGGCCTGGGCCGCCGCCGTGAGCGCATCCAGGCGGGTCCGCTCCTCGGTATCCAGCGTGGCTTCACGGGCGCTCCGGAGCGCCACGTTCGCGGCGGCGAGCGCCGATCGCGCCGCATCCACCTCGTCCGGGCCGGCCGCGTCGGCGCGTTCGGTCGCCAGGTCCCTCGCGGCGACGAGCTCCTCGAGCGACGCGCGGGCAGCGTCGGCGGCGCGCGCGTCCGCGCGCTCCAGCAGTCGCTCCGCCTCTCTACGGAGGTGCGATGCGCGTCGCTCCTCGACCAGCCCCTGCACCTCGAACAGGTGCCCGCGGAAGTACGAGATCTCGGTGGCGAGCGAGAGTCCGCGGTCGACGTCGGCGGCCGCCGCGTCGTGGCGGCCGAGTCGGCTCGACAGATCGGCGCGCCGAGCGAGCGTGTCCGCGAGCACCTCCCGCACCTCGGGGAGCGATGCGCCGCTGGGGGGCAAGGGACCGTCGACGATGGCGGACAGCTCGCGCGCGGCGGGCTCGAGCAGGTCGTCGCTCTCCAGCAGGTCGGCGCGGTGGTGTGCGGCGCGAGCGCGGCTCAAGAACGCTAGCAGCGCCGGGTCGATCGCGCCTTCGACGGTTGGCTCCGCGCGGCGTGCGCAGCTGAGCGGAGTCGCGAGCGATAGCGCCCAACCGAGTAGGGACAGGGAAACCCAGCTCGTCAGCCACCTCCGCTGCGTCCGCGTCATGGCACCCCCCAGCGAGCGAAGCGGTTGTCGCGCAGCTCCCGCCCGCGAGCGCTGGCGATCCGATCGATCCGGGCCGAGGTCCGGCCGACCTCGAAGCGCGTCTCGAACAGGGCGGCGGTCGATCGCGAGACGTGCGGCAGGGGGCGTCGCGGAGCCTCGCCCGGCGCCGTGAGCGCGAGCGCGACGGCGGCGGCCAGGGCGAGCGCCCCGGCGGCGGTGCCGAGCCCGATGAACGTGAGGGGGCGGGGTGGGCGCTTCTGGCTCGCGCCGGGGCGTGCAGGGCGAGCGGTCGCGAGCGCCCGCTCGATGGCGGTAGGGGCGGGTGGGTCCGGGGCGAAGGCTGCGCGCAACGCGACGGCGAGCGCCAGCTCGTCTCCTTGGCGATCGTCATCGTCCCCGGTTCGGGCGTCGAGCGCGTCGCCCAGTGCCGTGGCGGCCGCCGATTCCGCCGGGGAGGGGGGGGCGACCGGATCGGCGAGCGCCGCCGCGACGAGCGCTTCCTGCACCGCGGGGTCGAGGGGTTCCGGGGCGAAGGCGGCGCGAAGGGCGGCGCTGAGCTCCGCCGATTGGTCCGGATCCAGGGACGGGTTGTCCCCGTCCACCTCCGGGAGGTCGAGGGGGGAGGGGACATTGCCAGGAGTCCAGCGCGTCATGCCGTCGGCCCTCCCTCCGTCGCCAGCGCCTTTTTAAGGGCGGCCATGGCGCGGTGCAGTACCACGTCGAGGGTGGAGACGGTCACGCCGAGCTCGCGAGCGGCCTCCTCGCGCGGGCGCTCCTCGAGCACGCGCAGCCGGATGACGCGAGCGTAGCGCTCGTGAAGCTTGCCGAGCGCCTCGTCCACGCGGCGGCGGGCGAGCTCCAGGTCATGCCGCTCCAGCAAGTCGGCCGTGCGGTCATCCGGCTCGGCCGCGTCGAGCTCGCGCTCGAGGTCGGCGGGGGCGAAGATCCGCTCGCGGTGGCGGGACCGCATGAGATCGACCGCTACGCGGAGGGCCACGACGCGGAGCCAGGGGTACACCCCGACGCTCTGCCAGGTAAACCGATCGAAGCGCTCCACCACCTTCACGTAGGTCGCGCCGAGGGCCTCCTCGGCCAGTGCGCGGGAGCCAAGCCGCGGTAGGAGCACGCTCCGGTAGAGTCGCGGCCCATGTTTGCGCAGGATCTCGCCGAGCGCAGCGCGATCCCCCGCCTGCGCGCGCGCGCAGAGCTCGGCCTCGGCGTCCAGATCGGTGCCGGGTGCCATCGCCACCCGGGCGACTTTACCCCGCGCGTCCACCGGGCCGATAGGCGCGGGACGGGGCAGTGTGGGCTCCCCCCCGCCATTGGGGGGCGCGAGCAGGGCAAGCGGTGGCCATTGCTCCGACCAGCCTGGGCTCGCGGTGAGGGCGCAGGCCGTCATGCTGGCGGAACGGTCGGCGCGCACCCCAGCTTACGGGGGCCGGCGATCGCGGGCGTCGACGGCCGTGCGCGGCCGGATGGACGGGCCGCGGGGCGAGGGGCGCGCTATGACGGCGCCCATGGGCGTCGGCTCCCGGGTCTGTCCTCATTGCGGTGCGCTCAACGCGGCGGACGAGCGACGTTGCCATCGCTGCGCGAAGACCATGCCCGGTCCGATGCGTCTGGCCTTGGGAGAGCTGGTCAAGACGGGGCTCGGCACGGAGTTTCCGACGACGAAGCTCTTCATCGGTCTGTCGACGCTGGTCTTCCTGCTGTCGGTGCTGGGCAAGGGACCGTTCCCCATCTGGGGGGACGGCGTTCGCACCTCCGAGGCGCTCCGCTGGGGGGCGCTCCTCGTCCCCTCCGGCTGGGGGGAGCCCTGGCGCCACCTCTCGGCCGTCTTCGTGCACGCAAGCGCCGTCCACCTGCTCCTCAACCTGCTCGCGCTGCTCTCCCTCGGTCGGGCGGCCGAAACCGCGCTCGGGTGGAGCCGTTTCACGGTGGCGTTCGTCGGTTCGGGCTTCCTTGGCTACCTGGTGAGCCACGCCTGGTACCTCCTCTGGGGCACCCGCGGCGCGCTGCTGGTGGGGGCGAGCGGGGCCATCTTCGGCGTGCTGGGGCTCGAGGTGGGGATCCTTCTTGCGCGTCGCGCCTGGGAGGCCCGCGCGCGCCTCTGGCGGGCGCTGGCCCTCGCGGCCGTGATCGGCCTGCTCGTTCCGGTCAACAACTCGGCCCACCTGGGGGGGCTCTTTGCCGGTCTCGCCATCGGGTACGCGCTGGGCAAGGAGCGCCGCGGCGCCCGCCACGACCGGCTCTTCGCCTGGGTCGCCGGCGCCCTGCTCGTGGCCTGTGTCGCGTCCGTGCTGCTCTCCACGCGCTCGCCGCAGTGGCGAGCCGCGCGGCAGTACGAGATCGCGACCGGGCGCGATTGACCGTCGGCGCCGGCTCGGGCGCGAACCCTGCCGGTTCGGCGGCGAGATGATCTATCCTCCTCGGCGTGGCGGTCCTGAACGCGCCGGCCCGGGAGGTCGTCTTCAAGGTCGTGTATTACGGGCCCGGGCTCGGCGGGAAGACTTCGTCCCTGCAGCACCTGCACGCCGCGACCCAGCCGGAGCACCGCGGCAAGATGGTGAGCCTCGCCACCCCCGGTGACCGGACGCTCTACTTCGACTTCCTCCCGGTCCGCGTCCCCGACGTCCGCGGGCTCGGGGTGCGACTGCAGCTCTTCACCGTGCCGGGGCAGGTCTACTACGACGCGACCCGTAAGCTCGTGCTCACTGGCGCGGACGCCGTGGTGTTCGTCGCCGACTCGCTGCGCCTGCGCCTAGACTCGAACCTCGAGTGCCTCGAGAACCTGCGGGCGAACCTGCGTGACCAGGGGCGCGACCTCGAGGGCTTGCCGCACGTGCTCCAGTACAACAAGCGCGACCTGCCCGACCTGGTTTCGATCGAGGAGCTCGACCAGGCGCTGAACCGTCACCGGGCGCCCGCCTTCGCCACGGTGGCCACGACCGGGGAGGGGATCTTCGAGGCGCTGGAGGCAGTCGTGCGCCTCACGCTGCGGGAGTACGAGCGGCGCGTCCCCACCGACACGCTGAGCGAGGCCCCCGAGCTCACCGTGGCCGAGGGGGGGATCGCGGAGGCCCTGCGGCGCGTCGAGGGGCTGGGCGAGGCGCGGCCGCCGACGCCAGCGCCGCGGCTGCTGCGTGGGGGCAGCGGCGCGCACGCGCTGGGTCTGCCCGCGGGAACGCCAGGTGAGGTCGCGGCCCGTGCCCTCGCGGAGGGCGCGACGGTTGGCGAGAGCTCCGCGCGCGACGGGGCCTCGGTCGGTGGCTCTGGCGCAGGCGGCCGCATGGCCACGAGCTCCGCGCCAGCGGGGGAGTCGGGCTCCGGCGCGATGAGCGGAAACGGGGCCGGCGGGTTCGGCTTCGGCCCGCTCTGGCCGCCTGCGGAGCGCCCCCTCGCGGCGACCGTCGAGGCCGCGCTCGCCGCGGGGGAGCATGGGTCCGCCGTGCTGGCCATCGACCGACTGGTGACGGGCGCGCTGGCGGCGGTGGCGAGCCGGCTCGGCTTCAGCGGCGATGCGCCGCGGGATCCCGCGGTGGTGGTGCTGTTGCTCGGGCTGGACGGGCGCCGCTACGTCGAGTTCCGCTCCCTGGTGCGCGAGGTCCGCGGGGGACGCGCGGTGGACGAGCGCGACGCGCTCCTCGCCTACGCCTTCGCGCTCGAGGTGCGGCTCGCTCGGTCGCGCGCCTGAGCACCGGGTGGCAAGCCGTCCCGGCCAGGGTTCCCCAGCGCCGGCCTCACTCCGCGGGGGTAGGCTCGATCACGGGCGCCTCGACTCCCGTGATCGAGCCGCTTCCGGTCGCGGCGGCGTCACCGACCGCGACGCGGCCCGTCCACGTGCCCGCACAGGCGATCGGTCGCGCTCGTGCGTCGACCTCGGCGGCCGCAGTAGCGCTGAGCTCGATGCTGGCGGCGACCGGCTCGGCGTCGCTTGCGGTGCGGTCCCAGAGCTCGGCGAGAGCGAGGACGCACACGTCGGCCGTGCAGGAGCCGTCGCAGGTGCCCATTGCTCCGAGGGCGCGGACCCGCAGATCCGCGCCGAGGGCAGCGCAGTCCACGACCTGGGCCAGCGCTTGCGGCACCGAGGCCGCTGTGGGGTGTGCGGCGAGCGCGGTCGCGGTCCCCAGCGCGAGGAGGGGGCCGGCTGGGTTCCAGGGGAGCCGTAGCCCGAGCAATAGTCGGTCGCCGGGTTCGGACTGCCAGGACGCGAGCGAGCTCGCCGGGAGCCCTGCCTCTTCTGCCCCGCGTCCGGCGAGCGACGCGGCCACGAAGTCCGCCTTGCCCGCCACGCCAGCGACCGGGATCACCCTGCCAACGAGGGCGGCGTTCGCCTCGAGCTCGGCGGCCCCGAAGGTCAGCCAGCCCTCGACCGCGTCGCGCAGCAGGCGCTCGCCACCGAGGCGTGCCGCGTGGCTGTAGAGCGCGCCGTCCCAGCCCCCGCTCGTTCGCGCCGCGGCGAAGTCGGCGTCACTCGTGCGCGTGGGGGCCACCTCGACCATCGCGTCGAGCAGCGCGTCGAGGTCGTCGTCCGAAGCGCCCAGCAGGGCGGTCGAGAGGGCGGCCACGGCCGGCTCGAGCAGGACGCTCCAGGTGGGGACGAGGCTCGCCAGATCGAGCGTCAGGTCGAGTTCGACGCCGGCCATGCGCAGCGGGACGTCCGAGAGTGGAACGGAGACGGTCGCGAGCGCGTGGGCGGCGAGGGGCGGCACCTCGAGGCAGCCCGCGATCTTCTCCTCGCCACGGAGCGTCACCGCGAGGGCCCGGCCCGCCGGAACCTCGAGGATCGGATCGTAGCCGAACGCCGCCTCGTCCACGATCTCGCCGTCTGCAGGGGGGGTGCCGGTGAGATCCGCGCAGGAGGTGGCGGGGTGCGCGCTGGCGACCCAGAACTTCACCGACCGTGCGCCGGCGTAGGCCGGGCTGACCGTGAGGGTCCCGGTGGCGCTCGACGTCACCGCGATGTCGAGCTCCGTCGCCACGTCGGGGCCCACCGAGGCGCGGACGCGGAACTCGGCGCTGGTGGCGTTGGTCGGCGCGGTGATCCCGACGGTGGCGCGCCCGGTCTTGTCCGTGTCGACCTCCGTCCGGTCCAGCGAGGCGTCGAGCGCGTCGCCCAGCAGCGCGAACCGGACGCGGTACTGCCCGGGAGGATCGATCCGGAGGGTGAGCTCGCGCGCCTCCCCCGGGGTCATCACGAGCGCCTCGACCGAGAAGGCGGCGCCCGTCGCCGCGGCTTCCGCCGGCGCTCCTGGCGGAGCGGCGTCGGCGGCGTCGCCCCCATCGACTTGGGCATCGTCGCTCCCGCAGGCGACGACGAGCGTCGCGAGCAGGCCGCACAGAGCCATCACGGCGGCGGAGCCACGGCGCCCTGCTCCCGGCGCGCGACCGGCGGAGACAGAAGACATTGTTAACCCTCTAAAAGCGAAGCCTGTTACCCCTAAGCGTAGGCGGCCAAGGTCCTGGTGCAAGGCGATCCGTCGCCGCCGCCCCGGACGGCGGTCAAAGCCCCACCGGCGCGGACCTCCGACGGGGGTCGTGCTACCCTGCCGCCCCTGATGGCCTCGCCCTCGGTCGTCCCCGCCGCCGTGAAGCTCCTGGTCGTGGACGACGAGCCGGGGCTGCGGCAGATGCTCGGGATCCTGCTCCGGCGACAGGGTTACCAGGTGGTGGAGGTCGCCGGCTTCGTGGCCGCGCGCGAGGCCATCGACCAGGCCCCGCAGCCGTTCCCCCTCGTGCTCACCGATCTGGCGATGCCGGACGGCTCGGGCCTGGACGTCCTCGCCCACGCCAAGCGCCGCACCAGCGCCACCGAGGTGATCGTCATCACCGCGCACTCCACCGTCGAGAACGCGATCGGCGCCATGCGGGCGGGCGCCTACGACTTCGTCCGCAAGCCCTTCGACACCGGGGAGCTGGTCGCGCTCGTCCAAAAGGCGCTGGAAAAGCACGAGATCGTCCGGGAGAACCGCCGCCTGCGGGCCCAGATCGGCGGCGCGCCGGAGGTCGTCGGCCGCAGCCCCGCGATGCGCTCGGTGCTGGATCTCGTCGAACGGATCGCTCCTACCCGGACCACCGTGCTCATCACCGGCGAGAGCGGGACCGGCAAGGAGCGCATCGCCCGCGCCGTGCACCAGGGCTCCGACCGCCGGGACGCGCCCTTCCTGGTGGTCAACTGCGGTGCGCTCCCCGAGTCGCTGATGGAGAGCGAGCTGTTCGGCCACGAGAAGGGGGCCTTCACCGGTGCCGCGACGCGTCACCTGGGGCTCTTCCGCGAGGCCAACGGCGGGACGGTCCTGCTGGACGAGGTGGGCGAGTTGCCGCTCGCGTTGCAGGTCAAGCTGCTGCGTGTGCTCCAGGAGCGCTGCGTGCGCCCCGTCGGCGCGGCCCAGGAGGTGCCCGTGGACGTGCGGGTGCTGGCGGCGACCAACCGGGACGTCGAGGCCGCGGTCGCGGATGGCACCCTGCGCCAGGATCTCTACTACCGGCTCAACGTGATCCGGATCGAGCTGCCGCCCCTGCGCGATCGGCGCGAGGACATCCCCCTCTTGGCCGAGCGCTTCGTGCGGCGCTTTGCGCAGGAGATGGACAAGGACGTGATCGGGTTCACGGCGGACGCCGCGCGCGCTCTCACCGTCCACGCCTACCCGGGCAACGTGCGCGAGCTCGAGAACATCGTCGAGCGCGCCGTCGCCCTCGCCGCGACCCGCGCCATTGGGCTCGGCGATCTGCCGCCCGAGCTAGCGGGCTCCGCCGGCGCCTCGAGCCACTCGATCCTGGAGCTTCCGGCCGAGGGGTGCGATCTCGACGCCGTGCTCCACGAGGTCGAGCGGCGCCTGCTGGTGACCGCTCTCGACCGCTCGGGCGGCGTGCGCACCGCGGCCGCCCGTCTGCTCGGCGTCTCGTTCCGCTCGCTGCGCTATCGCCTGGACAAGCACGCGCTCGCCGCGGGCGCCGACGGGGAGGAGACGGAGGAGCCCCCGTCCTCTCGCCGGGGGTGACGCCCGCACGCTGCCGCCTGGCGGGTGCGAGCCGTTGGCAAAGGGTGTAGCCTTGCGGGGATGTCCCGACGTCGCCCGCGCGGGTTCACCCTGGTCGAGCTGATGGTCGTGGTCGCGATGGTCGGCATCCTCGCCGCCCTTGGGGTCGCTGGCATCCGGTCCTACGTCATCCGCTCCCGCGCGGCCGAGGCGACCGCCATGATCCAGGCGATCCGGGCCGCTCAAGAGCGGTTCCGCTCCGAGTCCGGGGCCTACCTCAACGTTTCCAACAGCCAGGACGACTGGTGGCCCCGCCGCACCAACCTCGACGAGGCGCTGGTGAGCTGGCGGGGCTCCGTCGTGGACGCCACCAGCCAGCGCTGGGACCTGCTCGCCATCCGGGCGCCGGGGCAGGGGGTGCGCTTCCAGTACACCACCCGCGCCGGCCCCCCGGGGGTGGCGATCGGCACGGCCGCGCCGCTGGCCAACCCGGCGGCGGCCGGCGCCTTCTCCACCACGGCGCTCGCCAACCAGAACTGGTACGTGATCGAGGCGCGCGGCGACGCGGACGGCGACGGAAAATTCGTCTTCCTCTCCGCGGCGAGCTTCAACGCGCTGGTGGTGACGGGCGGCTCGGATTAGCCCGGGCGGGGCCTGACCGGCCTCGACGGGGGCGAACGAAGCGGGCTGTGTGGGTGAGCACCCTCGGCGGTGGGGGGCGCTCACCCCTTGGGCGTCGGCCTGCTCCCCTTCCCGACAGCGCGAAATTTGTCACCGGCAGCGGAAGGGGTGACAATTTTCGGCCAGTGCCGGGGGCCGCGTCCCGGGGCTGCTACCGCCGAGATGCGAGAAGTCCCAGCGATCGGGGAGCGCCCTTCCATTCAGGAGGTCGGCACGGCGAGTGCATTAGCCGTTTCGCGTCGCAGCATGACTCGCCACACCGCCAGCACCCGTGGCTTCACCCTGGCGGAGTTGATGATCGTGGTCGTCATCGTCGGCGTCCTCGCCACGCTCGCGGTCTACGGCGTGCAGTCCTACGTGCGCAGCGCCCGCACCTCGGAAGTGTACAGCATGATCAACAACATCCGAGCTGCCGAGGAGGCGTACCGTGACGAAACCCATCGCTACCTGAGCGTGTCCGGGACCGACTACGACGCGACCGCCCCCGGCTCGGTGGGGAGGAACAAGCGCGATTTCGCCGCCGGCGCCGCCGACGACGTTTTGGCGAACTTTGGCGTGCTCGGCGTGCGGCCGAACGCGCCGGTGATGTTCGGCTACTCCGTGGTCGCCGGCGCCGGGGGCGTAAAACCGACGGAGCCCGGCGTGCCGGGCATGACCTTCAACTGGCCCACCGCGACGGGTCCCTGGTACGTCGTGCGCGCGCAGGGGGACCAGGACGGCGACGGGACCTTCAGCTTCTTCGTGGCCTCGAGCCTCACGGACGAGATCACCAGCCACGCCCCGCGAGAATAGACGAACGGCACCAACCAGAGCTCACCGCGGCGGGCATTCCCGCCGCGGCAAAAGATGGCGGCAGGACCGGTGGGGCCTGTCGTCGAGACGGACCCCACCGGCACCGATAGAAGGGAGACTCAGCAATGACGATGAAGAAGGGATCCCGACGAGGCTTCACCCTCGTCGAACTCATGATCGTGGTGGCCATCATCGGCGTGCTCGCCGCCCTGGCCATCTACGGCGTGCGCAGGTACGTCTTCACGGCCAAGACGGCGGAGGCCAAGGAGGGCATCGGCCGCATCGCCAAGGACGCCTCCTCGTCCTACAACGCGGAGCGCATGGCCGGCACCATTCTCGGGCTTGGCAGCATGGCTGCAGGTTCGAACCAGTTCTGCCGAGGCGCAACAGGCCTGGTGCCCAGTAACGCCACGAGCATTCAGGGCAAGAAGTACCAGAGCAGCCCGGACGACTGGAATGCGGGCGCGGGTGATGCCGCTGGGGCGCTGGGCTTCGCCTGCCTCGGCTTCTCGATGCAGGACCCTCAGTACTACCAGTACGGGTACAGCACGGTTTGCGGTACTGCCTGCGACGCTGTTGGCAACACCTTCACGGCGCTCGCACATGGAGATCTGGATGGTGACCAAACCGTCTCGACCTACTCTCTCGTGGGTCAGATCCAATCCTCCGATTCGGGGAGCGTCGTGACCGTGGCGCCGAACTTCGTCGATCGGGATCCGCTCGAGTAGTCCGCCGGAGTCGCGACCCGACGGGAAGGGAGCCATGGGAGCCCTGGTTTCAAACCGGGACCTGCGGGAGCAGCGGAGCGGTGCGGCCGCGCCGCTGCCTCCGGGCGCTCTCCTTCCCGTGCGGGCCGTGGCCGTGCGCCGGCCGCCGTCCACTCGATGGCGGCGCGGATTCACGCTCGTCGAGTTGATGATCGTGGTGGCGATCATCGGTGTTCTCGCCGCGCTCGCCGTTTATGGGGTGCGGCGCTATGTCTTCACGGCCAAGACGGCCGAGGCCAAGGCGGGGATCGGGCGCATCGCCAAGGACGCCTCCGCGCGGTTCAACGGCGAGGTGATGGCGGGCACGGTTCTCGGCCTCAGCAGCGCCGCCGCCGTCTCCAGTGAGCTGTGCGAGGGGGCCAGCGGCCCTGTCCCCTTGAGCTCCACGAGCATCCGGGGCAGGAAGTACCAGAGCGGCCCGAGCGAGTGGGATGTGGACGCTCGGAACAGCTCCCGCGGCGCCGCGTCGGGCTTCGCCTG
Organism: uncultured Polyangiaceae bacterium; assembly: GCA_964480725.1. GTDB lineage: Bacteria > Myxococcota_A > Polyangia > Polyangiales > Polyangiaceae > JAFGBI01. Next base: position 18,315 of record CAYZQO010000035.1, on the reverse strand, counting down.
CCTCGGCTTCTCCATGCAGGACCCCCAGTACTTCGCCTACGACTACCGCACCTCCGGCTCCACGGCTGCCGTCGGCGGTGTCTTCACGGCGGTCGCCAACGGCGACCTGGACGGCGACGGCGACCAGTCCACCTTCACACTGATGGGCCAGATCCAAGGGTCCGACGTGGGGCTGGTCGTGACCGTGGCGCCCAATTTCGTGGTTCAGGAGGAGCTCGAGTAGATCAGCGCGAAGCGCGGCCCCCGGCGGCCGCTTCGCGGGCCACGCTCGAGGTGCTACCTTCACCGTGTGCGCGTCCTCACCCCGGTCGAGGCGGCCCTGGCGGTCGCCGTGGGCGGCTCGCTGCTCGCTGCCATGCTCCCGGCCTTCCTGGAGAATCTCCATGCCTCGGCGCTCGTCGAGCCGATGGCGGGGCTGCAGCGGATCGCCGGGCGGGCCTGCGCGCTCGCGGCGGGTCGCGCCGTCGCGGAGGCCTTCCCGCCGACGGTGGAGCTGACCCCGGCCAAGGTGCCGCGCGGGGAGCGGGTGGTCGACCCGCCCGGGACCTGGGCCCATCCCACCTGGCGGGAGCTCGGGTTCGAGCCGCCCTCGCCCCACGCCTTCGCCTTCGGCTTCTCCAGCGAGCACGGCGCCACCCTGGCCACCTTCCGCGCCTACGCGCAGGGCGACCTCGACGGCGACGGGAGCCCGAGCACCTTCGCGATCGTGGGCGCCTCGCCGGAGGGGCGCGCCCCCTTCGCCCAGCCTCTGGAGATGCACCGTGAGGTCGAGTGAGCGGCGCCGGCTGCCGGTCGGGGTCCTGGTCAGCGTCGCCGTCGTGCTCGCCGGAGCGCTGGGGATCGGCCGGGCGCGCGCCCTGCTCGTCGCCTATCACGGCGCGCTCCGCGACACGAGCGACGTCTACGCCCTGCCGAGCCCCGAGCAGGCGGTGGGGCTGAGCCTCGGCTACCGGGCGGCGCTGGCCGATCTCATCTACGCGAACACCCTGGTCGGGTACGGCATCCACTCCCAGGAGAGGCGACCCTTCGAGTTCGTCGGCAACTACCTCGACACGGTGATCGCGCTCGATCCGGGGCTGCGCGAGACGTACTACTTCGCCGACACCCTGCTCACGCTGCAGACAGTCCGGCCGCCCGAGGAGAACTACTACAAGGCGCGCGAGATCCTGGAGCGGGGGCTGGAGCAGTTCCCCTACGATGCGGAGCTGTGGCTGGTGGCGGGGCAGTTCCTCGCGTACCTCGCGCCGAGCGCGTTCGCGGACCCGGAGGTGCAACAGGAGTGGCGCACCGCGGGGGCGCGCCTCCTGGCGCGCGCTTGCGAACTCGGCGCCGACGATCGGACCCTGACCCGCAAGTGCATCGGCGCGGCGAAGGCCCTCGACCGGGCCGGGGAGCGCCAGGCCACCATCCGGTTCCTGGAGCGGCTCCTCGCCCTCTCCGACGACCCGGAGATCCGTGCCAAGGCGCGCGTGATGTTGGAACAGCAGCTCGGGCAAGAGCTCCACGCGACGCTGTCGGACCGGCGCGCGCGCTTCGAAGCCACCCGCCAGGCGGATCTGCCCGTGGTCGAGGGGGATCTCTACCTCCTGCTCGGTCCACCGTTCGAGACGCCGCGCTGCGCCGGCAGCTCCGACGCCGCGCCCGGCTGCGCGGCGACCTGGCGCGCGTGGGTGGCAGGGCTCGACGCTGCGGGCACGCCGTAGTCAGGGGAAGCGGACCGACGCGACCGCGGTGCCGCCGGGCTTCACGACGACGCTCTGCATCTTGCGGCCGTATTTGGAGTGGACGAACACCACCGTGTGGGTGCCGGCCGGCCCCGTCCAGCGGGTGGGCGTGGTGCCCACCGGGCGCCCGTCGACGAGGACGTTGCTGGCGGGGATCGAGTTGATGCTGATGGTCCCGGCGCCGGTCGCCGCGGTGGTCGATGGCGTCCGGCCCGTCGTCGTCGAGCCCGTCGTCGTTCGCCGCGTTCCCGCCGTCGCCGCCGCGGCGGCCTGCCCGTCGGGCGGGGTCTTGCCGTACTCGGTGAGGACGATCTCGAAGACCTTCTCGGCGACGCCATCGTCGAAGGTGATGTCGCGGACGTAGTCCTGGTAGCCGGGCTTGCTCGCCACCAGCTGGTACGGCTTTTCGGGCGTGATCTCGATGGAGATCGGCAGCCGGGGGAGCGGGCGCCGCTCGCTGCCGCTGACCAGCAGGACTCGCGCGTTCTCGGCGTTGAGGCCGGGCTTGATCTTGGCCAGGCCCTTGAGCACCTTCAGGGTCGGCTCGATCGCGAGCACCTCGTCCTTGACGACCGTGACGTTCTTCTCCCACGGTTCGTAACGGCCCTTCTCGTCGGAGATCCGCACGAGGACCTCGCCGGGGCGGAGATCGTCGATGGTGGCCGGGAGGGGCCCCTGATCCTTGCCGTCGACGCTCAAGCGCAGGCCGGTGCCGCGCGCGGTCACCCGGATCCCGGTCCCTCTCGTGGCCTTGGCCAGCTCGATCCGTTTGGGATCGTTCTCACCGGACCGGAGCTTGATGGGCTCGGGCGCAGGGGCGTCGTAGCCGGCGGCGCTGGCCTTGACGACGTAGGTCCCCGGTGTCGCGTCGGCGAGGGTGCAAGGGGAGCGGTCGCACTGCTTGACGGTGGCGCCGGTCGAGTCCTCGATGATGATCTCGACCGCGTCGATCGCCTTGTTGTTGGGGCCCGCGACGGTGATGACCAGCGAGGCCTTGCCGAACGGCTTGAACACCATGATGACCACCGCTGCCAGCGCGGCGACGGCGACGAACGCGGCGAGCAGGACGAACCAGCGGTTGGTCGCCGCGGCAGGCTCGGGGGTGGCGACGGCGCGCGCGCCGCCGCGCGACTCGGCGCGGGGCAGGACGGCCGCGGCCCCACCCGAGGCGCTGGCGATGGCCCCAGCCGCGCCCAAGCGGTGGTCGTAGCCCGGCGGGGGCGCGCCGGCGGCGGGCGGCGGGGCGCTGCGGAGTAGGGCCCTCGCTGCGTCCTCCTGGCCGCCCTTCTCGTAGACGCTTGTCTTCTCGTCGTCGTCGTCCCAGTCCATCTCCGTCGGACCGGAGGCCGGCGGAGGGGGGGCGGCCCGTCCGGGCGCCGGCGGCGGGGGCAGCGACGGCGAGGGCCGGGCCCCGGGGGGTGGAGGCAGCGAGGGCGACGTCCGCATCCCTGGCGGCGGGGGCAGTGAAGGCGACGTCCGGCTGACGCCGGGTGGGGCCGGCGGCGGGCGCGAGAGGGCTGGCTGCGGCCAGGGCGGGGCGGGCGCTGGCGGCAGTCCCAGGGAGGAGGGCGGTAGGGGAGCCGGCGGCAGCTGCCCGTGCGGGGCGAGGTGCCCGGATGGTGGCTGCGCCAGGGAGGGGCCGGGTGGCGCCGGGATCGCGGCCCCATGGCTCCCGGTCGGGTGCGCCGGGGGAGGCATGGGGAGCGCGGGCAGGGTCTGGCTGAGCGCGCCGGCGGGGGGCGGAGGGAGCGGGATCCCCGGCAGCCTGGAGCTGCTCGAGCCAGGTGGGGGCGGCGGCGGGGAGGTCGAGAGCCGGGAGCCGCCCGGAACGGGGGGCGCCGTGAGTGGCGCCGGGGTGCCAGCCGCCGATCGACTCCCCGGCGGGGGTGGGGGCGGGGGCGGCGCGAAGGGCGCCATGCCGAGCAGGGTCTGGTGGGGGTTCGGCGGCGGTGGGAGGGCGACGCTCGGCGAGCGCGCCGGCAGGTGCTCGGCAGCGTCGCCCGCATGCAGCCCGTCGAAGACGTCGAGGTCCGATCCGCCCTTCTGGCTCATGCGCGTAGTCTCCTGGGGGCCCCGAGGCGCGTCGTCCGGGCGCTTGCCGGGAAAGGGGTGGGCAGGGAATTGGCGTCGCTCGATGCGTCGCCGGACGCAGCGCGGGCCCTGCCGCAGGCCCACAGATCTGCTCCGAATTCGGAGGCGCCAGCGTACCCCTCCCCGTCGGCCTTGGCGAGCGCCTTCCGCAGGGCTCGCCGCGGTACGACCATTTCTCCCGCGGGTTGTGCGACGAGGTGTCCTGAGGGGCTCCGCGGCGTCGCGTGGTCCCTCCGCGTGCTCGCCGTCCTCACGGGGCCGCCGGCGCCTCCGGACTTGGCGCGGGGGCTGCTTCCACGGGGGCGGCCGGGCTCGGGGCCTTCTTCTTCAGGTACCGGACCCGCTTTGCTTGCAGGTGAAACCACTCTTGGGGCTTGACCACGGGGGTGTCGGGGAAGATCCGCCGCGCCCCCGGTCCCTCCGCGCGGACCAGGAGCGTGCTCTTGCGCGGTACGGCGACGGGGCTGTCGCCGAGATCCCGGTTCCCGCCCACCGCCACGCCGAGGGCGCGGTCGAGCAGCAACATGTCGCGGCAGCCGAGGCGGTTCATCAACCCGATGAGCAGGGTGCGGTCCGCCGCCCCGCTCGCTGCGGTGACGATCTCGGCGTAGACGAGCATTCCGGCGCCATCGATCCCGACCGCGGCCACGGTGCTCGCGTCCTCCGGATCGCTCGGTCGGCGTCCGGCTGCCAACGGGGTCGCGTCCGCCGGCGCCTCGCTGGCGATGGTGAACCGCCGCGGCAGGGCGTAGAGCGACGCTGTGGCGCCAGGGGCGGCCGCCCGTGTGGGGACGGCCAGGACCAGGGCCTCACGCGGCCCCGAGCCCTCCGCCACCTTCACCATGCGCGGATCGACCTTGAGGATGCGCACCTTGGTTTCGGGGCGCGACGCCTCGGGGCGGAGCCACGTCGTCGCGATCGCGTAGGGCCACCCGTGCTGCGGCAGCCCCGCCACTCGCCACTCGCCTTCCTCCGGCTCCGGCGCGCTCGCCGGGGGCGCCAGGGGATCTCCGGGCAGGACGTGGCGCAGCGTGAGGAAGAAGAAGTCGCGCGACTCGCGGTTGATGTACCGCGGGAAATTCATCAACCCCATGTACCTCAGCATCCGACGCCCGCGGAACCGCCAGCCGGGCATGTCGAGCACCTCGCCCTCCGCCTCCCACCGTCGCTCGAGGGGGCGGTCGAGCGGTCGGATCTCGCTCGCCGGGCCCGCGCGGTAGAACTCGAGCCCGGTGTGCCCCGCGTTCATGTCGAGGTGGATCCCGTAGACGCACCGCGCGCGCTGCATCGCCTCGGCGAGGTTCACGTGGTCGGTGCTCGCCCCGTAGAAGTAGGCGACGAACTTCTCCTCAGTCATGCAGATCGCGCTCCGGGTGGTGCGCGACTCCTCCGTCCAGCCCTCGGGGACGCCGCCCCACCAGTTGCGCTGGTAGGGGTTGACGATCCCGTCCATCACCAGGGGCGTCATGTTCTGGCGGAACGAGACGACGTTGGCCGGTACTGCGTCCTCGCGCGGCCAGGTTCCGAATCCATTCGAGCCGTCGTCGAACAGCGCGATGGTGGCGGCGTACGGCTTGGGCGGCAGATAGACCACACCCTCGGCCATCATCCCGTACTCGCCGTGCTCGGCTTGGAACCCACCGTTGAGGCCAGCGAGCAGCCGTCCCATGACCTCCGGCCGGCGCGGCACCAGCCCGGGCCCGGTCGCCCCGGTGGCGCTCTTCGGCTCGACGGTGCCGCTCATCGTGTGGAGCTCCACCTGGCGTGGATCCCAGATGGTGACCCAGATCTGGTCGAATTGGCGGTCGCGATCGACGCGGATGAACGTGGTCGCGAATGGGGCTGGGGCGCCGGGGTTCGTCCGCACGAAGGGGTCGTTCTCGACCAGGCGCCACCGACCCTCGTTCTCGATGGGCTTGGCCATCGGGGACTCGATCGGGCGCGGGGGCCAGCCCGTCTCGGGGTCGGAGGTGTCGACGATCGGGACCTCGAGCAGATCCCCGAGCTCGCTGGCCACCTGCTGGCTCCCGTCGTCGCCGGTGACGGAGCCTCGGAAGCGATCGACCCGGTCGAGCATCACGAAGGCGACTGCCTTGACGGCCTGCATCCGGTCGCTGCCGAACCACGGCAGGGCGCGGACCCGATCCACCGCCCAGGTCACCAGGTTGCCCGGGCGGGCCAGGTGGTGCTCCTGCTCCGCCACGAAGCCGGCGCCCTCGAGGAGGGTGGCGTCGCCGTCCGTCGCGACGCGGATGCGCCGTTCGTCGGCGGCGATCCAGAGCTCGCCGGGGGCGAGCGCGAGGGTGACCTTCGCCGCCGCCGGCTCGAGCTTGAAGGAACGCCGGGCGATCCCCGTTCGCTGGCCGGTTTCCTGGAGGTTGGTCAGGGCCTGTTGGGTGCGCGCCAGGCGCGACCAGCCGGCGACCTCGGTCGCGTGGGCGCCGCGGAGATCCGCCAGCTCGACGCTGTAGACGCGCTCGTCGCCGATGGACCAGGCGAAGCGCTGGTCCGCGACGACAAGATCGCGCTCATCGACCGCCGAGGTGTCCGTGACATTGAACCGCCGGACGATCCGCCGCAGGCGCCCCTCGGGAGAAACCTCGGCGTGGACGACGTAGACATCGGCTGGCTCGCCCTCCCGATGGCCGCGGACGACCGCGCGGGGGTGGGTGAGGAGCGAGCCCCAGAGGCCGCTCGGGGGGTCGAGCCACGTCACCTCTTCGGCGGCGCCGACGATCCCATCCCGCGCCAGGGCGCTCACGAGCGCCGTCGAGAGATCGGGCTGAGCACCGGCCGGGACCGGAGCGCCCGGTCCCATCACGAGGCCTCCCGCCACCAACCAGGGGAGCGGAGCGACGGCAGCGAAGGGTTGCCGAGCGAGCCACATCGCAGACTGAGATGCCAACGCGCTGGCGCCGTTACCACCTTCCCGCCGCCGCGGCCAAGTGGGCTGGCGCATCTCCAGTTGGCTCCCGGCTGCCAACTTGGTTTGCAGCAATCCCACGCGGGCCTGCCAGCTCCAGGGTTTCCTCGGCCAGGTCGGAAGGCCGGGCTGCTGGAACGCTTCGTGCTACCCTGGGGACCGATGGCTCGGTTCCGGCGTCGCGTCCTGCCGACGCTGCTCGTCGTCGTGGCGGGCTGCCTGTCGCCGACGCTCCCGCTCCCGCCGCCCGCCCAGCCCGAGATCGAAACCGTGAGCCAGGGCCTGGTGGAGCTGTCCGGGGAGGTGCCGCTGCCGCGGGTTTCGGTGATCGCGCAGAACGTCCGGACCGAGGTGTTCGCCGGGGACATGGCGGACGACGGGGGCGCCTATCGCTTCCAGATCGGCGCCGAGCCCGGCGACGCGATGCGGCTCTGGTACAACCACAACTACGATCGCAGCGAGGAGACGACCTTCGTGGTGCCCGAGGTCGGGCTGCCGGCGCCGTCCCTGCCGACGATCACCGAGCCGGGCGCGGAGGGGACCGTGACCGTCGCGGGCACCATCGCCCGGCCGCTCGGGGAGGTCTTCGTCCACAACGTCACGCTGGAGCAGACCGTGTCGTCGGCGTCGGACTCGCAGGGGCGCTACTCGATCGATGTCCCAGCCGGGAGCGGTGACCAGATGGAGCTCTGGTACGAGTACGGCAGCGACGAGAGCCCGACGCTGGCGTTCACCGTGGAGTGAGTCGCCGCGCGGGCCTGGCTCACCGCACGGGGAGCCGGACGTGTCGCCGCGGGGGGGGGGCGCTCCGCAACGGGATCGGTGGCTCGTCGATCACCTCCCCGAGTAGATCGAAGGCCGTGGCAGACGCTACCCGGACCCGGCGGAGCTCCCCCGGCGTGACCTCGGCGCCCGAGAGGTAGACGCAGCCGTCGATCTCCGGCGCCTGCCCGTAGTAGCGCCCGACCATGACCAGCTCGTGCTCCTCGCTCGGGCCCTCGACCAGCACGTCGAGCTCGCGGCCCACCAGATCGCGCAGCAGTCGCCGGCTGATCGGGCGCTGCAGCGCCATGAGGCGGCGCGCTCGGCGCTCGGCGATCCGCGCCGGGACCGGATCCGGCAGGCGCGCGGAGGGCGTCTCCTCCTGGTTGGAGTAGCGGAAGACGCCGACGCGGTCGAGCTTTGCCCAGGCGACGAACGCGGCGAGCTCCGCGAACTCGGCGTCCGTCTCGCCGGGGTGCCCCACGATGAAGGCGCTGCGGATGACCACGCCCGGGACGCGCTCGCGCAGGGTCGTCACCAGCTCGCGGAGGCGGCGGGCGCCATGCCCGCGGCGCATGCGCCGGAGCATGGCGTCGGAGGCATGCTGGAAGGGGATGTCCACGTAGGGCAGCACGCGCGGGTGGTCGGCGAGCAACGCGAGCAGCGGACGAGGGAGCGGCCCCGGGTAGAGGTAGTGCAGGCGCACCCAGTCGATCCCGGGGACGTCCGCGATCCGCTCCACCAGGGTCGCCAGCTCCACCCGCGGGCTCAGATCGCGGCCGTAGGCGAGGGTGTCCTGGGCGACGAGGTTGACCTCCCGGACGCCCATCCCCACGAGGTTCTTCACCTCCTGGAGCAGGTCGCGCGGCGTTCGGGAGCGCTGGGCCCCGCGCAGCGCCGGGATGACGCAGAAGGCGCAGCGGCGGCCGCAGCCCTCGGCGATCTTGACGTAGGCGCTCCCGCCGCGGGTGCTCAGCCGTCGCGGATCCCTCGCGCTGAGGAGCCAGCCTCCCGGGGCCCCGACGGCGACGCGGGGGGCGCGGCCGGTCAGCACCTCGCGGAGGCGAGGCACGTCGCTCGCGCCGAGGAAGTGATCGACCTCGGGCAATTCTGTCGCGAGCGCCTCCGGGTACCGCTGACTGAGGCAGCCGGCCACCACCAGGCGTCGGCAGCGCCCCTCGGTCCGGTGTCGCGTGAGCTCGAGCACGGTAGCGATGGACTCGCGCTTGGCCGGGTCGATGAAGCCGCAGGTATTGACCACGATCACGTCGGCCTCGGCCGGGTCGGCGACGTGGCGGTAGGCGCAGGCCTCCGCGAGGCCGAGCATCCCCTCGGTGTCCACGCGGTTCTTCGGGCAGCCGAGGCTGACGAAGTGGATGGTGCGGGTCCGGCGCGGCATCGCTCGGGCGGCCTAGGCCCGCCCCATCGCCGCGGTGAAGCGCTCGAACAGGTGGAGGGAGTCGTGCGGGCCGGCCGCGGCCTCCGGGTGAAACTGCACGCTGAAGGCGCGCGCCTCGGGGGCCTCGAGCCCCTCGCTGGTGCCGTCGTTCAGGTGCAGGTGCGTCGTGCGCGCGACGCCCTCGAGGCTGGCGACGTCGACCACGAACCCGTGGTTCTGCAGGGTGATCTCGACGCGCCTCGTCCTGAGGTCCTGCACCGGCTGATTGAGCCCGCGGTGGCCGAACTTGAGCTTGTAGGTGCGCCCACCGAGGGCCAGACCCAGGAGCTGATGACCGAGGCAGATGCCGAAGATGGGACGCTTGCCGAGCAGCTCCCGGATGGTGTCGATGGCGTAGGTGACCGCGGCCGGATCGCCCGGGCCGTTGGAGAGGAAGATCCCGTCCGGACGGAGCGCGAGGATCTCCGCGGCCGTGGCGCTCGCGGGCACGCCGGTGACGCGACAGCCCGCGTCGACGAGGCACCTCATGATGTGGCGCTTGGCCCCGAAGTCCATCGCCACCACGTGGTGGCGCGGCTCCGGGGCAGGGCGGGGACGCTCGTCGCCGAAGGGCACGGCCCAGGCGGCGCGCGACTCGGTGAAGGCGTAGGGTGCCTTCGGGGTGACGCGCGCCGCGAGATCGAGGCCCGCCATGTCCGGCGCCGCGCGGGCCCTGTCCACCAGGGTGGCGGCGTCCTCGGTCCCGATGCAGCCGTTCTGGGCCCCCCGGTCGCGGAGGTGCCGGGTGAGGCGTCGTGTGTCGAGCCCGCCGATGGCTACCACGCCGTGGCGCGTGAGGTAGGCGTCCAACGCCTCCTCGGCGCGATAGCTCGAGGCGACGGGGCTCGGATCCCGGACGATGAACCCCGCGACCCGCGGCCGGTCGTCGAGGCTCTCCGGATCCTCGGCGTTGACCCCCGTGTTGCCGATGTGGGGCGCCGTCATCGTCACCAGCTGTCCAGAGTAGGACGGATCCGTCAGCACCTCCTGGTACCCGGTCATCCCCGTCGTGAAGACGACCTCGCCGACGGTCGTGCCCGGGGCGCCCCACGCGAACCCCGGGAACAGGGTCCCGTCCGCCAGCGCGAGCTGCGCCGGTCGGGCCGCGCCGCTCACGCGGCACCTCCCAGCAGGTCGTGGAGCACGGTCCCGGCCCCCAGCGTCATCAGGACGCGACCGGTGAGCGGCCGGTCGAGGAACGGGGAGTTCCGACTCTTGCTCGCCAGGCGGGTCGCCGAGGGGGTCCAGGTCAGCTCGGGATCCACCAGCGTGAGCTCCGCGAGCGCGCGCGGTCGGATCGAGGGTGGCTCGAGGCCGACGTTGCGCGCGGGGCGGGTCGACATCGCGTCGATCAGGCGGTCGAGCGGGAGCGCCCCTTCACGGACCAGGCCTAGCATCAGGCCGAGGGCGAGCTCGAGCCCGATCATGCCCGGAGCGGCCTCCTGGAACTCGCAGTCCTTTTCCAGCGGCGAGTGGGGGGCGTGGTCCGTCGCGATGACGTCGATGGTGCCGTCGGCCAGCGCGGCGCGGAGGGCCGCGACGTCCTCCGCCTCCCGCAGCGGCGGGCACACCTTGCAGGCCGTGTCGTACCCGACCACCGCGGCGTCCGTGAGGAGCAGGTGGTGCGGCGTCACCTCGCAGGTGACGGGGACGCCGCGCCGCTTGGCCTCACGAAGGATGCGGACCGCCCCGGCGGTGGAGACGTGGGCCGCGTGGTAGCGGGCCCCGGCGTACTCGGCGAGGAGCACGTCTCGCGCGAGGATCGCGTCCTCGGCCACGCGTGGCCAGCCGCGCAGCCCGAGCCGCGCGGACACCTCGCCCTCGTGCATGACGGCGCCCTGGGTGAGCTCGTGATCCTCGGCATGCTGGATGATCAACAGGTCGAAGTTCTTCGCGTACTCGAGGGCGCGCAGGAAGACGGCGCTCGAGGCGACGCAGCGCCCGTCGTCGCTGGCCGCGACCGCGCCGGCCGCCTTGAGCTCGGCGAACTCCGTGAGCTGCTTGCCCTCGAGCCCGCGGGTGATGGCCACGATGGGGTGCAGGCGCGCTCCCGTGCACTCCGCGGCGCGCGCGAGCATGAGCTCCGTCACCGCGCGCGTGTCGTTGACCGGGTTGGTGTTGGGCATCGCGCACAGGTGGGCGTAGCCGCCGGCGGCGGCGGCGGCGAGGCCGGAGGCGATGTCTTCCTTGTACTCGTGCCCGGGCTCGCGCAGGTGGGCATGCTGCTCCACGAGCGCGGGCAGGAGCCAGCGACCCCCTCCGTCGATCACGCGGACGCGCGGGCCCGGCTCGAGGCCCTGGGCCGCGGCCGGCCCGACCGCGGTGATGAGCCCGCGTTCGACGACGACGTCGCAGCGCTCGTCGAGGCCATGCGCAGGGTCGAGGGCGCGGACATCTCGGAAGACGATGGCATCCGTCACGGCGGGCGGTTACTTAGCACGCGCGCGCCCGAGTGGGCAGGGCACCGATCCCGGGGTGTTCAGGGCGCCGGTGCCCCGAGGAGCTGGGCCAGGGGCGGCGGGAGGGGTTCGCGGGACGGCGCGTCGACCCACCGCATCTGGAGGCGCCAGCCAGCGCAGGCGGTTTCGACCTGGTCCTGGGGGAGATGGCGCCCGAGCAGCGCCCGCGCCCTCGCCTCGTCTCCCGCGCGGAAGGCATATTCGCCGAGCGCGAGCGCGGTGCTCCGGGGGACCTCATCGGCCGAGGCCAGCAGGGGCTCGATTTCGGCGTAGGCCCGCCCCCAGGCCGTGGTCAAGGCGTAGTAGCGGGCCTGACGCAGCGGTCGGCGACGCTCGTCCGCGCTCGCGATGGCGTCGAGCCTTCGCTCCGCCTCGGCGAGGAACGTCAGGGTCGCGGCCGCCTCGGGCGGAGAGGCCGCGGGCCCGAGCGCTCCGAGCGCGCCGCGGGCGAGCGCGAGATCCCCGGTGCGCGCCGCGGCCAGGACCAGCGGGCGCAGCCGCGTCGAGCAGGTGCGGCAGCGCCGGCCGGCCTCGATGCAGGCCGCGCGGGCCGCCGCGTCGTCGCCGAGTCGGCTCGCGGCCTGGGCCTCGAGCACGAGCAGCGGCCCGGCGTTACCGAGCAGCCACCGCGCCTCGGGGGAGTCGGCGAGCACCTCGAGGTGCAGGCCGAGGCGCGGCAGCTCGAGCGTCGCCGCGCGCCGCTCGAGCACGCCACGGATGAAGCGCTGGATGGACCGCAGCGCGGTTCGATCGCGGTCGGGGGTGATCCACAGCAGCGCCTCGAGCGACTGGGTCACGGACTGGCCACGGCCCGTGATCCAGGAGGTCTTCCGGGAGGCGACGAACGCGTGGTGGGCGATGATCAGCGCCGATCGCGGCCGAGCCCGTGCGAGCTCCTGTCCCGCGAAATAGTTGAGCGCGGGGCCGTACCTCAGGTTGGCGCGGATCTCGTAGGCCCAAAAGCGGTCGTGGCTGGTGAAATCGAGGGCTCGGATCGCGGAGCGCGCCGCGCTGGCGGTCAGGAGCAAGGCGCCGAGCGCGACCGCGATCACCGCGCGAGCCCCCCTGGGCCCGGACACCGCCTCGGCGAACAGCCATGCGAGCGCGAGCAGCGGCAGGTAGAGCGTGCGCGAGGGCGCCGTACCGCCGTTGCCCGAGATCGCCAGGACGAGGCTGGGTGACAGGAGCACCGGGAAGAGCGCCAGCGCGACCGCGACGGTTGGCGCGCGCGTCCACGCTCGGGCGATCACGACCAGGAGCAGGGCCAGGACAGCGACGCCGAGGAGAGCGTGGCCCCAGGGCAGCGACCCGCCTGCGCCGAGCTCGAGCTGCGTCTTGCCGAGGCCGAGGTTATGGGGCCAGAGGATCGTGGCGGCGGCGTTGCCCAGGGAATCGAAGACCGACCAGACCATCGTCCGAGGGTTGCGCAGTCCCGCGCCCCCTTCGACGGGCACCTGCCAGAGCTGGCGCCCCAGGGCGTAAGTGAACGCCACCAGGAGCTGCGGTCCGGTGGCGGCGGCGAGGCGCCGCAGGCCCACGGCGTCGGGGCGCGGTCGGCCGGCGACGAGCCACGCCTCCACGGCGGCGAGCGCCGGGAGGGTGACGGCGAGCTCCTTGCTCAGGTAGGCCCCGGCCGTGCCGAGCGCCTCCAGGGCGGCGCCGCCCTGCTCGCCGCGCAGTCGCCGGGCGATCCCCGCCGTCGCCAGCAGCATCCCGATGGTGACCATCACGTCCGTACGCCCAGCGATCCAGGCCACGCTCTCCGCCTTCGACGGGTGGACGGCGAACAGGGCCGCGCCCAGCGCCGCCGGGAGGGCGGCGCCGACGTAGCGGCGCAGGGTCACGAACGCGAGCAGGCTCGCCGCCGCGTGCAGGGCGAGGTTGGTGAGGTGAAACCCCAGGGGGTGGCCGTACCAGAGCTGCCAGTCGATCGCGTAGGAGGCGAGGACCAGGGGGCGCCAGTACACCAGGCGCGCCGGGACGTCGTCCGGGTGCGGGCTGAGGTCCCAGAAGTCGTGTGTGAACCAGCGCCACCACCAGGACAGGTCGTGGACGAAGGGGTTCTTGCCGACGATGAGCTCGTCGTCGAAGACGAAGGGGCCGCCGAGCGCGGCGGAGAAGGGGAGGACGGCGAGGAGGGCCACCCCGGCGGCGAGCAGTGCGGTGCGGTGGCGCACCGCCCCGGCCTCGTCGGGTGGACGCGAGGCCGCGGTCGCATCCCGAGCGGAGGCGGTCGCGGGCCCCGGAACGTCGTCCTCCGCGACGGTCGAGGGCAGGACGCCTCCGCCGGGATCGCGATCGTCCATCCCGGAACGATGCCCAAGCCGAGTCGGGGTTTCAACGATCGTTCCTCGTGGGGCGACCGAGGAGGGGCCGCGCAGCCGGTTGGCGGTGCGTCGTCGGCGTCAAGCGGGGAGCCCCCGATCGGCGGTCCCTGGAGCGGTTCGGCGTGGGGACTCGAGGGTGGTGAGAGTCTGGGGGGCTTCGCGAGGCGAACGAGGCTCCGAAGCGGGCAACGGCGGGCGTGCCTCCCGCCGATCCTCCGGCCTTGCCGTTGTTCACCGGGAAGCGAGCCACTAAAGTCGAGCCTGGCGGCCTTGGGCCGCTGAGGAACATGGACCAATCGCGTCGTGATCTCCTGGCGTCGCTCGCCTACCTGCTCGCTGGCGCCGCCCTCGTGGCGCTGTTCATCCACGTGGGCGACGCCCATTTGGGCGGATTCGCGCTGCAGCTTGGCTCGCTGGGTCCGCCGACAGCGGACTACGTCATGTTCACGGCGTACTGGATGCTGCTCGGGGGGCCGGCGGCGTTACTCCTGGCGCTGGGCTTCGCGCGGCTGAGCGCGGCTTCCCGGCTTGCCGGCGTCGTCGCTGCCTTCAAGCCGCCACGAGACTCAGTGTGGATGGTCGCCGTCACGACTCTGGCGGTCGTGATCCCGCTCGGCTTGCGGGAGTTCCTGCTCGGCACCGCGCCGATGACCGACGACGAGGGGGCCTACGAGTTCATGGCACGCCTCCTGGCTTCCGGGCGACTCTACACCGACTCGCCACCGCTGAAGGAGCACTTCGACATCCATTTCATGGTCAACGACGGCAAGTACTACAGCCACTATTTCCTCGGCTGGCCGGCGCTGATGGTGCCGGGGATCTGGCTCGGGATCCCGAAGCAGCTCGGTGCCCTCTACGCGGGCGCCCTCGTGGCCGGGATTTTCTTGGTCGTGCGGCGCGTGGCAGGGGTTGCGTGGGCGCGCCTCGCGACGGTGGTGTGTTTGACGTCCGTGCTCTTCATGGTGGGCGCGGCGACCCAGCTCTCGCACGTCCCCTGTGCGGCCCTGCTCGTTTGGTTCTCGCTGGCCGTGCTGCGCAGTCGGGACGCGGACCCGCCGCCGTGGATCCACGCGGCAATCGCCGTCCTCTACGTGGTCGCCTTCTGGGTCCGGCCCATGACGGCGTTCGGCATCGGGGTGCCGTTCCTCGCACACTGGTTCGTCGGAACACGGCGGCTTCCGCAGCGGACGCGGTGGCTCAGTTGGTTCTCCTTCTCGATCGTGGCCACAGTCGGCGCTGCCGCGTTCCTCGCCGTGAACCAGGCACAGAATGGCTCGTTCTTCAGCGTGGCCTATCAGGCGTACCTCACGTACACGAGGCAGAACGGGTTCGCCTTCTCACCCTTCAGCGCGGACTACGACACCTCGGTGTCCGCATTCGAGTTCGACGTCGGACCGATGCTGGCCGGCTTCGCCGGCACGCTCTACCGAGTGAACTCGGGCGCCTTCGGGTGGCCGTCGTGCCTGCTGCCGGTCTTCCTCGCCTGGAGCGCACCGCGGGTGCGGATCTGGTGGTGGTGTCTGGGGTGGTACACGCTCACACACCTTCCGGTGGAGGGCGCGGGCGTGGACACTTTTGGCCCGATCAAGACCACCGAGATCATCGTCGTTCTGCTCGTCCTCGCCATGGTCGGGTTGAGTCGGGTCAAGGAGTCGCTCTTGCGCGTGGAGGGGCTTCCAGCCTGGCTGAGCCCGCGGCTCCCGATGGCGTTCGGGGTGGCGCTGATCTTCGTGAACCTAATCGGCTACGTTCCGCCGAGGATCGACGCCGTGGCCCGAGTGGCGAAGGCGGTCACGGTGGCCGAGCGAACGCTCGAGGCCAACGGGGTCCGTCGGGCTCTCGTGTTCACCGGGAAACGGCGAACGCCGCTGTGCGCCTCCTGGCCTACCCGCCACTACGTGCTGCAACGCCCGTACAACAGCCCCAGTTTTGCGGATCCGGTCTTGTGGGTGAACCACCTGGATCCGGTGCGGGATGCCGCGCTGCGTGCGCGCTATCCGGACCGGCCGGCGTACTACCTCACCTGGGAGAGGTGCCTGCCGGTGTTCACCCCGTTCGAGCTGATGCGGTTCCCGGAGAGGAGTGAGAAGCGAAGGTAGCCAGGGTCACCGGGGAGATTGGAGTGCCAACGAGCAGGGACGCGACGACCACTTAGCGGTGGCGCGGAGGCGCGGTGCGAGCGAGGATCCTCTCTCACATGTCGAGAATCGCCATCATCGGTGCAGGGCCCGCCGGGCTCACCGCGGCCTGGGAGCTCTCCCGACACGACCAGCAGGTCACCGTGCTGGAGGCAGACCCGACCTACGTGGGCGGGATCTCCCGCACGGTGCAGTACAAGGGGTTCTGCTTCGACATCGGCGGGCACCGCTTCTTCTCGAAGTCAAGGGAGGTCGAGGCGTTGTGGTCGGAGATGCTTCCGGACGGGATGCTCGATCGTCCTCGGAGCAGCCGCATCTACTACGGCGGGCGCTTCTTTTCGTACCCGCTCCGTCCGTTCGAGGCGCTCGCGACGCTCGGCCCGGTCGAGGCCGTGGCCTGCGTCGCTTCCTACGCCCGGGCGCGCGTCTCCCCGGTGCCCAATCCCGACAACTTCGAGGACTGGGTCGTCAACCAGTTCGGGGAGCGGCTCTACCGGATCTTCTTCAAGACCTACACCGAGAAGGTCTGGGGGATGAGCTGTCGCGAGATCTCGGCGGACTGGGCGGCGCAGCGGATCAAGGGGCTGTCGCTTTCCTCGGCCATTCTCAATGCCTTCCGGCCGGCGCCGAAGGAGCGCAGCGGCGTGGTGAAGACGTTGATCGACTCCTTCCGCTACCCACGACGGGGTCCCGGAATGCTCTGGGAGGCTAGCGCCGCCACGCTGCGCGAGCGCGGGGTGGAGATCCGCCTCGGCCGCCGAGTGACGGGCCTCGAGCGGATGGAGGACGGTCGGTATCGCCTCGAACATCGCGGGGCCTCTGGCGACCTCGAGCAGGTCGAGGCGGAGCACGTCGTGAGCTCCGCCCCGATCGCGGAGATCCTGCCAGCGCTGGCGCCGACACCGTCCGCGGAATCGCTCGCCGCGGCGGCCGGGCTCAGCTACCGGGACTTCCTCATCGTCGTCCTGATCGGGAAGGATCCGGGCACGATGCGGGACAACTGGATCTACATCCAGGATCCGGGCGTGAAGGTGGGTCGCGTTCAGAACTTCAAGTCCTGGTCCCCCGACATGGTCCCGAACCCGGCCCAGGTCGCCCTGGGCTGCGAGTACTTCTGCAACGAGGGTGACGAGCTCTGGCGAATGGAAGACGCACGGCTCGTGGAACTCGCGAGCTCGGAGCTCGATCGCATCGGGCTCTTTCCCAGGGCCGCGGTCGCCGACGCCTGCGTCGTGCGGCAGCGGAAGGCGTACCCCGTGTACGACGCCCGGTACGCGGAGCGCGTGGAGCGTGTCAAGACGGAGCTTGCCGCGAGATACCCGAACCTTCACCTGGTCGGCCGCAACGGGATGCACAAGTACAACAACCAGGACCACTCGATGATGACGGCGCTCTTGACGGCGCGAAACATCGTGGCGGGCGAGGCCCGTTTCGACGTCTGGCGCGTCAACCAGGATGCGGAGTACCACGAGGCCGGCGAGGCGGGGGCCGAGGTGGGGCTCGGCGACCGGGCCTCTGGCGAGAAGGCCGAGGAGCATGAGCGGTGAGCCGTCTCGAACCGGGGCTCCACTCGTCGTGAGCGTGACGCCGCCCGTATCGTCGCTGTGGCCGGCTCGGCTGCGCAATCTGGTCCTTTCCCCGACGCGATGCATCGTGCTCCAGATCCCCCGGGCACTCGTCGTGGCGGCGGTCGCCGCGGCCGTGGACGTCGGGGTCCTCGCGGCGCTCGTCGAGGGGCTCGGTGTGGCGCCCTGGATCGCGGCGTGTGTCGGGTACTTCACCGGGGGGCTTGTCCAGTACGCGGCGTCGGAGACATGGGTCTTCGGCGGGCACATAGACCGTCGCTGGGGAACGCTCAGCCGGTTCTTGTCGTTTCAGCTCCTCTCCGTGGGCGGCCTAGCGGTGACCTGGGCGGTGATGGCGGTCGGGAACGAGTGGCTAGGGATCCACTACCTGGTCGCCAAGGGAGCGGCGCTCTGCCTGGCTTTCTTCTACAACTACCTCTCGCGGCGTTGGTGGGTCTACCGGGAGCGGGGACGGGGACTGGGTGCCGAAGAGGGCGGAGAACCGAGATGATTGCTGAGAAACGAAGGACGGCCGCGCGCCGTGAGATGAAACGGGCGACTTCCGACGTGGCTTGGCGGTTCACCGTGTACGGCCTGCTTGGCACGTTGGTCTTTGGCGTTGTGTGCCTGGAGCTCTACCTCAACGGGCCGAGCCTCTTTCCCGTTGTGAACATGGGCATCTTCTACCACCTGATCATTCACCAGGACTCATCGGCGGTGTACCTTCAGGCAGGCATCTTGCTGGCGGCGCTGGCGTTGCGCCCTGCTCCGGTGTTGGGACGGCTGATCGAATCCGTGGCTCGAAACCCGCTTCCCGTCGCTGCCGTGACCACCGCGTTGCTCGCGGTCTGTACGTTGCTTCTCTACCACAACCATCCGCTCGCGATG
>CAYZQO010000034.1:0-64856 GCA_964480725.1 uncultured Polyangiaceae bacterium | reverse complement strand
GGGAGCGTGTTGAGCTCCAGGAGCGTCGGCTGCCCGCGCTCGTCCAGGATGAAATCTGCCCGGCCGAGATCGCGCGCCCCGAGCGCACGAAAGGCGCCGACAGCGAGCGCCTGGACGCGCGCCGTGGCCGCCGGATCGAGCTCGGCCGGGCACCGGTGCTCGCTGCCGCCGGGCGCGTACTTCGACCGGAAGTCGTACCAGTCGGCGGCCTTGCTCAGGATCTCGGTCGGCGGCAGCGCGAACGGACCGCGGTCGTCCAGGTCGAGCACCCCGCAGGTGAGCTCCCGTCCCACCAGCAGCGCCTCGACCAACGCCACCGGCTCGAGCGCAAGCGCGGCCTCGAGCGCGGCAACGACCGCGGCGTCGGGCGCCGCCGCCGAGAGGCGAGTCACCCCGATGGCCGAGCCCCCCCCCGCTGGCTTGACAACCAGCGCCGGGCCGATGGTCCGACGGAGCGCGGCCACGCGCGCTGGGAGATCGCGGCGCTCGTCCACCAAGGCGTCGGCAGCGACCGGAAGCCCCGCCGCCCGGAAGTGCACCTTGGCAGCGGGTTTGTCGGCGGCCAGCGCGCTGCCGCGGACGGCGGATCCGACGTACGGGATCCCGAGCACCTCCAGGAGCCCCTGCAGGCAACCGTCCTCGCCGAGGGCGCCGTGCGTCACCGGGAAGACGACGTCGACCGGACCCTGGGTGAGACGACCGGCGAGTGAGGCGTCGAGCTCGTGCAGGCTCACCGAGTGCCCGGCCTCCTGCAGGGCGGCGACCACGGCACGTGCCGACGCGCGACTCACTGCGGCCTCGCTGGAGGGGCCGCCGGCGATCACCGCGACGCGGGCGCCGGTCACGGCGCCACCTCCGCGAGCGCCGTCGGCGGGAGGTGCACGAGCTCGATGGAGAGCGCCCGACTGAACTCGAAGATCCGCTCGTCTCGGTAGAATTCGCCGAAGACCACCCGCACGAGCCCCGCGTTCGCGATCAGCTTGAAGCAGCCGAAGCAGGGTGAGGCGGTGACGTAGATCTCCCCGCCCTCCAGGCGAACCCCGCTCCGTGCTGCCTGGACGATGGCGTTGGCCTCCGCGTGCACGGTGCGCACGCAGTGCCCGCCGTCCATCAGGTGACCGACCTCGTCGCAGTGCGGCAGACCGCGGATGGAGCCGTTGTACCCCGTCGCCAGGATCATCCGGTCGCGCGCGATGACCGCCCCGACGTGCTTCCGATCGCAGGTCGAGCGAGTCGCGACCTGCCGTGCGATGGCCATGAAGTACTCGTCCCAGCTCGCTCGGCTCGTGGTCACGGACAGCCTCCGGTTCGCGCGGTCTAATACCACGCGCGCTGCGGTTCGCGGCAGGTGGTCGCGACCTGGCGACGGCGGGGGCGCGGCGCCCGCACCCGCTCGGCCGCTTGACCTCCGCGTCCCCCCGTGGCTTCGTTCTCGGCGTGTCCCGCCCCGTCCCCCACGCCCGGGTGATGGTCCCGCTCCTGCTCGCGTTCGGCGGCGTGGCGCTCGCCGCGCTGGCTGGCGCGGCAGGTGCGTCCGACCGCAACGCCACGTTGTCCGCGCTGTCCGCGCTCTCCGCTGAGCCCACGAGCTCCGCGCTCACGGAGCGAACGGTGAGCCAGGCGCGGCACTCGCTGGAGCGCGCCGACGATGCCC
Source organism: uncultured Polyangiaceae bacterium (assembly GCA_964480725.1). Classification (GTDB taxonomy): domain Bacteria; phylum Myxococcota_A; class Polyangia; order Polyangiales; family Polyangiaceae; genus JAFGBI01. The sequence continues at coordinate 63,202 of CAYZQO010000034.1, read as the reverse complement.
GCGCCGCCGGCGACCCCGAGCACGCGGCGCGGCTCGAGGCGCTCGCACGGGAATGGGCGAGCACGGGGACTGACCTGGTACGGGCCGCGGCCGTCGAGTCGAGCGCCGCCGCAGCGCAGCGGGAAGCCGCCGACCTCGAGGCGAAGACGCGGCGTGCCCGCGCCCTGCTCGAGCAGACCATCGCGAGGCGCGGCCGTGCCGAGGCTCGCCTCCAGGCGCTGACGTCCCCCCCCGCGAGCGCGGCCGCGACGGGCAGCGCCGTCCCGGGAGGCGCGCCGTGACCGGCGCTTCCCACACGACGCGCCAAGCCGAGGCGGATCCAGCGGGGAGACGCCGTGGGCTCGGGGCGACCGGAGTCCCCGCGGTGCTCGCGGCCTTGGCCCTGCTGGGGTCGGTCGCCTGCGCCTCGCAGCCCCCTCCCCGCATCCTCGGCCAGGTCGACGCCGTCCGCGCGAGCCCCGCTGCCGCGACCGCCCGCGAGCTGGCACCCCAGGCGTTCCTTGCTGCCGAGCAGCTGCGGACCCGCTCGCGGACCGCGGCCGACGCCGGAAACCTCCCCGCCGCACAGGTGCTGGGAGAGCATGCCGTCGCCGCCTACGAGCACGCCTTCGTGCTGGCGAGGCTAGCGAGCGCGGAGCAGCGCCTCGCGCGCGCCAGCCTCGAGGTGGAGCGTGCCCGGAAGGAGCTCGCCGCGATCGACGAGCAGCAACGGCGCGTGGCCGCCGAGGCGGACGCCATCGAACTCCGCGCCCAGGTCCTCCGTGACCTCGAGCCGCTGCCCACGAGTGGCGCCGCCGCGCCCGAGCGCGAGCGCGCACGACGCCAGGCCGCGCGTTCGATAGTGCTCCAGGCAAACCTGACCTGCACCGCAACCCGCCTGCTGTCGCCGGAGGCGGACGGCCTCGCCGCCGCGATCGATGCGCTCTCCGGCCTCGATCGGCGGCTGACGGACCCGGGGGAGCGGGCACCCATCGATGACGCGCTCCGGGCCCGCTCCCGCTGCCTCGAGCTGCTCACGACCGTGCGCCGGGCGCCCCCCACCGGCAGCCCGGATCCCAGCGCCGCCGACGCCCTGCTCGCGGCGCTCAGCGAGCGGGGTCGGCAGCTCGTCTTCCGCGACGACCGGGGGGTCGTGGTGCTACTCCGCGACCCGTTCGACGCGGGGAACTCGCTGACCCCGGCCGCCGCGGCGGAGGTGGCAGCGCTGGGGCAGGTGGCTCGCGAGCACGCCGCGTTCCCGGTCCTGGTCGTGGGGCACGGACCCGGGGGCGCGGCCCGATCGGCAGGGCTCCGGGCCGAGCGTCTGGCGGAGGCCCTGCGGCGCGGCGGCGCCCCCCGCGTGGAATTCGCCCTGGCCGGCGACGCATTGCCGCTCGTCGATCCCGGTCGCCGCGGCGCGGCCGAGCGCAATTCCCGCTACGAGATCGTCTTCGTGGCGCCGGTCCCATAGGGAAGCGGACCCGCCCGGGCCGTACCCCCGAGGCGCCCAGACGGCGTTGCATTGGGGTTGTAACCTCCAGCGCGGGGTGCGACGGCGCGAGAAAGGATGCAAACTTATCCTCGTTGCCCGCGTCCAACCCAGGACGGCCATGACCCGCGACTCCACGATCCCCGAGCCCATCCAGTGGACGGGCCGGCCCGAGTTGCTCGAGGCGCCCCCGCTGTGGCGCGCCGCGGGGTGGGTCTTCCTGGTGGTCGCGGTCGTCTCGTCCCTCTTCGCGCTGGTGGTGTCGGTCGCGCTCATGGCCTCGCCGTCACAGCTGCTGATCGTCGGCGCCTGGGCGGCCACGCTGTCGCTCCTGGCCTTCCACGGGCCCAAGCTCTGGCTCGGTCCGGTCCGCTACATGGTCACGACCCGCCGGATCATCCTGCAGCGAGGCCTCTTTCGCCGCACCATCGAGCGGGACGCGGTGAGCTTCGCCCGGATCACCTGGAGCGCCACCACGCCCGACATGGGTGACCTCGAGCTCGTCCGGGCCGTGCAGACCGGACCGATGCGTCGGCGGCTCTCCGTCACCCTCCGGGGAGTCCGACAGCCGAACCGGGTCTGGGCGATCGTGCGGGGGGCGGAGTCGCTCGCCCCCCGCGGCAGCTCGCAGCTCCCCATCGCCCAGCGCCTCGACACGGACGAGCGCGTCCTCTGGTCGGCGCGGCCGCGCCCCCGCGTCCGTGCCTACCTCCCGCAGTCGACACGCGAGTGGACCTCGCTGGGGATGGCGGCGGGGCTGTTCGCCGCGCTCGGCCTCATGGTGTCCCGCGCCGTCCCCTCCACACACGCCCTGCTCGCGGCGGGGTTGCCCCCCACGTCCACGGCCTTCATCGCCCTGGTCGCGGCGGAGGGGGTCACCTTCACACTGCTCCTCGCGATGGCGGGGTTCATGACTTACGACGCGGTCCTGCGCAGCGCCCGGCTGGTGCGCGACACGCGCTACCTCATCACCAACAAGCACGTGCTCATCTCCCGCGGGCGCGAGGAGCTCCACCTGGCTCGGCATCGGATCGTGGATGTCATCGACACCGCGGCGGGCCGAGGACTGAGCGACGTATTCCTCGTCCTCGACGGCCCCCGCGCGCGCTCGCTCGCCGCCAGCGGAGCGTTTGGCGAAATGGAGCGCAGCGACTCGCTCCGCCCCGTCTTCCTGGCGGTCGACGACGCCGAGAGCGCGCGGCGCATCCTCCGCTCCAGCCCCTCCGATCCGGATCTGTCGGACGCCGCCTGAAGACGCGCTCACCGCTCGATCGCGGCGGGGATCCGAGCCGGCTCGAGGCGAGAGGCGCCGAGGAGGGCTCGAGCGTTGCGCACCCAGGGGGTGTCCTCCCGCTCTGCCTCCGCCAGGTACTGGTCGAAGTACCCGGCAGCCCGGGCGTAGTCACGGGTGGCGGCCGCCCAGTCTCGGTCCGCCTTCGCCGCCCGTGCCACGGCGAGCGCCTCGAGCCCCTTGTAATAGTAGAGGTCGAAGGCGGGGACGAAGAACACGTCCGGATCGTCGAGCGGCGAGTACGGCGCCGACGAGGTCCAGGCCGCGCGCGCCTCGAGCATGGCGCGGAGGGCGGAGGGGAGGTCCCCGCTGCGCTCCAGCGCGACCCCGAGCCCGTAGTAAACCAGGCTGACCAGCTCGGGGACCGACGCCAGGTAGCGGGCCTGGCGGTAGTCCACGATCGCACCGGCGAGATCGCCCGCCAGCATGCGCCCCTCCGCGCGGTTCATCAGCGCCTGGGCTCGGTCGTTCGGCGCCGTCGCCAGCTCGAGGACTTCGGTGTAGGCCTCCCGATCGCACCCGCCGTCGCCGAGCTTGGCGCAGGCGACGCCGAGGAGGAAGTGAACGCGCTGGGCGAGGGGCGCGGGCGGCGCGGCGTCGAGGGCGCGGGTCAACCACGAACGAGCGGCAGTGTAGTCCGCGACGTGGGGTTCCGAGTAGAGCGCACCGACCAGGGCGTCGAGCCGCGCCGAGGTGCCAGTCGAAGGGGGGTTCGCCGCAATCTCGGTGAGCAACCGCCCGAACGCGAGCCGCGCTCGCACCAGCTCCCCGGGCGAGGCGATGGGCCGCAACAGGAGCCGCTCCGCCACGAGGGTTTGCTCCTCGACCCGGCGCAGCCCCGGATCGCGCGCCACGTCCCAGACGGTCGGCTGGGCCATGGCAGGGGCCGGAGCGAGCACCAGCAGCGCCAGCGCGGGGACGGGGAGCCACCGTCCGACGCGGTTAGCGACCACCCTCGAGCACCGCGAGGCGACGTCGTGCATGCTCCACCCAAGTTCCTCGTTCGCCCACCACGGCAATGAAGGCGCGCCACTGATCAATCGCCTCCGCGCGCACCTCTCCCTCGGCGAGCACGGCGGCGACCGCGTGGATCTCGCCCGGCGGCAGCGCTGGTGCCTGGCTCGCGCGGCCCCTCTCTCCCCCCGGACCCGTGGCGAGCGAGCCCAGGTCCAGGAGGGAGCCACCCGCCTCGGTGACGACGCCCCGGGCCTGATCGGTCCGCCCCTGCCGCGAGAGGGCGAGGCCGAGGGCCCCGAGGACCAGCTCCCGCTGCCCAGGGGTGCGCACGCGACGCCGCGCCTCACCCAGGTAGCTGATGGCCTCATCGAGCGAGGGTGTGCCCTCGGTCATGACCACGCCGGCGGCCTCCACCAGCACGCGCCGGGCGCGGGCGTCATCGGCCAACAGCTCCACTCTCGGGACCAACGCGCGATAGGCCGCGCGCGCCCCCTCGAGGCGCCCGGTCAACAGCGAGGCCAACGCGAAATCGTGCAGCGCATCGGGAGCGCCGGTAGCTCGGGCATCGAGGGCCAGGCCACGCTCGAATCGACCCACGGCCTCCTCCGGGCGAGCGAGGGCGAGCAGCGCCCGCCCCGCGAGCACCTGCGGCGCTGCTCGTCCCGGCCCGGCGCGCTCCGCGGCGGCCGCGAGCGTCAGCGCCTCCTCGGGTCGCCGGAGCAGCCGAGCGTAACCCCGAGCGAGCGCGGCACAGTAGGCCGCCTCCTCGGCGCCCCGCGCGCGAGCCCAGACCGAACCGCCGGGGTCGACGACGCAGCTCGGCGAGCGAGGGCTGTAGGCGGCGATGGCGACGAGATCGGCATCACCGACGGGCGGCGCGGCGAGCAGCCATGCGGCCAGCGACCAACCGAGCGGGGAAGACACCATCGGCAGGCCTGCCTCCCGTCAGGGCGCGGCGGCGCGACCGACGAACGGGTTGTGAAGAACGATCGTCTCGCGCCGCCGCGGGCCGACACTGACGATGTAGATCGGCACCCCAGCGCCCTCCTCGAGACAGCGGATGTACGAACGGGCGGCCGATGGCAGCTCGTCGAGCGTGCGGTAGTCCCCGAGTCGCTCCGCCCACCCGGCGAGCTCCTGGTAGACGGGGGTGATGGTCCCCGGCACGTCGAGCAGGTCGATCGGAAACTCGCTGGTGCGCCCCGAGGGCGTGTCGTAGGCGACGCACACCTGGAGGCGATCCATGCCCGTGAGCACGTCGAGCTTGGTCAGCGCGAGCCCGTCGAGCCCGTTGACTCGCGCGGCGTAGCGCAGCGCCGGCAGATCCAGCCAACCGGTGCGCCGCGGACGACCCGTCACCGACCCGAACTCGGCCCCGACGTCGCGGAGGTGCTGGCCATCGCGGTCGTCGAGCTCGGTCGGGAACGGCCCAGAGCCCACCCGCGTCGTGTACGCCTTGGTGATGCCGAGCACCGTGGCGATGCGGTTCGGTCCGATCCCAGCGCCGACCGCCGCCCCGCCCGCCACGGCGTTGCTGGACGTAACGTACGGGTAGGTTCCGTGATCGACGTCAAGGAGCGTCCCCTGAGCGCCCTCCAACATCACGCGGCGTCCGGCGCGAATGGCGTCGTCCACGACCTTGGAGGCGTTGTCGAGTATGGGCACGATCCGCCCGGCCAAGGCGGGGAGCGGCGCCATCAACTCCGCCACGGTCGGCACGGTGCCGCCGAGGTGCACGATCGTCGGCCGCCAAGCCTCGAGCGCCACCTCCACCCGCTCGCGAAGCCGGTCGAGGTCCCGCAGATCGCCGGCGCGGATCCCGGTCCGCCGAACCTTGTCCTCGTACGCGGGGCCGATGCCCTTCTTGGTGGTCCCGATCGCGCCCTTTCCACGCTCGCGGAGCCCGTCCACCAGCAGGTGGTAGGGCAAGATCAGGTGGGCACGGTCGCTCACCGAGAGCCGCGCGGCGAGCCCGCCGTACCCGCGCGCCTCCAGCGTGTCGATCTCGCCGATCAGGACCGCCAGGTCGATCACCATGCCCTGGCCCAGCACACAGCGGGTCCCCTCACGCAGGATGCCGCTCGGGAGCAGACGCACGACGACCTTGTCCTCGCCGACCACCAGCGTGTGGCCCGCGTTGGGACCGCCGGCGTACCGCACGACGACGTCCGCAAACTCCGTGCAGAAGTCGACGACCTTCCCTTTGCCTTCATCGCCCCACTGGGCACCGACGATCGCTACCGCGCTCATGTCCTGGTCTCCACCGTGCTCTCATCGCGAACCGGCACGCCTCACCACCCCGACGAGCCGCCCTCGCGCTAGGTTGTCACCTCAGGTGAGGCTGGAGGGCGCCTCCTCGGTCCGCACCACGCCGGCCACTTCCGCCGCCACGCCAGCCGGATCCACCGCCGACAGGCGGCGCTCGACTCCCTGCCCGAGCTCCGAGAGGACCGCGCTTGCGGCATCGACGACGAGAACGTGCGAGTGCTGCCACGCGCGCGCGTAACCGACGGGGTCCTCGGTCGGACCGACCACGCAGGCCACCGCCCGAGCCCGCAGCTCCCTCGCTACCGCCTCGCCGGTCGACGCCGGCCCCGAGATGACCACGGACCCATGGCTCCGACCCGCGACGCCGGCACGGGCGAGCGCCCAGGCAAGGTTGTCGAGATCGAGGGCGATCCCCGCCGCCGGGCGCGGGGCGCCGAAGCGCGCGAGCAGCCCGTCGTAGCGGCCCCCGGACCCGATGGCCTCGCCGGGCCCCTCCGCGAGGAGCTGGCACGTCATGCCGCTGTAGTAGTCGAAGCGGGAGGTCTCCCCGAGATCCGCCCGCACCTCGATCCCGGGCTCCTCGAGGCAGAGCCGCTCCCACAACCGCCTCAGATCGTCGACCGCACCGCGAGCGGCGGTGCCGGCGAGCGCCCGCGCGGCGCGGTCCCAGACGTCCGCGCCACCATGGAGCCCCGGCAAGGCGGCCAGGCCGGCGAGCGTGGGCCCCCGCACGCCCACCCGCTCGGCGCGGTGGACCAGCGCAGCGCCGTCCTTGAGCACGAGCGCGTCCACCAGCGCCCCCCGCACCGCCCCCGGTACCTCGGCGAGAAGGGCGCCCGCGACCGCGACGTGCCCGACGTCGATCACGAAGCGCTCGAGGCCCGCGGCCCGCACCGCCGCCGCGCCCACTCGAACGACCTCGAGGTCCCCCTCCGCCGCCGCGGGTCCCATGAGCTCGATCCCAGCCTGCGGGATCTGCTGATGTCGCCGGGCACGCGCGCGGCGACGACGCCACACCGATCCGTGGTAGGCGAGTCGGATTGGGGGCGGTTCGTCCTGCAACCGGGTGACGACCAGACGCGCGATCTGCGGCGTGAGGTCGGGACGCAGCGCGAGGATCTCGCCGGTCTCCGGCTCGATGAAGCGCAGCACCTCGTCGCCATCCAGCCCGCCGAGCCCGCGCTCGAGCACGGACGCATGCTCGAAAGCCGGGACCACCACCTGCTGGTAGCCGTGGAGCACGAAGCACCGCGCCACGCGCGCGGCCAGCACCGCCCGCTCGCGCGCCTCCGTCGGCAGAAAATCCCGCATCCCAGCGGGGAGCGGGGCCCGCAGCGGCAGCGTGAGCGCAGGCGCGGAGCGAGCCGCCGGGCTCAGGTCGGGATCGGGCGCCTGCACGTCAGGCCGGCAGCATGCCCGCTCCTCGCGGGCCGCGCAACGCTCCGACCGCGGATCTCCGGCCGCACCGACCCGGGCGAGCTCGAAGGCGCGACCGGCCTCGCCGTGGGTGCGAGCGGCCGGGACGCGCTATGCCTGCGGGACCATGACCCCCACGGGCCCCGTCCCGTCCACGATCGAGCCCGGCCGGGGGCTCCCCAGCGCGTGGCTTCGTCGCCAGATCCGACGCGCGCGGGGGGCGACGACCGGGGAGGCCTCCGCGACCGACGTCCGTCCGCCGACGCACGGAGCACTGGCGAGGCGCAACGGGTGGTGACCTCGGCGAGCGCTCGCGGCCCAGTTGCGGCCGTCGTCTTCGATCTCGACGGCACCCTGGTCGACTCGCGCTCCGACATCGTCGCGTCCTGCCAGCACGCTCTGCGCGCCCACGGGCTCGCCGTCGCCCCCGCGACGACCGTCGTGGGCGCCGTGGGCGACGGGGCACGACGACTGCTCGAGCGCGTCTCTGGCCTCCACGCGGAGAACCCAAGGTTCGCGGCGCTGCTCGCCACTTACCTCGAGTACTACGCGACTCGCGGCTACGCCCGGTCGATCCTCATGCCGGGCGCCGAGGCGGCGCTCACCGGCCTGTCAACCCTGCCGCTCGCGATCGCGACGCACAAGCCGCGCGCGACCACCCTCCCCCTGCTCGCGCACTTGCGCATCCTCGACCGCTTCGCGATCGTGGTCGCTGGCGACGACGTCGAGCGCCACAAGCCCGATCCCGATCCGCTCCTCCTCATCGCGTCACGCCTCGCGGTGGAGCCGCGCGGTCTGGTCATGGTCGGGGACGGTCCGCAGGACGTGCTCGCCGGTCGCGCGGCGGGTGCGCGCACGGTTGGGATCCCCGGTTGCTTCGCGAAGCGGGAGGATCTCGCCGCAGCCGGGCCCGACGTCTGGCTCGAGGACCTGGCCGAACTGCCGCGACTCGTCGCCGCCTGGCGTACTGGCGCTCAGGCGACGAGCGCGTGATACGCCGCCGAGAGTTCGGCGAACCGGCGCAGCAGCTCGGCTCGTTCGCGCGCCCCCGCGGTCGGATGTCGGTCGGGATGCGCCTCGCGCGCGAGGCGCCGAAACGCCGTGCGGACGGCGTCCGGGGCCGCGTTGGGGGCGAGCCCGAGCACCGCGAGCGCCCGAACCCGCTGGTCGAGCGCCCAAGCCCCCGGTCGCGACGCCCCCGCGGCGGCTCCGTGCCGGCGCTCCCGCTCCCGATCCCGGGTCCGCGGGCGGCCGTGGAGGAACTCGTGCGGGGACAGGGGGACGCGGCGCTGGCCGACGGGCGGGCGTCCCGCGACGTGGAAGCGCAGGCGCAAGCCCTGGAGCTCGAAGAGTCGATCGAGGCGGCTGCGGAGCTGGTGCCGCAGCGCCGCGATCACCGCCGCGCTGGTGGTGGCACGATCCTCGACCAGGAGTTCCCCCGCGCGCTTGAGCGGCTCCTCCGCCAGGCGCCGGAGCAGGCGCCGCAGCGCCTCCGCATCAATGAAGCCCTCGCGGTGCAGGATCTCCCCGAGCGGCGGGGTCCGGAGGGAGGACTCCACGGCCTCGACCAGGCCCTCGGCGAGGTGGACGCGGTGCGCACGCCCTGCCGTGGCCCCCGACCACTCGACGAGCTCGAGCACCCCCGTCGCCCGCTCGCGGTGGAGCGCGCCGAGTAGGTCGCCCAGCGTCGTCGCGTCGAGCCTTCCCGGGAGCTTCATACCTCGGCCCTCGCTATCAGCCCTCACGCGGAGGGGGCAACTTCCGCGCGTGGCCCGCCCGGTCGCACGCGGATCTCGCGAACTCTGCGCCCCCAACCCGGCTCGCCGCGAGAGATCGGTGGTGGCTCACGCCGCGTTTGGCGGCGCGTAATGGTCGACGAGCCGGATCGGCCGCGGTGAGAGCTTGAGCTCCACCTCCGCCCGATCTCCCTGCACGTCCCCCCCGATCTGAAACGGCGTCGGCGGATCGAAGCGGATCGAGACGCGCTCGACGAGGTAGTCGAAGATGGTGACCGGGTTGTCGTAGCCACCACCCCAGATCGCCCGGAAATTCTCCACGAACTCGCTCACACCGATGGTGCTGATGCGCAGCTGCATCCGATCCTCACGCTCCCCGGCGTAGGGGTAGTACCGGAAACCGAATCCGGAGAACTCGATGGTGGAGGCGCTCGCGACGCGCGCGGGCCCCTCGTACAGCACGTCGCCCGCGGGGATGGGTGGCCCGAGGATCCTGCCCTGCGCCCCTACCCGAAAAGCCTCGGCCCCGAGGTTGGTGACGCGGCAGTGCGGCACCGGTCGTACCAGGTAGCCCGGCAGTGTCCGCGTCACCGTGCCCAGGACGTAGCTCAAGGCCCCCGGAGCCACGCGACGGAGCGGCGTCCGCGAGAGTGCCTCCTTGACCGCTCGGTAGTCCCGGAGCACGGCCGCGTCCGCCCCGAAGCCGCAGAACGGCGTCATCAGCCCCTCCGCCTCGACCAGCCGCAGGGGTCGACTCCCCGCGTCGTCGAGCAGTCGGCGCACGTCGGCGGCGAGCCCCCGCCGCCCGGCCTGGCGCGCACCCACCACCCAGGCCAGGGCGTTGCCCGTGCCGAGGCGAAGGAGCCCGATCCGAGGGACCTCGACGCCCTGAGCCTCCGCCTCACGGACCACGGCGGTCGCCACCACCGTGAACGTCCCGTCCCCTCCGCCGGTGAGCACCGTGCCGTAGCCGCGCGTGATGATGGTCCGGGCGATCTCGGCGACGTCCCGCAAGCGATGGGACACGAACAGGTCACCGCCGGTCAGGATCCGATCGAACGTGGAGATCACCTCTCCGGTGACGCCCTGCGCGTTGCCGTTCACGACGACCGCGATGCGCCCCTGGGGCGGCGCCTCGTCGAGGGGGCCTTCGGATGGGGTGCCGTCCATGCTCCGCTGGACTATGCTGCCACGCATGCGTTTCGTCGACGAGTGCACCCTGCGCGTCGAGGCCGGCAACGGCGGCAACGGCTGCATGGCCTTTCGTCGGGAAAAGTTCGTCCCCTTCGGAGGCCCCTCGGGGGGCGACGGCGGGCACGGCGGCGACGTCCTGCTCGTCGCCGATCCGGGGCTGAACACGCTCTACCAGATCCAGCACGTCCGGCACGTGCGCGCCGCGGACGGCGGCAACGGAGAGGGCAAGGACTGTTACGGGCGCGCCGGCGACGATGCGGTCGTCCGCGTCCCCCTGGGAACGATTGTGTTCGACCTGGATGGAGACCAGCGCCTCGGCGAGCTCGTCCAGGCCGACGACCGGCTGCTGGTCGCCGCCGGTGGCCGCGGCGGGCGAGGCAACAAGCACTTCGCCACCCCGGTGGATCGCGCCCCCCGCCGGGCCGAGCCGGGCGAGCCAGGTGAGCACCGGCACCTCCGCCTCGAGCTCAAGGTGATGGCGGACGTGGGCCTCCTCGGCCTCCCCAACGTCGGCAAGAGCACGCTGATCCGGGCGGTCAGCCGCGCGCGACCCAAGGTCGCCGACTACCCCTTCACGACGCTGGAGCCCCATCTCGGCGTGGTCACCGTCGGCGACAGCCGGCGCGGCCTCGGCCGCGTCTTCGTCCTGGCCGACATCCCGGGCCTGATCCCGGGCGCCAGCGAGGGGGCGGGGCTCGGCCTCCGCTTTCTCAAGCACCTCGAGCGCACGCGCCTGCTGCTGCACCTGGTGACCGTCTCTTCGGACCCCGGGCGCCGGGCCATCGACGACTACCACGCCCTGCGCCGCGAGCTCCGCAGCTTCAGCCCCGAGCTCGCAGCCCACCCCGAGGTGATCGCCATGACGAAGTCCGACCTCCCCGATGTGCGCGAGGCGTACGTGACGGCCCGCGCCGACTTCGCCGCCATCGGCAAGGAACTGCGACTGGTGAGCGCTGCCGCGCACGTCGGCCTCGCCGATCTGATGCAGGAGCTGGCCGAGCAGCTGCTGCTGTAGCCCCCTCAGGAGAACCCGGCGTCGTCGCCGACCACGTCCCCATACGGGTCGTACTCGTCGTTCTCCGCGTCGGTCAGGTTGTCGAAGCGGGTGTACGCACCGGTGAACCGCGTCTTCACCGTGTCCGTGGGGCCGTTGCGCTGCTTGGCGATGATGATCTCTGCCTGCCCCTTGTCCGGGCTGTCGGAGTGGTAATACTCGTCGCGATAGATGAACAGGATACAGTCGGCGTCCTGCTCGATGGCACCGGACTCGCGCAGATCGCTCAGCTGGGGCCGCTTGTCCTTGGTCGCCCGCGTCTCCACGGCGCGGTTCAGCTGGCTCAGCGCGAGGACGGGGACGCTCATCTCCTTGGCAAGCTGCTTGAGCCCCCGCGACAGCTCGCTGATCTCCTGCTCACGGCTCCCGGCGTCGCGCCGACCCTGCATCAGCTGCAGGTAGTCGACAGCGACCAGTCCCAACCGCCGAGCAGGAGCGAGATCGCTGCCGCCACGCTCGATCTCCGCCTGGAGGCGGCGCACCTTGGCTCGGAGCTCCAGGAGCCCGAGCGCCGGGGTGTCGTCGAGCCAGATGGGCATCCGGCTCAGGCGCGCCGCCGCCTCGGTCAGCTTGTGCCAATCGTCCCCGCGGAGCGTCCCGCTGCGGATCCGCGAGACATCCACCCGGGCCTCGGTCGCGAGGAGCCTCGCCGCGAGCTGCTCCTTCGGCATCTCGAGCGAGAAGAACGCCACCCCGTAGCCCGGCTCCACCACCGGTGCCTCCCCGAAGGCGTCCGGACCATCTGTGGCCTCGACGGCCCCAGGCTTGGCCATGTTGGCCGCGATGTTGAGCACGAAGGATGTCTTGCCCATGCCGGGACGGCCCGCCACGATGAAGAGCTCCCCGTCGTGGAGCCCCGCGGTCAGGCGGTCGAGGCGCGTGAAGCCGGTCGGCACGCCGGTGATGCCGCCGGAGCGCTTCGCCGCGTCCGCGATGATCTGGAAGGCCTCGCGGATCGCCGTCCTCACCGGGACGATCTCGGAGTTCTTGGCCACCCGCGCGATGTCGAAGACGGTCTGCTCGGCGTGGTCGATGAAGCCCTGCACCTCACCACAGTCGCCGTATGCCTCGGCCGCGATCCGGTGGGCGGCCTGGATGAGCTGCCGAAGCCGCGCCTTCTCACGGATGGTGCGCGCGTGGTGCTCGAAGTTCACGATCGCCGGCGTGGCCTCGGTCAGCTCGGCGAGGTACGCCGGGCCCCCGATCTGCTGCAACCGTCCGCGATCGTTGAGCCAGCCCGCCACCGCGACCATGTCCACGGGGCGGTTCGCCGCCGCGAGCTCCGACACGGCCTCGAAGATCCGACGGTTGGCGTCGACGTAGAAGTCCTCCGCACGGAGCGCCCCCGACACCAGATCCACCACCTCCGGGGACAGGAGCGCGGCGCTCAGCACTGCGGACTCGGCGTACAGGTCGTGCGGGGGCACGCGACCCGTCGCCGGATGCGCGCCCCCACCGAGGTCGATCTCGGATTGGTTCATCACCACGTCCTGGCCCGCGACCCCGTTCCGCCGGCGCCCCCGCCGGGACACCCCATGCCACCCGGATCCCGAGCCCTTACACCCGTTTGCCCGCAGCGACGCGCCAGCGCCACCCCCACCTCCCGGAGGGGAGGCGAAGTGCTGCGCAGGGAACACTTGAAGCGCAGCGCCCCTCGCTGTCAAGAGACGCCGCACGCCGACCGAGCCCACGCGCCGTCCGCGCGCCGTTGAGGCGCGCCGGACGACCGTGAGCGCGGCGCGTCAGCCCACCTTCTTCACGACCTCGACGCGGAGTGACGCGCTCACCTCGGCGTGGAGCTTGAGCGGCACCTCGTGCAGGCCCAGTGTCTTGATGGGCTCCTCCAGGACCAGCTTGCGCCGATCCAGCTCGATCCCGACGGCGGCGAAGGCCTCCTCGATGTCCTTGGCCGTGACCGACCCGTACATCTTGTTCTCCTCGCCGACCGCGCGTTCGAGCTTGACGCTGGTGGCCTCGAGCTTCACGCGAGCCGCCTGCGCGTCCGTCATCCGTTGGGCAGCGCGCTCGGCTGCCTGTCGGCGCAGGTCCTCGACCCGTGCCAGGTTGACCTGCGTCGCCGGCGCGGCGAGCCCGCGCGGGATGAGGAAATTGCGCGCGTAGCCGGGCCGGACGCGCACGACGTCACCGCTCGTTCCCAGGCTGGGCACGTCGTCCTGCAGCACCACTTTGATCGGGGTGGCCATCCTCGCTCCTCAAGAATTGGCAGTGAACGGCAGGAGCGCGATGCTCCGCGCCCGCTTGATGGCGGTGGCGATCTCGCGCTGGTGCTTGGCGCAAGCTCCCGAAACGCGACGCGGCACGATCTTGCCGCGGTCGGTCACGAAGTAGCTCAGGCCCTGCGGGTCCTTGTAATCGATGATGGCGTTCTTGTCGGAGCAGAACGGGCAGCCCCGACGTCCCATCCGCATCTCGCCGCGGTCACGCGCGGCTGGCTTGGCACGCATCATTCGCCCTTCTCCTCGGTCTTCGTCTCGCCCATCGCCTCGGACTTCGTGCTCGCTTCGGTCGCGTCAGCCTTGGCCTCGACCGCTGCCTCGGCGCCGACGGCCGCACCCCGCGGCTCTCCACGCCGACTGCGAGGGCCATCGTGGTCCTCGCCCGCCGCGTCGCGACGGCCCGCCCAGTCACGGGACTGCGAGGCCTCGTCGAGACCCAGCTGCGCGGCCAGGGTCTCCTCGGGTTCCTCCTCCGCCGGCGGCTCCAGCGCCTCGAATGCCACGTCGTCCGGATTCACCGTCACGGCGCCGGGGTCCACGTCGTCGCGGAGCTTCACCGTCTGATACTTGAGCACCTCGTCGAACATGCGGAAGTTGCGCTCGAGCTCAGAAACCACGCGCCCTCCCCCGACGTACCGCACGTACACGTAGTACGCGCGCCGGTGCTTTCCGACCGGGAACGCCAGGCCTCGCCGGCCCCAACTCTCCACCAGCGTGAGCGTCCCACCCTCGCGGGACACGACCTCGCTGACGCGCGACGACAGCCGCGCCGCGCTCTCCTTGGTCACGTCGGGCCGGAGTACGTAGATCGTCTCGTACTCGCGCGCCAGCGTGCCGACTGCACTCTGAGCCATCTTGTCTTCTCCTCCTGGACGAGGCCCCGGGACGAAGGCCCGGAGCAAGGAGCGATCATCAGCGCGTTCAGGCCCGCTGATTGACCACGTTCATCGCGGTGTCCAGTCCATCACAGACGGCCCGGACCACCGCCTCCGCCGCACGGTCGAGCAGGGGGTCCAGCTCGTCCCGTTCGGACGGGGCGAAGGCTTCTAGCACGAAATCAGCCGTGTCACCTGGGAAGTCAGCGGGGGGTCGACCGATGCCAAACCGAAGGCGGGGGAACCCGTCCCCCCCGAGCGCCTCGGCGACGGAGCGGACCCCGTTGTGACCGCCGTGGCCCCCAGCTCGCTTCAGACGAAGGCGCCCGAACGGCAGGTCGAGATCGTCGTGAACCACCAGCAGGTCCGGCGAGTCCAGGCCCAGCGCCGCCGTCGCGAGCCCGACACTAGACCCCGAAGCGTTCATGAAGGTCATCGGCTTCAGGAGGCACAACGCCCTGCCCTCGACGGTGACATCGCTGACTTGCCCCCGAAAACGGGTCCGCCAGGGGCTGGCCGGTCCGCGCCGGCGCAACGCGTCGAGCACACGGAACCCGACGTTGTGCCTCGTCTCCTCGTGTCGGACCGTCGGGTTGCCGAGCCCGACGATCAACCTCACGACTTGGTCGGCGCCTTGGCGGGGGCCTCGGGCGCCTTGGCAGGCGCTCCCGCAGCGGCGGGGGCGGCAGCAGCGGCAGCAGCCGGACCGGCGGCCGCGGATGCCTCCTCCTCGGGGATCTTCTCGGCGACCACCGCCAAGAGGGTCTGGTTCGGCGCCAGGAGCACCTCGACCCCCTCGGGCAGCGTCAGATCGGAGACGAAGACGTGGCCGTCGAGCTGGAGCGAGGTCACGTCGTGCGAGAGCTTGAGCGGGATGCGCTCCGGCAGGCAGCGGACCGGGAGCTCGCGGAAGACCTGGCGCAGCGTGCCACCCTTGATCACACCCTCCGCCTTGCCCGTCGCCTCGAAGGGCACCTCGACGCTCACCGGCTGGTCCAGTCGAATCTGGACGAAGTCCGCGTGGAGCAACGTGCGTCGCACCGGGTGGTACTGGTAGTCGCGCACCATGACGGTGAGCGGGCTCCCTCCCTCGACGTCGAGTTCGAACACCGTGTTGCGACCGAGCGGGCTCTCGAGCACCCCGAGCAGGTCCGCCGGCGTGACCGCGAGGCTCACCGTCGGCTGCTCATGGCCGTAGGCCACCGCAGGGATGAGGTCCTTCCTCCGCAGACGGCGCGCGGGTCCCTTCCCCGCCTCCGTGCGCCGCTGGGCGGCGATCTTTTGTAGCTCGATCATCTCTCGTATCTCCTGTCGCCGTATGAGCTGAGCGGCCCTCGCGCTCCCACCGTCCCCGAGCCGTCGTTCAGACGAACAGCGAGCTCACCGAGTCCGCGTTGTGGATGCGCCGCAGCGCTTCGCCGAGCAACGTGCCCAGCGAGAGCACCCGGATCTTGCCGCAGGCGCGCGCCTCGGCGCTCAGTGGCTGCGAGTTGGTCACGACGACCTCCTCGAGGACGCTCTGCTCGATGCGCTGTACGGCGGGGCCGCTGAAGACGCCGTGGGTCGCGCAGGCGACCACTCGCCGCGCGCCACTTTCCATCACCGTCTTGGCCGCATTGCAGAGCGTGCCCGCGGTGTCGATCATGTCGTCCACGATGATGCAGTCGCGATCCCGAACCTCGCCGATCAGGTGCATCACCTCGCTCACGTTCGCTCGTTCTCGTCGCTTGTCGATGATGGCGAGGTGAGCGCCGAGGCGGCGCGAGAAGCCCCGAGTGCGCTCGACGCCCCCGGCGTCGGGTGACACGAAGACAGCGTTTTGGTCGAACTTCGGTCGGAGGTAGTCGTTCAGGAACACCGGCATCGCGTACAGGTGATCGAACGGGATGTTGAAGAAGCCCTGAATCTGCCCGGCGTGCAGGTCCACGCACACGACCCGGGTAACCCCCGCAGCGACCAGCACGTCCGCGACCAGCTTCGACGTGATGGGGGTCCGTGGCGCCACCTTCCGATCCTGGCGCGCATAACCGTAGTAGGGGATGACCGCGGTGATCCCGGTCGCCGACGCGCGACGGAGCGCGTCGCACATGATGAGCAGCTCCATCAGGTTGTCGTTGACGGGGGAGCACGTCGGCTGAACGACGTAGACGTCCATGCCGCGCACGTTCTCGCGGATCTCGCAGAACGTCTCGCCGTCGCTGAACCTGGAAACCCGCGCCTCGCCGAGAGGCACACCCAGCACCTGGGCGATCTCGGCGGCCAGCTCCGGGTTGGCGTTGCCGGTGAAGATGCAGACTCGCTTCAGGGCCACGGGAAGGGTCTTGGTGGGGCAGGGGCCGGATCTTGCTCGGTCAGCGGCCGATTGGGGCGGTGCTCACCAGCTCGACGTCGCACGCGGCCCCGAGCGAACGGTGCCGCCGGGTGCCGAGTGGTTGACGAGACAGGGAGACATCGACCGTACCGATCCAAGTGGAGCGAGAACCAGGCGTTGGGTGGGCGATAAGGGCCCGTCGCCCGGGGCCGCGTGCCCGACGGGGGCGGCAGAAGTAGCAGCGGCCCCCCCTTCTGTCAACGCTTCCGGCCCGCGGTCCCGCCGGTAATGCTACCGATAGGGGTTCCGAAGGAAGTCGTCGCTCCGGGAGCCGCGCGACGACGGGTCGGACCGGCGCCCTGGGCCAGGCCTCGGCCCCGTCGGTCTGACGCTGGGCTCCGGCGACGGTGCAGAGGGTACCGGAACCGCGCCCGAGGCGCCGGTCGCCGGGAACGCCATCGACGGCACCGAAGGCACCGGCAGCACCTCGACCGCGGCAGCGCTCGGGCTCGGCGCCGCCGCGCTGCGAGCGGCGCCCTGCGCGGCCGGCAGCGCGCTCGACTCCGACGACGATGGCGCGATCAGGAGGTAGACCACGCCCCCGGCGGCGAGCATCGCCGCGATGGCCCCGACAACAACGAGGCGATGACGTCGGGGCGACGACGTCGGGGGCGACGACGACGACAGGGGCGACGACGACAGGGGCGATCGTCCGACCGCAGAGGCGACGGTCGGCTCGTTGGCGATCGAGCCCGAACTCGTCGACATGACGCCGCTGGCCGCCACTGGTGAAGACGATATCCGCGCGACCTGGCTGGGCTCGCTGAATGCGAGCCAAGCGCGCACCGCCTCGCGCTGCTCCCGGATCTCTTGCCCGATCACCTCGGTGACGTAGGCTGCGACGTCCTTCGGCGGGGCAACACGCACGTGCAGCGAGCCCGCCGCCGCCCGCTCGAGCGCGTCGGCGAACTGCGCGCAGGTGGAGAAGCGGTGGTCCGGATCTCGCTCGAGCGCCTTGAGGCAGACGTCCGCGACCTCGACGGGGACCGCGGGCACCTCGTCGCACGGCGACGGGATCGTGCTGGAGAGGACACGCTGGAGCGTCGCCGCCTCGTTGTCCGCTTTAAACAGCCGCCGCGACGCAAGCACCTCCCAGAGGACGATCCCCGCCGCGAAGACGTCCGCGCGACGGTCGACGGGCTGGCCCGCCGCCTGCTCCGGCGCCATGTAGGCAATCTTTCCCTTGAGCTGGCCCGAACGCGTGGCCGTGAGCCGGGTCGCCGCCCGGGCCACCCCGAAATCGGTGATCCGCGAGACACCGTCCGTCCCGACGAGGATGTTCTGCGGCGAGACGTCGCGATGAACGAGTTCCGTCGGATCCCCCTTCTCGTCCCGCAGCTCATGGGCCGCGTGAAGCCCCATCAGCATGTCGATGATGACGCGCAATCCGATGTCGGCTGGAAGCCGCGCCGAGGTGCTCGCGGCCCGCGCGAGCATCCGCGCGAGCGTGTCCCCCTCGATGTATTCCATCACCAGGTAGTAGCCGCGATCGCTGGCACCAACCTCGAGGATTGGGACCACGTTCGGGTGGTGGATGCCCGCGGCGAGGCGCGCCTCGTCGAGGAACATCTGCACGAACTCCTCCTCCTGGGCGAGGTGCGGGTGGAGGCGCTTGATGGCCACGAACCGCTGGAATCCGCCCACGCCGGAGAGCCGCGCGAGGAAGACCGTCGCCATTCCACCGGACGCGATCTCGGCGACGAGCTCGTACCGGTCGATGTGCTGGCGGCCTGCGGCCCTGACGTCGATCAGCTTCGCGGCCACCGTGGCGTTCAGAACCTCCCGCGAACCCCTAGCAGCGCCCCATCGTCGAGCGCGACCCACGGCCGAACGCCGGCACGTGACGCCGCCGTGCCGGCGCGCCCGAGCCCGACCTGCTGCTTGCCTCGCCAGTCAGTGACCGCACCGATGATGATCGTCGCGACCCCAACGGCCGCCGTGGCGCCGATGAGGACGTTGGTGCGGACTTCCTTTCGCTGACCCGTCTCGTAAGCCGGACAGGTGGTCGGATCCGGATAATTTGGGTTGTCCTGACAGAGCTCCTTCACCTCGTCGGGGCCGGGGTTGTTCTGGGTGTCAAGGCCGCTCCAGACGGTGACGCCGCCGAGCGCCACGGTGGCCACCACGCCACCCACGAAAAGCCCGCGCGGCAGCCCCTTGTGGTCCTCCTCCGGTCGCGCGGTCGCCTCGCCCCCAGAACCGTCGTCGATATCCATGCCGAACTCATCGACCCCCGGCGGGAGCTCGTCCTCGCCCTCGGGCTCGACCGGCTCCGGCCGAGAGAACTCGATCGCGTCGGTACCCTCGGCGATCGCCACCACGGACTGCGTCTGGGACGCGTACTGCTTCGACCAGCTCGCGCGGATATCGTGCTCGCCAGGGTTGAGAAAGACGATCTGGTTCGTGGCGGCCGTTCCGTGCACGAGGCTGGTGCCGACCACGAGCGAGCAGGGGTGGTCGCAGGTGACCTCGACCCGATGCAGGGTCAGTGCCGCCTCGTCCAGGATCTGCTGCGCCTCCCCCGCGAGCTTCATGTCCTCGGGGTGGCGCATGAGCGCCAGCGCAGCGAGCGTCGCAGCGCGATCGAGCTGACCCGCGTTCTGGCGCGAGGTCATGGCGGCCCGGACGGCGTTCACGCTGGGCGCGTGGTCATCCGCCGCCTCGAAATGCTCTGCCGCCTCGATGTACTCCTCGTCGCGGTAGGCCTCCTTGCCCGCCGCGAACTCCTCGGACGCGCGCTTGACCGCGTCGGCCGAGGGCTGGTCGTCCTGGGCATAGGCTACCCCGCTGACCCCGAGGAGAGCCGACACCACCAGCAGGCGCAATAGACCCTTCATCGCCACGGAACCTCGTCACGTGCCGTTCGCACGTTTCAGGCTACAATGGAAGCGGCTCCGCGGCGAGGCAGGGCGCTCGGGCGGGTTCCTGGATCGCCATGAGCGTGCAGCGGTGCTCACGCCCCGCACACCGACCTACATTGGGGCACCCGGTCGCAGCT
Source organism: uncultured Polyangiaceae bacterium (assembly GCA_964480725.1). GTDB lineage: Bacteria > Myxococcota_A > Polyangia > Polyangiales > Polyangiaceae > JAFGBI01. The sequence goes on along the minus strand of CAYZQO010000034.1, from coordinate 43,337 downwards.
GGCCCGCCCATCGACGGCGGCCCCTCCGGTGGGCGCCCCCCGCGCGGTCCCTGCTCCGGGTTTCGGTCTGGGATCGGGGGCGTCCCCGCAAGAGCCTGCCGGAAAATTGAATGAGACGGGGCCAGCGGAGCAATTTCGTGCAAGTGCCTCCGGGGCGTCGGCCGCCGCGACGGGGCGACCACGACCCCAACTGCATGCCCCCGCCGATCGCGGTCGCTCAGCTCATCGAAACCAGCAGTCGGTCGGGTTGCTCGAGGAGGGCGACGATGTGCTGCGCGAACGCGGCCGCCACGTGGCCGTCGATGACGCGATGGTCGAAGGACCAGGAGAGCATCATGACGTCCCCCACCGTGACCGCGTCGCCGCGGACGACGGGACGACGTTTGATCGCGTGCACGCCCATGATCCCTACCTCGGGATAGTTGATGATGGGGGGCGCGACGAGGCCGCCGAGCTTGCCGAGCGACGTGACCGTGAAGCTCGATCCCCCGAGGTCCGCCGGCTGAGTCTTGCCGGCACGGGCAGCCAACGCCAGCCGCTCGATCTCGCGCGCCACACCGAGAATGCTGAGCCGGTCGACGCGCCGGATCACTGGGACGATGAGTCCCGCCTCGGTGGCGACCGCGAGCCCAACGTCGAAGCGGTTCCGACGTACGATCTCCTGCGTCTGATCGTCGACCCAACAGTTGAGGGCCGGGTGCGCCTGGAGGGCCGTCACCACCGCCTTGATGATGAACGGCAGGAACGTCAGCTTCACCCCCTCGGCCTCCGCGAGTTCCCGCACGCGTTCGCGAAGCGCGATCAGGGCGCCCACGTCGCACTCCTCCACGTAATGGAAGTGCGCCGCCGTGTGCTTCGAGCGCGCCATGTTCTCGAAGATCCGCCGGCGTAGCCCGCGAATCGGGATCCGCTCCTCGAGGTCCGGATCGGCGCTCGCCACGCCCTCGGAAACCGGAATCGCCACGGGGACCGCCCCCGGAACGACGCGCTCGATGCCGGTCGCACCACGCTCGTCGGCGGACGAGGCCGCGAATCGCTCCACGTCCTCGGTGGTGATCCGTCCTGCCTTCCCCGTCGGCGGAACACGCCGCAGATCCACGCCGAGCTCCCGAGCGAGACGCCGGGTCGCGGGCGCCGCCAGGGGCTGCGCGCTGAGGGCTTCTTCCGCCGAGGGCTGGCCACCTGCCTCGCGCACCGTGCCCATGCCGGGGAGCGTCTCCTGGAGGTTTCCCACGGGTCCGCCGCTGCCATCGCTCACGGGGGGCGCGGCGACCGCGACCGGCCCCGGCAGCGAGGCGGGCGCGTCGGCCGGCGCCGCAGCGGCGGCGGGGCCGACCGCGGTCTGCTCGCCGCGCAGCTCGAGCACCACCAGCACCGAGCCGACGGGCACCATCTCTCCCGGCGCTCCCCGTGTCTCGAGCAAACGACCCGCCTTCGGTGCGGAGATGGTGACCGTCGCCTTGTCCGTCATCACCTCGACCAGCTCCTGGTCCTCCTCGACATCGTCGCCGATCTGGGCCAACCAGCTCACGATCTCGCCCTCGGTGACGCCTTCGCCGATGTCCGGCAGCTTGAACTCGAATCTCGTCATTTCTGGCCTCGGCTCAGCTTCGCGCTGCCTCCAGCACCGCCGGTAGGATCCGGTGCGAAAGGGGCAGGTACTCCGTCTCTAACGAATAGGGGAAGGGGGTGTCGAACCCGGTGACCCGAACTGGGGGCGCTTCGAGGTGATAGAAAGCGCGCTCGCACACCAGGCTGACGAGCTCCGCCCCGAAGCCGCAGGTCCGCGGCGCCTCGTGGACAACCACCAGACGTCCCGTCGCGCTGACGCTGGCGACGAGGGTTTCGATGTCCACCGGCCACAGGGTGCGAAGATCGACGACCGTGCATTCGACGCCCTCGGCCGCGGCCCGCTCCGCAGCGTCGAGGGCCTCGTAGAGCATCGCACCGTAAGCGACCACGGTCACGTCCGCGCCGCTCCGGACCACGTTGGCCGACTCGAGCGGCACCGTGTAGTACCCCTCCGGAACCTCCCCCTTGGCGGCGCGATAAAGCCGCTTGGGCTCCAGAAAGATCACCGGGTCGGAGTCCCGAATGGACGCGAGGAGCAGGCCCTTCGCGTCATGGGGAGTGGCAGGGCACACCACCTTCAGCCCGGGCACATGGATGAAGGGCGCCTCCGGGTGCTGCGAGTGATAGTGGCCGCCCCGAATCCCGCCGCCGACCGGGGTGCGGATGACCAGGCTCGCCGAGTACTCCCCCCCCGATCGATACCGGTACTTGGCGAGCTCGTTCACGATCTGGTCATAGGCTGGCCACACGTAGTCTCCGAACTGAATCTCGGCGACCGGGGAGAGCCCGTAGAGCGCCATCCCGATGGCCGCCCCCACGATACCCCCCTCGTTGAGCGGCGTGTCCACCACACGCTCCTCACCGAACTCTTCGAGCAGCCCGGCCGTCACGCGGAAGACACCGCCGATGCGCCCCACGTCCTCGCCCAGCAGCACAACTCGGTCGTCCCGCCCCAGCGCGACGCGCAGCGCGTCGTTGAGCGCCTGCACCATGTTCATCTGCGGCATGCGGCCTCGACCTCCGGACATCCCACGGCTAGTCGGCGCCTCTAGGGCGGGGGCCCTCGAGCAGCTGGCGACGCTGCTCCAGCAGGTGCCACGGCGGCGTCGCATACACGTCCTCGTGCAGCGTCTCCAGCCCCGGCGGTGGCGTCCGCTCAGCGATCCCCACCGCCTCCTTGAAGCTCCGGTCCACCTCCGTGCGATACGCGTCGTCCGCCTCACGGCCTAGCAGCCCCCGCGCCTGGAGTAGCCGCCACATGCGCTCGATGGGGTCGCGCTCCACCCACGGCCGGATCTCTGCCTCGGTGCGGTAGCGGTTGGGGTCGTCCGAGGAGGTGTGGGCCCCCATCCGATAGGTGAGCGCTTCGATCAGGGTCGCCCCCTCGCCGCCGCGCGCCCGCTCGACCGCGTGGCGCACCGCGACCAGCACGGCGAGGGCGTCGTTACCGTCGACGCGCACGCCGGGGACCCCGTAGCCCGCTCCCTTCTCCGCGAAGGTGCGCGAGGCCGTCTGCCGCTCGATCGGCGTACTGATCGCCCAACCGTTGTTGCGGCAGAGCAGGACGACTGGCAACCGGAACACCCCGGCGAGGTTCATGGAGGCGTGAAAATCGTTGGTGCTGGTTGCGCCATCGCCGAAGAAGGCCAGACTGATGACGTCGTCGCGACGCAGCTTCGCCGCCCAGGCCACCCCCACCGCATGGGGGATTTGGGTCCCAACCGGGGAGCTCGTCGACGCGAACCGCACGGCGCGACCGGTGTGGTGGTCGGGCATCTGCCTGCCTTTCACCAGGTCGTTCGCGTTTCCGAAGAGGTTATCGACGAAGGCCTGGAGCGGCAGGCCGCGCGCCATCGCTGCCCCCACCTCCCGGTAGCAGGGGAAGATCCAGTCCTGCGACCGCAACGCGTGCGTAGCGCCGATGATCGTCGCCTCCTCGCCCAGGGATCCGACGTGGAACCCGATCCGTCCCTGGCGTTGCAGCGTGAGGAGCCGCTCGTCCAGGATCCGCGTCCGGACCATGTCGCGATAGATCGCGATGAGCTCCGGCCCGGTCAGCCCCGGGTCGAGCGCCGCGTCGAGAGAGCCGTCGTCACGCATCACGCAGAGGACGTCGTTCGGCTCGGCCTCGCTCGCGGATCTGGGCTTCTCCTCGTGCGTCATGACGGGTGGGAGGGGGGGCGGCCGGCCTTCGCTCCCGTGGCTGATCCCGCCGGCGGTGCGGGAGCCGCGATCGTGCGCTGGGCCTCGGCGACAGCGAGGTCGACCTCGGTAGCGCCAAGCCCCAGCACTGCGGCGAGGCGCTCGAGGACCGCGCGCTCCTCCACGCTGACGCCACCCGATACGGCCGCGATCAGCGCCGCGACCCGCATGACCTCCCGCGCCTCCGCGGGGCCCCGCACGCAGCGCGCCACGGTCGCGATGCGGCGCTCGAGCCCGTCCTCGCTCAGCGCCGCTCCGAGGTCCGCGAGCAGCGCCGCGAGCTGTCGCTCCGCCACGCGCCCGGCGCAGGCCCCGACGACGACCTCCCGAAACGCCCGCTGCTCCACCTCGTCAAAGACCCCGTCCGCACTCGCGACCAGAAACGCTCCCTCCACGACCGCCTCGAAGAGCGCCGTCGCGTTCGGGTCGGTCGGCTCCGTTCCGGGGCGGTCGGCGTACCCTGGCTGGATCCCGTAGTGCTCGGAGGTGACCGCGAGCAACGACGGCGGCCCGCCTTCGTCGTCGGTCGGGCTGGCCGCGAGGGCGGCCGCTACGCGCTCTAGCCGGCGTTGGTCTGCGTCCATGACCGCTCAAGAAGTCGTGGTTCGGCCGCATCCTAGCGAACTATGCCGAGAGCCGCGACCCGGTCGCGCGTCGGCGCCGCCACTGGCCCCGCGGCCGTCCGGGCGCCGACCGAGCCCGCTCACCGCTCAATCGCTCCGGCCGACGACCGTTGCGCGCCGAGGACGCCCTGCGCGTAGGCCTCCGCTGCCTCGTAGCTCGACCGCACCAGGGGTCCGCTCACGACGTGGGCGAACCCGAGCTCGTCGCCGAAGCGCCGCAGCCGCTCGAACTGGTCCGGGGTGACGTAGCGCGCGACCGGCGCGTGGCGAGGCGTCGGGCGGAGGTACTGCCCCAGGGTGACGACGTCGACCCCCACGCGGCGAAGATCGGCGAGCGCCTCGTAGATCTCCTCGTCCGTCTCGCCGATCCCGACCATCAGCGAGCTCTTGACCAGGCCGCCCCGCAGGTGCTCCCGCGCGCGCCCGAGGAGCGCGAGCGAGCGCTCATACGAGCAGCGACGGTCGCGCACGCGCGGCGTCATCGCTCGCGTCACCTCGAGGTTGTGCGCAAACACGTCGGGAGCCGCGTCCAGGACAACGCCGAGGGGCTCCTCGCGTCCCCCGAAGTCCCCCGTCAACGCCTCCACCAGGAGCCCGGGCTGGCGCTCGTGCAGCAAGGCAACCGTTCGCGCCACGTGGGCGGCGCCCCCATCGGGGAGATCGTCGCGATCGACCATGGTGAGCACCACGTACTGGAGCCCCAGCTGCGCGACCGCCTCCGCCGTGTGCTCGGGTTCGCGCCCGTCCACCGCACCCCCGGGGTGACCAGAGGTCACGGCGCAGAATCGGCATCCCCGCGTGCAGATGTCCCCGAGCAACATCACCGTCGCCGTGCCACGGCCCCAGCACTCGCCCACGTTCGGGCACCGGGCGTGCTCGCACACGGTGTTGAGCTGCAGGGTCCGGAGCGTCCGCTTCAGGCTCAAGTACCGCTCACCCTGCGGCGCGCGCACCTTGAGCCACGGCGGCTTGGTCGGGCCCGGCGGCTCGTCCAGCATCGAGAGTCGCACCACTGTCACCGCCGCGACTCTAGACCGCCCGCGCCGGTCGGGCAAACCGACCCTGTCCTTACCCCTCACCCCGCGCCGCGCGGCGACAGCCCGCGGATCGCCACCGGCCCGACCGGCTCGATCACGCCTCGCTCGGTGAAGATGGCCGTCACCAGACGCGCCGGGGTGACGTCGAAGGACGGGTTCTTGACCGGGACCCCCTCGGGCACCATGCGACCCTCACCGAAGTGGGTCACCTCGCGTGAGCTCCGTTGCTCGATGGGGATGGCCGCGCCGCTGGGGCAATCCTCGTCCACCGTGCTCCACGGCGCCGCAACGTAGAACGGACGCGAGTGGAGCTGGCAGAGGCAGGCGACGCCGTAGGTACCGATCTTGTTGGCGACGTCGCCGTTGCCCGCGATGCGGTCGGACCCGACGACGGCCAGGTCGATCTCACCGGCGCCGAAACACGAGGCGGCGGCGTTGTCGGTGATGACGGTGACGTCGATGCCGTCACGGTGGAGCTCCCACGCGGTGAGGCGAGCCCCCTGGAGGTACGGCCGCGTCTCGTCGGCGAGCACGCGGATCCGCTTCCCGGCGGCGTGCGCCGCGCGGATCACGCCGAGCGCGGTGCCGTAGCCCCCGGTCGCGAGCGCACCCGCGTTGCAGTGGGTCAGGATGGTCGCGCCGTCCGGGACCCGCGTGGCTCCGAGTCGCCCCATCGCGCGGTTCGCCTCCACGTCGGCGCGGTGGAGCGCGCGGGCCACCGCCGCCAGCTGCTCGACCCGCGCCGCGGAGGCGCGACCGGCCACGGCCCGCGACGCCTCGAGCATCCGTTCGACGGCCCAGGCGAGGTTGACGGCGGTGGGCCGCGCTGCCACGAGCTCCGCCCCCGCCGCCCTCATCGCGCCCACGAAGTCACCGTTGGCCGCCCGGGCCGCCAGCACCATCGCGTAGGCGGCGCTGATGCCGATCGCCGGCGCGCCCCGCACCACCATGTCACGAATCGCGCGCGCGACCTCGGCGGACGCACGAAGGTCGCAGTACTCCTCGCGCTGGGGTAGCGCGCGCTGATCGAGCATCACGACGTGATCGTCGGTCGGCGCGAGCTCGACCGCGGAGTGATTGGCCCCGCTCAGGGGCGCCGGGTGGGGGACGGGCACGATGTCACTCCGGGGAAATGCCGAGCAGCTCCGCCAGGAGCTCGCTGACCAGCCGGGGCTCGGCGCTCTTGCCGGTCCGCTTCATGACCTGGCCGACGAAGAAGCCGAGCACGCCCCGCTTGCCGCCACGAACCGCCGCCGCCTCCTTGGGGTGCGCCACGATGAGCTCCTCGCAGAGCGGCCGCAGCGACGCGAGGTCGGAGACGACCCGCATCCCCCGCTCGTCGACCACCGCGCTGGGCGCGCGGTCGGTACCCTCGATGGCCGAGTACACCTCCTTGGCCTGCTTGCCGCTGATGACGCCCGACTCCAGAAGGCCCAGCAGCGCCGCGAGCTGACCGGGCGTGACGGTGAAGTCACCGCTCAGGCCGTGGAGTCGGGCACCGCGGAGCACCTCCGTCTGGATCCAGTTGGCGGCCTTGGCTGGATCGGCGGCCGCTCGCACCGTCGCCTCGAAGAAGCGGGCCACCGCCGGGTGCTGGGTCAGCGTGGCCGCGGCGCCCGCGCCGAGCCCCAGCTCGCGCGTCCAGCGCTCGCGCTGCGCCGCGGGAAGCTCCCCGACCCGCTCGCGCTCGGCCGCAACGAGGTCGGCGGGGAGGACCAGCGGCGGGAGATCCGGCTCCGGGAAGTACCGATAGTCGTGGGCGTCCTCCTTCGACCGGAGCGTCGAGGTGGTGCCGGTTTCGGGGTGGAAGGCTCGCGTCTCCTGGTCGATCACCCCGCCAGCGTCCAGGATGGCGGTCTGCCGCGCGACCTCGACGTCGATCGCCCTCTGCACGAAGCGGAAGCTGTTCAGGTTCTTCAGCTCACAGCGGGTGCCGAGGCGCTGCTGCCCCGCGGGACGGATGGAGACGTTCGCGTCGCAACGCAGACTCCCCTCCTCGAGGTTGCCGTCGTTGACCCCGAGGAACATCAGGATCTCCCGCAGCGCGCGCAGGTACGCGGCAGCCTCGGCGCTGGAGCGCAAATCGGGTGCGCTGACGATCTCGATGAGCGGCACACCCGCGCGGTTGAGATCCACCACCGAGTCGCCGCCGAGGCCGTGGGTGTTCTTGCCGGCGTCCTCCTCCATGTGCACGCGAACGATGCCCACTCGTCGCGCGCGGCCGTCGACCTCCACCTCGAGGCACCCGTCGGTCGCCAGCGGCTCCTCGTACTGGCTGATCTGGTAGCCCTTGGGCAGATCGGGGTAGAAGTAGTTCTTGCGCGCGAACACGCTCCGCTCGTGGATCGTGCAGCCCAGAGCGAGGGCGGCACGGGCGGCGAGCTCGACCGCGTGACGGTTGATCACCGGCAGCGCCCCTGGCAGGCCGAGCGTGACCGGACTGAGGTGGCTGTTCGGCGTGGCCCCGAAGGCGGTCGAGCTCGAGCAGAAGAGCTTGGATGCCGTGAGGAGCTGAGCGTGGACCTCGAGCCCGATGACGGTTTCGTATGTGACGGCCACTCGGCCTCGATGTAGGCGCGGCGAGGCCGCGCGGTCAAGCTCCCGTGCTCAGCCGCGGCGCTCTCTGTCCACGCCCGGGTACGTGGGCTCGCCCGGCTCATGCCGGGGGTTCTCGGTCTGGCGGCCGCCGTCGCGACCGGGGAAGCGCATCAGCAGATCCTTTTCGTACAGGAACTGCTCCCGAGAATCGTAGGGCGCGGCGTGCACGCCCGTGTCCATCCGGATCGCGTCGCACGGGCAGGCCTCCACGCAGAACCCGCAGAAGACGCAGCGGAGCTCGTCGATGACGAAGCGCCGCGGGAACCGCTCGTACCCGCGGCGGCGATCCCCCTCCGGGTACTCGGCGGGCTCGATGTGGATGCACTGCGCCGGGCAGGCGGTGGAGCAGCAGAGGCAGGCGACGCAGCGCGGCGAACCGTCCGCGCGGTGAGTCAAACGGTGCACACCGCGGAAGCGCTCGGGGTACGGGCGGCGCTGCTCCGGGTAGCTGAGGGTGTTGATCCCCTCCCCCACGGACTCGAGCACCGGATCGGGCCGCTGTCCTCCCAGGTACTCCTTGGTGTTGCGGAAGAAGTGCGCGACCGTGATGCCGATCCCGCGCGCGATCTCGGGGAGGTAGGCCTGCACGGCCATGGTGCGCTCGGGCCTCCGCACCGGCTTGCCCACGACGCGGCGGGGGCCGAGGCCCGCGGGTTCGCCGCCACCCTGTCTGCGCTCGTCGTTCGTCGGGTCCATCGGCAGCTCTCCGGTCGCGTTCATTCTTGCCCTCCCCCGCCCCTCAGGCCCCCATGCCGGCGCTGCGCGTGCCGCCGCGCGCGCGCGCCGCCTGGACCGCAGAGGTCGCCGGCATCGCCGTGTGGCGCACCGGCTCGACCCAGTAGGAGACGAGCGCGACCAGGGCGCCGAGCGCCACCATGGCCACCACCGCCATGGAGACGTCCGCGGCGGTGGCGAGCGCGCCCACCAGGAGCGGGCCTGCCCCTTGAACCGCCAGGACGAGGAGCCCCGTGGCCAGGACGTTGACCAGAGACGCCGGCAACAGGATCCGCCAGCCGAGGCGCATCAGGTGATCGTACCGGAACCGCGGCAAGGTCCAGCGGATGGCGAGCTGCAGCGCGCACAAGAGCAACGTCTTGAGCAGGAAGGCGACGACCCCGATCCCGACGACGACGACATGGGAGAGCGCGTGCCTCGCCACGACGGTGTCCCCGATCGCGATCCGGAGGCCATCCCGATCGAGGAACGGGACGTGCCAGCCACCGAAGAACACGGTCGCCGTCAGCGCAGCGACGGTGACGACGGCGACGTACTCCGAGAAGTAGAACATCGTGAACTTCATCCCCGAGTACTCGGTGTGATACCCGGCGACGATCTCGCTCTCGCCCTCCGGCAGGTCGAACGGGACCCGCTTCGACTCCGCGATGGCCGCGGTGAAGAAGAGCACGGCCCCGAGCGGCTGGACGAAGATCCCCCAGGCGTTGCGCGCCTGCCACGCCACCATCTCGTCGAACCGGAGCGTGCCATAGATCATCAGCGCGCCGACCAGCGTGAGCCCTAGGGTGACCTCGTAGCTGACCATCTGGCTGGCGGCGCGTAGGCCGCCGAGCAGGCTGAACTTGTTGTCGCTCGACCAGCCGGCGAGCGCAGCGCCGACGATGGCGGTGCCGCCGAGGGCGAACACGTAGAGGAGCCCGATGTTCAGACTCACGGCCTGCAGCCGCACCGCGCCGAGGGTGCACACCCCCTCGGGCGGCACCGACCGCAGCGGCGACAGCAGGCTCGTCCAGTCGAGCCGGCCGCTCGCGTCCGGGGCGAGGCAGAGCGTGTCGCCGAACGGGACCACGGCGAGGAGGACGAGCGCCGGGAAGAACGAGATGAACGGGGCGAGGCCGTGCAGGAACCGGTCGGCGTTCGGGGGGACGATGTCCTCCTTGAACAGCGTCTTCAGCCCGTCCGCCGCGGGGTGCAGGAGGCCGGCGAGCCGCAGCCCGACGCGTCGCTGGGCCCGCAGGCGGTACGCCGCGTACGCCGCGCCGAACACCGCGACGACGGCGAACACGAACGGAGCGCCGCCGAAGGCGAACTCCCGCAGCAGGTGGCCAGCAGCCGTCCCCCGCAGGGTCAGGCCGGGAAGCGCCACCAGGGCGTGGGCGACAAGCCCGGCGGCGAAGATGCGCCGAGCGCCACCGAGCCAGGCGATGAACGCGTCGAAGCTGGAGCGGACCCCCTCCTGCGCAACGACCCGGGAGGCCACCGCCCCCGTCACCCAGACGAGCAGCACCGCGGCGTGCGCGAGCGTGAACGCGCGGTCGGTGCGCGGCGGACCGTCGAGGGACCGAGCGGCCACCGCCCACGCCACCATTCCCGCCGCAACCAGCAGCGCCGGCGCGACCAGGAGCGCCTGCGCCAGCGGCCGGGGCAGCCAGACGACGGCCCGGTTCGGGCCAATCCGGTCCTGGAGCATCGCGCCGCCCCGACGATCGGCCCAGGTGAGCAGGCCACCGACGCCGAGCGCCAGGACCACGACGACGAAGACCGCCTTGGCGGCGTCCAGGGTGAGCTCTACCGTGGTCATCCGACGACTCCCGCTCCATCCATGGTGGTCGCCCCCGGGCCACCCGCCGGCTCACCGTTCATCGCCCCTCGCAGCTCCCGAAGGCCGCGCCAGCCGAGGTCCAGGCCGAGGGCGTCCGCGATGAGAGCCACGAGGCGCCAGGCGGGCAGCGAGTCGCCCCGAGGACGGATCGCGCGCTCGCTCACCTGGGCGAGCCCCCGTGCGTTGACGAACGTCCCCTCCGCCTCCGCCCAGCTGCTCGCCGGCAGCACGACGGTCGCCTGGCGCGCCAGCGGGCCGTCGTGGGTCGCCAGCACCACGCGCAGGCGCGGGTTGCCGAAGGGCCGCGCCAACGCCGGGTCCGGCAGCTCCGCGCCGAGCGCCAGCAGGTCCTCGAACCGTCCGGCCTCGAGCGCGGTGGCGAGCGCCTCCACCGTCGCTGCCTGGGGGCAGAGCCCCGCCACGCCGGCGCGATTCGGGTTCTTGTCCTGATGCCGGAGGATGGCGTCGCCCTCGCCGTCGGCCCGGCCGGTGACAAACCAGGCGCTCACGCCGAGCGCCCGACCGAGCGAGAGCACCGCAAAGTTGTCCTCCTGCGAGTGCTGCACGCTCAGCAGGCCCGCGAGGTTGCCGCGCTCTCGCGCCTTGGCGAGCCGCTTCGCGGCCGCGCTCACGGCGACGGTCAGGCCCACCGCCTCCCCCTTGACGGCGCCGCACAGGAGCCGCTCCTCATGCACCCGCCGGTAGCTCAGCATCCCCTCGTCGCACATCCAGTGGCCATTCACCGCCGGGTTCTCCCGCGGGCGGTGGCGGAAGGCGGTGTCCGTGCGCGGATCGTAGTCCAAGAACGCATTGCACCCCGTGGCGCACCCCTGGCAGATGGTCCGCGCCGACCGGAGGAACCACACCCGCGCCTTGAAGCGGAAGTCCTGGGCCGTCAGCGCCCCGACCGGGCACACGAGCTCCGTCATCAGCGAGTACGGGTGATCGAGCTGCCGCCCCGGGGACACCACGATCTCGCTGAGGTTACCGCGCTCGCGAACGCTCAAGACCGGGTCCCGGGCGAGCTCGGCCGACACACGCACGCAGCGAGTGCACAGGATGCACCGCTCGGCGTCGTACACGATGTGTGGGCCGAAGCGCACGGCCTTCGGCTTGTGGATGATCTCGTCGCGCATCCGCTTGGGCTGCGCCTGGTGCTCGAGCCAGTAGTCCTGCAGCCGGCACTCACCCGCCTGGTCGCAGATGGGGCAGTCCACCGGGTGGTTTAGCAGCAGGAGCTCTTGCACGGCGCGACGCGCCCGCAGCACGTGCGGGCTGGAGTCGCTCTTGATCACCATGCCGTCGCTGACCCGCTGGTTGCACGCGGGCACGAGCTTCGGCTTCTGTTCGTCGACGTACGCCTTCTGCTCGGGGTCCCAGCGCAGCACGTTCAGCATCACCGGCGCCCGACCGGGTGGGGGCAACAGCTCCACCAAACACATCCGACAGTTGCCGGCCACGCTCAGCCCCGGGTGCCAGCAGTAGTGCGGGATGTCGATCCCGGCGCGCCGGGCCGCCTGAATCACCGTCTCCCCCGGCTCGAACGGGATCTCGCGATCGTCGATCTTGAAGCTTCCCATCAGCGATCACACTCCCCGCCGATCATGTTCAGCGAGCCGAAGCAGGGCACGACGTCGGCGATCATCTCGCCGGTGATCACCTTCTCGAGCCCGCTCGTGACCAGGAACGTCGGAGGCCGGATGCGGACGCGATAGGGCGTGCCGCTCCCGTCGCTGACGAGGTAGAAGCCGAGCTCCCCGTTGGCGCCCTCGGTGTACGAATAGACCTCGCCGACCGGCAGCTTCAGGCCCTCCATCACGATCTTGAAGTGCTGGATGGTCGCCTCGATGGTGCCGTAGACGTCCGCCTTGGGCGGCAACACCACCCGCGGATCCTCGATGGAAACCGGGCCCGAGTCGGGCAGTCGCGCCAGCGCTTGCTCGATGATGTGCGCGCTCTGCCGGATCTCCTCGAGCCGCACGGTGAACCGGTCGAAGCAGTCCCCGACGCTTCCCACCGGGACATCGAAGTCGAGCTCGCCATAGCCGAGGTACGGGTGCGCCTTGCGCACGTCGTAGGGGACCCCGCAAGCGCGCAGCGCAGGTCCGGTCCACCCGAGCGAGATCGCGTCCTCAGCGGACATGCGACCGACCCCCTGCATTCGGTCGAGAAAGATGCGATTGCCGAGGAGCAGCCGCTCCACCTCTTCGACCACCCCGAGGACGTAGGGCACCACGGTGGCGACGTGAGCCGAGAACTCCGCCGTCGGCGGGTGGGCCATGCCCCCCACGCGGCCGAAGCTGTGGGTCACCCGAGCGCCGGTTTCCTCCTCGAAGACGTCCCAGATCAGATCCCGGGCGCGAATCATCCACAGGTAGGGCGTGAAGGCGCCAAGCTCCATCGCCATCGCCCCGTTACCGGTCAAGTGGTCGGCGATCCGCGCGAGCTCGCCGAGGATCACGCGGTACCACTGGCACCGCACTGGTACCTGAACGCCGAGCAGCTTCTCGCAGGCGAGCGCGAAGCCGACGTTGTTGAGCATCGGCGAGACGTAGTTGCAGCGATCGACGTAGGGGAAGCACTGCGACCAGGTGCCCCGCTCGCACATCTTCTCGAAGCCGCGGTGGAGGTAGCCGACCTGGACGTCCGCGCGCTCGATCCGCTCCCCGCTCAGCTCAACGACGATACGGACGGTCCCGTGCATGGCCGGGTGCGAGGGACCGAGGTTCAGCAGCATCGGCGCCGAAGGCGGGCGGCGCTCTGACTCGTCGAGGGGTCGTTCCAAGGGCTCCATGGGTCCTCTGCGGCGATCGGGCGCGGGTCAACTCTCGTCCGCGGCGTCCTCGTCACGGGGGTACTCGTACGCCCGGCGACCGAAGCTCATGCCCTCGTCCGGCCCAAACGGCGGCAGCTTGTCGATGTTGGGCACGTCCCGGTACGGCACCAGCGGCTGCGCGCGGTCGGCCGGGTAGTCCCGGCGCAACGGGTGCCCGACGAACTCCGGATAGAGCAGGATCCGGCGGAGGTCCGGGTGACCGCGGAAAACGACGCCGAACAGGTCGTAGCACTCCCGCTCCATCCAATTGGCGCTCGCCCAGAGGTCGGTCAAGCTGGCGATCTCGGCGTGCTCCCCGGCCGCGTCCCCAATCCGCGCCTTGAGGCGCAGACGGTGCCCGCGCGACAGTGACAGGAAATGAGCGACCACCTCGAACCGCGGCTCGCGGTCGGGGAAGTCCACGGCCGTCAGGTCCACCAGCATCTCCATCGCCGCGGCAGGATCGTCCCGGAGCGCCTGCGCGACGGCGTGCCACCGCAGCGGATCGACCACCACGGTTTCGTCGCCGTGCTGCGCGTGGGTCGACACCACTGCGTCGGGGAACCGCCGGAGGATCAGCTCGACGAGCGCCTGTGCCATGGTTGCTTTCGTGGGTCTTCGGGCCGTGAGAACGGACGCCGCGGGCCTCAGCCCCGGCGCGCCCCCCGGGGACGGAGCGGGTAGAGTGCGAGGTCGGGCCGCTCGGCGGGATCGAAGCGCGGGGTCACCCGCTCGGGGCTGCGATCACCGCGCTGGATCTTGTCTTGTAGGAGCATCAAACCGTCGAGCACCGCCTCCGGCCGCGGCGGGCAGCCGGGCACGTACACGTGGCAGGGGATCACCTTGTCGATGCCCGGCACGCAGGCGTAGTTGTCGTAGAACCCCCCGCATGCAGCGCAGGTGCCGAACGCCAGCACCCATTTGGGATCGGCCATCTGCTCGTGGATCCGCTTCAGCACCGGCGCCTGACGCTGGGTGATGGTCCCCACGACCCACAGCAGATCCGACTGGCGCGGAGAGAAGCGTGGCGCTTCGGAACCGAACCGGGAGAAGTCGAAGCGGGACCCCGTGACCGACATGAACTCCATGCCGCAGCAGGCGGTCACGAAGGGGTACATGAAGAGCGAGTACTTCTGCGCCCAGGCGATCACCTCGGCCGCGCGCGTGGTGATGTAACCCGACGACTCGCCCGCCGCGGCCGCCGCCGCGGGCGGCGCCTTCAGCTCTCCCACTCGAGGGCTCCTTTCCTCCAGACGTAGACCAGCGCGGCCAGCAGCGCGACAATGAAGACTCCCATGGACGCGAAGCCGAGCCAGCCAAGCCCCTTGAAGATCACCGCCCACGGGTAGATGAACACCGCCTCCACGTCGAAGACGACGAAGAGGATCGCGGTGAGGTAGAACTTGACGTGGAGGCGAACCCCACGCCCACCCTCCGTGTCGTTGCCGCACTCGTACGGCAAGAGCTTCTCCAGGGTGGGGTTCTTCGTACCGACGTAGGCCCCGCCGAGCCAGAACACGGCGCAGATCGCAGCCGCCACCAGGAAGACGAGGAGCAGCGGGAGGTATTGCGCGTGCAGCGACATCCGAGAGCTCCTGATCGGGGAGCGCAGCGGCCCTGCGCCGCTAACTCCGCGAAATCACAAAACGCAGAGTGGATCTAGTCCTCGGCGCCCGCGCCTGTCAATGCGCTGGGCCAGGCCCACGGTCAGCCGACCAACCCGCGAAACGCGACGAAGGGAGCGCCGAGGGCCGCCCCCGCCGCCGCCTCGACCCGGTCGAGCAGCTCGTCCCTCGCGCCGTGCTCGCGCGCCTCGAGCACCACCCCGAGCGCCGCCAGGTAGCGGCCCCTCGCCAGCAGGGAGTCCGCGAGCAGCGGCCAGACAGAAGGTCCGTCGGCCCCCAACCGCAGGGCCCGCCGGAGCGGCCCGATGGCCTCACCCGGGCGGTTGTCGTCGGCCATTGCGCTGCCAAGGCGCGTGAAGATGTCCGCCGCCGCTGGGCCGTCGGTGGCGTACTGAACGGCGAGTCGCAGCACCTCCTCGCCCTTCTCGATCTCGTCCAGCGCGATGCACGCGCTCCCCAGTAGACCGAGCCCCCGCGCGATCACCGCCCGCGTCTCGGGGTTCAGGAGCTGACCCTCCGGAGTGCGCAGGAAGATCGCGAGCGGCGCCGGCCATGAGCCCAGAAGCTCCAGAACCCGGATGTGTTCCCCGCGATCCATCGCCTCCTCGGCCTCGGGGACGCGGGCGAGCTCGATCGCGCTCCGCGCCTGGGGCTGGCTCGCCAGCCGGAGCTCCTCCTGCACGTGCGCCCGGATGCGCGCACGAAAGGCCTCGAGGCTCACCGTCGTCTGAACGCCGTCGTGCGAGAGCTTGATCTGCGACCCAGTGGGGGTCACCAGGAGTTCGTCGAGGCCGTAGCCGTAGAGCGGCGCCAGCAGGAGGTAGCGCACGCCGATGTGAAGCTGGAGCGCCTCGACGTCGGTGGGACGGGATGGCGGTGGAGCGATGGGCTCCTCCGCCATCAGGAAGCCGGTGAGCCGCTGGCGAAACTCCCCCAGTGTGAGGCGCTGGCCGTCGGCGCCACCGGGGTCGGCCTCCCCGCCGCCGACGACGAAGTCAACGAGCGTCTGGTCCGGGTTGCGCCGATCCACCGTCAGCGCGGTGATCCGCGCCCCGGTGATCATGGCGAACGCGAAGAAGTTGGGACCGATGATATCGCAGAGCGCCTGGAAGCTGCCGATGGTCTCCCCGATGCGCTCGAACCAGCCGTCGGTGCGGAGGGGCTGCAGCGAGTAGACGACGGACCCGGGCATCCCGAACAAGGCTACTTACTCGGCCCGCGGCCGTCACGCCCCGGCGACTTTGCGCGGCCGTTCGGCCCTCGCCGGCGGCAGGGCGGCGAGCCCCGGCCCCACACTGCGGCTGCTCGCGGGCCCCCGCCCCGGCCCCGCACCCCCGCCCCACACCCCCGCCCCACACCCCCGCCCCGCACGGCGTGCGCGCGGGGTCCCTCAGCGCAGCGATGGCGTCCACGAGGGGCTCGACTTCGGCGCGGGTAGCGGGAGGCCACCGTCCACCTCCGCCATGATCGCCTGCACGAGCCCGACCGAGGCCGCCTGGCACGCGGGGCTTCCGCCCCCGATGTACCGACCACTGCAGGTGTCCTCCTGCTTCCGGCGCGCCAAATCGACCTTGGCGCAACCGGAGAGGGCCTGCCGGAAGCCGGGGTCGATCCAGGACCACACCAGCGGCGCGTAGATGGAGGGCCCCGCCCAGCGGTTCCGGATCTGATCCTCCGCGAGGGTCGCACAGGTGCCGCTGGTCCGCAGCACGTCGTAGTTGTCTGGGTTGTCTAGATCGTAGCCGGGCCTCGGCACGTAGGGGCGGTGGCGGAGCAAGACGACCTCCTCCGAGAAGAGCAGCGGGACGTGGGTGACGGGACCCGCGAAGGCGTTGACAGGGAACGCCTCGCGGACCTTCACGAAGGCGTGAACCCAGGGCTGGTCCTGCCGGAACATGAGGATCGCAACCCCGGGGTACTTGCCGCGGCAGAGCTCCGCCACGAACTCCGGGGGCGGGTAGCAGGGCGTCTCGCCCTCGGCGCAGCCCTCCGGCAGCGAGCGAACGACGGGCGGCTCCGCCGCCACCCGCCGCGCCGGTCGCGCGGTTTCGGCTGGCGGCGGCGGTGGCTCCGCCGCGACCGGCGTCCTCGACTCGACCCGGTGCGAGCAGGCGAGGACCAGCGCCGAGGCCGCGCCGATGCCAACGACGACGACCGAACTGGACGCGACCTTGCACATGGGAGGGGACCTTATCGACCAACGCGCCGCGACGAGCAAGCCCGGCGACGGGAGCCCCGAGGGGGGGCGCGCCGTCTCCCCCAGGCCACGGGAGAGTGTCCGCTTGCCCGCAGCCGTGGCCTGCCGACCCCACCGCCCCGCGCCCGATCCGCCGTGACCGGGCTGGCACGAGGCTCGCAACCGGGACCGGTCATGCACCGCACGCTCCCGCTCCTCGCTTGCCTCGTCCTGCTCGACTGCACCGCTCGCGTGCCGTCCGAGGCCCCGACGCGCCTCGGCCAGGCGCCGGGGGCGCCCGCCGCCGGCACCGCCGCGCCGCTCTCACCCGTCACCGCCCGGCGAACGTCGGGCTCCACCACCGCCCCGACTGGAAACGCACCCGTCGAGCCCGACGCCGAGGCACCGTCGGAAACCTTCGTCACCTGGTCCGCCAAGGATGACGCGATCCTCACCAGCTGGATCGAGGCAGCACCCACCGGTCATCGCGTGCTCGAACGGCGTCCGGGTCGGTGGATCGAGGTGGACGGTAGCGAGTGGGAGATCCGCGTCGAGCCGGTCACGCTCGCCCTCCCGACCTGCAACGACCTGCTCTCCGGCACGCGGACGGATCCGCTCCACCCCGGTCGCGGCGAGCGCGTGGTCGCGGAGCGAGTGCTGCCCGACGGCGCCGGCGACCGCCGCGAGCAGGTGGTGATCGCCGAGCCGAGGTCCGACGCCACCAGCGTCGAGAACTCCGTGGTCGGCGTTCATCTGATCGGCGACCTGCTGCTGGTGGAAACCAACACCTGGCTCGACGCCTGCGGCGCGTTCCCCGCGGAGATTCACGACACCGTGGCGTTCCGGCTGTCCACCTGGGAGCCCGTCGATCTCGACGCGACCCGACGGTCGAGCCTCCGCGAGGTGCTCGCGACCGCTCGCGCCACCCTGGCCGCGCCGAACGAACCGACTCACCTCGGCGTGGGCGCGGTCCGACCGCGACTGCAGCCGGACGGCAGGCTCTTCGCCGAGTACGTCGTCACCGTCACGCCCTCACCCGAGGCGCTCGAGCCCTGGGCCGAGAACGTCGGGCAGATCACCGTCACCAGCGAACGGCTCCCCGAAGCGTGGGCGCTGGGCGCCGGAGCTCCGCCCGCGGTCGCGAGCTTCGCCCGCGCCGCCGGGGCGGAGCGACTCTTCGGCTTCGCACGGACGCGGAGCGCCCTCCAGCTCGACGTCTGACAGCGCGCGCGCTTGTGGTCGCTCAGCGCCGAGGAGGAACCCCCTCGCCCAACGACCGCGCGAGCTCGCGTGCGATCCGCTGGTGCGGGGCCGGCATCGCGAGCTGCTCGAGCTCGACGGGTCGCCGCCACCCTCGGTCGCTACGGCGAGGTCCCACGGGAAAGTCGCCGTCGAGGCTGAGGCCGAGCACGTGGAGCGTGACCTGGTGCCGCGTCACCGCGTGCCGGATCCGCAGCATCGGGGCCCCCTCGGGGACCCGGCGACCCAGCGCGGCCGCGACCACCCGCGCCGCCGCTGCGCCCGGCGTCTCGGCGTCCTCGACCTCCGCGAAGGGGAAATGCCAGAGCCCGGCCCACCACCGGGCCCCGGCGGGCGCACGCAAGACGAGCACGCGCCCCGCACGAGACACCACGCAGGCCGCCATGACGAGTTGCCGCGGCGCCGGTGCCGGCGTGCGCTCGGGGTACCGCTCCGCGGCGCCGGTCGCACACGCCCGGCACCGCGACGCCAGCGGGCATTCCCCGCACCGCGGAGCCCGCGGCGTGCACACCACCGCACCCAGCTCCATTAGCGCCTGGTTGACGTCCCCGGGGTGATCGTGCTCGACGAGCTCGGCCGCGAGGCTCCACAGCCGGCCCTGGAGCGGCTCGCGGCGGGGATCCCCGCCGAGGCGGTGCCACCGCGTGAGCACACGGGCGACGTTGCCGTCCACCACGGGCTCAGGCTCGCCGAACGCGATCGAGGCGATGGCACCCGCCGTGTAGCGCCCCACGCCCGGAAGGTTGCGCAGCGCCGTCGCCGTCGTGGGAAGCGCCCCGCCCCGCTCCGCCACCAGGTGACGCGCGGCAGCGTGGAGCGCGCGCGCCCGCGCGTAGTAGCCGAGCCCTTGCCACGCGTGGAGCACGGCCTCGTCCGGGGCGGCGGCGAGGGCCTGAAGGCTCGGGAAGCGCCGCATCCAGCGGTCGAAGTAAGGCAGCGCCGTCGCCACCTGGGTCTGCTGCAGCATCACCTCGCTCACCCACACCCGATAGGGGCTGGGGTCGCTGCGCCAGGGCAGCTCCCGCCCCTCGGCGCGGTACCAGGCCGTGAGCGCCGCTACGGCCGCCGCCACCGAGCCTCGACGCCCGCCGGGTGAGCGCACCATCCGGAGCCCCGCGCCGTTACACGCGCATGGGGTCGATCTTGTCGGAGTCGATGCCAAGCTCGCGGATCGCGGTCGCCACGGCCTCGCACCCTAGCTTGCCGTCCTGACACAGCCCGGCGAGCGCGGCGACCGCGATGTGCGCCGCGTCCACCTCGAAGTGCTGCCGCAACGCCTCGCGTGTGTCGCTCATGCCGAACCCGTCGGTGCCGAGCGGGATGAAGCGACCGGGGATCCAGCGCGCGATGGAGTCCGGCAGGAGCTTCATGAAATCGCTGGCAGCGATGAACGGGCCCTCGACGCCCGCCAGTGCCGTGACGACGTGCGGGATGCGCGGGGGGTCCAGCGGAAACAGCCGATTCTGCCGCTCCGCGGCCAGCGCTTCCTCGCGGAGCAGCTTGTAGCTGGTCACGCCCCAGACGTCAGCAGAGACGCTGAAACGCTCGGCGAGGATGCGCTCGGCGCGGCGCACCTCGTTGAGGATGGATCCGGAGCCGAAGAGCTGCACGTGGTGCGTCAACCGTTCCGGCGCCGTGCTGAAGCGATACAGGCCACGCAAGATCCCCGGCCGTGCCCCCTCCGGCATCGGCGGCATCGGGTAGCTCTCGTTCTGTACGGTGAGGTAGTAGTAGACGTTCTCCCCCTCCGCAAACATCCGCCGGAGCCCGTCCTCGATCACCACGGCGAGCTCATAGGCGTAGGCGAACTCGTACGCCTGCACGTTGGGCACGGTGGCCGCGAGCACATGGCTGTGCCCGTCGTCGTGCTGCAGCCCTTCGCCGTGCAGCGTCGTCCGGCCGGCGGTGGCGCCGACCACAAACCCGCGGGCCATCTGGTCGCCGGCGAGCCAGAGCTGGTCCCCGGTTCGCTGGTACCCGAACATCGAATAGAAGACGTAAAATGGGATCAGCGGCTGGCCGTGGGTGGAGTACGAGGTCGCCGCAGCGATGAACGACGCCACGCTCCCCGCCTCGGTGATCCCCTCCTCCAGGACCTGCCCGCTCTTGCTCTCCCGGTAGTAGAGGAGCTTTCCCTTGTCGACGGGCTCGTACACCTGGCCGAGCGACGAGTAGATGCCGACCTGGCTGAAGAGCGCGTCGAGCCCGAACGTGCGCGCTTCGTCAGGGATGATGGGCACCACGCGCCGCCCGAGCTTCGGGTCGCGGACCAGCTTGGTCAGGAGGCGGGAAAACACCATGGTGGTCGAGGCTTCCGCCTCGCCCGAGCCGGCCAGAAACTCCTCGTAGAGGCCGCTGGGGGGGAGCTCCACGGGGACGTCGGCGCAGCAGCGGCGACGGGGCACGAAGCCACCGAGGGCGCGGCGCCGCTCCAGCAGGTACTCCACCTCCGGGCTGTGCCGCCCCGGGTGGTAGAACGGCGCCTCGTCGAGGTGCTCATCGGGCACGGGCAGCTCGAGCAGATCGCGGAAGGCGCGGAGCTCGTCCCGCCCCATCTTCTTCTTCTGGTGGGTGACGTTGCTGCCCTCGAAGCCCTCGCCGAGCGTCCACCCCTTGACCGTGTGGGCCAGGATCGCCGTCGGCTGGCCCTGGTGCTCGACCGCGCTCCGGTACGCCGCATAGAGCTTCCGGTAGCTGTGCCCGCCGCGCCGCAGGCGCGACACCTCCCGGTCGTCGAGGTGCTCGACCAGGGCAGCGAGCCGCGGGTCGGCGCCAAAGAAATGCTGGCGGGTGTAGGCGCCGGACTCGGTCGCGTACTTCTGCCACTGTCCGTCGACGACCTCCAGCATCCGCTGCCGGAGCAGGCCGTCACGGTCCCCCGCCAGGAGCGGATCCCACTCCGGCCCCCAAATCACCTTGATCACGTTCCAGCCCGAGCCACGGAACACCGCCTCGAGCTCCTGGATCACCTTGCCGTTGCCGCGGACGGGGCCATCCAGGCGCTGGAGGTTACAGTTGACGACGAAGACAAGGTTGTCGAGGCGCTCTCGGGAGGCCAGGTGCAGGGCGCCAAGCGACTCGGGCTCGTCGGACTCGCCGTCGCCCATGAAGCACCAGACGCGCTGGTGCCGGGTTTCCTTGAGGCCCCGCGCCTCGAGGTAGCGGTTGAACCGCGCCTGGTAGACGGCCCCGATGGGGCCGAGTCCCATGCTCACGGTCGGGAACTGCCAGAAGTCCGGCAGCAGGCGCGGGTGAGGGTAGCTCGGCAGCCCAGCCCCGCGCCGCGTCTCGCGACGGAAGTGCTCCAGCTGCTCGACGGTCAGCCGCCCCTCGAGGAAAGCGCGCGAGTAGATCCCCGGCGCCGCGTGCCCCTGGAAGAAGATCTGATCCCCCTGGCCGTCGTCGTCACCGCGAAAAAAGTGATTGTAGCCGACCTCGTAGAGGCTCGCGCTCGAGGCGTAGGTGGAGAGGTGCCCGCCGATCCCGCTGAAGCGAACGTTGGCGCCATGCACCATGGCCACGGCGTTCCAGCGGATGATCCGCCGGATCCGCTTCTCCATCGCCTCGTCGCCCGGGAAGGACGGCTCCTGCTCGACGGGGACCGTGTTCACGTAGGGCGTGTTGAGCGGGAGCACGGGGACGATCCCGCGCGCCCATGCCCGGGCCATCAGCCCGCGCAGGAGCTCGGTGGCCCGTGACGGACCGCGACGCGCGAGGACAGCGTCCAGCGACTCGATCCAGTCTTGCGTCTCCTCGGGATCGGAATCGATGGGGTCTGGACGGTTCTCGCGCACGCTGAAGCCTCCCTGTCAGGGACTTCGTAGGCGCGACCGAGCCTTTCAGCAAGCGCTCGCCAGGACTGCCCGGGACCGCGCCAACCCGGGGCGCCTCCCCCCGCGGATCCGCGGCACCCGGCGCCCGCTCGCTTGACGGACCCCGGACGACTGCCTATCGACCAGGCTGGCCGATGCGAAGCGTGACGTTCGCCCTCTTCCTCGCGGTCGCGCTCGGGATCCTCACCGGGCTGCACCTGCTCATCTGGGCGCGCCTGATCCGGGATCCGGGGCTCGGACCGATCGCCACCCGGGCGCTGACGGCCGGGCTCGTACTGCTCGGGGCCAGCGTTCCCGCCTCCTTCTGGCTCGGTCGCGTCCTCCCACCAGACCGCGGGCGCGCCCTGCTCCTCGCCCTCAACGTGTGGTTCGGGGTCCTGTTCTGGCTCGTGGTGGGGCTGCTGGCCGCGGATCTCGTCCTGCTCTTGGTCCGCGGTGTCGCCCGGCTGGGTGGCTCCCCCCTCGATCCGGAGCGGCGCCGTCTCCTCGCGCGCGGCGTCGCCGTGACCCTGGTCGCGTTGGTCGGCGGGGCGATCCCTGTCGCGATGCACCGAGCCCTGGCACCGGTCGCGGTCCGTGAGGTGAACGTGACGCTGGCGCGCCTGCCGGAGCGACTGTCGGGCTTCACGCTGGTCCAGCTCTCGGACCTTCACCTCGGTCCGACGCTGCGGCGCGAGTTCGTCGAACGCGTGGTGGCGCAGGTGAACGCGCTGGACGCGGACACGGTGGTGATCACCGGCGACCTCGTCGACGGCCCGGTCGAGCGGCTGCGCGGCGTCGTCGCCCCGCTCCAGCGGATGCGGGCACGCCAGGGCGTCCATTTCGTGACCGGCAACCACGAGTACTACGCCGGCGCGGAGGCCTGGTGTCAAGAGCTCGAGCGGCTGGGGCTGCGCGTGCTCCGCAACGAGCGCGTGGCGCTGGGCGCCGGCGACGCCACCTTCGACCTCGCGGGCGTGTACGATCGGGACGCCGAACGCCACCCCGCCGACGGTCACCGCACCGACCTGGCCGCGGCGCTCGCAGGGCGAGATCCCAGCCGTGAGGTGGTGCTGCTCGCGCACCAGCCCCGCGCGATCCGGGAGGCGCTCCAGCACGACGTCGGCCTGGTCCTCTCGGGACACACGCACGGGGGCCAGATCTGGCCCTGGCAGCGCTTCGTGCGCCTGCAGCAGCCCGCCGTCCGCGGGCTGTTCCGCTTCGGCCCTGACGGGCGCGGCGTCCGACTCGATCCCGGCGAGGCGGGCGAGCCGGGCGGCACGCGGCTCTACGTCAGCTCCGGCACGGGTTTCTGGGGCCCCCCGCTCCGCCTGGGAACGCGCGCCGAAATCACGCTCGTCCGCCTGCTCGCACGCGACGGGGCCCCGGCAAGCTAGAGCACCAACCGGTAAGCCGACGGCGTCGGCGCCCCGATCAACGTCCCCGTGCGGGGCGAGGGGGCGTTCCCCGGGGCGCCTTGGGCGAGCTCGGCTCGCACGTGACTCAGGGTCGTCGATGCCTCGCGACCATCAGACCGATGGCCGCGCTAGCCGAGCGCGCGGGCGATCACCGCTCCGGCGCGCAGACCGTCGAGGGCGGCGCTCACGATCCCGCCGGCCTGGCCGGCGCCCTCGCCGACGGGCAGGAGCCCGGCGAGGTCGGGTGACTCGAGCGTGTCCGCGTCGCGCGGGACCCGGACTGGGGAGCTGGTGCGACTCTCGACCCCGATCAGCACCGTCTCCTCGCCGAGGAGCCCGCGCATGCGGCGGCCGAGCTCCCGAAGTCCGCCCCGGAGACGCGCGGCGAGGCCCAGCGCGACCGTGTCGAGCACCTCTCCCACGTCAGCGGGGCAGAGCCCGGGGATGTAGCTCGTCTCCGGCAGCGAGCTCGAGGCGCGGTGGGCTAGGAAGTCGGTGACGCGCGTGGCGGGCGCGCGCTGGGCGCCCCCCCCGGCGAGCAGCGCGGCGCGCTCCAGCCCCCGCTGCAGGTCCACCCCCCCGAGCGGGCCCTCGAACCCGGCGCGCAACCAGTCCTCCGGCTCGACCGCCACGACGATCCCGGCGTTGGCCAGCCCGAAGCGACGACCCGAGAGGCTCATTCCGTTGACGACGAGACCGTCCGGCTCCGTGGACGCGGGGACCACGAAGCCGCCCGGGCACATGCAGAACGAGAAGACACCGCGTCCGTCGATCGGCGCCGCCCACGAGTAGGACGCCGGCGGCAAGCGCGGGTGACCCGTCGCCGTGCCGTACTGGATCCGATCGACGAGCGCCTGCGGGTGCTCGATGCGCACCCCCGCCGCGAACCCCTTCGGCTCGAGCCGCACGCCGTGCCGGAGCAGCATCCCGTGGACGTCGCGCGCCGAGTGCCCCGTCGCGAGCACGACCCACTCCGCGGCGAGCTGCTCTCCGCTCCCGAGCGCAACGCCGGCGACGCGACGCCGACCCCCGTGCACCTCGACGAGCAGGTCGGCCACCCGCGCCTCGAACCGGAAGTGGACGCCGACCGACTCCAGGTGCTCGCGGAGCGCAGTGACGACGCGCGGGAGCCGGTTCGACCCGACGTGCGGGCGCGCCTCGGTGAGGATCGAGGCCGGCGCGCCGTGGGCCGCCAAGATCTCGAGGACGTCGCGGACGTCGCCCCGCTTGACCGATCGCGTGTAGAGCTTGCCGTCGCTGTAGGCGCCCGCCCCTCCCTCGCCGAAGCAGTAGTTGCTTTCGGGATCCACGCGACCGTGCCGCTGCAGCGCCTTCAGGTCGTGCCGCCGCGGCTGCACCGTCTTCCCGCGCTCGACGACCGAGCAGGGGATCCCCCGCCGGGCGAGCGCGTAGGCGGCGAAGAGCCCCGCGGGCCCGTCGCCGACGATCACGACGCGCAGCGGCCCACCCACCTCCCGCGGCGGCGGGGCGCCCGGCGCGACCGGTGCGGGCTCGTCGCCGACCCGGACCCGCAGACGAAACCGGACCCGACCGTGGCGCGCGTCCAGCGACCGCCGCACGACGGAGACGTCGGGCACAGCGTCGGCGGCGATGCCGAGCGACGCGGCGACACGCGCGCGCCACTGCGCCGGCTCGTCGGGATCGTCGAGCCCGAGCTCGATCTCGATCTCGCGCGGGAGCGAGCCCAGGCCGCTCCTCCCTGTCGAGCGACCTTCGGTGCCGCCCAAGCGCCGTCCGAGCGCCGCCCCCTCCCGCGGCCGCTGCCGCCGAGCACCGGGCGCGTCGATGGGCCGGCGACTCACCCCGCGCGCCACCGCCAGGCGTCGTCCGGCACCGTGTCGAGCACGGGCACCTGGCCGCTCCCCTGCGGGCCGCGGGTGGGAAGCAGCTGCTTTAGCACCGGCAGGAGCGCCTCGACGCCCTCGCGATGCTCGATGACGATCCCGAGGCTGCGCGCGGCCTCCGCGCGTGCGAAGGCGACGGAACCGGTGAAGAAGACGACTTCCTCGATGCGCCCGGCAGCGAGGAGCGACCGCGCCAACTCGATCCCGTCGCCGTCCTCGAGATCGAGCTCGATCACGCCGGCGTCGAAGCCGCAGTCGAGCACCTCGGCCATCGCCACGGACGGGGCCGCGACGACGTCGAAACCCTGCGCGCGCAGGGCGCGGGCGACGGCGCGAGAGCGCTGCCTTTCTCGCTGAACCAGGAGCAAGCCGAAGGGGGAGACGGGGGCCATGGCCAAAGCTTTCGGGTGGGGAACCCGACCACAATCTGCTACCCGGGGCAAGCGGGCACCTCCGAAGCTCCCCACCCGCGGAGGACGGCGGGGGCAGGCGCTCGCGTCACACCAACGCCCAGGCCGGGGAGCGGGTCAGTGGGCCCAATCCTCCCGCAATGAGACGCCGTAGGCGTCGTGCTCGGCACCGCGCGCCAGGAGCCAGTCCGCCAGCGCCCGACCCAGCTCGACGGCAGAGCCCCAGCGTCCGCGGGGCTCCTTGCAGAGCCCGCGCTCGATCACGACCCACAGCGCCGCGTCTCCGGCCCCCAGCGCCACCGTCGGGGTCGGCCGCTCGAGCCGGATCGCGTCCAAAATCCCGAGCGGACCCGAGGCCTCGAACGGCACCCGGCCGGTCACCGAGTGGTACAGGACGACGCAGATCGACCAGATGTCAGCGCGAAAGTCGACCTCCACCCCCCCCCCTGCCTGCTCTGGCGCCACGTAGGCCGGCGTCCCGACCAGCACCCCGTCCAGCGTGATTCGCTCGCCCCCGCCGGAGAGCAGCGCCAACCCAAAATCGATGAGCTTGGGCTCCAGCCGACCACTCGCGGCCTCCGCCAAAACGACGTTCCCGGGCTTGACGTCGCGATGGACCACCCCGTTCGCGTGAGCGTCAGCCAGCGCACCGACGACGGGAAGGACGAGAGCGACCGCCTCCTGTGGCGGCAACCGCCAGCGTTCATCCAGAAGGTCGAGCAGCGTCCGCCCACGCAGCAACTCGAGCACGAGGAACGCCACGCCGTCGGGCGTCACCTGGAAGTCGAGCACCCGCGCGGCCGCCCGATGCCGGATGCGACGAAGCGCGCTGGCCTCCCGCAACATTCGCGCGTTCGCGTCCGTCCCCACCAGCGACGCATGCACGAGCTTGAGCGCCACCGCCTCGCCCGTCACCGCGTCGCTCGCCTCCCAGACGACCGCCATCCCCCCGGACTGCAGGGGCCGCGTGAGCGTGTAGCGCCCGGCGAGCGTCAGGCCGCGCTGGGCGATGCTCGGCTGCTCGTGGCCACCGCGAGGCTCACCCATCGGCGCAGGATGGTACCAAGCCACCACCCGGCTGCCCACGACACCGCGCGCGCCGCCAGCTCCCCCGCGGCGGTCGTCAGCCGAACGGCCGGAAAGCATCGCCCAGCACCGTGACCGGCGTCATGGACGAGCGGCTCTCCGCCCGACGGAGTCGGCGCGGCGCGCCGGCGCTGCTCACTCCTCGGGATCCGGGTGCTCCTCGGCGTACCGGATCGCCACGAGCACCACGTCGTGCCACATCTCGACCGCGCGGGCGACGACGCAAGCGGCGTTCTCCGGTCCGAGCTCGAGGGGTAGGTCCGATGCCTCGCCGAACCAGTCGCTGGCCAAGAACGTCCCCGCGTCGAGCTTTTCTCGGATCCACCAGAGCGCGATCTGCTCGAGGTCATCGGTGCCGGCGACCTCGACCGCGCGCTCCGCCGCCTGCGCGTAGGTGATCCCGGCGACACTCGACCGGACGCCGACCCGCGCCGTGTCGATTGCCTTGGCCCGGAGGTCGGCGGGCGTCAGCAGACCGGCACCGACGGGGCCCTCCTCGCGGCGGGATGGCTGTGGGGGCCGATCCATGCGCAGACGTACCTCGAATCACGGGCCGGGCATGGCCCACGTGCCCCGTTAGACGCGCGAGCCGCCCGGATTAGCTCTCCTCGCTCCCACATTTTTCTCCGCCCCTGCGTCCCATCGCCTCACCCAGGCTTGCGCTCCCGGCGCGGGCATGGCTCGGTCGCTGGTGGCGGCCCGCGCCGGAGCCCGGTGCGAGCGGAGAGGACCGGCGATGATCCTGGGCAGACGAGAGTACTTCGGTCGCAACCACTTCGAGGCGCACGCCGGCCTGGCCCCACCCCACCTCGCCGAGTTGGTCGTCCACTGCCTCGAACTCGTCGCCGCGCTGGCCTCCCGGGAGCTGTCGTTCCGCTTCAAGGGTGGCAACTCCCTCTTGATCCTACTGGAGGACCCCCAGCGGTTCAGCATCGACGTCGACATCGTCACGACGGTCGACAGGGACGCGCTCACCGAGCACGTCCGCGCCGTGACCGCCACGTCCGACGTCTTCACACGGTGGGAGTCGCGGGCACCGAAGACCAAGCCCTGGCTCCCGCTGGTCAGCTACAAGCTCTTCTTCGAGTCCGCCTACCAACCCGCGGACGCGGCCTTTGTCATGCTCGACGCGGTCCTGGCCCCGCCGGTGTACCCGGGCACCCGACGGCCAGTGCGATGCGGTGCGCTCTACGAGGCCCCCGTCGAAGTCGAGGTCCCGACGGTGTCGGGGCTGATCGGAGACAAGCTCCTGACGATCGGCCCGTCGACGCTCGGGATCCCGGTCGGAAAGAACAAAGCGGCGCAGCGCCTCAAGCACGTCTTCGACGTCGCGACGCTGAGCCGCCGCGGCTTCGACCCGGAGGCCGTCCGCGAGAGCCTGCGCGCGACCCGGGCGCAGGAGGAGGCGATCCAGGGACATGCCTTCACCTGGGACCAGATCCTGGCCGACACGCGGCGCTTCTGCGGACTGCCCCTCGACCACGCGGAGCCCCCCGCGGCCGAGGCGACGACCGACCCCTACCTCGCCGAGATCGCCAGCGGCTTCGAGGAATTCCGGCGCCACCTCTTCCGCGCCGCCTACGACTGGGGGCTCTTCCAGGTCGACTGCCGCCAAGTGCTGGAGATCCTCGACGCCGTGGGAGAGCCTTAGCGCCCCACCCCGGCCGCGTCTGCGCGCCGGGGCGCGCTCAAACCGGGAGCCGAAACAGCGCGGTGCGGTAGTGGGCAAGCTCCGCGATGGACTCGCGGATGTCCTCCAGCGCCCGATGCGAGTCGGCCTTCCGCGGCGCGCGGGCGAGCACGTCGGGCGCCCACCGACGCGCCAGCTCCTTCACCGTTGTCACGTCGACATTCCGGTAGTGGAGGAAACCTTCGAGCGTCGGCATGTGAAACTTGAGGAAGAACCGATCCATGTGGATCGAGTTGCCGGCGAGGGGCGCGGACGCGGCAGCGCAGTGCTGCCGGAGGAACGAGAGGGTCTGCGCCTCGGCGTCCGCCACCATGACGGTCGACGCCCGAACGCGGTCGAGTAGGCCCGACGCCGCGTGGTGCTCGCGGCTCCAGTCGTTCATCCCCGCCAGCACGTCCTCCGGCTGGTGGATCACGATCTCCGGCCCGGTGGCGATGACCTCCAGGTTCCCATCGGTGACCAGCGTCGCCATCTCAAGGAGGTGGTCTTGGCGCGGATCGAGCCCCGTCATCTCGAGATCGATCCAAACCAGCCGATCGGACTCCGCCATGCGGGCGGTCATAGGGCAGCGCCCGGCCCGACGCAAACGACCCGGACCCCAGCTGGGCCTGGACCCCGACCCGACCGCCGAACCCGATCCTCGAGCCCGGTCGCGCCCTAGCGACGGCGGCCCTCGGCGGTCAACTCCGCGACGAGATCGACCAACGTCTGTCCCACCTCCGCGTTGTCGTCCAGCCCCGCGAACCGCTCCGCGGCCGCACCCTCGGCGTAGACCCGCACCGGGGTGGCGGTGTGATCGGTGGTGGACCACTGCGCCCCGGCCCGCCGC
The DNA here is from genome assembly GCA_964480725.1 of uncultured Polyangiaceae bacterium. Taxonomy (GTDB): domain Bacteria; phylum Myxococcota_A; class Polyangia; order Polyangiales; family Polyangiaceae; genus JAFGBI01. Next base: position 13,762 of record CAYZQO010000034.1, on the reverse strand, counting down.
GCCAGCCGCCCGAGCGCCGCGGAAACGAGCGACCCGACCGCGTCGGGGCCCGCCGCTGCACCACCGCCGGCAGCGAGCCGATGACGACCCGCCGCCAGCGCCGCTCCCAGCTCCACCGCCACCTCGCCCTCGATCGGCTCGCCGAGACCGCGCTCGAGGAGTGGCGAGAGGTCGACGAACGGGGCGTCGGGGCGGGCGCTCAGCGCGTCGCCGATGGCCGCAGCGAGCGCCGCATGGCTCATGGTCTGGCGCCGGAGGGCGGCGAAGCCGCCCCCGCTCGGCGGCGCTCCCAACAGGAGGCCGCCCGTCTCGTGGTCGGCCGTCACGACCAGCAGCGCTTCCCCCACGTGTCGGGAGGCGAACTCGATCCCAACCTCGACCGCGGCGTCGAACTCGAGCGTCTCGGTGGCGGCCGCCGCCAGATCCCCGGCGTGGCAGGCCCAGTCGATCCGACCGCCCTCCACCAGGAGGAAAAAGCCGCGATCGGTACCGAAGAGCTCGATCGCCTGCCGGGTGAAATCGGCGAGGCGCGGTGCGGTCGGCGGCCGGTCGAGCTCGTAGGGCATCGCCGCCGGGTCGTCGCCCTCGATGGCGGTCGCGAACAGCGGCAGGCGGCGAACGTGCCGCCAGCCGGGGCCGCGCGCCAGCGTGGTCCCGCGCTCGGCAAGGGCAGCCCAGACGGTCGCCGCCCCAGAGCTCGCCGCACTGCCGCTCAGGAGCCCGCCGCCCCCAAAATAGTCGAAGTCGGACGCCACCAGATCGGCGGCAATCCCCGCGACGTCGCCGCGACTGGCCCGGTGGGCGTAGAAGGCGGCTGGGGTCGCGTGGTCGAGCGGGACGGAGCTCACCAGACCGACGCGCAGGCCCCCGCGGTGAGCCAAGGCCGCGACGCTCTCCAGGGACGTGATCCCGTCGCTGGCCAGGCCAAGGCAGCCGTTGTTCGTCTTCCGACCCGTCGCGAGCGCCGTGCCCGCCGCCGCGCTGTCCGTGACGGCAGCATCAGCGGAATGAGTAGACACAAATGTCTGGACACGAAAACCGACGAACCCCAATGCGGCCGCGGCCGCGCGCGCCGCCGGGTCCGCGGCCGCGCGATACCGCTCCGCGGCGACCACCTGCGCCGGCCCCATGCCGTCGCCGATGAAGAGGAGGATGAACCGCGGGGCGCCGACGCCACCCCGGCCCGGCGCGGTCGCCGCCACGTCGGCCGGCACCCCGCTGGGGGTCGGCGACGCCAACCGCGCCCCGGACCCGGTCGACGACGGCGCGCAGTCGACCCCGAGCGCGAGCGCAGCGAGCAGCGGCGCTCCAAGCCGGCACCGGAGCCACACGCCGAGCCCGTTCGCGCCGCCCGCCATCCCGATCTCGGTAACCCATGCGCTCCCCCGCGTCCATGGCGACGCCGCCGGATCGCGCTACGATGGCGCGCCGTGAGCGTCCGCCGCCTCCACCCAATCCTGGCTCTTTCCTTGCTCGCCGCCTGCGAGGTGCGCGACCGCGGCGAACCGGCCGCCGCCGAGCCCGCGCGCTGGGTCGCAGCGAGCGCCAGCGCGGCCGAGCCCGCGAGCGTCGGCGCCAGCCCCGCCTGCGGGCGAGCCGACGACAACGGCCGTGCCGAACCCCAAGCCTGCAGCGCTTGCGGCGCGGAGGGGGTTTCCCTGGCGAGCGACCGGGTGGAGTCGGGCATCGATCCCGCGACCGGCCGCGAGCTGCAGCGCGTCGGCGCCAGCCTGCGCGGCGCGCCCCCGGTCGCGGTGCCGGACCTGCTAGCGCATCCGGAGGCCCACGTCGGGGAGACGATCCGGATCGAGGGGGACGTGGCCGCGATGTGCCATCACCGGCGCGCGTGGTTCGCGCTGCAGCAGGCGGGGGATCGCCGAGGGCGCACGGTGCGCGTGATCGGCGCCCCGGCGTTCCTGGTCCCGGCCGGCTCCGTGGGACGCCGGGCGCGCGCGGAGGGGACGGTGGAGCTCGTCGATGTCCCCGCCCCTGCCCGCGCCCACCTTGCCGTCGAGCACGGCCTGGAGGAGCCACCGCCGCCGGAGCGGGTCGTCGTCCTGCGCGCGACAGGCGCCGAGTTCCTCTGACGGCGGGCTCACCGGAGCGGGCGGCACGGGTTCCCATGGGATGGCGACGGCACCTCGTGGCGTGGCACCGCGACCTCGGCTACCTCGCCTGCGGGCTCACCCTCGCCTACGCCGTCTCCGGCGTCGCGGTGAACCACGAGGCGCACTGGGACTACAACCGGGCGACGCTCCGCGAGGCGCGGTCCCTGGGCACCCCGGCAACCCTCCTGCCCGAGCTCGGCGAGCGGCGGCGCCGCGAGCTCGACGCGACCCCGACGGCGATCACCGACGCGGAGGTCCCGGCCCTCGTCGCCGCGGTGACCTCACGGCTGGGCCGCCCGTCCCCGCCCCGGAATACGCTCTGGCGCAGCCCCGACGCCCTGCACCTCTACTACGCCGCCGGCGATGCCGACGAAGTCGTCTACCACCCAAGCTCGGGCAACGCCGAAGTCGTCCGGCGGCGCGATCGGTGGCTCTTGCGCGACCTCAACTTCCTGCACCTGAACGAGGGGCGCGGTCCCTGGACCTATGTGGCCGACGCCTACGCCGTCGTCCTCGCCACCCTCGCGCTCACGGGGGTGTTCATCGCCCGGGGCCACCACGGCCTGCGCGGGCGCGGCGGGTGGCTCCTCGCGCTCGGCGTCGCCGTGCCGCTCGTCGCGCTCCTGATGCTACGGTACCGGTGAGGGCCCGGTTGCGGTCGGGCGCCGGCAAGACGCTGGTGCCTGCTGGAACACTCCGGCCCAGGGGAGCGCGCCGGCGCTTGGGCCGGGCGTTTCCCCTGGCCAGAACCGGAAGAGCGGCGCGGCTCGGTCCCCGCACAACCCCTCCAGAACCGAGCGCGCTTCATGCCCCGTCGCGGGCGACGTATCCTGGTCCGGCCTCACGACCCCGGAGCCAGGATGAAACGAAGCGCTCGCCTCGCCGTCGCCGTGCTCACGACCGTCGCGTTCGGCTCCGTGCCGAGGACCGCCAGCGCGGAGACAATCGTCAAACAGCCCGGGGTCCACCCGATCTACCGGGTGGAGCTCGAACCCCACTTCTCGCTGCAACCCATCGAGCCTCCGCGGGTCGAGGTGGGGGCCGGGCCGGGCTTCGGACCAGGCCTGCGCGTCGCGATCGAGCTGCTCGACAACGGACCGATCCCGTCGATCAACAACACGATGGCGCTCGGGTTCGGGCTGGACTGGATCCACTTCACCCGCGGTGGTCGCTGCATCGGCACGGGGTGCGAGGACACGAAGGTCGACCATTACTACTTCCCGATCGTGGTGCAGTGGAACTTCTGGCTCACCGACCGGTGGAGCGTGTTTGGCGAACCGGGCCTCGCGTACCGCTACTCGCCCCACACGGAGGACGGAATCGACAACTTCGTGGTCGGGGTCGGCGCCCGGTTTCACTTCGCGCCGCGCGTGACGCTCACGCTGCGCGCAGGGTATCCGTCCACGAGCGCTGGCCTGTCGTTCCTGCTGTGAGCACACGCCTCTCCGCGTGCTCCGCGTACGCCACCGCGAAGCGCGAATAGGCGCGCGCGACGTGCACGATAGACTGGGCGAAGGCCGCCACGGACCACGCGGAGAGGGGCGCGAGCCGGGTCAACGCGCCCCAGATCCGATCGTGGGCGGCCTCGAGTTCGTGCACGGCCGGGGCCACGTTGGGCAGCGCCCCGACGAAGAACGGGGAGAAGCACTCCTCCTCGCGGCCGAAGTGATCGAGGAGCTCGTCTCGCAACACCTCCAGACCGGCAACGACTTCGGCAGGCGCCGACTGCGGAGCTCGGGCTCCCTCCGTGATCGCCGCCACGAGCTCCCCGAGCCCCTGGACGCGCGCCGCGAGCGGACCGTGCGAGTCCTCGAGGGCGGCGAGGAGATCCATCGGGGAAGGAGGGTACGGAGGCGAGCCGACCTCGCAAAGCGGCGAACGGCGATCCGGCTCAGCGCCGCCCTGTCCGGCGGCGGCCTTGCGCCAGACCGAGCGCGCCGAGCGCTGCGCCGACCCACCACGGCCCAGCCGCGCCCGTCGGTCCTGGCGCGGCCGCGGCGCAGCCACGATCCTCGCACTCAACCGTGCCGCACTCGGTGGAGAAACCGTTGTGCGGCTCGGGATTGCAGGCCCCGACGGCGCGGTCGGGAGGGTAGATGGCGCAGAGGCCCGCGACGTCGTCGTCCGAGAGATCGCTGACCTGGCTGTCCCGGCCGTAGAACGCGAACATGGTGGCGTCCTCGCGCAGCGAGTGGTCCAGACCCAGCACGTGCCCAATCTCGTGGGTAGCGATGGCGATGAATTGATCGCGTTGGAGGGCGGTGGAGGTGGTGATGCCGTAGGCGGCCGTGTTGACCTCGACGTCAGCGTCGTAGATCTCGCCTGACCTGGTGTCGAAGTGGACCCAGGTCTGGGCGAGGGTGGCCCCACCGTCATCGTAGGGCCAGGCCTCGTCCCGGAAGACCCACACGTTCGCATTCTGGTCGCACTCGTTGAACTCGACGGCGCCACAGGTGACGCTTGGCAGCCGCACGACCTCGATCGAGGGGGTGGCGCCGTCGCACGTCACGCTGGTCCAGGTCGAGTGGGCCACGTCGAGCGCGGCCTCGGCCGAAGCGAGGGTGATGCCCCGCAGCGGCGAGGCGTCCCGCTGCACCGAGAACGAGAGGCAGCGCCGCGGCCAGTAGAGGGGCACGCCCCCGACGGGGCAGCCGAGTTCGTCGTCCACGCAGGTCTTCTGGGCCTGACACGTGTAGGTGCGGCAGTAAGCGTGCGCCGACGGAGCGAGCAGCAGTCCCGCCGCACCCACACACCACGGGAGCAGGCCCAGCAGCAGGCGCGGCGCGCGAAGCCTCGACAAGGTGAGTTACCTTAGCACCAACGACGACGACCGTGGAACCCGGATGCCGGCGGGCGGAGCCGCGAGCGGAGCGCGCCGCGCCGACACGGCGCTGCGACGTTGACCGAGCCCCGACGCCCGCGCATCCTCCGTCCGTGAGCCCGTTCGAGCTGCGTCCGGCCGCTCCTCTCCGCGGTAGACCGGCGGCGGCCATGCTCGTGGCCGCGCTGCTCGGGGTCGCGGCGGCGACCGCCTGCGCCGGCGCCGCTCGGGCGCCGGCCCCCGGCCCCAACCAGGCCACCGCCGGGACCGCCACCTCCGCGGGACCCGTCGTGTCCCCCGCCCGCACGGCGGCCGAGTCCGCGAACGCGGCGGCGCCGACAGCTCCGCCCGCACCGCCCCCCCCCTCGACGGCGGCCTCGCTCGACGCCTCCGCGCCCTCGGTCGCCTTTCCGCCCAAGCCCGTCTCCCCCCCGTTCCCCGCGTCCGCGCAGCCGGGCGACGGCCTTTGGACGCCGCTCGGCGAGGCCGCACGGGGCGAGCGGCTCGCCGACGATCCGCGGGTCGCCTACGTGACCACCATCCACCCGCACCGCGTCAGCCGTTTCAAGAAGCTGACGGCCGTGGTGCTCGATCTGACGCAGGTGCGCGTCGGCTATGTTCCGGGGCGCGAAGACGTCGCCGACGCCCGGACGGCGCCCGCCCGCCCGACGTGGGCTCCCGGACTGGTGGCGCCCGCTGACACTCCGCGGCTGCTCGCGATCTTCAACGGTGGGTTCAAGCCGCGACACGGGCGCTGGGGCATGATGGCCGGCGGCACCGAGCTGGTGCCGCCGCGGCCCGAGGGCTGCACGGTTGCCGTGCTCGACGACGGCCGCGTCACGATCGGGACCCACACGACGCTGCCGCTAGACCTCGGCGGCGTGGAGAGCTACCGACAGACGCCGCCCTGTCTGGTCGAAGGCGGCGCCGTCCACCCGAGGCTGATGGCACGGGACGAGCGGCCCTGGGGGGGGCACGACCCCAAGGACGTCACCCGGCGACGCTCCGCCCTCGGCGTCGATGCCTCGGGCCTTCGTCTGTTCTACGGCATGGGCGAGGAGCTGGAGCCGAGCGAGCTCGCCGCTGCGATGCGCGCGGTGGGCGCCGCCAGCGCAGCCGAACTCGACATCAACTGGTCTTGGACGCGCTTCCTCCTCGTCGGGCGATCCGGCGCGGCGCCCGCGATCACCTCGACGCTGATCCCGCAGATGGTCCACGAGCGCGGCGCGTACCTCGAGCGGCCGGCGGCTCGCGACTTCTTCACCGTGACGCGGCGCGGGCACGATCCTCCTCCGGGCTCGAGCTGTGGGCCTGGCCCGCGCTAGCCCGGGAGCGAACCGGGCCCCAGGGCCCCGCGCGGGACGGCGGGAGGCAACGGGCGCACCGGGCCGCGCCGCGAGAGTACCAGCGACCGGGGTGGACGGTCGCCCGGAGGGTCGAGTATCTTCCGGCCACCGCCCTCCCGGACGGAGGCGGCTTTCTCCCGGAGAGATCCCATGACACGCTTCATTGCTCCCTCGCTCGCCATCCTCTCCCTGGTTGCGCTCTCCACGGCGTGCGGCGGCAGTAAAGGCGGTGCCGCCGGCGCTCCTGCGGCCAACGGCAAGCCCCTCGACATCGCGCGGTGCCCGGCCGACGCCATGCTCGACGACGGCGAGGACGGCAACAACAAGGTCCTCGAGCGGGGCGGCCGCGGGGGCTACTGGTACACGGCCGCAGACTCCGACGGCACCACGGTCACACCGCAGGCGGGCGCCATGGGCGGCACCTTCGTCATGACCCCGGGCGGGGCGAACGGGTCCGGTTACGCCGCCTGCATGAAGGGCAAGATCGCCGAGGGGGGGCCGAGCCCCTTCGCGGTGGTCGGCTTCAACTTCATCGACCCCAAGGACGCCTGGGACGCGAGCCAGTTCGGAGGGATCGCCTTCTGGGCCAGGAAGGCGCCGGGCACGGTCGAGAAGGTCCGCCTCAAGCTGCCTGACGCGAACACCGACCCCCAGGGCGGCGCCTGCCAGCAATGCTTCAACGACTTCGGCGCTGACCTGATGCTCACCGACGGATGGGTCGAGTACGCGCTCATGTGGCCGGACGCGAAGCAGATGCCGGACTGGGGCAACCCGCGGCCGCCCGCGCTCACGCCCGACAAGCTCTACGGCGTGCAGTGGCAGGTGAACAAGCGGATGGCGGACTTCGACATCTGCGTCGACGACATCGCGTTCGTGGGCTGCGCGCAGTAGCGAAGCTCCCCGTTCGGCGCCGGCGGCGTCCGCGATCCGTGGGTTCCCAGCCCCGAGGGCCAATTCCGTTATGGCTCTAATGTTCGTTTAATGACGGAATACGGGGAACGACGGGTCAACGGGCATTCGGCCGTCCGCGTGGAGACAGGGGTGCGCGAGGCGCCCTCCGCGACTAAGATGCGGCCGGGGTCATCCGTCCCCGGTCGGCGGCTGGCGCGAGCCGCGCCGCCTCGGGGGTGGGCTTGTAGAAAACTGGCGGAGTCGCGCAGGGTTCGCGTTCGCCGAATTGCGAGGAGAGAGCAGTGATGAACAGGACGGCTTGGCTAGGTTTGGCGATGGTGCTCGGGATGGCGCTGACGAGTGCCTGCGGCAAGGACGACGACGATCCCGCGGGTGACGACCTCGCGGCCGGCGGCGCTACCACGGGTGGCGCTCGCACCGGCGGCGCCACCACGGGCGGCACCCGCACCGGCGGCACGGGCGGCACCACCACGGGCGGCGCCCGCACCGGCGGCACCTCGAGCGGCGGCGCCGGCGGCGAAGAGGAGGGTGGCGCTCCCGCCACCGGCGGCGTGCAGCCGAGCAGCGGCGCCGGCGGTGAGGAGGAGGGCGGCGCTCCCGCCACTGGCGGCGTGCAGCCGAGCGCTGGCGCCGGCGGTGAGGACGTGGGCGGGGCCCCCGCCACCGGCGGAGCCCAGCCGACGGGTGGAGCCGGCGGGGAAGCGGCGGGCGCGACCAGCACTGCGGGCGCGACCAGCACTGCGGGCGCGACCAGCACTGCGGGCGCGACCAGCACTGCGGGCGCGACCAGCACCGCCGGCGCGACCAGCACCGCCGGCGCAACCAGCACCGCTGGCGCCGCCGGCGCGGCTCCGGTGCCCGCCTGCACGGGGACGGCGACGGCCTGCGAGGACCTCAGCGCGCAGGCGTGCAGCGCGGCGAGCGGCTGCGACCCCACTAACGTCTGCACCGGCGCGGCCGATTGCTCCACGCTGGACAGCGAAGCGGCCTGCGGCAACGTAGACGACTGCGAGTGGAGCGCGGAGGACAGCGAGTGCTCCGGCACCGGAGACTGCGGCTCGCTAGACGACACCGAGTGCAGCGCGGTCACGGGCTGCTCCTGGGTGGCCCCCTGCGCGGGCACGCCGACGGATTGCGAGGACTACGAGCAGGAGAATCGCTGCGCGAGCGCAGGGTGCGACTGGGACGCCGACACCGAGGAGTGCAGCGGTACGGCGACCGCCTGCGAGGAACTCTCGGGGGGCGGCGTCTGCGAGAGCGCGGGGTGTGCCTGGGTGAACTGCGCGGGCGCGGCGACCGCCTGCGAAGAACTCAGCGACGAGACGGCCTGCGACGCGCAGCCCGGCTGCAGCTGGCAGTGATCAGAAGCGCCGTGACGCGGCGCGGTTCGCTGGAGCCGCGCCGCGCGGCGCCGCGGGCGTAGCGGAGGGCGAGGAAGGCGGGTATCCTGCTCACCCCCTCGCGCGCTCGATGTGGTGACGGGCGCGACGCCCGCCCCGACGAGGGGTCCGTCGAGGCCCTCGATGCTTCCCTTGCGCTCTCCGCTCGGCCCGTTGACGGCCCTCCTAATGCTTGCCGTCGCGGTGAACGCGACGGCGCAGGAGGGGTTCGCGCTCGACCGGTACTCGCCCGCCGAGCGCGGGAGTGACTGGCACGCGAACGATTCGCTCGATCTCCGGGGCCACCTGCGGCCGGCGGCCGGGCTCGTCTTCGACTACGCCCGCCAGCCGCTCGTCGCCTACGGCGCCGATGGCGAGGTCGCGCGGGCCGTCGTCGACACGCAGTTCTTCGCGCACCTGGGCGGCGCGCTGATCCTGGCCGAGCGACTGCGGCTCGGCCTCAACGTGCCGCTGCTCCTCCAGAGCTCGGGTGAGCCCGTGGTCACCACCGACGGGCGCTTCGCGACCGAGGGGGGAGTCGCCCTCGGTGATCCTCGCCTGTCCGGCGACGTGCGGGTGCTGGGCCGCTACGGGCGCCCATTCACCCTCGCCGTCGGCATCGAGGCGTTTCTCCCGCTCGGCAGCCAGGACGCCTACGCCTCGGACGGCACCCTCCGGCTCTTGCCCCGGCTGCTGGCCGCCGGAGACGTCGGTCCCCTCGCCTACGCCGCGCGCCTCGGCGTGCACGTTCGCCCCCACGACGCCCGCTTCGCCGACACGGAGCTCGGCCATGAGCTGGCGTTCGCCGCCGCCGCCGGACTCCGCCTGGCGGGGGGTGATCTTCTGCTCGGGCCCGAGCTCGTCGGCTCGAAGCGTCTGTCCGGGGGAGAGGCGAGCACTCCCGTCGAGCTATTGCTCGGTGGCAAGGTCACACTGGCAGACGACTTCCGGCTCGGCCTCGCCGGAGGACCCGGCCTGACGCAGGGGTTCGGCAGCCCCGACCTGCGCGTGGTCGCCTCCCTCGAGTGGTTCCCGGCGGTCACCGCCGAGCGCGACCGCGACGGGGACGGCGTGGTCGATCCGGAGGATCGTTGTCCCGGGCGTCCGGCGGGCACCACGCCCGATCCGGCGCGCCCCGGCTGTCCGGCGGCGGACGGCGACGGTGACGGGATCGCCGATCCCGTCGACGCCTGCCCCGAAGCGCCCGGCGCGGCCGACCCCGACCCCACCCGACACGGCTGCCCGGCGGCACCACCGCCCGCGCCGAGCCCCCCGCCGGACTCCGACGGCGACGGGATCCCCGACCCCGAGGATGCGTGCCCACGGGAGCCGGGCGTCCGTCAGGAGACGCCTGCCACCAACGGCTGCCCCCGCGCGCGACTGGAGGCGGAGACGGGGCAGATCCGGATCCTGCAGCGCATCGAGTTCGAGTACAAGAAGGCGAACCTCACCTTCGCGAGCGTACCGGTCCTCGATGCCGTCGCCGCGATCCTGCGCGAGCACCCAGAGCTCACCAGAGTCGAGATCCAGGGACACACCGACGATGTCGGTCCGGACGATTACAACCTCGAGCTGAGCCGCGCGCGGGCAAGCTCGGTCGTGATCTGGCTCGTCGCGCATGGAGTCGCCGGCGGCCGGCTCACCTCGGTCGGGTACGGGGAAACGCGGCCGCTCGAGCCGAACGACACCGAAGCGGGTCGCCAGGTGAACCGACGCGTCGAGTTCCACATCCTCGAGAGCACGCCGAGCGTCCCCCCGGCGGGTGGGAGCGAGCCACACACGCCCCCTCCGACGGGGGCCGCGCCGACCGGCACGACGGCGCCCGCCACGGGTGACCGAGCGGCGCCACCAGCACCCACAGCGCCCGCCGCGAAACCCGATGACCCGGCGCACGGACCGGACCGGTGACGCCCCGATGTCCGGCGGAGCTTGCCCTCACCGTCCCAACGGGTCACGCCATGAGGATTGGATCGGGAAGGAGTGGCTGATGCGTCGTGCTAGCTCGCTCGCTGGACGGGTGGGGTTCGTGCTCCTCGTGCTCGCGGGGACGGCTGCCGCCGAGCCGGAGCTCGCGCTGCAGCGCTTGCAGCGCGGTGGATTCCTGCTCCTCGGCAACACGCTCGGGTTCGACTGCTCGTCGCTGACGCAGGCGGTCTTCGACGGCGACCCCGGGCCCGTGCCGACGCCGCTCTCCGGCACGACGAGCTGCACGGCCGCCTACGAGGACGCTGACGCCGAGGTGGTCGGCGCCGACGACTCCGCGCTCGACCTGTACTGGACACGCGCCGACGACGACGTCATCGCGACCGCGATCGAGGAGCCGGCGACGGCCGAGAGCGGCGCCACGCTGGCGCTCCCAGCGGAGAGCCAAGTCACCGCTGCCCGCCTATACTGGGTGGGCTACCTGCCGCGCGAGGCGGAGAGCGCCCCGCTCACCGCAGACGAGGAGGTCGGCCTCCGCGCGCCAGGCATGAGTGCCACCGAAACCCCGGAGGCGATCCGGGCCGAGCGGACCTGGACGATCACGCGCTGCCAGAACGAGCCCGAGGGCTGCGCCGACACGGCGGCGGTCGCCGACGGCTACTATTACCAAGGCACCGCCAACGTCACCTCCTTGGTGCAGGCCAAAGGCCCCGGCGTTTACTCCGTGACTGGCGTTGACGCCGCCGTCGACGTCCTCGGCGAGGACGAGGCGGCGGTCGCAGGGTGGTGGATGGTCGTCTTGCACGAACCGACCGGAGACGCGGCCGGCGAGGTGTTCGACCTTCGCGTGCATCACGGCCTCGACATGATCGGCTTCGACGCCGCGGAGCGGGACGAGGGGATCACCGTCGCCCTCCCCACGCCGTCCCTGCGTGAAGGCGCCCTTTCCAACGCGCGCCTCGGCATCGTGGGCTACGACGGCGACGGCTGGATCGGCGGCGACGCGGTGCTGGTCGGTGGCGACGCGCTCCCCAACAGCAGCGGCAACAGCTTCAACTTCTTCGACTCCTCGCGCACCATCGACGGCGAGCCAAGCAGCGCGATCGGAGACTTCCCGCGCCTCAGCGGCGCAGCGCGGAGCCTCGCGGGGCTCGACCTCGACGTGGTGTCCCTCCCCGCCGCCGCATCAAGCGGCGTCGAGGCGCCGTCTGTCCAGTTGATGTCGGAGTACGAGCGGTACCTCGTCGGCGGTGTGGTGACGGCGACGCCCACGATGGCGCCGGTGCTGACGGCGACACTGGCGGTCGAGCCCTTGGACGGGAACGCCTACCTCGCGGGTGGGACTGTGCGCTACGAGCTCGTCGTCACCAACGTCGGCAACGCACCGGCGAGCGAGGTCACCCTCCTCGAGGACCACGCGGCGGCGCTCTCGCTCGACCTGGAGTCGGTGCAGGTGTTGGGGAGCGGCGGCGCCGGCGAGGCCGAGGTGACGGCGGAGGAGGCCGGACTCATCGTGCGCTCTGGCCCGAGCACCGGCTCCGTCAACGGCGCCCTGCCTCCGGGGGCGAGCCTCACAGTGACCTACGAGGCCCTGGTGGATCTGGCCCTGGCGGGGTGCGAGTCGACCCCTTGTGCTGTCACGAGCCGGGTCACCGTCCGGTACCCGGTCACGGCCAACGACACCCCGACGGAGATCGAGAGTGACGATCCCGCGACCATGCCCGTGGACCCCACGACGTTCTTCGTCGCGATCCCCTGCGTCGGGGACGAGGACTGCTCGAGCGCGCGGCCCATCTGTGTCGACAGAGCCTGCGTCGAGTGTGTCTCCGACGACGACTGCACCGACCCCGCGGCGCCCATCTGTGACGCCGAGCGGCTCGCCTGCGTCTGCCCCGAGGGGACGACCTGTGACGAGGCGGAGGGGCTGGACACGGACGCGGACGGTCTCTCCGACGCCCGCGAGCGCGAGCTCGGCTCGGATCCGGAGGACGCCGACACCGACGACGACGGCGTGCTCGACGGCGACGAGCCGGGCCTTGACCACGACGGCGACGGCGACGGTCTCATCGGCGTCCTCGACCCCGACTGCGACGACGACGCCCTGTTCGACGGGACGGAGCTGGGGTTCGACTGCTCGCACGCCGACACGGACAAGGACGCGGGCCATTGCGTACAGGACGCGGATCCGGAAACGACGACCGATCCCTGCGTCGCCGACACGGACGGCGGCGGCGCCAGCGACGGCTCAGAGGACTTCCACCGCGACGGCGGGGTGGACGAGGACGAAACCGATCCGAACGACCCCGACGACGACGTCGATCAACCCGACTCCGACGGCGACGGCCTCGGCGACGAGCTCGAGTGCAAGCTCGGGACCTGTGACGAGGACGCCGACAGCGACGACGACGGCGTCCCGGATGGGCGCGAGCCGAACCCCACGCTCGACGTGGACGGCGACGGACTGCCCTCGGTGCTCGACGTGGACAGCGACGACGACGGGCTCTTCGACGGCACCGAGCTCGGCTTCGGTTGTGACGGCGAGGGCACTGACCAGGACGCCGGTCACTGCCGCCCCGACGCCGACGCGGGGGCCACGACGACCTCGCCACTCCTCGCGGACACGGACGACGGCGGCCTCTCCGACGCCTCCGAAGACTGGAACCTCGACGGCGTCATCGACGGCGGTGAAACCGATCCGAATGATCCGAGCGACGACGGCGAGCTCGAGGACTCCGACCGGGACGGCCTCTCCGACGCGCTCGAGGAGTCCATCGGCAGCGATCCCGACGACGCGGACACGGACGACGACGGCGTCCTCGACGGTGACGAGCCAAACCCGACCGACGACCTCGACGGCGACGAGCGCATCGCCGTGCTCGACGCCGACTCCGACGACGACCTGCTCCTCGACGGCGTCGAGCTCGGGACCGCCTGCGACGATCCGGACACCGACCGCGACCTCTGCCGGATCGACGCGGACCTCGGGGCGACCGTGACCTCGCCGCTCCTGGCCGACACGAACGGGGACGGCGTGGCCGACGGGTACGCCGACGTTGACGGCAACGGCCTCATCGACGCGACGGACGAGCTCTACTACGAGGCCGAGATCCGGGGCGGCGGCTGCCAGTGCAGCGTGCCCGGCCCGACCGGGCGCGGCTCGCCGCGGGCGCTCGTCGGCCTGATCGGCCTGGGGCTGGCCGCCCGCCGCCGCCGCCGCGGCTGAAGACGCGTCGGGAAATCCGGCTGGGCGGACGCAGTGAGCCCAGCCGGTGC
>CAYZQO010000033.1:0-65180 GCA_964480725.1 uncultured Polyangiaceae bacterium | reverse complement strand
TCAGTGGGCCGCTTGGAGCGGGCCCAAGCGCCTGAGGATGGGCACGCGACTCCAGTGCTCGCGAAGGGCTTCCTGCATGCGTCGGGGGATTGGGCAACGGAGCACGGGAAAGGCGTCCCGAGCTCTTTCCGCGCCCGCAACGACCTCCTCTGCGATCCATGCGCAGCCAGAAGATGTCGAGACGCGTTCGAGCAACTGTTCGTCGATGTCTGCGAAGCGATGCGTCGTGCCCATCCTGAGGGCGAGGTGCGGTCCGCCTCGGCGTTGCCAGCCGACCTTCTCCCAGGCGATGGTGCAGACGAGGTCGTAGCAGGGGACGAGGGTGGGGCGAACGCGGTCTCCCCAGAGCAGCCCCCAGTTCTTCAAATGTGCGTCCGTATTCCCGCTAGCGATCATGAATCCGAGCCTACGAGCGAGTTCGCGGCCTCCGTTCTCGCCGCAGGCGTCGTGGACGAATCGAAGAACGCCGTCATAAGAGATGCCCACGGGCCGTTCCCCAAGTCTCTCGGTGGGATACTCTCCGTACTTGTTCAGCGGGCGCAAGCCCAGCGCCTGACAAAGATCTTCGTGGTGCACACGAGTTCCGTCAGGGCGGCGATCAAACCTCTCGACGGAGAAAACGGACGGAGAACGCTCCACCCACCCCTCAGGGATCCCTTGGAGCTCATCGAACGGCACCGTTCGGTGTGGTGGGACATCGAACCCCGCCTGGCTGGCCCAGCTCATGGTGGCTGCTTCCAGCTCCGCAAGCTCATCATAGTTGCCAGGGAACTTGACGATCCACTCGCTTCCGCCGCTACGAGCCCCGAATGACAGGCGCTCGTTGATCATCGACATCGAGAACTTCAGTTGCACACCCGAGAGGGAAGACAGCCTTTCCTCACCCGCCTCGCCGGCGATCCAGCCGCCTCCAGCTACGGGGCCATCCTGGCCCTCCCGCTCCAGAGGGCCCGCCGCATGCGCTCCAGAATCGGGCCGCACCTCCACCGCTCCCGGGAGCTGTCGACCGAGCGCCATCAAGAGTTCGAAGGACTGTCCGTCGCGTAGCCCGTAGATGCTGGTCAGACGCATACGGAGCAGGCTCTCCCGCTCGGGGAGGAGGTTCTCGAACCACGATGGAAGGTCCTGATTGGCCGTGCGCGGCCCAGGCCTTCGGAGGAAGTCGAGTCCAAGCCGCGGTACCTGCCCGCGCCGCTCCCAGGCTTCGTCGGGTAGCCAATGCGACCTCCCGTAGCGGTCTTGAATGAGCCTGCCCGTCGTCACACCGGGGAGTTCTACGCGACCCTGCTTCCTTCCGTGCAATGCCACGGATCAGCGCTCCTCCGGCTCCGCGTCCAGATAGGCTTGAATGGGCAAGACCACTGGCTTGCCCGCCCCGGTGCGATGAGCCAGAAACGAGGTGACATGCGCCCTCAACCGGGCTGTGCGTCGCTGCAGGAAGTCTAGCCTTCGGCCAGCGCCCAGGGCCTCGTGGGACACTTGGTCGATCAAGTGGCTCTCGAACGCGTTGCGGTGGTCCGCCCAACGCCACTTACGCAATTCCGCCGCGAGCCCCGTGTGGCCGGCGTCGAGCAGCACCCGGTTGGCCGCGGTCTGCCCGAGTTCACGTTCGACACCCTGGAGCCTTGGCAGCGCGAACACCTCTCTGGCCACCCGAGCACCGCTCGTCAACAGGGAACGCCAAGACACGGTGCCAAGCGGGGTGCTCGGCGTGAGGTCCAGCAGCGCGAGGAGCTCGACGCGGCTGCCGGCGTGGTTCGCATGGAACTTCTCGAGGTTCCACTCCCTTCCATCAGGCTCTCCGACGGCCCTCAGCAGCGATCGAAGCGAGTCCTCGGGAGCGTTGGGTCGCATCTCGCGAACCTGCAGCCGCATTGCCGACACCGCCGCGCGTTGATGGACGCCCGTGGCGATGCCTCGCCACACCCAGTGAGCGAGAGCGCGCCTCGTGGCCACCTCCGGCTCTGGGAACAAGTGAAACCAGCGCGCGAGGAGCACAAACACGACCGGATAGGGGATGAACGCGTAGGCTGGAATCCCACAACCCGGTTCGGTTCCATCGACGCCCGCCTGAAGGAAGGCCACCGCGCGGTGTATCGCCTCCCCGGCGTCCTCGGTGCCCACGACCTGTGCGACTGCGACGTCGCCCAAGTCATCCAGGCGACGGTTCGGGTCGAGTCCGCTCATAGCGAGCAGGGCCTTCAGAACCTCCGTTCGGGGCGGCTGTCCGAATCCGTCGAGATCAGCGGCCACCTGGAGCTCTTCTAGGTCAACAGTTCGGCGCCGCGTATGCGAGCCCATTGGCTGTCCCCCGAGCAATGCCTGGAAGACTTCGTCTGCCCGCATGCGAACGCCCGTGCTGTTGAGGCGCGCGAACACCCCCCGCAGTGCGTCTTCCTCCTCCGTCTCCATCACGTAGAGCGGGACCTCGTAGTCGAGCAGGCGCTGCTGCACATCCTCCACGTGCTTCTGCTCCTCCTCGGAGAGCTGGCAATCGCGGAACCAGCGGCCCAATCGTCGGATATCGCCGAGGGCGCGCAAGGGGACGTGACGGGTCGGCACTAATCCGGGGGTTCTTCCCGGAAGGAACAGGTTCCTTTCGGGGTCGAAGTAGAGCTCCCAGGTTGGGTTCCCTCCGTGCGTCACGTCGAGAAGTGTGGCCGCTAGCGCCGTTGCTCGCTGCTGGCCGTCAACGATGTACCAGCCGTCAATGACCTCTGGGACCTTGAGGATGGCCCTACCGATTGCGACCTCCCCTTCAGGGAAGTGTCGCTTCCAGAAGAGCAGGGCTCCGATGGGGTATCCCTTGAGGATACTGTCGAAGAGCTTGATGACGTCCTCGTTCGTCCAGCGCAGTGGGCGCTGGAAGCGCGGAACGCGCACTG
The DNA here is from genome assembly GCA_964480725.1 of uncultured Polyangiaceae bacterium. Classification (GTDB taxonomy): domain Bacteria; phylum Myxococcota_A; class Polyangia; order Polyangiales; family Polyangiaceae; genus JAFGBI01. The sequence continues at coordinate 62,295 of CAYZQO010000033.1, read as the reverse complement.
CACCGTCGTGGACTCGTCCGATCAGCTTACGCACCGTCAGTGAAAGCGCACTGGGCGCCTTCGGCAGCGGTCGAAAGAGCTCCGCGGTTGCTTCGTGGGACGCCAGCGGCGCGGAAGACATGCCCCATAGTCTGCCCGCGACGATCTGCGTGCCAAGACATTTCGTTGGATGAGCGCTGCTCATGGCGGCAGGGACCGGCCGCGCTTCCGGCGGGATGGGCAGGACGGGGACCCGTTCGAGCGGTTCCTGGACACGCAGGATCCTCCGCGGACCTCCTTGGCGGGGTCACGGGAGGAGACGCACCCACTCGTGCTGGGAAGCAGGCGCTACGCGAGGAGGCCCCGCTCGGAGGGACGGGGCTAACAGTGTCTGCAGGCTGGCTGCACTTGCCGCGCGGAAGGGTCCCTGTCGGTGACGAACGATCGCGGCGCGAAGAGTCGTTCGGCGGCGGCGATGCTGGGGGCCACCGGTCCTCCGAGTGCCCTCGGCTGTGCAGCACTGCGGCCCCGAAGGGCGGTGCCCCCCGGTGCACCCGCGCGAGCCCAGGCCTCGCGGCGTGAGCCGGTCGCGCGTGGCGAGGGGGGGACAGGTCCGAGGGCTCCGACCCGGAGCGCCGCCGTGGTGTCTGCCGAGCCGGGTCACTCCCCCGTGCGCAGATGGTCGCTGACGATCTCGCCGTCCACCAGCTCGAGGACGCGATCGCAGCGCTCGGCCAGGCGCGGGTCGTGGGTGACCACCACCAGGGCGCCGCCACGTTCGGCGTGAAACTCCCGCAGGAGCGCGAAGATCTGGTCCGCGGTCTTGGTGTCGAGGTTGCCGGTTGGCTCGTCTGCGAGCACGAGCGGCGGATCCATGGCCAGGGCGCGCGCGATCGCGACGCGCTGCTGCTGGCCGCCGGAGAGGTTGCTCGCGAGGTAGTCGGCGCGGTCCCCGAGCCCGACCCGGGCGACCAGCTCGCGGGCGCGCTGGACCAGCGCCGGCAAACGCTCGCCGTAGGCCGAGTACATCGGGAGCAAGACGTTCTCTACCGCGGTGAACGCTGGCAAGAGGTGGTGGAACTGGAAGATGAACCCGATGCTGCGGCCGCGCATGCGGGTGATGGCGTGGTCGTCGAGGTGGGTCGTGTCCTGGCCCTGGAGCAGCAGGCGGCCGGAGGTCGGCCGATCGAGCAGGCCCATGAGGTTGAGGAGCGTGCTCTTGCCCGAGCCGGAGGGGCCGATGAGCGCGGCGAACTCTCCGGCGTGCACGTCGAACGACACGCCGCGCAGCACGGGAGTGACCACCGTGGTCCCGTAGTTCTTGACCACGTCCTCGACGCGAAGGACGGGTGTCGAGGGCGCTTCAGCCACCGCGGATCACCGTCGCTGGATCGAGCTGGGCGGCCCGCCGCGCGGGGATCACCGCTGCCAGCAGCCCGACGGCGATCGCGATCGCGGAGGCGGTCAGCATCAGCGCCGCGTCCAGCCGGACCGGGAAGGTGGGCGAGCCGTCCGGGCTGGTGGCGAGGCCGGCGAAGAAGAGCGCGAGGGCGGTGCCGAGCAGGCAGCCGGAGACGGCGCCCACGACCCCGACGATCCCCCCCTGGACCAGGAAGATCCCGAGGATGCTCCGGGTCGAGGTGCCGGTGGCGCGCAGGATCCCGATCTCGCGCGACTTCTGCACCACGCTCACCGCCAGCACCGAGGCGATGCCGAGCGCGACGGCCAGCACGACGAAGAACTGGATCATGTAGCTCGAGCTCGACTGCGAGGAGAGCGCGACCAACAGCTGCCGGTTGAGCGTCATCCAGCTCTCGCTCACCATGCCCGTCCGGGCGGCGACCTCCTGCGCGATCGCCTCGGCCTGGAACGGCTCGGCGACGCGGAGCTCGATGGTCGACACGTCGCGTCCGAGCGCGAGCAGCGTCTGCGCCGCGCGGACGGAGACGAAGACCCAGCGCTGGTTCACGTCCTTGTTGCCGAGGTCGAAGATGCCGGCCACCACGAAGACGTCGGCGAGTCCGTCGCTGGAGCTGACGCGGATCTTGTCGCCGACCCGGATCCCGAGATCCTTCGCCAGCTCCGCGCCGACCACCGTCTCGTCGCCGAGGACGCGGAAGGCCCCGCTCTGCATGCGGTCTCCGATGGCGATGACCTGCGTGAACGACTCCGGGTCGACGCCCCGCAGCGCGACCGAACGACTGGCGTTGCCCCGGGTGGCGAAGCCCGATCCGGCGACGGTGACCGTCGCCGCCTCGACCCCCGGGACCTGGGTGGCGGCCGCCAGCACCAGCGGCCACTGATCGAGGGTGCGGTCACGCTGGTTGCGCTTCTCGACGCGCGCCAAGAGCTCCCCCGCCGGCGGCGCGAGCACGTGCGCCTCCTCCTCGGGTGGACGGATCACGACGTGCGCCTGCGTCGTGAGCGTGGTCTTTACCAGGCTCGCCTGCAGCCCGTCGATCAGCGCGGTGAGGAAGACCATGACCGCCACGCCGACGCCGACGCCGACGAAGATGAGCACCGTCTGCAGCCGCCCCTCGCGGAGGAAGCGCAGTGCCACGAACCACTCAAACGGCACGGACCCCTCCGCGGCCGCCGCGCCACTGGTTCGGCCGCCGTTCACCCATCGCTGCCCCCGACCTCGCGCGGGGACACGCGCGCTCCGGCGGCGGGCACCGGTCCCGTGGCGACCACGACGCGCTCGCCCTCGCTCGCCCCCTCGAGAACCTCGATCCGCTCGTCGCCGCGGATCCCGAGGCGCAGCGGCCGCCGCTCGAGGTGGTCCTCGACCACGATCAGCACCCACGGCGCGGCACCGGCGGCATCGCGGATCGCCGCCAGGGGGAGCGTCACCGTGGCCTCCCGCCGGGCCACGTCGAGGTTGACGCTCACCGTCAGCTCGGGCCGCAAGAACGGGGGCGGTTCCGGCACCGAGAAGCGCAGCTCGACGGTGCCGCGACCCGGGTCGACGGCGGGTGCGACGTAGGTCAGGCGCGCCGGGAATGGCTGGTCGGGCACGGCGTCGGCCACGGCCGTGGCGGCCTGCCCGATCGACACCACGCCGAGGTACTTCTCGTCCGCCTCCGCGGAGAGCCGCGGCGCGCCGTCGCCGAGCAGCGTGAGCAGGCCCGCGCCCGGCTGCACGACGTCGCCGGGCTCCACCTTGCGCTCGAGGACCACGCCGGCCGTCGGCGCCTCGACCCGGGTCGCCGCGAGGCGGGCCTCCGCCACCGCCAGCGCCGCCCGCGCCTCCGTCGCGGTCGCCGCCGTCGCCGAGTACTCGTCGCCGCCGGGGCTCGTGCTCTGGAGCGAGGCGCGGGCGGCCGCGAGCTGGCTCCGGGCGACGTCGAGCGTGGCCTGCGCGGCGTCGAGCTCGGCGTCCGGGAGCGCGCCCTCGGCGTGGAGCTGTCGGGTCCGCTGGAACTCCCGCTCGGCGCGGTCGAAGCCCGTGACGCGCTCCTCCACCGTGCGCTCGGCGAGCCGGCTGGTGACGCGGCCGACCACGCCCACCCGCGCGTGGGCGGAGCCGAGCGCGGCCTTCGCCTGGGCGACCTCCGCGCGCGCGATGGTGTCGTCGAGGCGCACCAGGAGCTCGCCCTCCGCGACCCGCGCGCCATCCTGGACGCGGACCTCCACCACCTCGCCGAGCACCGTGCTCCCGAGCTCGATGCGGGCCGGCGCCATGACCCTCCCCGTCGTCACCAGCCGCTGCACCAGCGGGCCCCGGCGCACGACCACCACGTCCACGCTCGGCGCGCGCGTGGTCCAGGCATACGCGCCGCTCCCGATCGCGGCGGCGAGCGCGAGCCCGAGCCACGTGACCGGGCGGGCCCAGAGCCTCCGGGGGCGACCCGCGGGGAGCGGCACGTCTAGTGGCACGGAAGCGCGATGCTGCCCACCGTGCTCGGAACGCGTCAAGGTCGAACCGTCACGCTCGCACCGGGCTCCATGGCGCCGCGCCGGGGCGCGATCCCAGCGCCGGCGCCAGGGCAGCGCGGGGCCGTGGGGTCATCCCGTAGGGAGGGCCCGGTGCAGGACCGCCGGGGGCGCGATGCCGTGCTGGCGGAAGGCGTCCAGCACCCGCAGGTGTACGTCCGAGACGAAGGCGCTCTCGTACTTGCAGTCGAAGACGTAGGGACGGGCCTTGATCTGGAGCGCGACGGTGTCGTGCAGGATCACCTGCTTGGCGACGACGGGGACGGGCTGCGACAGGTACACGTAGGGGCTGGTGAGGCAGGCCTCGCGCACCAGCCCCATGGCTCGCTCGGCGTCCTGATCCACCCCGACGTGGAAATCCATCGCCACCTGCATCTCGAGCGCCCCGTAGTTGCTGCTCGAGGTGACGTCCGTGAAGACCTTGTTGTTGGGGATGGTGATGATGTTGTGGTCCAGCGTGTTCATGCGCACGCTGCGGAGTCCGATCTTGATGATGTCGCCGTACTCGCCCCCGTAGGCGACGCGGTCGCCGACCTGGAAGGGGCGATCGAACATGATGGTGACGCCCGCGATGAAGGACGCCACCAGATCGCGGAGCGCGAAGCCAATCGCGAAGGCGAGCGCCCCGCCGATCACGGCCAGCGCGGTTGGATCGAGGCGGATGCTCAACCCCAGCACCGCCCCCACCATCACCACGTAGATGAAGAAGCGCGCGATCGTCTGCGTCTTCTGGATGGTCGGTCGCCGGTTGGGGAATTCGTGGGCGAGCTGATCGCCGAGCCTCTCGACCAGCCGGATGAGCACCATGGCGCCCACCACGATCGGGATCGAGAGCGCGACCCCGCCCCAGCGGACAAACTGGACGAGCTGGCCGAAATCCGGGGTGTCCTGGGCGCGGGCCGTCGCCGGGGCGAGCAGGACCACGGCAGCGGCGGCCAGCCCCGACGGGCGGCGCTGCGACGGCCGACGCTCCACCGTGCCCGTCATGAGTTCACCAGCAGGTGGCGCCGAGCGAGCAGGGTGAGCAGCGTGTGTCGCCAGCGCCAGGTGACGTCGACCCGTCCCTCCCGCTCCTCGAGGTAGCCGTTGGCGAACCCGAGCTGGAAGATGCCGTGAACGTCCTGGTCGGTGACCCGGGTCGCGGCCGCGACGTCGGCGGCCCGCGCCGGGGCGAGCTGGAGCACGGCGCGCAGCACGAAGAACGCAGCGTCGGGGAGCCCGTCGATCAGGCGCGCGTCGGGGACCCGCAGCGCACGCACCCGGACCGCGCCGTCGGCGTCCTCGACGAGCGAGGCGCGCCAGGCCTCGAGGGCGAGGCCGGGGTTGCCGTCGACGTGATCCCACAGCATCCGCACGTACCCGGTCCGGCGCGCGGCGAGGGCCTCTTGGCGATCGATCTCGTCGGCACCCGGCGGGAGATCCTCGAGGAGATCCGCGAAGCACGGCTCGAACCCGGCGGCGGCGCTCCGCTGCCAGAGCAGCTCGCCCACCTCATCCTCGGTCCACGGGGCGAGGACGATGACCTCGTCGAAGAGCCGGCGCCCGTCCCGCGCGCGCTGGATGAGCGGCCAGAGCACGGCGTCGAAGGCCAGCACCCAGAGGCGGTCCGACGAGCGCGCTCGCGCCGCGGCCAGCGTCGAGTCGAGGCGTGCCAGTCCCCCGATCACGGGCTGCACCAGCGTCTGCGCCTCGTCGAGCAGAACGAGCCGCGGGAGGCTCGCCTCGGACCCAGGCCCGCGCGTCGCCTCGTTCCCGGCGAGCCACGCCTCGAGCTCGGCGAGCCCGGTCGCCTCGTGGACGTCCACCCAGAGGTTCTGCGGCTCATCCTGGGAGAGCTGGCGCAGCAGGCTGGTCTTGCCGAGCCCCCGGTTCCCGACGACGGCGATGATGCCGCCGTGGCCCTCGCGCAGGCGCGCGTGCAGGCGCGCGAGGGGGGCGTCGGCAGGGCAAGCGAGCCACGTTTCGCAGATCTGTGCGGGATCCAGCGCTGCCAGAGCAGGCTGCCCGAGCGGCTGGGTCCTCACCTCGGGGCGACCGCTGGCCAGACGCGCCAGCTCGCGTCGGAACAGGTAGGCGTGGGCCCGACGCACCAGCGAGAACCCCGCGATCCACCCGCGCACCGTCTTGACGAGCCCGGTCACGAAGAGGTGCACGCCACCGACCATGGCGGCGAGAAAGCTCTTCCACCCGGTCTGGTGGGTGAGCACCCAGGCCTGCAGCGGCGTCTTCTTCCGCACCCGGTCCACGCGCTCGAAGACGGGCTTCTTCCACCACTGGACCAGGATCAGGAAGATCGGGAGCGACGCCAACCAGCAGGTGGAGATCACCCAGCGGTAGATGGTGCCCTGACCGACCAGGCGTGTCGTCAGCACGAGGACGAGGATGATGACGAGCGAGACGCGCGCGACGAGCCGCAGGGAGCGGAGTCGCAGCGCGCCCTGCGGGTCGTTCTCCACGCCGCGGCCGAGCGCCGACCTGGCCGCCAAGGCGTCGACGACAGTGACCAGGGCGCTGGCCCCCAGCATCCAGGCGATCATCGAGGCGACCAGCCGCGTCTCCATCTGGGCTCGGATCCCGGAGGGGAGCAGCCACCAGGTCACCAGGAAGAGCACCAACCACTCGAGCGGACGGCGGACGTGCGCGAGGAAGGCGACGGCACGACGCAGCGGGCTCGGCGTCACCCGTCGCGCGGCCTGGTCGTCATCGGCGAGCTTGGCCTCGAGCAGCGCCAGAAAGGGAGGGCCGCGGCGCCGCCAGACGATGAACGCCACCACCAGTAGGAGCCACGGCACGCCGACCACCGTGGCTGACCAGGGGGAGATCCCGGTGGGGCCCCCCTCGCGCAGGGAGCGGAGCCACTCGGTGACCAACCGCCGATCGTACCGCGCGATCAGTCCGAGGTGCCGCACCTCCGCCTTGGCCTGATCCCAGCCGGCCGGCGAGAACCCGGTGATTCCGCGACGGAGCGCGGGCGTGAGGAACGGCAGCAGCCCCAGCCGTTCGCTGTTGAGCTCGTTGACCTCGCCGAGCAGGCGCCGAGCGTGCTCTTCTCGCAGGGCTTGCTCGTCGGAGCGGGCCGCCGCGATGGCCCGCTCCACTTCGCGCCGTAGCTCCGTCGCCTCGCCCGTTGTCACGTCGGGAGGCACGTCGACCAGGGGATCGGGCCCCAATTCGGGGACTCGTGACGTGGTCGCGCGGAGGTCGTCCAGCGCGAGCGCTAGCTCGTCGCGAGAGGCGCGCAGGCTGCGTCGGAGGGCGTCGTAGATGGAGTCCGCCTGAGCCTGGTCGTCGCCCTTGGCTTCGCGGACGCGCCGCTGCCACCCCAGGACGACGTCGCGACGACCCTCGCGCTGCTCCCGCTCCTCGGCGAAGCGATCCCGGACGGTCGCTACCGCCGAGCGCAGGCCGATGAGGCGGGCCATCTCTTCGTTCACGAGGCGCGCCGCCTCCGTGCGAGCCAGGCGCGCGGCCTCCAGCGCCCGTTCGCGCTCGGCCTCTGCCTCGCGCGTCCGGCGCTCCGCCTCGGTTTCCCGTGGCCGCGCCGCCTCCCGTCGGGCAGCGTGAGCGTCGAGCAGCTTCTCCTGCTGCTCGCGGGGCAGCGAATAGAAGGCGAGGCGCGCGCGGTCCAGCTCGAGCCGCGCGCGCCAGCGCGCCGGCTCCGGCTCGATGGGGGCGGCGGCCGACCCGACCGGGCTCGCCGAGGCGGAGGCGGAGGCGGCAGGGGGCGCTCGTGCCGGCGCTCGGCGCGGCGCAGCGGACGCCGACGGCGCCCCCGCCGTCTCCACGACGGCCCCCAGCAGGGCCCGGATCCGCGCTGCCTCCACCGCGATGGCGGCCGGGTCGGACAGACTGACGTCGAAGAGCGACTGCGGATCGACGTCCACCTCGAGGTTGCCCGCCAGGAGGGCCTCGAGCCGCCGGGTGCGGGGATCGGCCTCGGCCTCGGGGGCCGCGGAAGCGACGGGGGCAGCGCTGGCGCTGGAGCTCGCGGAGCCCACCGCCGAGCTCGACGGGGCCGCCGCGGAGGGGATCTGGGCCAGGAGGAGCGAGCACCAGCCGCACGTGAGCACGATCACCGCCCACGCCAGAGTGGAGTGTCGCCGCGCGCCCCTCCGCATCAGCGCTACTCTAGTCGGGGGTCCAGATCGCCGCAAGCGCTCCCCGGGGTAGCGCCAGTGGGGGCTCGGCGGCCGCTGACGGACGCGCCCTCCGTTCCTGGAACGAGACGGGCGGCGCGAGGCGCGTTCTGGGTCGAGCCGTGGCGGCTCCGAGGGCGCGCCGGCCCCGCTGCTCAGGTGAGCTGGATCGCGCGCGCCAAGCCCCCGAAGAAGGCGCTGGCGCAGTCGCCGATGGTGCGCGTCCGGTACCCGCCCTCTTGCACTACCAGCGTCGGCAGGTCGAGGGCCCCGATGAGCTCACCGTTGGCCTCGAAGTCACTGGGTCCGAGCGACCACGTCCCCGTCGGATCGCCCTTTGCCGTGTCCAACCCGAGGGCCACGACGAGAAAGTCGGGTGCGAAGGCCACGATCCGGTCGAGCGCCACGCGGAGGGCCTTCCGGTAGCGGCCCCCGTCGAGCCGCTCCGGTAGCGGGAGGTTGAGGTTGTGCCCCACTCCCTCGTCCTCCCCGCGCTCCTCCTCGAACCCCGAGAAGTAAGGATAGGCGAAGTTCGGGTGGCCGTGCAGGCTCACCGTGAGCACATCGGCCCGATCGTAGAAGATCTGCTGCTGGCCGTTGCCGTGGTGGTAATCGACGTCCAGGATCGCGACGCGCCCGCCGCGTCGCAGCGCCTGCGCCGCGATGGCGACGTTGTTGAAATAGCAGAAGCCGCCGTAGGCGGCGCGCTCGGCGTGGTGCCCCGGCGGGCGCACCAGGGCGTAGGCGAGGCGCTCCCCGTTTGCCACCGCCGCGGCGGCCGTGAGCGCGCAATCGACGGCGCCTCGCGCGGCCAGGAAGGCGTTTCGGTTGAGGGGCGTGAAGGTGTCGATGCAGTAGTACCCCGCGCGCACGGAGAGCTCCTGGGGAGGGCGCGCCCGGTTTCGGATCGGGAAGACGTAGGGGTAGAGCGACTTGCCTTCCGGCACCGCGGCGCAGGCGCGCTGCAGGTAGCGCACGAACGCCGGATCGTGCACGCTGGTCACCGCGTCCAGCCCGTAGTGACGGGCGGGGATGACGCGGAAGCCGCCCGCCTCGTCGAGGGCGCCACGGATGGCGCCGACCCTCACCGGAGACTCCACGTAGCCGCGCTCGCGGACGTGGTGGATGTCGTGTTTCTCGTTGATCACCAGCGGGTAGCGGGGGCGCCCGGTACGGGTCCCCGCCGGCCCTCGCCCAGCCTGCGCGTCGCCGCTCGACCGAAGGTAGCGCGGGGGCCGGAGGCGCACGGGATCCTCGACGACGGATCCGACCACGGCCGCCACGTACTCGGGGGGGCAGAGGTGTCGGTACTTGCGCTCCAGCACCGCCCGCACCACTTGCTCGACGTGGGCGCGGCGCAGCGCGCCGGGCATGCCCAGAGTGTCGCAGACCAGGTGCGGTAGGTCCGCGTCACCGGGGCGGATCGGCGTCTCGTAGGCGGTCCCCACGATCGGGCGTGCCCCCCAGCGCTCGTAGAAGCGCAACCGGGCCTGGTTCTCGCGCAGCGCCGCGGCGTCGAGCGTTGGAGACGGGTCGTCGGGGAGACACTCGAAGAAGAGCCCGCGCGCCCGGAACGTGAGGGCGTCCTCGCGGACCCGCTCGTAGAGCGCGGCCCCCACGCCCCCGCGGCTCTCCGGATCGACGGCGAGGAAGTCGAGGTAGCAGAAGCCCAGGGTCGGCTCGCGCAGCACGATCGCGAACCCGTCCACCTCCGCGACCCGCGGGCGCTCGGCGACGTAGAGGACCGTGCTGAACCGCTGCAGGAACGGATTGCGTAGCTTCTCCGGCAGCCCGTCGATCTCCTCGCGGCGCACCCCTCCGAAGCGGAGCTGCAGCAGGCGCTGCACCGCCGCGACGGCGGCCTGGTTCGTCGGCAGCAGGGCGTCGTGGATGCGCCGGATGAGGAACACGCAGCGCGATCATCGCCGAGGTCGGGGACGGGCGCCACTGCTAGGGCACGAAAAGGCGCTTCAATCGCGGTGGGGCTCGCCGCGCCGGGCGTCGCCGCGGTCGTCGTCGTGTTCGTCGTTGTGTTCGCCGTCGCGATAGTCGGCCTCCTCGCCGGCGAGTTGCCAAGCGGTTCCGGGCAACACCAGGCGGCCCTTGCCGGCGTCGAGGCCCGCGAGCAGCCAGCCGACGGCAACGGCGACGAGCAGCGCCAGGCCGACGCCGGCGCTCCACGCCGGCGTGGTGGCGGCGGTCGGCGAGGCGAGGGCCTTCCTGCCGTCGATCATGCTGCGCACGAGATCGTCGCGGTGGCGGACCTGGTGCAAGACCACGCCCGCGACGTGCACCAGCGACACGCCGAGCAGCGTGAGCGCCATGACCTTGTGCATCCCCTCGGCGGCCTCCCCGCCGCCGAGCGTCATCGCGATCCCGGTCGTGACGATACCGAGCGCGAGCGCCAGCATCACGGGCACCAAGTAGCTCGTGGCCGGGTTGTGGCCCACGTATCGGGGCGCGGTCCCCGAGAACGCTCCCCGCAGGTACTCGAGCAGCGCGGCTGGGCGCCACGCGAACGCGGAGAAGCGCGCGTAGCGGGTCCCAAAGCACCCCCACGCTACCCGGAGCGAGGCGACCAGCCCCACCGTGAGCCCGATCACCATGTGGATCGGAAAGAGCGGGCCATGCTCCTGGGTGACGGCGACGAGGAACGCTCCGGGAACTCCCACCAGCAGGAGCGCGTGGCCGAGGCGTGTCGGCAGGTCCCACACCAGGGGGCGGGCCGACGAGGGGGCGGGCGGGTTCATGCGGGGATTCTCCGTGGGGAGAGGGTACTCCACCTCGGGCCAGGGGCGACGCCGACCCCGGGCCGCGGACAAAAATGGGTGCGCCCGGGAACCCCGGCCGCTCGCGGGCCTCTAATCCGGCAATCACGTCGAGCGCACTGGTCGTGGCGAGCCGCCGCGGCCGCGTCGCCCGCCCCAGGAGGAGCCATGAGCCGCACTGCTCTATCGTTCGCGGTCTACCGTCACGACCTGCCATCGCACCACGTCACCACCCGCACCGACGTCGTCAAGATCGGCCGGGGGCCGGGCGCCCAGCTCGAGATCGCCGAGGGCGAGCGGATGCACGCCGTCATCGAGGTCGCGGGGGCCGAGGCCATCACCCTCGTGGACCTGGGGCACGCCGCCGGCACCCGTGTGAACGGCGTCGCCGTCACCAAGTGCCGGATCGGCGTCGGCGATCGAATTCAGATCGGTGACACCACCCTCGTCCTGGAGCAGGCGGCGCCGGTCACCGACGCGCCGACCGCCCCCGCGCCGCGCGCCGACACGGCGCCGGGCCTCTCGGCCGCGCCGTTCGCGGTCGCCGCTGTGCCCCGCGTCGCGGCACCGAACCCGTTCGCGGCGGGCGGCCCGGTCGGGCTCCCCAACCCGTTCGCCGCGGCGCTCACGCGGGACGACGCCAGGTTCGCCGTAGCGGAGGACGCGGCGCCCGGCACCTACACCTACGCGATGGTCCAACGCGGCCCCGCCGTGGCTGCCGCCGAGGTGGAGCTCCCCGATCGGGAGGCGACCGAGGTGACGATCCTCTGGGGCCTGGACGTCCTCCACGTCTCCCACCTCCGTCCCGGTCAGGCGTTCCACGTCGGCGAGGAGGTGCGGGAGGGCATGGGGGTCGACTACCTGTTGCCCGCCGAACGGATCGGCACCACGCGGCTGCCGGTCGTCGTGCCGGGGCCCACGGGCACCCGGGTCGTGATCCCGTGCGAGGCCACCGGCTCGATGCAGCGCGGAGGGGTGCAGCGCTCGCTCGACGAGCTGCGCGCCGAGGGCACCGCCTCGGCGGCGGTCACCGGCGCCACCGAGATCGACCTGCCCGAGGGGGCGACGCTCCGTTACTCCCTGGGCGGGTTCACCATCCAGGTGGCCGCCACCCGCGCCGGCAAGCCGATCCCGCGCTCCCTGGTGCGCCGCCTCGACACGGCCTTGGCGACCTCGTTTGGCCTGAGCTTCACCGCCTTCGCCAGCCTGATCGCGACCATGGCCGCCACGGTGCCCAGCCTCGGGCTCACCATGGAGGACGGCCTGAACAAGTCGCAGCTCCGGCTCGTGCAGCAGCTCCTGGCCGCCAGCGCGGAGCGCGAGCAGACGGCCCGCGAGGAGGCGGTGCGCTCCGACGACGAGCCCGGCTCCGAAGGGGGCGAGGGCACCCGCGCGAAGCTCGAGGAGGGAGCGATGGGCAAGCCCAACTCGCTCAAGACCGGCGGGCGCTGGGGCGCCGCTGGTGAAGCCCGTCCCCAGGACGTGCAGCTCGCCAAGGCGGCGGCCCTGGTCGAGGCCCGTAACTTCGGCATGATCGGGATGCTCAACGCCTCCATGGGCGGGGATCCCAACGCGCCGACGGTCCCCTGGGGCGGTGACGTCACCGTGGGCTCGGATCCGGTGAGCGCGCTCGGCAACATGTGGGGCGACGAGATCGGCGAGTCCATCGGCAGCGGCGGTCTCGGCCTGACCGGGATCGGCGAGGGCGGCGGCGGGCGCGGCGAGGGCATCGGCCTGGGCGACGTCGGCACCTACGGCCACGGGACGGGCTGCCGCGGCGACGGCTGCGGACAGGGCATCGGCAACGGGCACGGCCGCCTCGGCGGGACGCACAAGACCGCCTCCCCCAGGCTCCGCCCGGACGGCAGCACCTCCGTCTCCGGCCGCCTCCCGCCCGAGGTGATCCAGCGCATCGTGCGCCAGAACTTCGGTCGCTTCCGCATGTGCTACGAGAAGGGGCTCGCCCAGAACCCGAACCTCACGGGTCGCGTTTCGGTGCGGTTCGTGATCAACAGCGACGGCGCCGTCTCGAACGTCGCCAACGGCAACTCGGATCTGCCGGACAGCAGCACGGTGTCCTGCGTCGTGTCGAGCTTCTACTCCCTGAGCTTCCCCGCCCCGGAGAACGGCGTGGTCACGGTCGTCTACCCGATCTTCTTCGAGCCCGGCTGAGCCCGCTTCCCCGGGCCGAGCCGCCGCCGGCCGCGTGCGGCGGCGAGCGCGCCGAGCAGCAGCCACGCTGCGGCCGGCGCGCTCCCGCCCGGGGCCCCGACCCGGCAACCGCAGTCGCCGTCCTCGCCGTCCTCACCGTCGCCGCGCGCTGGCTCGACGATCGAGAAGACCCCCGGCGACGAGCCCTCGGGCTCGCCGTCGTCGGCGTCGGAGAGCCGGATCAGGCACTCGCTTGAGGCCGGCCCCGTCACTGGATAGGCGTAGGTCGCCGCTTCGGCCGAAACCGAGGCGGCGAGCGTATCCCAGGTGGCGCCGGCGTCCCGCGAGAGCTCGGCCCGCACCTCGGTGACGCCACTCGAGGACCAGGTGACGTCGCGTGTCTCCCCGACGGGCCACGCCTCCCCGCCGCGCGGGGAAAGCACGACGATGGCGTCGCCGAGCTCGAACCCGGCGTCGGAGGTGTCGCCGGGATCCCCGTCGGACGCCTCCGAGATCCGGACGCGGTAGCCCTCGCCCCGGGCGTCGGGCAGCATCACCACCTCCGCCCCGTCGTTGGTTGTCACGGCGATCAGCACCACCACGGCGCCGGGAGCTTCGGCGCCGCCGGTCAGCTCGATGGTCACCGGGCCCACGAACGCGCCCGACTCCCAGGTGACGGTCGTCTGGCCGCCGACGGGGAGCACCTCGTCTCCGTTCGGGGAATCGAGTTGGTCCCCTCGGGGTTGCGGAAGCCGACGTCCTCGAGCAGGCACCGCTCCACGGTGATGCCGCTCACCCCGATCGCCTCGACCGGCCAGGACTGGACGTTGATGCCGTGGCCGTCGATGTGCCGGAGGGTGGTGTCCGTGATGGTGACGCCGTCGATGGTGACCAACCCGTCGCTCGAGTCGGCGACCAGATCGATGCCCCGCGCGGCGTGCTCGATGACGCAGTTTCGCACCACCAGGCTGGTGGTGACCGGGTCCTCCCCGCCGCGCAGCGAGATGGCGGCGTCGCGCGTGCCGCTCCCCCAGTAGTCCTGGTCGTAGTTGAACCCGCGCAGCGTGAGGCCGTCGATCAGGACGTCACTGGCGGCGGTGGCGATGCCGCGCTTGCGGCGGGCGATCTCGAGGCCGAGCCCCGCGGGATCTCCGCCGCCCACGGGCCAGACGTAGAGCCGCGAGGTCCCCTCGTCGAAGACCCACTCGCCCTCCTGGTCGAGCAGCGTCAGCGCGTTCTCGAGCACGAACGAGGGTGGCGAACGGCGCCCCCTCGCTGCCGGTAGCCTCGTCGCTGCCGCTGGCGGCGTCCGCCCAGACCTCGAGCGCGCCGGCGGCGCCCGCCCAGGTCAGGGTGACGAGGAGAGTGGGGGCGAGCGCGCGCGGCTGGAGCACGGGTGACCTCCTGGCTCGTGGCCGCAGGCGTGGTGATCGCCCCCGGCCAACCACCCCTCCAGGATATCCCCTGGCCATTGGCCCGGCATCTGGTAGCTTCCGACCGCCGAAGTAGGCGGAGGATCCCTCGAGATGCTGAACAAGAACGCGCACTACGGTCCGCAGACCCGCGCGATTCACGCCGGCGAGGAGCCGGACCCGATCACGCACGCTTCCGCGCCGAGCATCGCCATGTCGACGACCTACGTCGTCTCCGACGCGAGCGCGCAGTTCTCGGCCAATGCCCTCGGCGAGGAGTCGCCCTTCATCTACTGCCGCTGGGGCAACCCCACCGTGCGGCAGCTCGAGCTCAAGCTCGCGGATCTCGAGGGCGGCGAGGCGGCGGTGGCGTTCGCGAGCGGGATGGCGGCGGCCGCCGCCCTCTTTCTGCACCGCCTGTCCGCGGGGGATCACCTCGTCGTGAGCGATGTCGCCTACGCCGGGGTGTCGGAGCTGGTCCGGCAGACCCTGCCCCGGCTTGGCATCGAGGTAGAGGCCGTGGACCTGACGGACACCAACGCGCTTGCGCGGGCGCTCCGCCCCACGACCAAGCTCGTCTACGCCGAGACGCCCGCCAATCCCATCCTGAAGCTGACCGACATCCGCGCCGTCGCCGATCTCGCCCACCAGGCGGGGGCAGAGCTCGCCGTGGACTCGACCTTCGCCACTCCCGTCGCCACGCGACCGCTCGAGCTCGGCGCCGACGTCGTTCTGCACTCGCTCACCAAGTACCTGAGCGGGCACGGCGACGCCGTGGGCGGCGCCCTGGTCGGTCGGAGCGAGGCGATGCGCCTGCTCACCCAGGACGCTGGCATCCACCTCGGCGGCATCCTGAGCCCGTTCAACGCCTGGCTCACCATGCGCGGGATGGCGACCCTGCCGCTCCGCATGCGGGTGCATGCCGAGAATGCGATGAAGGTGGCGGAGTTCCTCGAGCAGCACCCGCGGGTCACGCGGGTCATCTATCCAGGACTCCCGTCACACCCCCAGCACGAGCTCGCCCGCCGCCAGATGCAGAACTTCTCCGGGATGCTGACCTTCCAGGTGCCGGATGGCCGCGCCACCGCGCAGCGGTTCGCCGATCGGCTCGAGGTGATCCACTACGCCGTGTCCCTGGGGCATCATCGGAGCCTCGTGTTCTATCTGCCGACCGACGAGATGCAGAACAACTCGTTCCACCTCGACGAGGCGCAACTGAAGGCCTACCAGCAGTACGCTGGCGACGGGATCTTCCGGCTCTCCGTGGGGCTCGAGGACCCCGAGGATCTCTGCGCGGATCTCGACCAGGCCCTCCCCTCCGCGTAGGGCCCCGCGCCGTCGCGCGGCCCTCGCGGTGCGTGGGGCGCTACTCGTCCCGCACGCACTTCGTGTACGACGGCCCGAAGGTGTTCCACGCCGCGGAGCCGGAGTTGGCGCCGGTGAACCCGTCGTCGAAGTTGAGGCCCCACGACGCCGTGCTGCTGCCGCGGGCGCGGTGCGAGGCCCAGTACCAGTTGTTGCTGCGCGCGCCGTAATGGGTGTTCGGGAACACCTCGCGGTTGATGGCCGGCGCGACCTGGGCCTCGTCGACCAGCGTTGCGAGCTCGCGGATCGTGGGCAAGCGCCAGGTGTCCGCGCCGCCGAGCGAGAGCCCGTCGCAGTAGGCCTCGGCTTCCTCCCAGGACACGAGCCCCGTCGCGTCGCCGTCGCGCTGCCAGATGAGGCGGGTGTAGTTGTCCTGGGCCTCGTCATCGGACAGGAGCGTGTACTGGTCGGGGGGGGCGACCGCCGGATCGTCGTAGCCCTCGCCCGTCCCGTTGCCCCGCACACAGCGGATGCGCGCGGCGGTCGCCGCGGAGTAGGCGTTGCTCACGATGCCGTCGCTCATGTTGTAGGCCCAGGCGCAGTCACCGTTGCCGCACGACGTCCCCGCGCCCCGCTGCTGGATGGTGAGGATCCAGTTGGAGCCGGTCTTGTGGAAGCCGCCGGCCGCGGTGAAGGTCGGATCGATGGAGCTTGCCGCCGTGAAGTCGACGATGGAGGCCATCTCGACGCGCGTGGGGGCGCGCCAGTCGTCGTGGCCGCCCAGCATGAGGCCCTCGCAGTGAGCCAGGGCCTCCGCGGCTGTGAAGGACGTCGACGACGGGCTCTCTTCCCAGTCGAGGCAGGTGAGCTCGTCGTGCACCACGCCGTCGCTCACCGTGTAGGTCTGCGGGTTGGGGCCGGTCCCCGGCGGGTTCGGCATGCGCCAGCAGGCCCACTTGTGGCTGCCGCACGGCGCACACCCGCCGTTGCCGCCGCTCGCGGGGGTGCCACCGGTGCTGGCCCCGCCCGTCGCCGCGCCTCCGGTGCTGGCGCCGCCGTCCGGCGGGCCGCCGCCGGTCGGTGCGATCGCGCCGGTGCCGGTGCCGCCGGTGCCGGTGCCGCCGGTCGGTGCGATCCCGCCGGTCGGTGCGATCCCTCCCGTCGGTGCGATCCCGCCGGTCGGTGCGATCCCGCCGGTCGCGGCGATCCCGCCCGTCGGTGCAACCCCGCCCGTCGGCGCAACCCCGCCGGTCGGTGCGACCCCGCCGGTCGTGGTGCCGCCGTTGGTGACGCCGCCGTCGCCGGTTGTGCCGCCGGTGGTGACGCCGCCGTCGCTGGGTGCGCCGCCGCTGCCAAGCGCGCCGCCGCTGCCAAGCGCGCCGCCAGCACCCGGTTCCTCTGCCTCATCCTCACCCCCCGCGCACCCGCTGGCGGCGAGCAGCCACACTCCAATTACCTGCCACGGCTGAACGAGCTTCACCGACCGCACCTCCTGCCCAGAGCTCCACCAGTAATGCGCGACGCTCCAGGATCGATCACCGGGGAGCGCCGCCCGGCAAGCGCGCTCGCGCTCGCGGGCACCGCGCCGCTGCGTCACGGCAAGAGGAGCGCCGCGGCCGTGCCGGCGGCCGAGATGGCGACCGAGGGGGGGATCAGGCGGAGGAAGAGCCGCCGGTCCCCGAGGGTCAGGGTGAGCGCGAGCTTCACCCACGTGTTCGCTACGGCGGCGATCACCATCCCGCGGACGACCACCGGCGTGGTCGCCTCCCCGCGCGAAACCAGCTCGAGCAGGCTGAGCGCCACGGCGTCGACGTCGGTGGCGCCGGCGAGCGCGCTGACCCAGTACACGCCGGACCCGGGGGCGTACTGCTGCGCCAGCTTCGACACGACGAGCACCACGGCGAAGAGCAGCGCGAACTTGATCGCAGAGCGCAGGCGGAACGGGTTCCGGAGCCCGAGGTCTCGCTCGCCGGCCGCGCGCCAGGCGCCGGAGCCGCGCAGGGCGAAGAGGCCGGCGAGGACGGCGGCGAGGCCCATGGTGCCGAGCGCCAGCGCCGCGCTTGGCAGGGCGCTCACGGCCAGCCCGCCCACGATGACGATCACCCGCAGGAACATCACCGTCCAGGCCACCAGGGTCGCTCCGGCGAGGGCGCCGATCGGCGCGCCCGGCTCGCGGCTCTGCTTGGCGAAGGTGAGCGTCACAGCCGTCGATGACACCAAACCACCGAAGAAGCCCGTGAGCAGCGTCCCGCGCGCGGCGCCGTAGATCCGCACGGCGACGTACCCGACCATCGACAGCGCGGAGATCAGGACCACCAGCAGCCACAGCTTGAACGGGTTCAGCGCTCCCCAGGGATCGACGGGGCGGTTCGGCAGCAGCGGCAGCACGACGAAGGAGGCGAAGAGCAGGCGCAGCGTCGCCAGCAGCTCGACCTCGCTGATGCGCTCCACGGCCGAGTGGAGCCGGCCCTTGAGCGCCAGCAGCGCCGACGTCACGATCGCCAGCGCTACTGCGAGCAGCGGCGCGTCGAAGACCGCGATCGCGCCGAGGATGTAGACGACCAGGGTCGCCACCTCGGTGGTGGTGCCGGCGTCCCCGTCGCTCCGCCGGCTCTCGACGAGATACGCGAGCCCGCTCAGCAGGGCGACGCCGACGAAGCCGGCCACGAGCACGCCCGGGGCCGAGAGGGCGCGGGACAGCCAGGCGCAGAGGGCCCCGAGCTCGGCCACCAGCACGAAGGTGCGGAGGCCGGCGAAGCCCTCGGAGCGGTCGCGCTGGTGGTGGCTGCGCTCGGTGCCGACGAGGGCGCCGATGAACAGCGCCGTCGCCAGGGATTGCACGAGCTCGAGGGGCATCGTCCGGAGCCGGTACCGCTGTGCGCGGCACCAGCGCGGACGATATCACGACCGGCCGCCGCTGGACCATTCGTCGGGGCGTGGTGGTCGTCGTCGGTCGGCCGCCGGGCGCGCGCCCAGCGCCGTTTCGACGGTCAGTCCCCCGCCAGGCCATCGAGCAGCGCGGACACGCGGCGCTCGAGCTCGGGCAGCGCGTGCTCGGGGCTGTCGACTTCGACGTCCTCGACGTCCCAGTACGTCACCCGGTTCTCCCAGTCCGGGTACTGCGCCCGGAGCAGCCTCCGGTGCTCGGACTCCGCGATGGCGACGACGGTCAGCGCGGACTCCAAATCTCGGCGCGCGAGCGGCACCCGCGTCGGCCCCGTCGCGTCGCGGTCGATGTTCCGCTCTGCCAGCGCGCGCGCCGTGTGCGGTGACAGATCACCGCTCGCCAGGTGCACGGCGAGCCCGCGGGAGAATGCACGCCAGGGGAGCCCCCGCGCCGCGGCGAGGTGGTTGAACACCGCCTCGGCGAAGCGGCTCCGGTAGTAGTTGCCGGTGCAAACGAACAGCACTCGCGCGATCGGGGCGGGCACGCCGCGCAGGATGCCCGATGCTACGCCGAGTTCAAGGTGGTATCCTGGTATCACCGATGACGGCCGCCTCCGGGACCCTCTTCGTCGTCTGGAAGGGCGGCTACTTTCG
This sequence comes from uncultured Polyangiaceae bacterium, assembly GCA_964480725.1. Classification (GTDB taxonomy): domain Bacteria; phylum Myxococcota_A; class Polyangia; order Polyangiales; family Polyangiaceae; genus JAFGBI01. The sequence goes on along the minus strand of CAYZQO010000033.1, from coordinate 43,068 downwards.
CTCGGCCTCCGGCGCGGCCATCGTCGGTCGCGAACCGGCCTGCGACATCATTCTGAGCGACGACATCGGTGTCTCGCGCCGACACGCTCGCCTCCTGCTGCTCCCGTCGGCGATCAAGCTCGAGGATCTCGGCAGCCGCAACGGGACCTTCGTCGACGGCCGCCTGCTCGCGGGCCCGGCCCTCCTCTCCGGCGGGGAGTGGATCCGCATCGGCGACACCGAGCTCCGGGCGTTCCGCGACGAACGCTCGTTCCGGCTGGCGGTGACGACCCCGACCCCGGCGGTCTCCTCCTTGTCGCCGGAGCCGAGCGGCAACGCGTCGACCATCACCTCGAACGCCTTCGGAGGCCTTCTCCGTGACGTGGCCCGGGTCGCGCTGTCGCGACCGGAGGAGGTGACGGCGCTGGTCGAGGAGGCGCTCACCGTCGCCGAGCGCCTCGCGCCCACCGGCGAGCTTGGGGACGGGGATGCGATCATCGTCGCCGACTTTGCGCTCCGCGAGGCCGTCGCGCAGCGCGACGGCGCCTGGGTGCGCCGCGTGCTCGACATCTACGCTGCCATGCGGCGACCGATGTCGGCGGAGCTCGCCGAACAGGTGGTGGACGCGCGGGGGAGGGTCTGCGGCTTCCCGGAGGAGGCGATCGGCGCCTACATCGCCGTGCTCGCCGCGGTCGTGCCGGTGAGCCCCGCCGAGCGCGCCCTCGTCGCCCGTGTCGTTGGCCTGCTCACTGAGGAGCGCGGCTGACGGCGGGGTCCTCCGCGGCGTCGGGGACGACCGCGGAGCTTGCCGCCGGTTCCGCGGCCACGTCCCCTCGGGCCGGCCTCGGCGGACCAAGCGGCCCGAGCACCCCGTCGCGGGTGAACGCGGCCCAGGCGAACGGTCCCACCCGCAGGAACAGCCAGGCAAGCCAGGCCGCCCACGCGAGGTGGGCGAGGCGCCAGATCCAGTAGGGCGCGGTGAGCACCGCCGGACGGGGCAGCGTGGCATCGGCGAGCACGCGATCGACGTCGAACCCGATCGTGCGGTTGGTCGAGGCCGCGCCCGCGACGAGCGGATCGGGAGCGCCAACCAGGCCGGCGTGGAGCGCCACGAGCACGACGCCCGCCGCCGTGAGGGTGACGCCGACGATCAGCGCCTGGACCAAGTTCTTGCGGAAGGTGGCCGGTCCGGACCAGGAGGCGCGCCAGCCGACGAGGAAGAACCACGCCGCGACGATGGCGGACGCGGGCCACGGCACCAGCGGGAACCCCAACGCGAGCACCGCCCATTCCCAACGCCGCAGGGGGTGGAAGGGCAAGACGGAGAGCGCCACCGCGGCGAGCCCGAGCAGCGCCAGCGCGCCCCAGAGGAGCACGACCCCGCCGCGCCCGGGGCCGGAGGTGAAGACGGCGAAGCGGCGCGCCGGGATCTGGAGGGTGGTGCGGGCATTGACGGCGGCGCCGACGCGCACCGCGGGCGCGGTCAGCCAGAGCCCTGGCTCCGCGCCGTGGCGGAAGGAGGTGGACACGGCATGCACGCCGGGCTCCAGCACGACGGACAGCTTGCCGTCCCGCACCTGGATCGGCTGCGCTCGGCCGCCGACGGTCAGCGCCATCACCGTCGCGTCGCTCGGGATCTCGAGGGTGTGGATGCCCCCCGTGCTGGTCCGGATCTCGAGGGTGACCGTGGTCGTGCTCGACTCGGGCGTGACGGAGACGGAGGCGCGATCGATCGTGGTCGAGGCTCCTGGGGCGGCCGCGGGGCGGGCGAAAGCGAAGGTGACCCGCTCGCCGGGCCAGGGCCGGAAGCGCGGCTTCCAGACGCCCTCCTCCTGGTGCTGGTCGGGCGCGACACCATCGGCTGCGCAGTGCCACACGGCGCCGCATTCGAGGGTCCAGACCTCTGACCAGGGCTGGCCCTGAGCCGCGGTCATCACCAGGGATTCGACGGGCTTGATCGCGCTGGTGAACGTGAGCTCCTTCTGATCGCGACCGAGCGAGAGCAGCACGGCCCCGTGCTCGGCGACCAGCGTCGACTCGGTGACCTCCTCGCCGGGCAGAAGCCCGTACCGAATCGCGAGTGGCTCGTCGGCGCTGGAGACGCGCCTCACCGTGGTGCGGAGTCTCCACGTCACCCCCACCTCGAGGCGGCGCTCGATCTCGAGCCACGGCGGGAGCGCGACGCGGGCGCGCTCCGGGTCGGCAAGTGCCCCCGGTCCCGTCGCTGCGACCGCCTGGCGCGCCAGGTGCAGTGAGCCCTCCACGCGACCGTCGCGGACGCCGTCGACCTCCCATCCGTCCGCGATGACGGTCACGCGCCTCGGCAGGGTCCCGAGGGTGAGCGTGAGGTCCGTGCCGGCCACGGGCCCCTCGAGCGCGACCCGGTGGCGGCCGGGATCGAGGCGGAGGTAGAGGTACCCGTCCGGACGGAGCGCGAGCGCGCGCGACGCCTTGCCGTCAACGGTGACCTGTCTCGGCACCCAGCTCGACGCCGGCCCCGGCAGCTGGTACGCGGTCGGTTTGCCGGCGTGCACCTCCACGTCGAGTGCGACGGTCGACTCCCGCGCCGCGAGCGCGAGGTTTGCGACCGAGACGCAGGCCTCGCCGCAGTCGGGGGCGCGGGTGAGGCGCTTCTGGAGCTCCGCGAGTGCCGCGTCGGACGGGATCTCGGCGGCGGCCGTGCGCGACCCGGTGAGGACGCCGAGGGCCACGGCGAGGACGAGTCCGGTGGCCGTCGCGGCGCGAGCCGGCGGTGTCACGCCGCGCGGCGGCGCGGTCGGCGCGGCCGGCCTGGCGTGCAGCAACGCGACGAGGACGCCGGCGAGCAGGCTGATCAGGGCACCCACGCGCAGCAGCGTGAGCAGGCCCGACTGCCACGGCGAGAGGACGAAGAGACGGACCATCGCGTCGCGCCGCACCGGGCCGTGCCAGGCCAGGCGGTGGGACACGCCCGCCCATTGGGGGACGCCGGGTCCGGTCTGCACCACGGCGTTCAGGTCGAGCTGCTGCTGGAGAGCCTGCTGCTTCGTCGTTATCAGGCCCCAGCGGGCCTTCGCCGCCGACGGGCGGCCGGGCGAGCCCTCCTTACCCTTCGCAGGGGTGCCGGCGCCCCCCTCCTTGTCGTCGGCGTTTCCCGCGGCGACCTGCGCCAACTCGCTGGTCGTCTCACCGTGCAAGGTCGGGGGCGCCGCCGTGGGGAGGAGCGCGCCGCGCGACGCCACGTGCCGTCCATCGGTGACGTCGAAGTCGGGGAAGGCGGCCGCGTGCAGCTGCGCGACGACGAACGTCACCGTCCCGGCGAGGAGCGCGACGGCGCCGACCGCGGCAGCGACGCCGACCATCGTACGGACCACGGATCGGCGGAGGACACGCAGCAACGCCAGCGACACCAGCAGCACACCCCAGAGGGCGTAGGGCGCGGCTGCATACTCGTGACACAACACCAGCGCGACGAGCGCGACCGCCCCCCAGCGCCAGCGGGTGAGGCGCGCCATCGCGAGCGAGACGACCAGCACGTACACGAGGCCGAAGAGGTTCCACGCCTCGAGCCACCCTCCGCTCACCTCGTCGACGCCCCACGCACCGAGCAGTCGCCAGCCCGGCGGCAGGCGCAGCTCGAGGCTGGAGCCCTCCAGATCCACCGACCACCCGGCGGCGGGGATCGGCGCCGCCGCGGGCGACGGCTGCCGCCACTCGGCCTCGATCGCCAGGTTCCCCTGGCGCACCTCGATGCCGCGGTGGCCCGACGGACCCACGGTGATGAGCTGGCCGACGCCGTCGAATCGCACGCGGCCGAGTTCGCCGGTGGTTAGATCGAGCCGCCAGTCCCGGTTCATGGTCCCGCTGAGCGCGTCGCGGACGGTGAACGCGCGACCGTCGGCGTCGAGCCAGAGCTCGCGGGAGAGGTGCACCACGTTCGGTGGTGGCAGCGCCTGGCCTCGCTGCACGGTCGTCAGGGCGAGGCGCGCCCCGTCGGTGGCGACGTAGGCGGACAGGTTCCGCCAGGGCTCCGGCAGGTTGGTCCGCGCCGGGTCGACGCCGGCGAGGCCCGTCACCTGCACCTGACGGAGGTGGGGTGCTGGATCCCAGACCCAGATCTCCTGCTCGGGCCACGGCGCGACCGAGGCGGGGCGAGCGATCTCGGACGGTGGCTGCGGCAGGAGCGCCGCCAGCGCGATGATGTGCTCGCCGGCCCGCACCTGGGCGAAGAGTGTCCCCTGATCGTCGAGGCGCACCGGGATGCCCGCCGAGAGCTCCAGCGGACGGCACCCGGGGAGCAGGGGGCGGCCGAGCGACAGCTCTCTGGCTCGCCCCGAGACACTCAGCACGATCCGCGTGTCGATGCGGAACGGCACCCCATCGGCGAGGCGACGGAACACCTCCACCTCGACCCGCTCGGGCTCGTCGGGAGCGGCCGTCTCGGCGCGACCGAGCCACACGCTGTCCGCCTTGTCTCGCCGCGGCTGGGGCACCGATTGACCCCGCAGTCGCAGCGAGACGAGGCCGACCGACGCCGGGATGGGCAGGCTCTCCGGCGCCGTCTGCCAAGGGAATCGACCCGTGAGCTCGTGCACGCCGCGGCCGAGCGTGACCATCGGGGCGACGCCGCCGAGCACCACCGCCGGGACGGCACCCACTCTCACGTCTTGCGGCCAGTGCTCGGCCGACCCTGGCAGCGGCACGGCCGTGTCGTGATCGACGATCACGCTGAGCTCGAAGGTGGCGCCGGTCGTGTCGGCCTCGAGGGCGAGCTCACCGGGCCAGGCGCAGACGCGCTGTCCGCTGAGCTCCGGGCACCGCGCCTCGCCGAGGCCGTCCAGGACCCAGGGCACCCACGGCGCCAGTTCTGGCGGCAGATCCCCGAGCGGCATCGGCGGCTCGGCCCCGGCGCGCCGGGCCCCCAGCGTCCCCAGCAGCGCGACGAGGAGCGCCCCGACCCAGCGAACCCAAGCCGACCCCGCGCGACGCGATCCCACCATGCTCGCCTCCCCGTGCAGAAGAGTGAGGCAGGAGGATACCGCGAGCCGTCGGCGGCCATCACCCCCCTTGCGCGTCGGCGAACGCGACACACCTTCCCGCCCCGTGACCATGGACACCGGCCGACCCGCGGGCGGCGAGGAAAGACCGCGCGAGCGGCGCCCCGGTCGGCGGAGGCCAGGTGAGTCGACGTCTCCGCGGCCAGCGGCGGCGTCCCGGCGCCTCGCCGACGACATCGAGCTGCTGGGGTTTCGCGAGGATGTCCGCGGCCGATGGCGAATGCCGCTGCTCTTTGTGCTGATCCTGCTGGTGGCCGGGTCGACGCGCTTCGAGGCGAGTCGCAACCTTCTCGCCGAGGTCGCCATCGTCGCTGCCCCGGTCACAGTGATGACGATCGCCGTCGCCCCGCTGCGCGAGGCGCTCCCGGCGCTCCGCAACGCGGCGTTCGCGACGGCGGCCGGCATCGCGCTGCTGGCCGAGACGATCCTGGTCCCTCACGTGCTCGACCACTCCCCCACACCCGGCGTCGGCGTCGCGGTCCCGCTGGCGGCGCTGGCGGTGGCGCTGGTCCCCATCGAGGTGCTCGCCGTACGACGCGGGTTCTCGCTGCGCCCGGCCGCCCTCGGCGGCATGGTCACCGTCTTCGCGCTCGACCTGCCGACGTTCAGCGCGGCCGCGGATCCGCTGGGCGCCTGCCTCGCCGCTGCCTCCGTGGCCGTGTTTCTGGGCGGCGGCGGCGGCTTCGTCGCGGGGATGGTGGCGCGGACCGCCGCGGGTGTCCGGGCGTAGCGCGTCCCACCGCGGCCGGGCTGCCGTTTCTTTCGTACGAATGGTCGTCGCTGCTAGGCTCGGCTCATGCTCCGGGGCCGCTTTCGTCTCGCAGCGGGATCCTGTCTCGCCGGTGCCATCGCGCTTTTCGCAGCTGCGGGGCGCGCCGACGTTCCGTTTCGCGAGGCGCCCCCCGAGGCGGAGGCGCGAGCGGCGCCCGCTTCGCGTTACGCGAACCTCTCGGACGGCGCGACGCTGGAGTTGCTCCGCGCGCGCCGGATCCCGTTCGAGCCCGCCCGCCCGCCGCTGCCGGGGGTTCGCCTGCCAGTGCGGCTCACGGGCCCGCTCCACGGTGTGTGGATTCACTCGTCGCTCCCGCCGGAGCGTCGCGCCGACTCCATGTTCGAGATCCTGGACGGGCGGCTCGCGCTGGTGCTCGACGACTTTGCGCGGATCCTCGCTGCCCACGACGTGGTCGAGCTGGTGCACTTCACCATGTACCGTCCGCCGACGGAGACGCCGCCCAGCCCCCGCGCGCCACAGAAGCGACATCCCGCGGGGCTTGCCATCGATCTCGGGGCCGTGCGGTTCGCCGACGGCGAGTGGCTCTCGGTGGGCGTTCACTGGACGGCGCACCTCGGCGCGCGGACCTGCGGCGTCCAGGCGCGACGCCTCGACCACCGCAAGGGGCGTGAGCTGCGCAGCATCATCTGCGAGGCGGCGGATCTGCGCCTCTTCCACTACGCGCTCACACCGCATTACGACGACCCGCATGCGGATCACGTCCACCTCGAGATCCGACCGGACATCGGGACCTTCCTGGTTCGTTGAGCCCGGCGCCGGGACCGCCTTGCGGTTTTGCCGAGAAGGGCGCGCGCGGTGCCCAAGACGGCACGGGGCCGCGGTGGCCGGCCCGTCCGGTCCCGGCCCGTCGGAACGGTCCCTCGCGCCGCAGAGACGTTGGGCAGTGAGCGCCCGACCCCCGCCCCGGCCGTTGGGTCGGCCACGGGCAACCGAGATTTGCCGGAGCTCGAGCGGCTCGGCTGATATCCTGGCGTGGCCCTGATCGGGCAGGTGGCAACCGATGGCGACGCTGAGCTCGGCAATCGTCAAGCAGCAGGTGGCCTCGATGCACGACGTCGAAGAGGCCCTCGCGCGACAGGTGCTGTACGGCGGCGATCTGGCGACCAACCTGCTGGAGACGGCATCCCTCAGCGAGGCGCGTCTCACCGCGGTGATCGCGCAGTGTCACGGCATGGCGCCCGCCCCGGCGGGGCAGCTCCCTCGGCCCAGCCCCGGCACGCTGCGCCTCGTCCCCGGCGAGATCGCCGTTCGTCATGGCATCTATCCCATCGGCGAGCGGCCCGGCGAGCTCTGGGTCGCTGTGGCCGAGCCGATCCCGGCGGAGGTGGAGAATGACCTGGCGTTCGCGCTGGGTGTGAACGTCGTACAGTTCGGGGCGCTGCTCGTGCGCGTCCGCGAGGCCATCGCGCGCGACTACGGGTCACCGCTGGATCGCCGCCTCGAGCGCCTGCTCGGCCGTCTCGAGGGCAGCGCGTCCGGGCCCTCCGAAGCCCCTCGACGCGGTGAGCGCCGCCCGGCCAGCGGCACCCTCGCGCTGCCGCGTCCCGACACGCTGCCCCCCAAGGCCTTCCTGCCGGAGCCCGTCCTGCACGTCGGAGGCCGTCCCGCGCCCGACACGGGACCGCTGCGCGCGGGGGCTTCGACGCCGCGCGACTCGGGGGGTATCGTCCCCGCAGCGGTCGTCAGCGTCACCTCCGACCGCCCCCCCACGGACCTCGACGCACGCCCCTCACCGCCAGACGGAGCCGCCGCGCCCGCCGCGGCGCCGCGGGGTACGACCCCGACCGCCGGGGTGACGTCCGTCGCCAGCCACCTCGCGGGCGCGGGCGACAGCGAGTCGACCTCGCCCCCGCGGCACGGTGACCCTCCGACGCCGATCCCGCTCACCCGGTTGAGCGGCGCGCCGACCGTGTCCGCGGCCTCCGACCTGCCCGCGGTTCCGCCCGTCGGCGTCGCGCTGGCCGCGCAGAACCCGGCATCGGTGCGCCCGCGAGTGCGGCGTGGTCCCTACACGGTCGCGATGGCCGAGCAAGACCTGCAGTCCGCCACGACCCGGGACGAAATCCTGCGCGCTTGCTTCGACTTCTGTGCGCAGTACTTCGAGTACACGGCGGTCTTCACCGTGCAGGCCGACGTCGCCGAGGGGCGTGACGCGCAGGGACCCGGGGCGGATCGACTGGAGATCACGCGGGTCAGCGTCCCCCTCGATCGCGCTGGTGTCTTTGCCACGGCGCGGCAGTCCGGCACCTGGGTGCTCGCTCCGCTCGCGGGCGAGGGTGTCGATGCCGACGTCACTCGCGCTCTCCGTCGGCCGTCGGGCAAGTCCGTGCTCGTGCTGCCGGTGGTGATCCGCGAGCGGTGCGTGCTCTTGCTCTGGGGCGACCACGGCGACGAGGGGGTGGAGCTCGGCGCGGTCGGCGACGTGATCGCGTTCGTCGCGTTGACGGCGGCGGCGTTGGAGCGCGTGATCCTGAAGCGCAAGCGGTCGGCGCGGCGCGCGGTGGCGGTGGCTGGTGCGCTCGAGTCGATGCGGCAGCCGCTCGCGCGGTCGTCGTGCGGCTCCGACCTCCCCCCGCTCGAGACCCGCGCCAGCGCTCTCACCACCGCGCTCGCCCCTGGCGAGCGGGCGTCGTCTGCCGCGCTGCCCGCGGTGACCTCGACCAACATCGGGCAAGACATCCACGACGCGCTCACCCCGGCAGCGCCACCGGCGGTGCGGGCGAGCTGGACGGAGCCCGTCGCCCCCTCGCGGCTCGAGCCCTCGAGCCGGTCGCCCGTTGCCGCCCCCTCCGGCGGCGCGACATCGGGCTCCGCGCGTCACCCCACTCGTCGTGGCGTCGCCCCGCAAGGCGGCGTGTCGCTCGGCGTCGTCCCCGTGGTTGCCGCCGAGGCCGAAGCGCTCGACCGAGGCTGGGAGCTCGAGCGGGCCACCGGAGGGGCGCGCGCGCCGGTCGACGCAGCGATGCCGGCGCGCGGCTCGGCCCCGATCGATGGACGCGGAGCCTCGGGGGCGGATGGCATACCGGCGGAGGTCCACGCCCTGATCGAGCGGCTCGTCCGCGGCGACACGAGCGTGTCGGAGCGGCTGCTGGCGCTCGGGGAGCCCGCCATGGCGGCGCTCGTCGCGGCCCTCCCGGGTCCGATGAAGGCCGACCCGCGCACGGTGGTGCGCGAGGGCGTCTTGCCGTCACGGTGCGGGCCGGTCCTGGAGGTGCTCACCCGCTTCGGTCGGGCGGCGGTCCCCTCCCTCGAGGTACGGAGCGCCGACACCGACGCGACGGTGCGGGCCTGGACCGTGCGGTTGCTCGGCGAGCTCGGCGGAGTGGATGCGGCGCGCGCCGTCGCCCGCCGGGCCGATGACGCGGACGAAACCGTGCGCCAAGCTGCGCTCGCCGGCGCGCGGCTCCTCCATCAGGACGCGGAGTCCCGCGTGGAGGTTCGGTCGCGGTTGCAGGCGATGGCGAGCGACCCGCAGCGAGCAGTCGCGAGCCGCCTCGCCGCGCTCGACGCGCTGGGGAACCTGCGCGACGCCAGCGCCATCCCGGGTCTCGTCGCGCTCCTGGCCGACGGAAGGCCGGAGGTGCTCGAGTCCGCGCAACGGGCCCTGGTGGCGCTCGCCTTCCACGATCTCGGCCGGGACGCCGAGGCCTGGCAGCGCTGGTGGGAGCGCAGCTCCGGCCGCCACCGCGTCGAGTGGATGATCGACGCGCTGACGCACGAGGACCAGCAGATCCGTCACCGTGCGGGCGAGGAGCTCAAGCAGACCACCCGCGAGTACTTCGGTTACTACGACGATCTACCGCGCCAGGAACGCGTCCGCGCCCAGCAGCGCTATCGGGAGTGGTGGGAGTCGCGCGGCCGCGCCATCTTCGCGCCCGTCCGCACCTGATCCTCGCACCCGTTCGCACCTGAACGAATGGTCGGATCGGCGCGGCGACGAACGCCTCTCGACAGGGCGCGCGCGATCCGGCTAGAGGTAAGGGCGATGCCCGACGGCGAGCCCCTCCTCGATCCTGCGCTGCGCGCGGCCAACCAGGCCCTGAGCGGCACCCGTCAACGCGCGGCGGTCCGCTTCGCGTCGATCGAGCTGCGCTTCTCCGATCCGCGCACCGGACCGTGGGAGATCGCCGCGATGGCCGCCGTCGGACTCGCGTCGTTGCTCGTCGTGCTCGGCTGCTGGTTTCTCTGACGGTCGGCGCGCAGCGCGGAGCTACTTCTTCGCCGCCTCTTCGGCCTCGCCCGACAGGTCGACCTTCCAGGTCACCGGGTGATCGGGGCCGGTGAAGTTGGGGACGATGACGGCCTTCATCGCCCTGAGCGCGCAGGCGCCGACCTCGGTGCCTTCGAACGGGGCCGAGATGGTCGCGGACTTGACGCTCCCGCTCGCGGCGAACACGAGCTCAACCGTCGCCTCTCCCTTCGGCTGGGCCTTGCGCTTCTCCTCGGGGATGCTGCCGTGGCAGGTCGACGCCGAGCGGGCCGCCCGCTTGAGCTCGATCTCGGACTGGCGCTCGTCCCACTTGGCCTTCTCATCGATCTCGAGCTCGCCATCGTCGTCCCCGGCGTAGCCGCGGTCACCGTCCTGCTCGGCCTCGTAGGCAATCTGCTCTTGCTCGTCGAGGATCTCGTCCACCGTCTTCGGCTTGTCGGGCTTCATGCTCGGCCCGCAGGCGCTCAACAGGACGACGCAACCCAACAGAGATACCGTGCGCATGGGGCGCATCCTATCCCACTCGTCCGAGGAACGACAAACCCCCTCCGGCTTACCCCCCTGCCCGGCGGCCAGTGACGATGGCGGGCCAGAGGGGAATGGTTCAGCCCGGGCATAATCATCCCCGGGCCCCCTCCTGCCCAGCCCGCCCGGCCGAGGTGGTGGGCAAGGGGGAGGTACCGTGGCCCCCCGGCGCCTGACCAGCAGCGTCGCAGTTTCCGAGCCCGGCGGCGGCCCGCGGCGCCGCCGGTCAGAGGTCGGTGATCTGGTAGTCCTTGAGCTTGTAGAGCAGTGCGCGGTGGCTGATCTCGAGAAGCTCGGCGGCGCGCGTGCGGTTGCCCTTGGTCTTGGTCAGGGCACGTCGGATGAGGAGCTCCTCGATGATGCGCGTCGTCTTCTTGACGCTGAGCTCCCCGCTCGCGAGCTGCATCTGCACCGGATCGCGCGCGTCGCGCACCCGCTCGGGCAGGTCGGTGGCGGTGACGAGGTCGCCCTCGGTGAGCACCATCGCCCGCTCGATCGTGTTCTCGAGCTCGCGCACGTTGCCGGGCCACGAGTACTCGTAGAGCAGCCGTCGCGCCTCCGTGTCGAGACCACGGACCGCGGTGCGGAGGCGGCCGTTGTTCCGCTCCACGAAGTGGTCGATGAGCAGGGGGATGTCCTCGCGCCGTTCGCGCAGCGGCGGGACGTGGATCGGTAGCACGTTCAGGCGGTAGAAGAGATCCTCGCGGAAACGCCCCGCCTTGACCTCCGCGGTCAGGTCACGGTGGGTGGCGGTCACGATGCGGACGTCCACCTGGATGTCTCGCGAGTCGCCGAGCCGCCGGATCTTCTCGTCCTCGAGCACGCGCAGCAGCTTGACCTGCAGCCCCAGCGGCAGCTCGCCGATCTCGTCGAGGAACAGCGAGCCACCGCTCGCCTCCTCGAACAGGCCCCGGCGATCCTGCACGGCGTCCGTGAAGGCGCCCTTGCGGTGGCCGAACAGCTCGCTCTCGAGCAGGTTCTCCGGGATCGCCCCGCAGTTTACGGCGACGAAGTTCCCCCCGCCACGGCTGCTGCGGCGGTGCAGGGCGCGCGCCACGAGTTCCTTGCCGACCCCGCTCTCCCCGGTGATGAGGACGGTGGTTTTGAAGTCGGCGACCTTGGCGATGGTACGAAAGATCTCCTGCATCTTCGCGCTCTTCGCCAGGATGTCCTCGAACCGGTTCTCCTTGCGGACCTCCTCGCGCAGCGCGCGGTTCTCGCGGCGGAGGGACTCGCGCTCCTCGGCTTTGCGGAGCGCCAGCACGATCTCGTCCGCCTTGAAGGGTTTCTGGACGTAGTCGTAGGCGCCCGCCTTCATCGCCTCGATGGCCAGATCGAGGTTGCCGTAGGCGCTCATCACGATCACGGTGGCGTCGTTGCCCTTCGCGCGGAGCGTCGCCAAGAGGTCGAGCCCGCCCATCTTCGGCATGCGCACGTCGGTGAGCACGTAGTCGGGGCCGAACCCGTCGACGAGCGCGAGCGCCTCCTCGCCGCTCGAAGCGGTTTCCACCTCATAGCCGTGGCGGCGCAGCAGGGTGCGCAGCACCACGCGGAGGTTCTCCTCGTCGTCGACCACCAGGACCCGGCGCACTGTGCAAGAAGTATAAGCCCCAACCGACCGGCTCCGCAACTGTTGCGGATCCGGCACAGAAGCTGCCGAGGCGACGCTCGCGTCCGAATCTGCTAGCGAGGAGCCCTCCCATGCTCTGCGGACTCGACCAGCTCTTCAACAGCCAACTGTCGACCCTGCGGCGGCGACTCCGCAACCAACGGGTGGGCGTGCTCACCCACGCAGCCGCGGTGGATCGTCGCGCGCGCACCGCGCTCACCGTGCTCGAGGAGCTTGGTGTCAGCCCGGTCACGGTGTTCACCCCCGAACACGGGCTCAGCGGCCTCGCGCAGGCGCAGGAGCCGGTGGTCGGTAGCACCGACGAAGCGCGCGAGGCCGCGGCGCCCGTGGTCAGCCTCTACGGCACGACGAAGGCGTCGCTGGCGCCGACGCCCGAGCAGCTCGCGGCGATGGACGTGCTGCTCGTCGATCTGGCCGACGTAGGGAGTCGCTACTACACATACGTCTGGACGGCGTTGCTCTCCGCGCGGGCGGCCCAGGCGGCGGCGGTGCACACGGTCATCCTCGATCGCCCCAACCCGATCTCGGGCGATCCGGGGAGCGCGGAGGGGCGGCCTCAGCGCGAGAGCTACCTTTCGTTCGTCGGCCTGGAGCCCGTGCCCGTCCGGCATTCGCTGACGCTCGGGGAGCTCGTCGTCCACTGCTTCGCCCGCGACGGGCTGTCCCTCGGCCCCGACGGCGCGCTGTCGGTGGTGCCGGTAGAGGGATGGGAGCGCCACCGGACCGCCGAGGCTTGGGGTCGGCCGTTCGTGATGCCGTCGCCCAACATGCCCACCCTGGAGACCGCGCTCGTTTACCCCGGGGCTTGCCTCGTCGAGGGGACGAACCTCTCCGAGGGCCGAGGGACGACCGTGCCGTTCCGGGTGGTCGGCGCGCCCTTCCTGAACGGGCCCCAGCTCGCCGCCTCCATGAACGAGATTGGCACCCCTGGCGCCCTGGTGCGACCGGTGAGCTTCCGCCCCTGGTTCGACAAGCACCAGGGACAGCCGTGCCACGGGGTGATGCTGCACGTCACCAACGTCGCCCTGTTTCGCCCGGTGGCGACCTACCTGCGCCTGCTCACCTTGGCGCGGCTGCAGGCGAGGGACGCCTTCGCCTTCTCGGTCACCCCGTACGAGTTCGAAGCCGAGATCCCGGCGTTCGACCTGTTGACCGGCTCCGCCGAGGCCCGGGAGGCGATCACCGCCGACGCGACTCCGGAGGAGGTGGTGGCGCTCACGACGCCGGTGCCCGCCGACTGGGGTGACGTGGTCCGGGACGCCGAGGCAAGGCTCGAGAAGGCGATGGCCTGAGGAACGCCGTCACCCCCCGCGGGTGGTGGCCCACCCGGGGGAAGACTCGCCCGTCTCGGGAATCCTCCGACCCCGGAGCGTTGGCGCTTCAGCGCAGGCGCTTGGCGCGGGGATTCTCTGGTCCGGACTCACCGTCCGTCTTCGGCCCCACCCGGGGCAGCTCGGGGCGAGCTGTCTCGACGGAAGGGGGTGGCGCGGCCGGCCGCTCGCCGGCCGCGGCCGGCTCCCGGGCGGCGTTCGCCGGGGCGCGGCGCGTCTCGACGATCCGCGACACGGTGGAGTCCTCGGCCGTTGTTGGCTCGGTCGGAGCAGGTGCCACCGGGGGCATCGTCATCAGCGCGCTCCCGACCTCGATCTCCGGCGAGGAGCCGCGGACGGCCCGGGAGGGCACGCCGAACTCCTCCGCGCGCTGCACCTGCCACTGATACTTGATCCGGTGGTGGTACATGTTGACCAGGGTGTCGGTCATCCGCGTCGTGATGGTCCGGAGCTCCGCGAGTTCGAGCCCGCACTCGTCGAGCTGACCCTGCTCGAGCTTGGTGAACACGATGCGCTGGATCACCTGGGAGAACTGGGCCCGGGATGGCTTCTCGACCGTGCGTGACGCGGCCTCGATGGAATCCACCAGCATCAGAATAGCCGTCTCCTTCGTCTGCGGCTTCATCCCCGGATAGGTGAAGTCCGCCGGGACGAGGCCGCGAGGGTTCCCCTGCTGCTGGCACTTGTTCCAGAAATACTCGATGAGCCCGGTCCCGTGGTGGGTGTAGCTGAACTCGACGACCGGCTCCGGGATGCCGCCTTCGCGCAGCATCTTCGCGCCCACCACCACATGGGCCATGATCGCGTCGGCGCTCACCTCCGGCTCGAGCTCCTCGTGCGGCGACGCGTCGTCTGGGAGTAGGTTCTCGACGAAGTACTTGGGCTGCGCCACCTTGCCGAGGTCGTGGTAGTAGGCCCCGATCCGGGTGAGGAGCGCGTCGGCACCGATCGCGCTCGCCGCCTGCTCGGCGAGGTTCGCCATCGAGCGCGAGTGCTCGAAGGTCCCCGGAGCCTCCCGCGCGAGCCGCAGCAGCAGCGGTTGCGAGAGATCCTGGAGCTCTAGGAGCCGCTCGCGCGGCACGTTGCCGAGCAACCGCTCGGCGGGGGCTCGGAGCGCAGCGGCCAGGAAGCCGGCTCCAATCCCGCCTCCGATGCAGGCGATGAGCTCGGACTCGAGGGGCCTGGCGAGGTCCGCTGCCACGTCGAAGCGTCCCTCGAAGGTTGTCACGATCGCGACATCGATGGCCGCGGCGCAGAGGCCGGCCAACAGCCCTGCCCCGACCACCTGCCGAGAGGCCTTGCGGCCCACGTACAGCAGCGTCGACGCCATCCCCCGGGCGATGAGCACGCACAGGAAGACCAGGTCGAACTGCAGCTGCGACGCCACGATGAACGCCATCACCACGGCGACGATGGAAGCGGTCCGGCGGTCGAAGGCGGTCGCGACCAGGAGCGGGACCGTGGCGACCGGGATCCACAACGCTGGCAGCCCGGTGAAGAGGATCAATCCCTTGGCGGCGACGGCCAGTATGCCCATCGCCACCAGCAGTCCGACCTGCATCCGGAGCAGGCGCATTCGGTTCTGGGCGAACCGGCGGAGGTAGGCCGTCAGGGCGAGCGTCAGCGCAAAGAGGAGCACGAAGACGGCCCCGAGGCGGGCGGTGGCGCCTCCCCCACGCAGCTCCGTCTCCAGCAGATACGCCGCCTGGTGGCTGGGCCTGTCCGCTTGGAGCACCGTCCCTCGCGCCACCACCGTCCGGCGCTCCTCGAATTGGAGCCGCATCCGGGATCCGGTCCGAACCAGGCGGGGCCCGTAGGGGACCCGCAGGGTGGTGGCCGCGACCTGGCCGTACCTCGGGGTCCAGGCTTCCACGAAGCGGTCCCCGGCCTGAACCAGCGTCAGGAACGCCGCGAACAGGAGGCTCATCACGAGCCCCGCGATCGGATCAGCCCGAACCCGCGTGCGCAGCATCTGGGATCTCGCCGGCGGCGGCGCGCGCCGCGGTCATTGACGCTAGCGACCCATTTCGTCCGCTGCAACACGCAATCCCGGCCGACGCGACGGCCGCCCTGAGCCGAAATGGCATCTTCGTGCGTCAAAACGCAGCGTTCTAGCTACGCGTGAGGACCGTGGGCGGAGTCATCGGCGCCATCGATCGAGCGAGACGGGAGCGCGGAGCCGCGCTGATGGGGGTTCTCAACGTAACGCCGGACTCTTTCTTCGACGGGGGGCGTTACACGACCGTCGCGGCGGCGGAGGCGCGCGTGCGGGAATTGCTGACAGCCGGGGCCGACATCATCGACATCGGCGCCGAATCGTCCCGTCCTGGCGCCAGTCCCGTGGGCGCGGACGAGCAGATCTGCCGCCTGGACCCCGTCCTGCGGTTCGCCCTCTCCCTCGGGGCCTGGGTCAGCGTCGACACCACCTGTCCGCGGGTTGCCGAGCACGCCCTCTCCCTCGGGGCTCACGTCATCAATGACGTCTCTTGCCTAGCCGACCCGGACCTGGCGGTGGTCACGGCGCGTCGGGGGGCGGCGCTCATCCTCATGCACAGCCGCGGGGCGTTGGGCTCGATGGCCGGGTTCTCGGAGTACCCAGAGGCAGGCTTCCGGGACGTCGCGGCCGAGGTCATCGGGGAGTGGAGGGACGCAAGGGAGCGAGCGACCCGTGCTGGGCTGCCCGAGGACCGAGTGCTGCTCGACCCGGGGCTCGGCTTCGCCAAGAACGCGGCCCAGAGCTTCGAGCTCCTCCAACGGCTCCCGGAACTGGTGGCGACGGGCGCGCGCGTCGTGCTCGGCCCGGGCCGCAAGTCGTTTATTTCTGCGGTGGACGGGAGCGCTCCGGATGACCGGCTAGGGGGCACTATCGCGGCCTGCCTCCTCGGGGCGGATCGGGGCGTGAGCGTGCTCCGGGTGCACGACGTGGCTGCCGTTCGGCAGGCGCTGGACGTCGTCCGCGCGGCGACGCCGCCCGGTTCCGGCTGGACGGCCCGCTCCGGGGCGGAGGGGGCGTTCGATGCTTGAGGCACTGAACGCCTACGTCGGCCAGCGCGGCTGGATCGAGATGGCCCGGGACGGTCTCGACGTCCTGATCGTCTACTACGTCACCTATCGCGTCCTGCTCCTCTTCAAGGGGACCCGCGCCCAGCACATCGCGCTCGGGCTCCTGGCCGTCTTCGGCCTATACGTGGTGGCCCAGCAGCTCCAGCTCCGGATGGTGCTCGGCATACTGGGCTCGCTCATCTCGAGCCTCATCCTGGTGGTGGTGGTGGTGTTCCAGAGCGACATTCGCCGCGGGCTGCAGCGTGTCGGCAGCCGGGCCTGGCTCCCCGGTCAGGTTCGGGCCAAGGCGTCCCAGGTGCTCGACGAGGTGGTGGAAGCGGCGACAGACCTCGCCCGTCACCGCATCGGGGCGCTGATCGCCATCGAGCAGGACGCGAACCTCGACGAGTTCGTCGGCGCGAACAAGGGCAAGGAGATCGACGCGGTCGTCACCAGCGAGCTGTTGGTTTCCCTCTTCGTCCCCGAGGGGATGAACAAGCTCCACGACGGCGCTGTGATCATCCGCAACCACCGCATCGCCAAGGCCGGGGTGTTCTTCCCGATGCCGGAGGGGCGAGTCCTCGCCCAGCATCTCGGCTCCCGCCACCGGGCCGCGCTGGGGATTACTGAGGAGACGGACGCGGTGGTGGTGGTGGTCAGCGAGGAGCGCGGGACCATCTCCTACTGCTTCAGTGGCAACCACGTCGGTGAGCTCAACGGGCCCTCGCTGCGTTCCGCGCTAGAGTCGATCTACCACCCGCAGCAGCGACGCAAGCCCAAGCCCGCGGCGTTGCCGGTCCCGCCGCCTCTGTCGACGGCGTCGCCGCGCGCGGAGGAAGAGCGGTCGGAGGACGTGTCGACCACGCAATCGCTGCGCTTCGAGGCGGATCCCGCCGCGGGACTTGGCGCTCGGGCGCCCGAGGAGCGGGCGACGACGCGGAGCCAGCCGCCGCCGCCGCGGAGCCAGCCGCCGCCGGCACCGCTCCGTCCACGGATGTCCGCCGCGGGCGATGGTGATGCCACGGTCGCCAGCGCGGTGGCGCCCCGGGCGACCGCCGGCGCGCCGGACCGGGGCACGGAGCCCATCGCGTCCCCGGGGTCGCGCGCGAGCGGCAAGTTCGACGTGGACGAGGACGCGCCCCCCAGTGGAGGCACGCAGCGGTGAAGCGACCGGAGGCTGCCCTCGCCTGGCTCGGCGCACGCTTGCTGCGCGCCGTCCTGGACAACCCCGGGCTCAAGGCGATCTCGCTCGTCTTCGCGGTCGGGCTGTTCATCTACTTGAACCGCGTGGAGGAGGCGATCGATCGGTCTTTCCCGGTTGGGATCTTCGTTCGTCAGCCGCCCGAGTCGGCCAGCCGCGAGCTGATGACGCAGATCCCGCCCAACGTGTACGTCACGTTGCGCGGTTCGGCGCGCGCGCTGGAGCAGTTGCTGCGGGACAAGCCCATTCCCCCGATCGAGCTGGACCTGCGCGACGGCGAGCGACCGGCGGTCACCTTCGACGCCTCGATGCTCTCGCTGCCGCCCGGCATCGCCGCGACCATCTTCGATCCGCCCCGCATCGAGCTCGAGTGGCAGGACGTGATCACTCGGATCACCCCCTTCCAGGCCGCCATCTCGGGGGAGCCCGCCGAGGGGACCGTGGTGGCGGGGCAGCCCACGGTGGACCCGAGCGCCGTGACCGTGCGGGGGCCGAAGCGAATGGTCGAGGTGATGCAGTACGTGCGCCTGGCCGCCTTCGACGTGACCGGTTTGACGGAGGGGGTCTACCGACGACCCATCGCCATCGACGCTCCTCCGCAGCGCGTGACCTACCTCGAGATCACCAGCACGACGGTGACCGTGCGAATCGCGAGGCAGACTCACGAGGCCAAGTTCGAGCGCCTCCCCGTGGAGGTGGTCGGCGTGGCCGGCGGTTCCTGCAACCCCAGTCGCGTCATGGTCACCGTCGTCGGTCCGCCGGAGGTGGTGCGTGCGCTCCGGGCCGAGCAGGTGGTGCCGCGTGTCGACGTCGCGGCGCTGCCGGTCGAGCTGAGGACCGCCAAGCACGGCTCGGTGGCCGCCCCGGTCACCGTCGACGTCGCCAACGTTGAGGTGCAGGTCCAGCCGCCCACCGTCACCGTCAAGTGGTGAACGGCGACTAGGCCCGGAGGGTTCAGCGGGGGACGTGCGACCCCGGGGGGCTCGTCGCGCCCGCGGCGCTCGAGCGCGGGACCCCGACATCGCGGATTCGACCGCGCGGGGAGATGGCGGGTAGGTAGACGGCGACGGTGGTGCCGCCGCCGGGGGCCGTGTCGACGGCGATCTCACCGCGGTGACCGAGCACCGTGCCGTGGGCGACCGCCAGCTCCAGCCCGCGGCCGAGGCCCTTGGTCGTGAAGAACGGCTCGAGCATGCGCGCCGCCGTCGCCGGGTCCATTCCGACCCCGTCGTCGTGGACGGCGAGGCGGACGTGGGGCCCCGGCGGGAGGCGAACGCCGCCCTCCACCTCCACGCCGAACACGGTGTCGTGCAGGTCCACCGTGACGGTGATCGCGCCCTCACGCTCGATGGCCTCGCGGGCGTTGCGGAGCAGCGTCGCCACGAGCTCCTCGAGGCCCTGCTGGTCGCCCAGGATTTCGAGCCGGCCGGCGCTTGCCGCAAAGCTCACGGTGACGCTCGGGGGCAGATGGGCGCGTTCCTCGCTCACCACGCGACCGACCAGGGATCCGAGGTGGAGTGGGCGGTGGGCGACGAGCACGTCGCGGGAGCACCGGAGCATCTGCTCCACGAGGGCGTCGCCCACCGCGGTCGTCTCCACGATGCCCGCCAGGTGTTTGGCCACGGTGGGGTCCACGGGAGACGCCGCCTGCGCGTGGCCGCGGATGGTCTGCAGCAGCGCCTCGATGCGGTAAGCGATCCCCGCCACCATGGCGGTCGACGCCTCCATCCGCGTCAGCCGGATCCGGGCGTCTCTGGCGCGCACGGACGCGGTCACCTCCCGCAACAGGAGCAGTCGCCCCAGCAGGGCGCCGCGGGCTCCGGAGACGGGCTCCACGCGCGCCTCGAAGGTTCGCGGCTCGCCGGCGTCCGACAGCTCGAGCTCGGACGGGTGGGGGCCGGCGGCCAGCGCGCGCCGCCAGGCGTCGGGCGGCAGCAGGGCCGCGACCCGCACGTCCCGCGTCGCGCTCGCCGCCCCCAGGAGCCGGGACGCGGCGGGGTTCAGATCGACGATCCGGTCCTGCGTGTCGACCACGATGACGGCGTCGCCCATGGCGCCGAAGACCCGATCCCGGATCAGCGGGGCGAGGGTGGGCAAGCGCGCGGTCAGCAGCCCGTCGGTCCAGACGGCGACCGCGATCATGGCGGCCACGGCGGTCGGATCGTAGTCCTCGAACGGCGTCAACCGCGCGAGGAACAGGGCGTTGACCCCGATCGGCATCACCGAGCCCACGATGACGCGGCTGGCCTGTCGCCGCAGCATTGGGGAGCCAATCACCACCGTGCCCACGAGGATCGCGGCGCCGACGGCGACGCACGCATAGGCGAAGCCGATGATGCCCCAGAAGGCGTACCCCGGATCGATCACCACCGTGACCGCGTCGCCCACCCCCACCGGGCGGGTGGCGCGCCACACCAGGCGGTGCGCCTCGTTCGTCACCGTGAGGGCCACGCCGACGAGCGTCGGGGCACCGAGCGCGGCCGCCGCCAGGCGGCGCGAGTACCATCGCCGCGCCGCCGCCACCACCTCGAGCACCATCACCAGCCAGAGCGGCGGCACGGTGCACACGGCGACGTACTCGACCGTCAGCAGCACGACCTTGGCCGAAACCTGCGGGACGACGAGCACCGCCGAGTACGCGAGGCACCAGACGATCACCAGGCAGGCGACCGCCGCGAGCGGCAGCGCGCCGGGGACGCGCCGTCGCCGGTAGAGCAGGCGTACCAGCGGCAGCCCCGCCAGCGCGGCCGCTACCGTGGGCAACGTGAGCAACCACCCGTGCGGCACCCGGCGGATCCTGCCGGCTTGTGGCCGGGGGCGCCAGCATCATGGGGCGCCCCGCCGCCGGGCTCGACCGGGGTGGCCCCGACGGAGGGACGCCATGGGCGGAGCGACGGGTCCCGGGTGGCGTCGTGGGCGCCGTCGGCTTCGAAGGAGAGCCGCTCCTCCTCCGGCCGGGTCGTGAGGGCCGTGATCCGGGGGCGGGGATCACCCGGCGGGATCGAGGATCGTGATCGCAACGCGGGACCGCGCCGCCTGGAAATGCGCGACGACGGCCGTCGTCAGCCGTCGGCTCACCACCCAACGTGTCAGCGCGGGACGCACCCGCTCGTAGTCCAGCGACCGATACTGGCTCTGCCGGTGGGCGGCACGGAGCTCGGCCTCCGTGGGCTCGAGCATCGGCGCGACCATGCGATCGACGTAGAGGCTGGCACGCGCTTGGCGCGCCGCGATCCGCTGCAGCAACTGCTCGCCGACCTGCTCGGCGTCGGCGGCGGCCTGCAGGGCCGCGGGCCCTCCGGCTCGTTCGGCGAGCATTGCTCGCGCCGCGCGCGTGACGGCGCCGAGCTCCGTCTTGGAGGGCGGCGGGTCGATCCGAGAGCTCGACAGCAGGGTTTCCGCCACGTGTCGTTCGAGTGCGGCGCGCACGTGCCGGGCGAGGGGGGCCGCCCCGGGCGCGTGGTCGGGGTCACCGAGCGCCTCCAGGCGCGCTTCGAACGCTAGCTCTCGCGCGTAGATGAAGCGCGGAGCGCGAACGCCGCCGGTTTCCGACGCGACGAAGCGGACGACGGTGCGGTCGACGACCACCGGCTCGGCAGTCGCCACCGCCGGGAGACTCGCTGCCAGCACGGCGAGCAGGCCAAGGGCGGGCCAGCCGCTCCACGCCATCAGCCGTCCGCCGACTCTATGGTCGCAGGCTCGTCCGCGGGCGGCGCTGCCGCGTCGTCGGGGGTGTCCGTCCCCTCACCGCGAGGTCCGAAGCCCCGGGCGGCGCGCCGGGCCTTCACGAACTCCGCGAAGGCGAGGACCTTCTCGAGGTCGCGGGCCCCGAGCGCCTCGGCCACGTCCCGCAGTTGCCGCCGCAGCGACTCGGAGCTGCGCGCTCGTCGGTTCGCGATCTGCTCCGCGGTGAGCGTGGCGGACTCCTTGGGCTTCTGATCCTCGGCGGGCCAGGCCGGGCGGGGCACGGCGTGCAGGGCATGCGCGGTGAGCCATGCCTCCATGAACACCCGCAGCCGCTCGCTGCGGAAGGCGAACCAACGCTCCCGCTCGGGGCCGAACCCCATCAGGACGTCCTTGAACCGGCGGAAGGCGCCCTTGCCGTCGATCGCCGCGGTCAGCCGGTCGCGGAGCGGTGGGTCCTCCACCATCGGGATGAAGCGCTCCATCCAGCGGTATTGCTCCCGGGAGCTGACCGGGTCGATACGGAGGTAGGCGGCATCGGACGCGATGCGCGAGTGCATCTCCGGGTCGGCGATGCCGTCCACCACGCGCAGGACCTCGCCGTCGATGAGTCGCAGGTAGCTGTGCACCTCCGGCGCGTTGTTCTCGAACGCATCCTCCAGCGCCTCCCAGTCGACCGGAACCGCCTGCCCCTCGCCGGCCGGCTCTGCAATCACTTGCGCTTCGTCCATCTTGATCGTGCCTCGCCCTCTATCGTTGACGGCCAGGAACGTCCGGCCGCGACGCGCTGCGGGAGGGCATCATACGCCAGCCCCCGCCGCCCCTCCTAGAGCGACAAACGGTACGCCATCTGCGCCGGCGTCCCGGAAAAAGCCCCCTGGCACCACTGGTTGCCAGGGGCGAGGGGGGCGAATCCCTGGGGCGCCGTCGGCGAGCTCTGCTGCTGGGGTGGGGTTCTAGGTCGTTGGTTTTTCGCGGCAATCAAACCGATGGCCGCACTGGCCCGGCGCCGCGAGCCCGCTCCTGCCGTCGCGGGGGCCTTCCCCGGGGCCCGGCTCGTGATCCGAGTGCGTCCGCGCGACGGCGTCGCGCCAGCGCGCGCGGCGGGACTCGCGCTCGCCGTCGGAGCAGCGGGGCCGGAAGGTCCGCTCGACCTCCAGCATGCGGGCGGCGTCGGCGGGGCTCGTGAACAGTCCGACGCCGATCCCCGCCAGCATCGCGGCTCCGCGGGCGGTGGACTCGAGATCCCGCGGGCGCTCGACTCGGACGCCGGACAGATCGCACTGGAGCGTCAGCAGGAGGTCGTTCGCCGCGGCGCCGCCATCGACTCGCAGGGTCTTCACCGGCGCGCCGAGGTCACCGGCGATCGCGGTGAGCAGGTCGTCGATTTCGTGGGCGATGCCTTCCAGCGTCGCCCGTGCGAGGTGCGCGGCGCTCGTGCGGCGGGTGATGCCGGCGATAACGCCGCGAGCGGCCGGATCCCAGTGCGGTGCCCCGAGGCCGGTGAGCGCGGGGACGAACACCACCCCGTCGCTCGAGTCCACGCGGAGCGCGAGCGCCTCCACCTCCGCCGCCGTCGCGATGAGACCGAGCCCGTCCCGGAGCCACTGCACGGCGGCGCCGGCCACGAAGGCGCTGCCCTCCAGCGCGTAGGTGGTTTCGTCGCCGATCTGCCACGCGACCGTGCTGACGAGCCCGCAGCGGCTCGAGAGCGGCCTCGTTCCCGTGTTGACCAGCACGAAGGCGCCGGTGCCGTAGGTGCACTTGGCGTCGCCGGGCGCGAAGCAAGCCTGGCCGAAGAGCGCCGCTTGCTGATCCCCCGCGATCCCCGCGATGGGCACCCCGTCGGGGAGGCCGGGGCACCCTGACGTTCGCGCGACGATCCCCGCGGAGGGCACGATCCGCGGCAGCATGGCGGTCGGGACGCCGAAGAGCGCGCACAGGTGCGGGCTGAAGGCGCGGCGCTCCAGGTCGAGGAGCAGCGTGCGCGAGGCGTTGGTGACATCGGTGACGTGCGGCGCCCCCGCGGCGGGTCCGCCGGCGAGGCGCAGCACCAGGTAGGAGTCCACGGTGCCGAAGGCGACGGCGCCGCCCTCGGCGCGGCGGCGGAGCGCCGGGCTCTCCGCGAGCGCCCAGGCGATCTTGGTGCCGGAGAAATACGGGTCCAGGACCAGTCCGGTCGCGGCGCGGACCTCCGGCTCGTGACCGCGGGCACGCAGCTCGGCGCAGGCGGCCGCGGTGCGGCGATCCTGCCAGACGATGGCTCGGCGCATCGGCTGGCCGGTGCTTCGATCCCAGAGCAGCGTCGTCTCCCGCTGGTTGGTGATCCCGATGGCGGCGATCGCTGCGCCCTGGCCGCCCGCGGCGCCCCCGACACCCGCCGAATGGAGCCCGTCCGCGATGGCGTCGACCACTGTCTCCCACAGCTCGTTGGGGTCGTGTTCCACCCAGCCCGGCTCGGGGAAATGCTGCGGCAGCTCGCGGCTCGCGCGCCCCACCACGTGCCCCGACAGATCCATCACGAGCGCGGTCGTGCCGGTGGTGCCCTGGTCGACGGCGAGCAAGAGGGAGGGCGTCACCGGCCCACGATACCAGATCGGGCCTCGCGCGCGCCGCGCGCGAGGCGCGGTCGCCGGCGTCCGGCCCCGGGGTCATGCCGGCCGCGGAACAACGGCGTTTCCCGCTAGCTCCCCTCGAAAAGGCTCGAGTCTTGTCGTGCCACGGGCGCGACGCTAGCGTAGGGATTCGGATCATGGCCCGGCTGCTCCTCGCTACCCCTGAAGGTCAGCAGGTGGTGGAGCTGCGCCTGCACAACTCGCTCGGTCGCCACCCGAGCAACACCATCCAGCTGCTCGACAAGATCGTCTCCAAGGAGCACTGCACGATCGAGCAGCGGCCCGAAGGCTTCGTCCTTCGCGATCTCGGGAGCCTCAACGGCACCTACGTGAATGGGGATCGGGTGGCCGGGGAGCGGGCGCTGCGCCACGGCGACGACATCGCGCTCGGGTCCACGCGCGCCCGCTTCGACGACGGCTCCGGACAGCCGCTTCCGCCGCCCATCACCGGGGTCGTCCCCGCTGGCCCTGCCGCCGGTAGCTGGCAGTCCGCGGAGCCAGTCCCGGCGCCGCCCCCCGTGAGCGCCGCTGGCATGGTCGAGGCGTCTCCCGTCGCGGCGCTCGTGCCGCAGGTTTCCTTCGGCGCCCCTGCAACTGGTCCGCGCGGCACGTCCGCGATGCCCGTCTTGCCGGAGTCGCCGGGGGCGCGGGTGCCGACCGGGGCCACTCGGATCTCGGTCAACGACCAGGCCCGCGCGATCGGCACCCAGATCGCGGCCACCAAGAAATTCCTCCCGCACGACGAGATTGCCCAGAACCCCCAACAGCTCGCTGCCGACTACGAGCGGCTCCGTCTTTCCTACGAGCTGTCGCGCGAGATCGCTTTGGAGCGCGATCTGCAGCGGCTGCTCGACAAGATCCTGGAGAACATCTTCCGCTTCGTGCGCGCGGATCGGGGGGTGATCTTCCTGCGCGACGACGCCGGTGTGCTCGAGCCGCGGGCCAGCCTCCGTCGTGACGGCACCGAGCTTCCGATCACCGTCTCCACCACGATCATGAACCACGTGATCGCGGAGCGGGCGACGGTCCTGACCCACGACGCGGCGATGGATTTTGCCGCTTCGAAGGGCAAGAGCATGATCCTGAACCGGATCTCCAGCGCCATCGTGGCGCCGCTGCTGCACGACAAGGAGATCCTCGGCGTGCTCTGGCTCGACAGCGAAACCCTGGCCCAGTTCCAGCCCAAGGATCTCGAGATCGTGACCAGCATCGCCGGTCAGGCCGCGATGTTCATCGAGATCAACATTCTGGCCCGGAAGATCGAGCAGGAGATCGTCAACCGTGAGCGGTTCAGCCGGCTGCTCTCCCCCAACATCGCCGAGCGCGTCCTCAGCGGCGAGCTCGAGGTGAAAAAGGGGGGCCAGATGGTCGCGGAGTGCACCGTGTTCAACTCCGACATCCGCGGCTTCACCCGCATGAGCGAGGGCGCCGATCCGGAGAGCATCGTGGAGATGCTCAACGAGTACTTCGAGCAGATGGTCGAGGTCCTGTTCAAGTTCGAGGGGACCTTGGACAAGTTCATGGGGGACGGGATCATGGCGCTCTGGGGCGCCCCGGTGGCGCACCCGGACGACCCCATCCGGGCGGTCAGCTGCGCGCTCGACCAGATGAGCGCGCTCGGTCGCTTCAACCTCGCGCGCGCGGAGCATGGCCACCCGCCGCTAGCGATGGGGATCGGGATCCACACGGGGGCCCTGGTCGCCGGCTACATCGGCAGCTCGAAGGCGCTCTCCTACACCGTGATCGGGGACACGGCGAACACGAGCGCGCGCCTGTGCGGCGTCGCGAGCGCCGGGCAAATCCTGGTGAGCGAGGGGACGCTCGCCCGCCTCAAGAACAAGTTCGAGTACGAGGAGCTGCCCCCCGCGCAGCTCAAGGGCAAGGAGAAGCCCTTCCGCGTCTTCGACGTGAAGGGCGTCCGGCCCCACGTTCAGGTGCCGGTGATCATCGAGACGCGCTGAGCTCGGCGTTCCGCCGCCCCCGTCGGACGTCATCGCCCGGCGGGTCGGTGGGTGATTCCGCGCGGGTTCGGCTGCGACGCTGACTACGCACCGCCGCGCCCCTCGACGGCGGGCGCGCATTGGCTATCGTTGCGCCGCCCGATGGTGCACGTTCTCGCCTTCGAGAAGCCGATCGTCGATCTGGTGACCCGGATCAAGGAGCTCCGCAAGCTCGCGGGCGCCGACGACCGCTTTGTGGGCGAGCTCCGGCGTCTGGAAGAGAAGGCCGCGCTGCTCGCGCGCGAGGTCTTCCAGAACCTGAGCGCCCACCAGAAGGTGCAGCTCTCGCGACACCCGAACCGGCCGTACACGACGGATTACCTCGGGCGGCTCTTCACGGACTTCATCGAGCTGCACGGGGATCGAAGGTTCGCCGACGACGCGGCCATCATCACGGGTCTGGCGAAGTTCCACGGGCGCAGCGTCGCCATCGTCGGGCACCAGAAGGGTCGCACCACCAAGGAGAACATCGAGCGCCGCTTCGGCTCGCCCAATCCCGAGGGTTACCGGAAGGCGATCCGCATCTACGAGCTCGCAGACCGTTTCGGGCTCCCTATCCTGACCTTCATCGACACCCAGGGCGCGTACCCCGGCATCGAGGCGGAGGAGCGGGGTCAGGCGGAGGCGATCGCTGCGGCGCTGGAGGTGCTGTCCCGCCTCGGGGTTCCGGTGGTGGCAACCGTGATCGGGGAGGG
Organism: uncultured Polyangiaceae bacterium; assembly: GCA_964480725.1. Lineage (GTDB taxonomy): Bacteria > Myxococcota_A > Polyangia > Polyangiales > Polyangiaceae > JAFGBI01. The sequence continues at coordinate 16,327 of CAYZQO010000033.1, read as the reverse complement.
CGGCTCCGGCGGGGCGCTCGCCCTCGCGGTCGCCAACCGGGTTCTCGCCTTCGAGTACAGCTTCTACTCCGTGATCTCGCCCGAGGGGTGCGCGTCGATCCTCTGGAAGAGCGCCGACAAGGCCGCGGAGGCGGCGGCGCGGCTCAAGATAACCGGGCCTCACCTGCTCGAGCTCGGGATCGTCGACGCGCTCGTCCCCGAGCCCCCCGGTGGTGCGCACCAGGATCACGACGCCGCGGCGCGCGCCCTCGACCAGGCGCTCACGGACACCCTCCATTCGCTCGACGGCATGGGTCGCGAGGCGCTGCGGGAGGACCGGTATCGCCGCTTCCGCGGCCTCGGAGCCATCATCGCCTGAGCGGCGCCATCGGGCGCCTCGGCCCCTCAGTCCCGCTTCTTGTCCGTCTTCTCGACCACGGGCTCGAAGAGCATGAGCCCCGCGATCGCACAAGACAGCGCGCGGACGTCCTGCTTCTTGAGATCCTCGCGGATCCAGAGCCGGGCCTTGCCGGGGAGCACCTCGAAGCCGGCGACGGGGCCGTCCTCGGCGTCGATCTGGTAGCCGGCGGGGACCGGGTTCTTGTCGCCGTTGGCGAGCCCGTAGATGCCCGTCGCGCGCAGCTCGACGTCGCGCACGACGACCGGGCCCCCGAATTCTCCCGCTAGATCCTCGACGAAGAGCTGAGCCTCGATCTTGGTGCCAAGCTCGCACAGGCACGCCACGGTCTGGCTCTGCTCCTTGACCGTCACGCTCCCGTCGAGCTCCTGGATCTGCTCGGGCTCGGGGGTCGCGCATTTGCCGGTCATCGACCGCTCGCCGCCGCCCGCGAAGCGGTACTTGTACCCACCGCCATCCGACGGCGTGAAACCCTCGAACACCTCGAACCCCTTGGGGTTCGACCAGTCGCGCTGGACCTCCTCCACCCGGTAGGGCCCAAACACGAACCCGCCGCCATCGCGGGTCGTGCCCTTCCGGCCCTTGGTCGTGAGGACGTCCATGTCCTGCTCGAGGTCGGAGGGGACCTTCATCTTTGGCCCCCCACACCCGGCGAGCACGACGCCCGCGAGCGCGACGCCCGCCGCCTCGGCCAACCCCCGCGCGCGCCCTCGACCCCACACCAGCGAACGGCGACCCTTTGACCCCATGCCTACCAATGTCCGACCCTTCTGCCCTTCGGGAGAGCTCCAGCGGAGAGCGGGAGTCTACCGGCGGTCCCGCGCACGGGTAACGAAAATCGGGCGGACGAGGCCAGGGGAGTCAGAAGCGAGCGTCGGCGGAGAGGTAGGTCATGAGCGGCCCCGCCCCCGGATCGTGGGTGTCTGGGCAGTGAACGACCTCGAAGCGGACCAGGAGTGAGTCTCCCCACCGCAGCCTCGGACCCGCGCCGGCTCCCAGGTGGAGCCCACCGGCGTCGCCATCTCGCTCGGGGTCCGCGGCGAGGCTGTCGGACCACACCCGCCCTGCGTCGACGAGCAACGCCACGCCGAGGTTCATCGGTGTGCGGAAGGCGTGGAAGGGGAGGAAAGCGGCGCGGAGCTCCACCGAGCCCAGCGCTTTCGTCTTGCCGACATAGCGCCCGTCGGCGATCCCGCGCAGCCCCTCGGCCCCGCCGAACGCCTTGCCCGGGAGCAGTCCGCCGTACTGGTTCTGTTCCACGAGCGGTACGTCGCCGAAGGTCACGTCGCCCAGCACGCGGGTGGCCAGCACGAGGTCGTCGGCGACGAGCGGGACGTAGAAGCGGGCGGTGTAGGTGACGCCGCCCCAGCCCGGGCCGTCCCCGAGCGCTGGCGCCGCCCGCACCACCACGTCGTGAAAGACTCCGCGGGTCGGCTGGGTTTCGTGGTCCCTCCGATCGAGCACGAGCCCGACCCGGAACGTCAGCGCCGTGTAGAGCCCCACGCCGGGCGGCGATCGAACGTCGTCTCCGTCGGCGGCGACGTCCGCGGCGAGCAGGCTGTCTTCGTAGGCATCGAGATCGACCCGCGCCAATCCCAGGCCAGCGAACGCGCGCCACCTGGGAGCTCCGAGCTCGCGCTCCGCGCTCACCTCGGTCCGGAACGTCTCGACGCGGTACTCGTGGTGATGGCGGGTGAGCGTGAGCGCCGGATCCACCGCGGGGGCAGCGTTCCCCACGCCGTAGTAGCCCGCGTTGACCTGCTTGTCCCAGACCAGCTCGCCCCGCAGCCGGGTGAGCGCGTCTGGCACGCCGGGGAGGTCGAGCTTGAGGAAGTGCTCCTGCCGCGGGAGCTCGAGGCCGTCCTCGGCCAGCACGCTCGTCTGGATCTGCAGCCGGCCCCGCCACGCGTAGGGGCGCGCCCCTGGCTCGAACCGGGCGCGGTGCACGAAGACGCCGAGATCCAGCCCCGTGTCGGGGTTGTACCCGAGCGCGGGGAAGACCCCCGTCTCTCCGTGGGGTACGTCGCGCGGGTCCGGTTCTGCGTGCGACAACGGCGTCAGCATCGACCAGGTGGCGATGCCGCCGAGGGCCAGCCGGACGACTCGCCGCCTCCTCACGGTCGCACCAGGGTAGCAGCCGCAGCCGCGCGCTGGGGAGGTGCGATCCCGCGCCGTCCCCGGCGTCGCGGTCACCCGCCCATCAGGCCGCGCGCGACGGCGAAGACGCCGAACCCCGCGAGCGCGACGATGGAGGCGATGTGCAGGGCGCGGCGCGCCCGCTCTCCGCGCTCGCGCGCCCAGCCCACCGCCAGCACGACGAGGGCGTTGACGCCGATCAGGGCGGCGTAAAAGCTCGCCACGAACGCCCCCGCGGCGACCCACGAGGCGCGGGCCGCGGCGAGCACGATGGGGCCGGCGACGAGCCCCCAGAATAGAATGGGTCCCGGCCCGAGGACGTTGACGAGGACCGCCCGCAGGAGCCCGCTATGGGGGCGCTCCGGCGCCTCGGGATCGCGGGGGCGGCGGGCGGCCAGCACGGCGAGCAAGAGGAGGTAGAGGCCCCCGGCGATGCCGAGCGTGCGGATCGCCGCGTCCGGCACGCTCCGCAGCACCACCAGAACGAGGATCACGACGGGACCGTCACTCAGCAGCGGCGCGACGGTGGCGGGCAGCGTCCGGCGGGCCCCGTGCGCCACCGTCTGCTGCACGAGCAGCGCCTGGAAGGGCCCCGGCTGCGCGGCGGCGGTGCTGCCCAGTAGCAGGCCCTCGAGCAGCGTTCCTAGCACGTCGCCACTCTACTGCCGCGACCCGGGCCCGCGGTGCTAAAAGGCCCTCGATGTTCCGGAACCTCCCGTCCTTCGACGCGTTGTCCCTGGAGAACGCGCGGGTCCTCGTCCGTGTCGACCTCGGCGGCCCGCTGGTCGACGGGGACGATGGCGTCGCCGACGACCCGGTGCTGCGCGCCGTCGTGCCCACGCTCGAGCGCGTGGTGGCTGGCGGAGCGCGACTGATCATCGCCGGCAGTCGGGCGGCGGCGACGCCTGACGCATCGCCCCCATCGATCGAGCCCATCGCGGCGCGGCTGGCCGCCCACACCGGCTGGGAGGTGCACGTCCCCGAAGAGTGTGTGGGCGACGTGGCGCGCAAGGTGGTTGCCGATCTGCGCGCCGGGCAGGTCTGCTGTCTCGAGAACCTGCTCACCGATCCCGGAGAAACCGGGGGCGACGAGGCGTTCTCGCGGGAACTCGCCCGCCTCGCGGACGCGTACGTCTTGGAGTCCCTCTCGCTCGCCCACCGCGACTGGTCGAGTCTGACGCGGCTACCCCGGCTCCTGAGGCAGCGCGCGGTCGGGCCCGCGCTCGCGGCGGAGCTCGAGCTACTCTCTCGCCTCATGCTCGAGCCGGCGCGCCCGTTCGTCGCCATCGTCGCGGGGCCCTCGTTCGAGGCCGCGCTGCCGATCATCGGCGCGCTGCGCTCCCGTGCCGATGCTTTCTGCTTCGCCGGAGGGGTCGGGCACACGCTGCTCGCGGCGACGGAGGCGGACCTCGGTTTCACACCGGTCGAACCGGCCGCCTTCGCAAGGGCGCGGACGCTGCTCGACCAGCTCCGCCAGGCCGGCCAGGACGTGCTGCTGCCGACCGACCTGGTCGCGGTGCGCGATGTTGAAGCGCCGGAGGGCGAGGCGGTGAGCGTCCGGGGGGTTCCGTCCGGTGCTATGGGTGTCGATCTCGGTCCCGACACCATCGATCGCTTCCGGAATCGCTGCCGGGGGGGGGGGACCGTGCTCTGGATCGGGGACGTCGGTCGGTCGGCCAGCCCCGCGGCCGGATCCGGAGGGCGGCTGCTGGCGACCAGCCTGGCGGTGACCGGTGCCTTCACCGTGCTCGCCGGCGAGGCGGTCGCGCGCGCCGCGCGTTCGGCTGGACAGGCCGTGGCCGCCCGTCTCACCCTGGTGACCGAGGCCGAGGCCACCGTGATGGCCGCGCTCCTCGGTCGGCGTCTGCCCGCGCTGGAGGCGCTCGGCTGAGCCTTGGGCGGCGCGCCGGTTGCTCGCCCAGCAACGCGACGATTACCCGCTGGCATGGGGCGTCGAGGCGGGCTAAAGCGGTGGGCCGCGCCGGGTGGCCCGCGCCCGAGCGCGAAGCGCGCGCCTCCGTGAGGACCGAGAAGTGGCCGAGATACTCTACACGCCCGTCGTCGTCATCCACGTGGCCGCGTGCCTCTTCCTCATCCTGGTGGTCCTCCTCCAGCCGGGGAAGAGCGGTGGCCTCGGGGCGTTCACCGGCGTCGGCGCGACGCAGGTCTTCGGGGGCAGGGGCGCGGGCAACATCCTCACCCGGGCCACCTGGGTCACCGCGACGACCTTCTTCCTCTCCAGTGTCGTGCTCGCGTTCCTCTCCACCTCCGGCGACAAGGCGCTCGAGGAGCGGGGCCAGGAGATCGGGGTGATCAAGGAGGAGGAGCCCACGCGAGCGCCCCAGCCCGCCGAGCCCGAGGCTCCCGCCGAGCCCGAGGCTCCCGCCGAGCCCGAGGCTCCCGCCGAGCCCGAGGCTCCCGCCGAGCCCGACGAGGGTACCCCCGGCACGGTAGAGGACGAGGCGGCCCCGACGGCGCCGGAAGTGGGAGCCGCGGCGCCGGTGGACGTCGAGCCAGTCGCTCCGGCTCCGGTGGCGCCGAGCCCGCCCGCCGCACCGATCGCGCCTCGGCAGCCCGTGGAGCCGCCGGCTCCGGCCCCGGTGGCGCCCGCCGCTCCGCCAGCGGCGCCGCCTGCCACGCTGCCGGCGCCGCGTCCCGCTCCCGCTCCCGTTGCGCCGGCGCCGGCAGACAACCCCTACGGGCCGTGACGCGCGCGGGCCGCGCGCACGCGGCTCACCCCCACGCGACCGAGGGCTCGCGTTCGGGCGCCTGGGAGCTCGCCGTCGTCGCCGCCGTTCGGGTGTTGGCCATCGCGGTCGTGTGGGCGTTCGGGTTTCGGGCGATCAGCGACGACGACTACTCCCGGGTCGTCATCGCCCAGGGCTTCGCGGCTGCGCCCTCGCTCGATCCCTCCGGGACCAGCTGGCTCCCGCTCCCGTTCTGGCTGACGGGAACCGTGATGGGGATCGCAGGACCGACCCTGGCGGTCGCGCGCTCCGTGGCGCTGCTGACCGCCGTGGGCTCGGCGCTGCTCGTCCACGCCGCGGCGCGAGCCCTCGGGCTCGATCGCGGGGCGGCGCTGCTCGCGGGCCTGCTCGGCGCCGCCCTGCCTTACGCCGCGCGTCTCGGCATTGCGACGGTTCCGGACGGCTACGCGGCCGCCCTGGTGACCTTTGGGGCTGCGACGGCGGCGCATCAGCGAAACCGCGTGCGCTTCGCCGGCGCCCTCGCCGTCACGGCGGCCGCGCTCTGCCGCTACGAGGCCTGGCCCGTCGCGCTGGTGGTGGCCCTCTGCGCGGGGGTGGACGCCATTCGGCGGCGCCGGCCGGGGCTCGTCGTGAGCGCGCTCCTTGCGCTGGCCGGTCCGCTCGCGTGGTTGATCCACGGCGCGATGGACCACGGTGACCCGCTCTTCTTCGTCGGGCGGGTCGTCGCCTACCGCGCAGCGCTCGGCGCGACGTCTACAGCGCCGGAGAAGGCCGTGGCCGCGCTGTTGCTCGCCCTGCCCCGGTACGAGCCCGAGTTGGCGGCGCTGGTGGCGCTCGCGTTCGTCGCCCTGGTCGCCGCTCGGGCGCCGCTTGGCGCGGGCCGATACCGGCGCTTCGCCATCGCCCTGGGTGGGCTCGTCCTGTTCGTCGCTGCCGGCGAGTGGCGCAACGCGGCCCCAACCCACCACAGCGAGCGCGCGCTGCTCGCCCTCTGGCTGGGCCTGGCGATCGTGGCGGGTGACGGGATCGCCCGCGCGTGGCGGCGGGGCCGCGACCCCGCGCGCTGGCGGCTTGCCGGGGCCGCGGGGCTCCTCGTCGTGCTCGCGGCGGTGGCGTGGCGCCCGCGCTGGGGTCGTCCGGCACCCTTCGCGGATCGCCGTCACGAGGTGGGCGTCGGTGCCGCTGCGCGCCGGCTGGTGCCGGCTGGGGAGCGGCTTGTCGTCGACACGCTCGACTACGGCTTCTTCGCCGTCATGGCGGCGTTCGGACGCACGGGCGCCGCGACGCCGCTCGACGATCGCGACCCGCGACACCCGCGTCCCCCGGACGCCACTGGCTCCCCCGAGGCGCTCGCCGCGCGCCTGCAGGCGGCGGGCGCGCAGTGGCTGGTGACCACCGCGGATCGGGCACCCACGGCCGCCGCTGTCGGCGTAGAGCGCGCCCGCGACGGGCCACTCGCGCTCTACGAGATCACAGCCGCGCGGTGACGGACTGCGCCCGGCGGATGGTCCAGAAGTGGGTGCGCACGCGGAACCCGACCGTGAGCCACTCGTGTTGCGCCCGCTCGACGATGCTGCAGCTCTGGGGCCGCCGGTTCGTGCGCAGCCCGCAGTCCACGGCGCGGAAGAGCTGGAACGCGCCGAACACGCCGATCCAGGTGGAGTCTGAGACGCGGAGGTCGGCCCCGAGTTGCGCGGCGATGATCTCCGGGCCGTGCCAGTACATCTTTTGCCGCGTGTCGCCGGTCTTGCGGTTGAAGAGGAACCAGCCGTACCCGACGCCGGCGCCGACCCAGGGGTGGACCCGGGCCTGGGGCCAGGGGTGGAAGATGGCGTGAGCGCCGGGCCGCACCACGCCGGTGCGGCACCGCGTCCCCTCCGGGCAGCCCCGCAGGTCCGTCACCGGCGTGTCCTCGTCCGGCGGCGGGATCTCGTTGGCGAACGCGATGCCCATGATCATCGACAGTCCGAGCTCGAGCTCGGGGAGCGGCATGTACTGCGCGTCCACCCACAGGGGCATGGCCCCCGAGACGATCTCCGACAGGGGCACCTTCACGTCGTTGTTCAGGGTCCACAGGTTCCCGAGCGGCAGCGAGTAGCCAGACCGCACGCCGACGTAGGTTTCGCCGAGGATGTCCTGGTCGCGCTCGGGCGGCTCTTCGGCGGCGGCGCCGGAAACCAGGAGCAGCGAGACGGTCGCGGCGGACAGGACGGCGGTGAGGCGCACGGTCGGTTCTCCCTGGATCCGAGATCCTCCGGGGCAAGGCAGCCACGGCGCACCCCGGCGACGCTCCGCCATTTCAGCGCAGATCGGTCCCTGCGTGCAAGTGCCCGCGCCAAAGCGAGGGACGGCCTCGGGCGTTGCTCCTCGCGAGCGGCCACGCCACCTCGGTAAGTTTCCCGTCACCGGGGTCCACGACTAGGCTGTCCACACCGTGCAGTGGCTCGGGCAGCGGTTGGTCAGCCTCTTGGTCGGGGGCTTCGCCCTCATGGGGTTCTGCTTGGTCCCTCTCGGCGAGCACACGGCGCTCGGCCACCTGGCGGCTCTCTGGAGGACCGACGCGGCCCGGGGGTTCGCTCACGGGCTAGTGACGGGCGCTCGCGCGGTCGTCGCCGAGCTCGACGCCGCGACCGGCGAGAGGGCCGAGCCATCGTCGCAGCCCGTCGAGCCTCGGCGCCATGCCCCCGCCGCGCCTCGTCGAGCGGCGCCCGCCAACGCCTCGCTCGTCGCTCAGGAGGCCGAGCCTCTCCTTTGCCTCTGGCCCCCTGGTCCCGCCGCGCTGCCGCCGGTTCCGGGCGCGGCCGTGGCCCCGCTCGTCATGGCGGCGCCGGCCGCGGCGGCGAGCGCGCTCCGGCCCGACGGGTGAGCCGCGGCGCTCCCCGCCCGCTGCCGGCGGCCCCGCGAGGCTCCGGGGGCCGGTGGCGGGGGCCGGTGCCGCCCGCTATCCTCCCCGGCCTCGCCCGAGGAGCCGTGTGACCCGTCGTCTTTACCTCGACAACTCCGCGACCAGCTTCCCGAAACCGCCGGAGGTCCTGGCCGCGATGACCCGCTTCGCGACCGAGCTTGGGGCGAGTCCGGGCCGTGGCGCCTACGCGGAGGCGCGGGAAGCCGGGGCGCTCCTGCAGCGCTGCCGCGAGCGGATCGTTGAGCTGGTGGGCGGCGCCGCGCCCGAGCAGGTGATCTTCACCCTCAACGCCACCGACGCGCTGAACCTCGCCATTCGCGGGCTGCTCCGCTCCGGGGATCACGTGGTCACGACGCGGTTCGAGCACAACTCGGTGCTGCGCCCCGTCAACCGCCTGGTCGACGAGCGGGGCATCAGCCGGACGTGTGTCGAGTGCGATCCCGCGACGGGGCTCGTCGATCCGGACGCCATCCGGCGCGCCATCGGTTCCCGGACGCGCCTGATCGTCGTCGTGCATGCCTCCAACGTGACCGGAACGCTCCAGCCCGTCGCTGAGGTGGGCCGCATCGCCCGAGCGCATGGCGTCCCGTTTCTCGTGGACGCGGCACAGTCGCTCGGGCACGTCCCGCTCGACGTCGAGCGCGACCGGATCGATCTGCTCGCCTTCCCAGGTCACAAGGGGCTGCTCGGCCCGCTTGGCACGGGGGCGCTCTACATCCGGCCGGGCCTCGAGCGCGAGCTCTGGACCATCCGTGAGGGCGGTACCGGTTCGGTGAGCGACCGCGATCAACAGCCCGATTTCCTCCCCGATCGCTTCGAGCCCGGGAGCCACAACGCCCTCGGGATCATCGGCCTCGGCGCCGGGGTGGCGTGGGTGCTCGAGCGGACCGTGGCGGCCTTGCGCCGCCACGAGCTGGAGCTCATGGGCCTGCTGCTCGATGGCCTCGACGCCGTACCCGGCCTGACCCTCTACGGTCCGCGCGCGCTCGAGCATCGCACCGGTGTCTTCTCGATCCGCATGGCAGGCTTCTCGCACCCGCAGGCCCTCTCCGACCGGCTGGAGCGGGACCACGGCATCCTCACGCGATCCGGCATCCACTGCGCGCCCCTCGCCCACCAGACCATCGGCACGCTCGACGTTGGTGGGACCACTCGCCTCAGCCTCGGTCCGTTCGTCACCCGCGACGACGTCGCGACGGTGCTCGACGCCCTGCGCGCGATCGCCCGCGACGCGGCGGTCGCCTAGTCCCGAAGACGCGCCTGGGAGCGCCCTGGGCCGCGCGCACCGCGGTGGTTGCTGGGTGTCTCACGGGGGGCACCTTGCACGTCTCACGCTTGGCTCCGGCGCTGTTCTGCGCGATCGCGCTCACCCTGTCCTGTGGCGGCGACGACGAGCCCGAGTCGTCGGGGGGCGGCGGCTCCGCTGGCGGCGACGACGAGTCCGAGTCGTCGGGGGGCGGCGGCTCCGCCACCGGGGGTGGCTCCGCCACGGGCGGCGTCGAGGCGACCGGCGGCGTGAGCGAGGGTGGCGCGGCGACCGGCGGCCCGGCCGTGGGCGGGGCGGTAGGCTCGGGCGTCTACCGCCCCTACTCGGACACGAGTCCCTGGAACACGCCCATCGGCGCGGACCCCACGCTCGACGCGGAGTCCGACTCCCTGATCGCCGACTTCGAGGCGAGCAGCGAGTACGGCGAGCACCTCGACGTCATCATCGAGGGGTACTCGAGCCCGCTCTACTGGGCGGACGAGAGCACGCCTTGGGTGACGGTGACCTGTCGGGTCGGCGGCCACGGCTTCACCGGGGACAACGGCATGAACGCGACCGCCGAGATCCCGATGCCCGCCGTTGCGGCGCCCGACCCGGAGTCGGATCACCACCTGCTCATCATCGATCGCAGCGTGCTCGAGATCGGGCCGTTGCACGACAACGGCAACGGTTGAGCACACGCCCGTCGCCGGTCGCGTCCGCGCCGGTCTGGCGGGCGCCTCCCCGCCCGTGGGGCGTCGACCGAGGCTACTCCTCCGGGCGCTCCACTTCCGGGTGCTCGTTGTAGAACGCGGCCAGGCTTTCGCGGCTGATGCGGACGGCGACCAGTCCCTCGCGCTCGATACGCGCCTGGCAGCCGAGCCGCGAGGTCATCCGCACATCGAAGGCCTTGTCGAGGATGTCCTCCTCGTCCTCGGACTGCTCGGAGAGCAGCGCCTGCCCCTCGTCCACGTAGACGTGGCAGGTGGAGCAGGCGCACACACCGCCGCAGGCGTCCCCCTCGGGGGCGCCGCCGGTCTTGGCGGCGCCGAGGATGGTGGTGCCGACCGGGACCTCGACCTCGATCCCTTGCTCGATGAAGCGCACTCTAGCCATCGCTCACCTCTCCGGGGGTAGGACCGCGCGGGCGGCCTCGTGCGCGGCGACGTGCGCGTCGACCCCCGCCGCGCTCTCCACCTCGGTGGCCAGATCGCCCAGGCGCTTGCCGGCGATGGCGGCCTTCATCGCCCGGTCCATCCGCCGCCCCGCCCAGTCGTGGGTCGCCCGATCGAGGTCCTCGATGGCGCGTTGCACGGTGCTCGCCCGAGTCGCCGTCGCGATGGCGTCTCGGAGCGCAACCTCCGCGCGATCCACCACCGCGCGCTCGTCCGGGGAGAGCAGGTCCGCGTCCGCGTCCAGGGCCTTGCGGGTGGCCAGCAGGATCCGCTCTCCCTCGACCTTCCCGTCGGCGAGGCGGCGCGCCTCCAGGTCCTCGTCCCCGTGGTCGATGGCGTCGATCAGCATGTCCTCGATCTGCTCGTCGGTCAGGCCGTAGCTCGGCACTACCTCGATCCGCTGCTCGATCCCGGTGGTGAGCTCCACCGCGCGCACCTCGAGCAGCCCGTTTTCGTCCACGGCGAAGTGGACCTCCAGCCGCGCCACCCCGGCCGGCATCGGCGGGATCCCCCGCAGCGTGAAGCGGGCGAGCGAGCGGCAGTCCCTCGCCAGTTCGCGCTCGCCCTGCACGACGTGGATCTCGAAGCCCGTCTGGTCGTCGGCGAAGGTGGTGAAGACGCTCTTGGCGCCGACGGGGATAGTGGTGTTGCGCGGCAGCACCCGGTCGACGCCCCCGCCCATCGTCTCGACGCCAAGGCTCAGCGGGAGGACGTCGAGCAGCAGCACCGCGTCGCTCTGGGTCGCCAGGAGGTCTGCCTGGACCGCCGCGCCGTAGGCCACCACCAGATCCGGATCGATGTCCGCCAGCGGTTCCTGTCCGAACAGCTCGCGAACGTAGCTCCGCACCCGCGGCACCCGCGTCGCGCCGCCGACCAGGATGACGCCGTCGAGCGCCGCACCCTCCACGCCCGCGTCGCGCAGCGCCCTCCGACAGGCGCGCCCCGTGCGCTCGAGCAGCGGCTCGACGAGCGCGTCGAACCTGGCCCGGTCGAACCGGACCTCTGCGACGCCGCCGCCTCGCCGTGGTACCTCGAGCACGGCCTCCGCCGCGTCGGTGAGCGCGTGTTTCACCTGGCGGGCCGAGGCGAGCGCCAGCCCGATGAGCTCCGGCGGCGGCTCCTCATCCGTCGCGAAACCCATCGCCGAGAGCACACGGTCGGCGACCAGCCGGTCCATGTCGTCGCCCCCGAGAGCGCTGTCGCCGCCGGTGCTGCGCACCTGGAAGACCCCGTCGTCGAGGACGAGGATGGTGACGTCGAAGGTCCCGCCGCCCAGGTCGTAGACGGCGAAGAGGCCGTTCTTACGGCTCTCTAGCCCGTAGGCGAGGGCGGCGGCGGTGGGCTCGTTGAGCAGCCGCAGCACCTCGAGCCCGGCGAGGCGGCCGGCGTCCCGGGTCGCCTGCCGCTGGGCGTCGTCGAAGTAGGCCGGCACGGTGATCACCGCGCCGCCGATCGCCTGGAGCTGCTCCTCGGCGCTTCGCTTCAACGAGCGGAGGATCTCCGCGCTCACCTCCACCGGTGACACGAAGCGGCCGCCGACGTCGAAGCGCACCGTGCGCGCCGCCTCCGCGCTCTCGGGCTCGACGAAGCGGTAGGTGCCGAGCAGCCGCGTCTGCGGATCGTCCATCCCGCGTCCGACGAAGCGCTTTGCGCTGGCGATGGTGCGGGTCGCCGCGCGTGTCGCGTAGGCACGCGCCGCTGCCCCCACCACCACCGAGCCGTGATCGCCGTAGTAGACGACGCTCGGCAGCAGGGCGGTGCCGTCGCAGGTCGTCAGCGCCACCGGCTGCCCGTCGCGCAGGTGGGCGACGACGGAGTTGGTGGTCCCGAGATCGATGCCGATCGGCTTGGGGGGCGCCTTGGGGTCGAAGATATCGAGGAGCATGGGATTCCCGTGCTGCGCTCCTAGCCGATCAGGTCCTCGATCTCACCGACTTCCTCCAGGAAGCGTCGCACATAGCGGAGCTCCCCGAGCTGGCGGAGCAGGGCGTCGCGGCCGGGCGCGTCCGGCCGCGACGCCAGCGCCGCGAAGCCGCGCCCGAGCTCGGCCTGGACCGCCGTGTCGCGATCCCGCATCTCAGCGCCGAGGCGGCGTACGGCGGCGAGGTCCTGCGCGGCTCGCGCTTCGGCCAGTGCCTCGCGCTGCACCATGACCTCCATGAGCAGGGCCGGATCACCGGCGGGCTCGCGGCCCTCGCCCACGGGCACTCCCAGGCGCGCGAGGAGCAGTTCCGCGCGGCGTACCGGGTCCCGCAGGGCACGCCATGCCTCGTTCACCTCGATGGCCCGTGACAGCGCCGCGCGCCGCTCGGAGCTGCTCTTGCCCGCGTGGCGATCCGGGTGCAACGCTCGTGCCAGCTCGCGGTGGATCGCTTCCGCCGCCGCCAGGTCCAGCGCGAAGGTCGGCACGAGGCCGAGCGTGTCGAATGCGTCCGGCATGGGTCGGGTGGCTCGGGGCTCCGGTCGTCCCGTCGCGGCCTGCCGCGCCGGGCTCGCCGGGCTCACCGCACGGTGAACGAGTGGCCGCAGCCGCAGCTCGTGGCCTCGTTGGGGTTGCGGAACTTGAAGCCCTGGAACATCAAGGTCCTCTCGAAGTCGAGGACCGAGCCCGCGAGCACGACGAGGCTCTTACGATCCACCACGAAGCGCACGCCGCCCACCTCGAAGGTGCGGTCGCGATCCCGGGGCGGATCGTCGGCGAATTCGATCACGTACTGGTACCCCGAGCAGCCACCGCCGCGCACGCCGAGGCGGACGGCCGAGTCGGGCGTCCCACGCGCCGCGAGCTTCTGTCGCGCGTAGGCGACCGCCGCGTCGGACACGGTGATGCCCTTGGTCGATCCGGTCGCCGTTTGAGGTGCGGCCGCCCCGTCCGGCGCCCCGGGCGGGGGTGGCACGGAGTCGGTCAACGAGACACGCGCCGCGGGCGTGATGGCGTGGCAGGTGTCGCCGTAGGGCTGGGTGGGATTCATGGTCGCATCTCCGCGAAAGGGTCCAGCGCGGCGGCGGTCCGCCGGCTGGGGAAGTCAGCCGGTCGGCTCGGCGCGCGCGGCCTCCGTGGCGGGCGCCGGCGCGGGCTCGGCCAGCGCGCGGCGGGCGGCCTGCTTCTTCCGGTAGTCCTCGATGGCGCTCTTCACCGCATCCTCGGCCAGCACCGAGCAGTGGATCTTGACCGGCGGCAGGTTCAGCTCCTCGGCGATTTGGCTGTTCCTGAGCGTCGACGCCTCGTCGATGTGCCGCCCCTTGATCCACTCGGTGGCGAGCGAGCTCGAGGCGATGGCCGAACCGCACCCGAACGTCTTGAACTTGGCGTCCTCGATGACGCCGTCGTCGTTCACGCGGATCTGCAGGCGCATGACGTCGCCGCAGGCGGGGGCGCCGACCAGGCCAGTGCCGACGGCATCGTCCGCCTTGTCGAGGCTGCCGACGTTGCGGGGGTTCTCGTAGTGGTCGATGACCTTGTCGCTGTACGCCATGTCGGTGTCCTTGCTTGCGCGCGGCTCGCGCCGTTCAGTGGGTGGACCACTGTATCGACTTGAGGTCGACCCCCTCCTGGTACATCTCGTAGAGTGGCGACATCACCCGGAGCCGCTCGACCTCCGTGGCCACGCGGTCCGCGACGTAGTCGACCTCCTCCTCGGTGTTGAAGCGCCCAATCCCGAAGCGGATGGAGGAATGGGCGAGGTCCTCGTCGAGGCCCATGGCTCGGAGGACGTAGCTTGGCTCCAGGCTCGCGGAGGTACAGGCCGAACCGCTGGAGACGGCGACGTCCTTGATCGCCATCATCATCGCCTCGCCCTCGACGAACGCGAACGACACGTTGAGATTGCCAGGCAGTCGCCGTTCCCAGTCGCCGTTCAGATCAACGCGCTCGAGGCGTGCGGTCAGACGATCGTAGAGGCGCCGACGGAGCCCAAGGATGCGGGCGTTCTCCTCCGCGCCCTCGCGCTCGAACAGATCCAGGGCCGTGGCGAAGCCGACCACGCCGGGGACGTTCAAGGTGCCCGAGCGGTTGCCGCGCTCGTGGCCGCCGCCATCCATCTGGGCGACGAGGCGCACGCGGGGTCGGCCGCGGCGCACGTACAGGGCGCCGACCCCCTTGGGGCCGTAGATCTTGTGCGCGGTCAGGCTTGCGAGATCGACGTTCATGGTGCGGACGTCGAACGGCGTCTTGCCGATGCCCTGCACGGCATCCGTGTGCAGCAGCACCCCGCGCTCGCGAGTGATGCGGCCGATCTGTTCGAGCGGCTGGATGGTGCCCACCTCGTTGTTGGCTAGCATCACACTGACGAGGATGGTGTCAGGGCGGATGGCCTGCTCGACCGTCGCGGGATCGACGAGGCCGTCCTTGCCCACGGGAAGGTAGGTCACCGAGAACCCGTTCTTCTCCAGGCGCTTGCAGGAGTCGAGCACCGCCTTGTGCTCGATGGCGGTGGTGATGACGTGCCGGCCCTTCTCGCCGTAGTACTCGGCGACGCCCTTGATGGCGAGGTTGTCGCTCTCGGTCGCGCCGGAGGTGAACACGATCTCCTTGCCCGACTCCGCCCCGATGAAGCGCGCGATGGTTTCGCGCGCCGCCTCGACGGCGGCCTCCGCCTTCCACCCGTAGGCGTGGGTGCGGCTCGCCGCGTTGCCGAAGTCCTCGGCGAAGTAGGGCAGCATCGCCTCGACCACGCGCGGATCCACCCGCGTCGTCGAGTGGTTGTCCATGAAGATGGGGAGCTTCGGGGTCATGGTAGGATGGGAGGGCAGGGGACGCGGGGGCGAGCGGGCCGCGCGGTCAGTGAGCGCGCACACCCGCGACGAGATCGGGCGCGTCGGCCCGATCCCGGTGGAGAGAACAACAATGGCAGCTCCCCGCGGGGAGCTCTGGCACGCACGAGGTGTCGCAGCCCGAGAGATAGGCGAGGCTCTCCACCAGCTCTCGCTCGAGGTGCTCGAGATCGCTGATCTTCTCCCGCGTCTGGGCCAGCTTGGCTGCGTAGACCTCGCGGAGGCGAGCGGCCGCGAACATCGCCGAGCCCTGATCGGCCTGGCTGCGGACGAGGTCCTGGATCTCGGTCAAAGAGAGCCCCAGGTTCTGTAGCTTGGTGATCCATCGGACCCGCACCACGCTGTCGGTCGAGAAGAGGCGGTAGCGCCCCTTGGAGCGATCGTGCGGGCGGAGCAGCCCGAGGTCCTCGTACAGGTGCAGGGCGCGCACCGTTTTTCCCGTCACCTTCGCCAGCTCGCCCACGAGGAGGTGTCCGGGCTCAGGTCGGCCCGGCGCGGACTCCGGCGCATCGCCCCTCCCACCCTTCAGGCCGACTCGCCCGTCGTCGGACGCAACGCCACCGTCTTCCAGGACGTCGATGGGGTGAGGGTTAGCGGTGGAGGTCATGGGTGTTGCCCGGCGCAACGCTGTCCGTCGCCCGGCGCGCAGCGCTCCCTTTTTGCCAGGAAAGGCCGGGGCGCGCCGCAGGGACGGCCACCTTCGACCCGACGGAGCCGGCCGCGTCTGCGCCGCCGGAGCCGCTTCAATCGAACCCTTACGTATGGGTTAGAGTTGTGGGGATCGTAGGTCCTCCGGCGCACCTGTCAACCCGAAAGTAACGCAGCGTCAGTAATACGGCGAACCTCGGCGGGGCCGGCTCTTTGCCTTGACGTTGGACCCTCCCGGAGTACCCTCCCCGTCCCAACGTTGACGCGCGGTGGAGCAGCCAGGTAGCTCGTCGGGCTCATAACCCGAAGGTCGAAGGTTCAAATCCTTCCCGCGCAACC
>CAYZQO010000032.1:43548-66314 GCA_964480725.1 uncultured Polyangiaceae bacterium | reverse complement strand
CAGATCTCGACCATCGGGGTCGCTGGATCGATCAGGCAACGCAAGGGTTCGGTCATGGTCAGGGCTCTCTACTCAGGCGGGGCAGTACCTCTCGGGCACGCTGCGACATCACGAACGGAACGTAGCCCCCCGCGGCCGGCGCCGTATCCGCGGCGGATGGGTTCGACGCGGAGTCCGCGGTCATGCTCGGGACGGAGGACAGCTCGCCACTCACCGACTTCATCGCCGCGGGCGCAGAGTCGCTCGCGACGCCCGTGCTCACCCCGTCGGGCCCGAGCCCCGCGAACCCCTCCGTCCGCATGATCTCGGTGCGCCGTAAGACGATCTCACTGACGTTCCGCAGCGCCGCGTCGTCCCACAGCGCGTCGCCGAGATCCATGCCGTGGGTGATCTGCTCGACGACCCCGAGCGCGCGCTGCGCGCCGAGCTCGGGCCAGCCGCCGCGCACCAACCAGGCGAGCTTCTCACGCAAGATCAGGCGGAGCGCCTCCGACTGCACCACCGCGCCCTCGATCGCGCTCATCCAGGCGTCTAGATCCGCGTCCGGTGCACCGGCGACGACCGCCTCGACGAGATCGAGCACGGGCTCGATCGCCCGCGCGCCCGCCGCAAGGCGCAGCGCGGAAATTCTCACGGTCTTCGAGGACATGCGGCGCCGCATAGCAAACTGAAATTGCGCTCTTTTCCCAAGTCCCGCGGGGATCGGCCAATGCGCTGGGTGGTTTCCCGTGAAACGGTGCGAGCGTCGCCGCGGCATTCCGGCTCGTGCTGCGAGACCGCCCCGGCCTTCGCAACCCAAGCTCGCTACTCAGTCATTGCGCTCGACCTCCCGCTCCTTGCCCGACCACCAGTCGTGCGCCAAGCGCGTCCTCATCGGGGCGGACGAGCCGCGGCGGACCCACAGCACTTCTTGTACTTCTTCCCGCTCCCACAGGAGCAGGGGTCGTTGGGGCCGGGTCGGTCTTGGCGCCGGGCCGGCTGCTTGCATGCCTGCTCCACCTGGCGAAGGGGTGGCAGCAGCAGCTCCGCGTGGGCGGGCTCCCACGGCAAGTAGAGCACGTCCAGGACCCCCCGCTCGAAGTAGAACTGCTCAGGCGCTCCGCGGACGGCAGCGGCGATCAAGGCGAGGGAGCGCGCCGCCTGATGGCCGTCGGTGAGGCCGTCGGCGTAGACCGAGAACACGAGGGCGCGGGCCAGCTCGCGGGAGACGTCGCCGGGTGCCACCGTGGCGTCGTCCCCCAGCAGCTGCCTGCCGAGGCTCACGACCCAGTCGTCGAGCTCGGCCTCGTCGCTCTTCAAGATTTCGACGGCGGCGCGGCACCTCTTCTCGACGGCGTCGCCCATCTCCTCCCGGATGCGCTGGGCCTGGGGAGAGCCCCAGCGCCAGGTCGACCTCCCGCGTGTTCAGCCGGTCGAGCCGCGACAGGAAGTGCTCGGCGTGCCGGACGATCAGATCGTCGTCGCTCATGGAACAACCCGGGTCCACACCTCACGCGCCAGGCTCAGTGGCTCGAGGCGGGAGACGTCGACGTCCGCTCCGAAGTCGCGGAGGAGGTGACTCACCCGCCGGTCGAACTCCGCCTCCGACACGGTCCGGGCGAGGCTCTTGATGTAGGCCGGAACAGTCACCCTCCGCTTCCGTTGCTTCCGCCCGGTCAAACGTAGCATGCTCAACAGCGGCCTATTCAGCAGCTTCCGATGGCGCCCGCAGTCGGAATCGAGAAGATGACGAAACGGATCGAGCTGGAGACACGGAGCTTCGAGACAGCGCTGTCGCACATCGGTCGCGGCGACGCAGCAGAGGCGAAGGCCGCCGCCCGCTGTCTGAACCGAGCCGCGAATGGCAACTGGACCCAACCCCGGAAGGAATGGTTCACGCATCCGGAGAGGATAGGTTCAATGCTCCAGGCGCTAGCGCACGCGGACCCGGAGGTGGCCGTTGAGATCATCGGCGCTCTCGGAGCGCTGAGCCAGCGTTGCGGTTCGCTGGATCCTCGGATCCACGATGCCCTGCTCGTCGCCTACGACGGCGCATCCGATCCTGTGAGGCTCGCCGTTGCCCAGTCGATTCCCCAGTTTGGAACTCCGACTGCTTGGCAAGCCGTACTGGCGGCCCTCGAGGCGAAGCCGCCCAGAGCCGCCCAGCAACCGTCGGCCTCGCCGTGGCGCGATACGGGGGTTCGATCCCGGCCCCCCTGAAGCCCGTAATCGCCGAGCGCCTGCTGCACGCCGCCGCCACCCCAAAGAACCGGGATGTCCGTTCCACCCTGGTGATGGGGATTGCCGTGGTGGGTTCGCGCTCGAACCTCTCGGCGCTGCGCTCGTTACTCGAGTCCGCAGATTCCGCAATTCTCCGTGAGGACATCCTCGCCGCGATCGAGAGCTGCGGGACGAAGGATCCCTAGTTCCCCGCGCGCGTTGATTAGGGCTCGTGCTCGTGGTTGCGGGCCGCCCCCTCGGGATCCGGGCCGTCGCGGTCCGCCTTCCGGTCGCCATCGGGTGAAGACGCGGGACCGACCCGGGCTTGCCGGTAGTCGTCGGGTGATCACGCGGGACCGGCCCGCGCTTGCCGGTAGGCCCGACAGGAAGACGGCCGTTCGAACTTGCCCACCGGTGAGCCACCTCGGGCCCCGTCGCGCCGGACCGGCCTTCAGCTCCTCAGGGGCGAGCAAGGCACATCCTCGGCCGCGTCACCGGGAATGTCGCCAGACTTGGTTCCGGCTGGGCGAGCTCCTTTCGGACCAGCCTACCGCCGATCTGGCGCGACACGATCGACGGGGTACGGATCGCCGTATGCCACGCGACTCCGCGCTCCGACCTGCACGGGATCTTCCCCGAGGAGTCGTCGCCGGGGGACGTCCGGTGCTGGCTCGAGGAGGCGCAGGCCGACGTGCTGCTCGTGGGGCACACGCACCGCCCGTTTGCGCTCCGCGCGCTGGGCGGGGGCCTCATCTCGAACCCCGGCGCGCTGCTCCGGATGGAGACGGTGCAGGGCGGGGCGGTCCACGCCGGCGAGGGGACGTTCGGGCTGCTCGAGCTCCCGTCGGGGCGCTTCTCCGTTCACCGCGCCAGCGACGCCGCCGAAACCGAGATCCCGCGCCTCACGGTCGGCGTCCGCGATCGGTGGGGGTGAGCGCAGCGCGTCCGGCACTTGGACGCTGCCGGTCCTCACGGCGTGTGGGCCGGTGGTGGGTCGTCGACGCCCGCCCGGCGCGGCGCTAGAGTCCCGGTATGTCGAGCCGTCTTCTCGATCGTGCCGGGGTCGTGCGGGCACTCGGGGACCACGCGGCGGAGATCTTCGCGTTGGGCGTGCGTCGGGTCGCCCTCTTTGGCTCCTTCGTGCGCGACGAGGCTACTGCTGACAGCGACGTCGACCTCCTCGTCGAGTTCTTCCCTGGACAGAAGTCCTTCGATCGATTCGTCGCCCTCGCCGAGCTCCTCGAACGGGTGCTCGCCCGCCGAGTCGATCTCGTCACGACCGAGTCTCTCTCTCGGTTCATCGGTCCGCACATCCTGGATGAGGCGGAGGATGTCCTTCGAGCCGCGTGAGTACGTTCAGCACATTCTGCAGGAGGTCGACTGCCTGCTCGCCGAGAAGGCGCGCTCGAGCGCCTCGGAGTTCCTCGCCGACGAAACGTTGAAGCGGGCGTTCGTTCGCAGTCTGGAGGTGATCGGCGAGGCATCGAAGCACGTGCCGCCGTCGCTGCGGGACGCCTACCCACGGATCGAGTGACGTTCCATGGCGGCGATGCGCGACCGCCTCGTTCACGGGTACTTCGGCGTGGACCACGAGCTCGTGTGGGATGTCATCGCGGAGAAGCTGCCTATGCTCAAGGTCGAGCTCGAGCAAATGCTGGCCGATCTCTCGACTTCGGAGCCGTGAACCGCACCGTTCTCGCGACCTGGGGCGTGCCCCCGCGGCGGGGGACGCATCGCCTGGCATGGGCGACCGCGATCGGTGGGGGTGACCGCGGTGCGTCCGGCACCTGGACGCCGCCGGTCCTCGCGGCGTGCGGGCCGGTGGGATGCGGAGCTCTTCTTGGAGCAGCGCGACCTCAGTGCGGAGCTGATCATTCTCCGCGACGAGCCGCACGCGACCGGGGCGGCTATCGGCACACCAGCCCCGCACGGTGACGAGCGCGAGGCGCGCGAGGGCGATCGCGTGGAGCAGGCCGGAGCGGGACACCTCGGGCCGGAGCGGCGGGGAGCGGGATGGCCGGAGCGGCGGGGGCGGCGGGTGGCGGCGGCGCCGCCGCGCGAAGGGGGCGGCGAAGGGACATGGGGCGACCTCGGCAGGGGCTGGCTCCAGGATAGGTCGAGGCGCAGCCTCGGCCGCGGCGAAGGCGTTCCGCGGCCTCGAGCCGCTTGGTCCGTGACAATCTCGAGATGGACGACGGGCCCGGCGGGCGACCGCCCGCCGGGCCTCGACGGGATGCGACCGTGACCTGAGCCATGGCCGCCGGCGCCGTTCCGGCGGGTCGGCACGCTCGGCCAGTGGTACCCTCGTCCCGGTCCCGATGCCCGAGACGCTCAGCCCGCGGAACGACGTCGTCTTCAAGCTCCTCTTCGCGGCGGAGCGCAGCCGACCGCTGCTGGTATCGCTGCTGAACGCGGTGCTCCAGCCTGCGCGCCCGATCGTGTCGGTGAAGGTGCTCAACCCCGAGATCCAGAAGGAGGCGGTGGACGATCGGGGCCTGGTGCTGGACGTGCTGGCCGAGCACGATGACGGGACGCGGAGCGACGTGGAGATGCAGGCGCAGCTGCGGGCGGCGATGCCGGAGCGGGCCCTGTACCTGTGGGCGAGCACGTTTCGGGACGGGCTACGGCGTGGGCAGGAGGTCGCGGAAGTGCGGCCGTGCCGGGTGATCTTCATCCTGGCGCACCGGCAGTTGCCGGGGACGCGGTTTCACTGCACATTTCGGGCATTGGAGGTGCACGAGGGCACCTCGTTCTCGGACGCCTTCGAAATCCACACGGTGGAGCTGCCCAAGCTGGCGCCGGCGCGCCAGATCGATCCGGAAGACGTTGCGGTGCACGACTGGGCGCGGTTTCTGGCGGCGGAGACGGATGCAGAGAGGAAGGAGATAGCGATGCGGAACCCAGACATCGGCAAGGCGACGGAGGAGCTGGACCGCCTGAGCCAGGACCCCGCGGCGCGCGATCTCGCCCGCTGGCGCGAAGACCAGCTGGTGCTGCACGAAATGGAGCTCGGGGCCGCGCTCCGCCAGGCCCGGGAGGAAGGGCTCGAAAAGGGGCGTGAGGCGGGGCGCGAGGAAGGGCGCGAGGAAGGCGTGCGGACCGCGATCGAGGCCCTCTGTGACGTGCTCGCGATCGACCTGACGCCGAGCCGCCGCTCGGCGCTCGAAGCCATGAGCACCGTGGAGCTGACCGCACTGCTGGACGGGCTTCGGCAGCAGCGGCGCTGGCCGGAGCACTGACGCGGGAACTCGTCGCGAGAACGGTCGATCCGCGACACAGGGACGCGTCAGGGGCCGACGGATGCGACGAGCGCAACGTACCCACCCCAGACGAGCGGAGCTCCGCCCCGCTCGCTTCTCCATCGCCCTGCTCGCGACCGTTTTCGCGGCAGGGCTGCTCCTCGCGCCAACGCTCGCCAGCGCCGCCAGTCAGCATCACATCGACGTCCTCGCGACGGCGCCCCTGCCGCCCGCGCCCCCGCGCTTGGCGGCCCCCCGCCCGCGCGGAGCCGCTCGCAAGGCGAGCGGCGAGCACGGAGCTAGGCCAGGGGCCCGCGCGCCCGGAGCGCCAGCGAGGACGCGCGGCGTGGAGTCGCTGCTCACCACCGGGGGGCAACAAAGCACCTGCACCAAGACCGAGACGGGCCCCCCGACCGAGGCAGTGACGACTCGCGCCGAGACGGTGCAGTACGCGTACGCCCCTGGACGCTACGAGCGGAGCACCGAGACCACCACGGTAGCCGGCCAAACGCCGGTGGAGCGCGCCTACGGCTACGACGAGACCACCCGCCGCCTCGCGACGGTGATCGAGGCCGGGGACTCGCCCGAAGCGGGCGCCACCTACCAGTACGACGCAGCGGGCAACGTGGAGCGCGTGGTGTCGCCGGAGGGCAGCCGCGAGTACGACCACGACGCGCTGAATCAACTGACGTCAGTGAGCGTGACCGACGGCATCGGCACGACGACCGAGCTCTACGCCTTCGACCACGCCGGCCGCCGCGTCACCCGCACCCTCAGCAGCACCGCAATCGAGGCCGTGTACGCCGGCGACACGATGGTCGCGGAGTACGCCGACACCGGCACGCCAACCACGGCCTACCATGGCCTCGGCAAGCCAGCGGCGGTCGACGACCTCACCGGGGGCGAGACGGCGCGGCAGCACTACCTGTACGGAGCGCTGGGGACGGTGCAGGGGCTGAGTGACCCGAGCGGTGCGCTGGCCGTCGGGTATCAGATCGACGCGTTCGGGCGCGTGGGGGGGACGTTTGGAGGCGGCGAGGGGGACGCGCCGGCACCGACGCCGAATCGGCGGGGGTTCACGGGGCACTGGCACGATCCGAGCGGGCTGGTGCACATGGGGGCGCGGAGTTACGAGCCGGGGACGGGGTTGTTCCTCAGTGTCGACCCGCACTCGGGGTTCCAGGACAAGCCGTTTAGCTTGTTGGGGTATCAGTATGCGTATGGGAATCCGGGGCGGTATGTGGATCCGAGCGGGGAAACCGTCTGGGGGGATGCCATGGGCTACTTGCCCGGGAAGGCCCTGGAGTTCCTGGACTGGGCCCCGAGCAAGATCGAGGAAGTGACGGGAGGCCCCGGGGTGCCCGGGGCGATTGCCGGGTGGGCATCGGGACCTGCGAAGCTCGGGTGGAGCACCATCGCGGGCACGATTGCCGCGACGGATGCGGTCATCGCGATTGGGTGGGCGAGCGGCGGCGAAGCGATCGAAAGGGGAGCGGGCATTGCCGTGCCCGGAACCAGACGAGCGCGCCAGGACGTTGCGGCCTTACAGGCGGCGACGGATCCGGCGCTGTTCGCGGCGATCGAACTCGCGATGCCGTCGGGAACGACAGAGCACAAGCGCGGGGCGTTGGCCGCCGAAAACACGGTGAGCGGCGCCGAGGCGTGGTTGGTGCGCACCGGGGAGGGGGTGGCGCGAGGGGATGCACGGGCGTCCCAGGAAGCGAGCGCCGCGCTGACGGGCGCGGTGCTCGGGTACGGCGGGTTGCGCATGGGCGTGGCGGGCAAGGGGCTGCCGCGGGCAGCGATTGTTGCCGAGAATGCTGGCGGCGGTGCGTCGGCGGTCCCCCTGCGCGTGGCATTGGGGGGGTCAGAAGCCGCGCCCTTCGGGGTGACGTCAGAGGCACGGCTGGCGACGGAGGCGGTGACCGGGCGGGGGTTCGTGAACCTGGCGGCGGAGGTCGGCGGCACGGAACTGCGCCCGCAGATGGTGCGGGCGGGGACGAGGGTTACGCGGGGGCCGCCGGGGGCGGGGGGTGGTGCGACCGCGAGAAGACCACGGCTGCCAACCGATGGGACCTGGACCGGAGTACCCGGAGACTCGGAGTTCATCCCGAACAACGCGTCAGTACTTTCGGCCGACCGCAACGTCGTGAACGTCGCACCGGGCACCAGAATCCCCTTCAGAGGCGGCGATGCGGTGTTCGACCGGTTCGCCTGGGATGAGTTCACCGTTCAGGGCTTGACTGGCGGACGAGGCGACCGTCGCTTGATGCTCGAAGGCTTGGCTTCCCGCTACGGAATGACCCGGCAGGAGGCGGCCGCCTATGTGCAGGAGCGGTTCTTCGCCCTGCATCATGCCGGTGGAGACAGGGTCCAGCTTATCCCGGGTGGCATCCACGGTTGGACGTGTGATGTGGCCGTTGGAGTCCCGCATCGAGGGGCGGCGTCAGCTTTGAGGAGGCAGTAGTGGAGGTGGAAGAGAAGATCGCGGGGTTTTGGCACGACGCTGATGCAGTCGAGGGAGCGTCGAGCGTCGAACTTGCGGAAGCGGAAGCTCGTCTAGGCTTCAGATTGCCATCGGAGTTGAAGGAACTGCTACGGCGACGGAACGGCGGCATCGCAAGATACGACTTGATTGGCGAGATTCTACTTGCTCCTATCCGGGGAGTGGGATCCAACGCTAGGACCGCTGATCTGGTCGCGCTGCACTTCCGTGGGGGAATCGAGAACCTGCCGAAGAATGTCGTGATCTTCGCCGCAGACTCTAATGCGTGGTTCGGACTCGACTACAGGGCGAGCAGAGACAGCCCGAGGGTCCTGCATTGGAGCGAATACGAGGACGAACCAGTCCAACTCGCACGAACGTTTCGCGACTTCCTCGGCATGCTTCACGCCGGCTGACGCTCCACAGTGGTGGTGCCTGTCCCCGGCCACCGACCTATTCTCGATGAATTGACCTCATGCCCCCCCCCTTCGCGGCCCCATCGACCCGCCCCTCGACGTCCCTCACGACGTCGCTCAACGGCCGGTCGCGCGCGACGGACGGATCACCGCGATCGCGCACCATCACGCGCGTCTCGCGACGGACGTTGATGAGCTCACGCGGCCGGCCGGAGCTCGACGACGGGAAGATGAGGACGACCCTGGAAAGCCTCGACGCGAAGCTCGACGACCGTCCCGGGATCGGCACGGAGCTTCACGTGGCCGGTGGGGTACGAGCCCCTCGCTTGGTAGCGAGGGCCATCGCGAGCGCGCTCTCGACCGAAGTAGAGCTCGTTCGGAGTAGCGCCAGCAAGGACTTGATGCGGGCGGGCTTCGTTGTACCAGTCGAGGAAGACGGTGACCTCCTCGAGCATCGCGCGTTGGTTGAGCGGGATGAGGACGAGTCTTCGGAGCCCCTCGGCTTTGAGGGTGAGCATGAAGCGCTCGAGCAAGGCGATGCTGCCATACCTGAGCACGCGCACGCAGATCGAGGGACCCGAGCCCGATCCTGATCGAGTTTCGTGAGGGGCGATCAAAGAGGCCCCCTCAGAAAACTTGCGAGAAGTCTCCGAGGGGGCCTTCCTCCGGGTTGCTAAGGCCTGGAGGTGCTCGATGGTGCACGATTTTCGCTTGGTAGAGGAGCTCTTCGCACTGCTGAAGGAGTTCGACGCTGTGATCTCGTGGAAGGTCCGGCTTGGAGGGTGCCAGCACTGCGGGGGACCCCTCTATCAGGCCAACTACGAGCGGAAGCCCCGGGGAGCCGAGATCGCGGGGGCGGCGGAGGCGTTCACCCTCCGGCACTCGCTGTGTTGTGGCCGGGAGGGGTGCCGTCGCCGGGCCCTGCCCCCGTCGCTGCGATTCCTCGGTCGCCGGGTCTACGTGGAGGCGGTGGTACTGGTCGCCAGCGCGTTGACCCTGCTCGTCCCCGTGCTGAGCAGGGTGACGGCGCTGACCGGGGTGCCCGGGCGCACGCTTCGGCGTTGGGTCGCCTGGTGGCGGGAGGCGTTCCCACAGAGCCCGACCTGGACCGAGTTGCGGGCGAGATTCCCGCCGCCGCCGCCGGACGAAGCGACGCTGCCACACGCGCTACTGGCGCGGCTCGGCGCCGATCTCGGGGAGGAGCGGTGTGCCGTGACGCTCGAGTCTGCGCTGGTGCTGGCGGCGGGGAGCGTGGCGCGAAGCCGCACGACGAGGTCACGGACGACGTCCGGGAAGCGGTTGACTGGGGTGGGGGTGCGCACGAGCGCGTCTTCGCCCTGCTCGTCGAGGCGGGCCATCCAGTTGGCGATGGTGGCGCCGGTGACGAAGAAGCGGCGAGCCGCCTCTTCAGCGGACCAGCCACGAGCCGCGCGGAGGGTGAGGATGGCGAGGCGCTCCGGCGGTGGGTAGTGCGGACGCTGCGCGGGCGGGACGCGAGCGAGGCGAGCGTCCTTGATGCGCATTTCCTCCCGGACCAGGGCGAGCTCGGAGCGGAGCTGGTCGTTCTCGGCGGCGAGGCGAGCGCGAGCGAGGGGGCTGTTCGCGCACCAGCCGCGGGCGGTGACGAGGGCCGATCGAGCGAGGGCAACGGCGTGGAGCAGACCGGAGCGGGTCTGCGCGGGCCAGGCCTTGGGGAGCGGGATCGGAGGCGCCGCGGGTGGCATCGGCGGATCATCGCCGGTGGACCCGCGCGGCGGCTAGCGGGTCGGCTCGTCGTCGGGGAGGCGCTCGAGGACGGTGTCCTTGATGCGGATTTCTTCGCGGAGCAGGGCGGCCTCGCGCGCGAGCTCGGCGTTCTCGGCCCGGAGACGGTCGCATTCGCGGCGACGCTCGGCGGCATCGGCGCGCATGGTACCGACCGCGTTGACCAGGGCGGAGCCGACCGCGGTCAGCGGCGCGGCAAGGCGGCGGAGCAGGGCCATGGACGGATTGTGCTCGCTGGCGCCGCGGAGCGCTACGGCTGGGGGCGGAGGTCAGGGCCGGGAGGACCGAGGCCGAAGAGAGGTGGTAGAAGGGTGCCGTGACCAGGAACGCGGTCCCCGTCGAGTCAGCGCTCCGCCTGAGGAAGGTAGAGCGGGGGCTCGAGCGGCCCAGGGACACGGAACCGGATTCAACCGCCCGCCTGGAGCGCCGCCGCGACGACCTGCATGGCCGCCGCGACATCCCTGAGCACGAGCTCCGCCGGCACCCGCACCACGCGATACCCCAGCCGAGCGAGTGCCGCATCGCGGCGCGCGTCCTGAGCCGCGCGCTGCTCATGGTACCCCCCATCCACCTCCACGATGAGGCGCGCGGCGGGCGCACAGAAATCCGCGATGAAGGACCCGACCGGCACCTGACGGCGGAAGGCGACCCCCGCCAGCCGCCTGCCGCGAATGGCCGACCAGAGAGCGGCCTCCGAAGGCGTGAGGGAGAACCGCATCCCGCGAGCGCGAGTGGCGATGAGAGCAACGTGCCTGGGGTGGAGCTGAGTGGACAAGGCGACCTCCCTCGCCCCGCAGAGGAGCGGGGCAACGCCCCGTTGAGCGCAGGATCCGTGACACGCGCGAGCCGTGAGACGACGTACATCATGGCGCGTGGCGCGGAGCGTGCGCGTCTTGGGTGGTGCCCCGCGACGGCGCGGGGTGAGGGAGGGAGTGACGTTCGAGGGCGTGGGCGCGCGGCTTGGTCGACGTCCCCCCGCGCGCTCTTCATCGTGTTCCTCACGACGCTGATCGTCGTCGCAATCGCGCTGGCCTCAACGCCAGCCAACGCAGCCGGTCGCCACCAGGCCAAAGCCCAAACGACGACGCCCGGGCCGCGAGCGCACCCGCGCCCTGCGGCCCCCCGCGCGCGCGCAGCGGCCGCAGGCCGCGAGCACGCAGCTAGGCAGGGGCCCCCGCGCCCGGAGCGAAGCGAGGACGCGGGGCGTGAAGCCGCGCCCTTCCCCAGGGGGCAGCAAGAGAGCGGGCTGGTGCACATGGGGGCGCGGAGTTACGAGCCGGGGACGGGGTTGTTCCTCAGTGTCGACCCGCACTCGGGGTTTGGGGAGACGCCGTATAGCTATTACGCGTATCAGTACGCGTATGGGAATCCGGGGCGGTACGTCGATCCGAACGGCGAGTGGATCGCCAGGGAGTGGCTGGGCGAGGGGAACGAGAATGGGCCGGGGCTGTTCGGGATCGCGCCTTGGCTCGCGCGGCGGGCCGTCCAGGACGTGCAGAGTGAGCTCGGTCCCGGGGTCTTGAGCGGTACGCTGGGTGCCATCGGCGGAGTGGCCACCACAGGCAGCCGAATCGCCAACGGGCTGGTGGACGTCCTCGACGCCTCTGGCGCGGCGACCTACTCGCTGTGGGGCGGAGGGGCATCGGCGATGACCGGGATCCCGCTGCCTGATATGGCGCGGGCCACGGATGAGACGCTCGCCACTGGCAAGGCGCTCTGGGGAGCGGGCGAGCTGTGGGGCGCGGCCGTCCTCTGCCAGAACCCGCTCACCTGCACGCCCGAGCGCGCGACGGCGGTAGAGAGCGCGGTCACGGCAGCGGGGACGAGCCTGAGCGAGCTCGGGGATGACCTCGCGGCGGGCGAAGGGGAGGCGTGGATGACGGCGGGCGGCGTTGCGGGAGACGTCGCGAGCCTGGTAGTGCCGTTCGTGGGGGAGGCTCGACTCGCGAGCCTGGGCGGAAAGGCGCAGGCGACCCTGAGAGGCCTGAGTCTGGCCGACGACGTGCCGCGGTTCAGCGGCAGCCTGCGGGCGAGCTCGCTCGGAGCACGAGCGCCACCGTTCGGGGTGACGGGCGAGGTCCGCCTTATCGAGGAGGCCATCTCGGGTCGCGGATTCGCAGGGCTCGCCGTGGAGGGCGGGGAACTGCGGGGGGTGACGTTTGGGGGGAGGGGTGCTGCAAGGGGTGGAACCGGGCTGTCTCCGGGCGGCCGTGACATCCTGCGCTACGTCAAGGATGTCGAGGCCCACGAGGCCCCCGAGAAGGGGCGCGCAGCGCGCCCGCGCCTCCTCCCGATGGCGCCCGAACCCCTGGAGTCGTAAAATGAACCCCGCGATGCAAGCGCTCAAAGCCCACGTCAAAGGCGGCCGCCTAGTGCTCGATGAGCCCACCGATCTGCCGGAGGGCGAGGTCGTCGAGCTCGTGCCGGTGGACGACGTGCTCGCCAACGGTGGGGACTACCTCGACGACGAGGAGCGGGAGCGCCTGCACGAGTCGTTGGACCGAGGGCTGCGTGACGTGCGGGAGGGCCGTACCGTCGATGCCCGACAGGTGATCGTGCGACTGCGTGCGGGGACCGCGGCAGGGTGAAGGTCGAACTCTCAGCCGAGGCCGACGCGCAGGTCCAGCAGATCGACTCCTGGTGGCGGGAGAATCGGCAGGGCGCGCCCGACCTCTTCACGGAGGAGCTGGATCGCGCCCTGCTCATGCTTGAGGACTGCCCGACGCTGGGGGTCCCGTACGAGCCGAAACCTGGAGTGCGCAGGCTGCTGTTGCGTCGAACCCACTCCCACCTGTACTTCGTCGAGGAACCAGCGCGGGTGTACGTCATCGCCGTCTGGAACGTCTACCGCGGCCGCGGCCCGCGACTGTAGCCGCCCCCGCTCACCCCCGCCTCCACCGCACTGCCCGCGCCAGCGCGACCAGGCTCCGACCCGCCGTCGGGTGGTCGCTGTCGATGGCGCGCAGGACGTCGAGCGCCAGGGGACCGAGGTCGCTCTCCGCGATCACCGCGTGCACGAACGCCCGCGCTGACTCCCGATCGATCGGTTCACGGCGTTCGCGAGCGTCGGTGATCTCCGCGGCCAGCTCGTCGAGCGTGGGGAAGTCGAGGGGGATGGGTGGCGCCGCGCTCGAGGTGGTCTTTGCGTCGTCCGGCCCAGGGGTTGAGGTGCTAGCGGGGTAACTCCCGTGGAGGTTCGAGTCCTCTCCTTCGCACTGAATCCTCCGTCGGCGCCGACGAGTGCCCGGCAGGGCGCTCAGCCGTCGCCCATTCGGGTACGGATGGCGCGCTTGAGCTCGTCGACGAGGAGCGGCTTGTACAGCACCGGCACGTCGCCGGAGTCGACCAGGCGTCGCGCGCGCGCGCTCACCGCCCCGCCGGTGTACAGGATGAAGCGCTCCAGCATCGCCGGCTCCGTCGCCAGCATCTGCTCCATCAGCTGCGCCGCGTCCATGTCCGGCATCATCAGATCCGACACGATGACGTCGAAGCGCGGTCCTTGCCGGATGATCGCGAGCGCATCCGCGCCGTCGCGCGCGGTTTCCACGGTGAACTCGTCGCTCAGCAGGGCGGCGTACACCTGCCGGATATTGGGTTCATCGTCGATGATCAGCACGCGGGGACGGCCCGTCGGGTGCTCGGCAGGGGGCGGCGCCGGGGTAGGGACCCGGACCTCGTGCTCGGCGACGACGGGGAAGCGCACCTCGAACCGCGTCCCCTCCCCGAGCACGCTGGCGCACGTCACGTCCCCCTGGTGGGCACGGGCGATCTCTCGGCAGATGGAGAGCCCGAGCCCGGTCCCGATGCCGCGGGCCTTGGTGGTGAAGAACGGCTCGAAGACGCGTCTCATCTGCTCCGGCGCCATCCCGGGGCCGGTGTCTTCGACTGTGACGATCACCTCGCCCCGTTCGCACCGGGTGGAGACGGTGATGGAGTTCGCCTGGCGTCCGGGGGCGTCCTCGATCGCCTGCGTGGCGTTGACCAGCAGGTTCGTGAGGATCTGGTCCAGCCGTCCGCGGGGGAGCGCCACGGGGGGCACGGCGCGGAGGTCCTTGGTGAGGTGGGCCTTGTGGCGGACGACGTTGGCCACCAGGTTGCAGACGTCGTTGATCACGTCGTTGGGGTGGATCAGGCTCACCTTGCCCGGCTCGAGGCGCGCGTAACCGCGCAGGTCCTGCACCACCGCGCAGATGCGGTCCACCCCCGCCGTGTTCTGGTCGGAGAGGCGTCGCAGCTCGGCGGCTGCTTCCGTCGCCAGTTCGAGCGCCGCCGCCGCCGCGGGATCGAGGCCCTGCTCCCGAAGTTCCGCCAGGGCCCGTTCGAGGCGGTCGAACTCCCGGACCACCAGGTGGGCGCTGGCCTGAACGAAGGTGGCGGGGTTGCTGATCTCGTGCGCGACGCCGGCCGCCAGACGCCCGATCGCGGCGAGGCGGTCCGCCTGCAAGAGCTGCCGCTTCAGCTGCTCGCCCTGGACGCGCTCGATCGCGTACCGCATCGTGCGCACCAGCGTGTCGACGTTGAACTCCCCCTTGACCAGGTAGTCCTGCGCGCCGCCGCGGACCACGTCCAGCGCGACCTCGCTGCTCGACTCGGCGGTGAGAACGACGACCGGGGTGCCGGGCAGGCGGAGCTGAATCCCGCGGATGGTGTCGAGCCCCTGGGCGTCGGGCAGGGAGAGATCGAGGAGCACTACATCGGGCTTGGGATCCATGTCGGGCGCCACGTCGGCGAGCCTCTCGACATGGTGGAGTTCCACCGCTGCCGGGGCGGCGCCGAGCAGCAGGAGCCGCACCGCCTCGGCGAAGATCACGCTGTCCTCGACCAGCAGCACACGAATTGCGGCGATCTCGCCGGCGCTCTCCACCCGCACGGAACGGCGCGGCGGCTCCACCCACCTCGGCTCCGATTCCTCCTCGTCCACTGAGTGCACTCCCTCCCTGGGAAACCGCGCGTTGGCTCCGCGGCGACGCGCTCGAAGGCGCGATGATCGAGGAAATTTAGTCCGGATCGGACTGCCCGTCCACCGCGCCATCGGGGGCCTCGACTGGGTCGGCCGGTGGCGCCGTCGCGTCGCCCAGAGCGGCTCCCGCAAGCTCCGCTTGGAGTCGCGCCGCGGTGCGGTCGAAGTGGCCCCGGAGGGCCTCGAGCAGCTTGGGTGCCGGATCGAACTCGTGTCGCTCCGCCGCCGTCTGGAGCTCCGAGGCCAGGCCCGCCATGGCCCACGCCCCCAGCGCGATGGAGCTCCCTTTGAGCTTGTGCGAGACGGTGCGCACCCGGTCCGCGTCTCGCCGCTCTAGCGCCCCGGCGAGGTCGGCCAGGGCTTCCGGGATCTTTTCCAAAAAGAGCCGACACAGGCGAGGTGAGCGGGGGACGTTGGGGTCGAGCGGTGCGCCGCCGTCGCCAGGGAGGGTTTTGGCGGGCCTGGTGCCTGCCGCTCGATGCTGCAGGGCCTCCCACAGCGCGGACGAGTCCAGCACTCGCCGGACGCACTCGTCCGCCCCCGCCGCCAGGAGTTCCTCGCGGGCGTCCGCCTTGGTCGGCTCGAGGAGGGCGACGATGTACGTGCGCCGTCGTCGCCCCTCCCAGGCCCGGACCAGGCGCGTCGCCCGGGCGGCCCCGTCCCCGCCCAGCGTGTCGTCGAGCAGCAGCGCGGCGTATCTTCCGTTCAGCACGCCGCGGACGGCGTCGTCCGCGCTCGGGCAAGCGTCCATCACCCACCCCGCCGCGGCGGCCTGCGCGTTCGCCCAGGCCTCGCACACGCCATCGGCGGAGGCGAGCAGTACCCGCCTTGTCCCGGGCGTCGCCGCGACGGACGTGGGGTCGTCGCTCGGGGGCCCCGAACTGGCGGACCGAGGAGTGAGCTTCGATGCCGTCATTACAGGGCGCGCGAAGGCCGCGCGGCGGAAGCCTCTGCGCGGCCGCCTCCATCATGCGTCATCGCCCCGGTCCCGTCACGCGTGGATGACGTCGACGCCAACTCCCCGTGACTGGGGCTAGCCGAGCGGGGTGGTCGCGCGGGCAGCGGGCGACGTGCGCGCGGAGCGAACTCGACTGCGGCGAAAACGACGGTGTATCTGGGGGCGGGACCAGGCAAGCCCTTTCGGTTCTCCGCTGTGCACGAGCGGCACCTCAAGTACCTTGGACTCAAGCCCCGATCGCGCGTGGGCCAGGCCCGCATCGCCGAGTTGGCAGCCTTCTTCAAGACGGCCAAGCCGTGCCTTTACCTCGAGCGGTCCGACGATGAGGGCGACGTGCTGGCGGTCGCCCGAGCCGTGTGCCGTGACCGCGTCGCCGTGATCAACGACGGCTGGGCCTTCTACGGTCCGGACGGACGGGTGCTGCTCGACCGCAACGGTGAGCTGGATCCGAAGGCCCGATGGCCGCTCGCCTGACGCCGGATCGGGTGCACCACCGCACAGCCGGTGACGGGTGGAGCAGTGCGACGAACCCCTCCTGGAGCCCGGGCGGCTCGTCGGCGGCTTCGGGTGTGGCGGCGCCGCACCGCGATCGGCCGCACAAGGTGGCACATGCCCGTCGCGCGCTATCGCGCGCGGCCGGTGCGGCCCGCGGATCTGGGCCGGCCGCCGCCGATCCCGGACGGGTCCTGGGCGGAGAGCGGCGGTAACGAGGCCCTGCCACCGGATGCTGAGCGCCTGCGCCGGCTCGGCGAGCGGCTCTTTCAGGAGCACCCCGCTCAGATCGAGCGTTCGATGTTCAAGGTGCTGCGAGACGAGGCAGCGCCGTCCCGATACGGCCTGTGGCGAACTAGCGCGTCGGTGGGAGGCCTGGTCTGGGTCGAGCTGCCCGGCGGCGTGTTCCCCGCGTTCACCTGCTCGACCTGCCACTCGTCGGCAGGCGCCGAGGGGACCCTGCGCGAGGGAGTCCCCAATCATCGACTGGACTTCGGTAAGGCCAAGGACCACTACACCGGCGCGCGGAGCCTCTACTCGACCTGGGGGCCAGGCCGAGTGGACCTCGCGGCGGACGGCCAGGACAACCCGGTCGTCATCGGGGACGTGCGGGCGGTGCGGTTTCAGACCCACCTGCACCGGACGGCCAACGTGAAGAACTTGCTCCCCGCCCTGGCCGTTCGCGTGGAGACGGGCCTGATCACGGCGCATCGCCAGGAGGTGCGGCCCACCCCCGTGGATGCGTACGCGCTGGCGTACTACCTCTGGCGCCTCGGGGAATCGCTGCCCGCGCCCCCCGCGGCGGGCGACGCCGGGGCCGCCGTCTTCGCCGAGCGCTGCGGGCGTTGCCACCAGGGTCCTGGGCTCTCCGGACCACCCGTGGCGGCGTCTTCGATCGCCAGCCCCACGGCCCATGCAGAGCGCAGCCAGGGGCACGGGCACCCTGCAGTCCACGTCGCTCCGCGGTCTCTCGGACCGGCAGGTACTGCTCCGTGGGGGCTACGCGACCGGCATCGACGGGCTGCTGTCTCCCGAGCGCAAGACCGGTGGGCATTTCTTCGGGCAAGACCTCGGCGCAGCCGAGCGCCAAGCGCTCACCGACCACCTCCGCCGGCTCTAGACCGACAACCAGTCTGATCGGTGTTCCGGAGCGGCCGGTCGTGCGCGACGCGGCTCGAGTGAGCCGCGCCGCGCCGACGGTCGCGGCGTCACTCCCAGGTGCAGCCGAGCTGGCCTTCGCAGGTGGTCTGTTCGTCGAGAGCGTCGCAGGCCGTTGCCGTGCCGGCGCAGGTCCAGGTGCAGCCCTCGCTGGCGCCGCAGGCGGCGGCGTCGAGGTCAGCGCAAGGGGTCGGCGTGCCATCGCAGGCCCCCCCGCCTCCCGAGGTCCATGTGCAGCCTTCGACGGCCTCGCATGGCCTCTGCGCTCCATAGTCGGCGCAATCTTGGGGGGTGCCAGTGCAAGCGGGCGACCAATTGCAGGCAAGGCGCGCCTCGCAGCCGGCCTGGGTCGTCTCCAGGGCGCAGGTGCGCATGGTTCCCGTGCAGGTGCCGAGGGAATTGCAGCCGCTCGCCTCGTCACACTCGATCGCGCGCAGCGTTTCGCACGCGTCTGCCGTGCCCGTACACTCCGCAAGCGTGCTCGGCGCTCCTGCGGCGGGAGCACCAGCGGCGCCGGCGATCGGGGCGCCCGCGGCGCCCGCGGTGGTCGGCGCCCCCGCGGCGCCCGCTGCCCCCGCGGTCGTCACGGTGCCACCCGTCTCGGACGTTCCTCCCGTCGTGGGGGCGCCGCCGACGTCCTCGCCCCCGGCGCCGCTGGTCGCGGGCGCGCCGCCGACGTCCTCGCCCCCAGCGCCACCGGTCGCGGGCGCGCCGCCCACGTCTTCGCCCCCGGCGCCCCCGGTCGCGGGCGTACCACCGGTGTCGCCGACGTCCTCGCCGCCAGCGCCGCCACCGGTGGGCTCTACGCCACCGGTCGCGGGCGCGCCGCCACCCTCTTCCTCGCCGGCAGCGCCGCCGTTCGAGGTGCCGCCGGTGCGGGCGCCCCCCGTGGTCAAGCTACCGCCAGTTCGGGCGCCGCCGGTGGTCGCGCCGCCAGTGGCCGCGCCGCCGTCATCCCCTCCACTCGGATTGTCGTCGTCGTCCTTGCCGCAAGCGGTCGCCAGGACCATCCCGAAACCCATCGCCAATCCCAGCCAGTATTTTCTATTCATCGTCGTCTCCTCGAACTCCGCGCGCACCAGAGTCTGCGCGCTCCCTTCGTCGTCCCCCGCGAGCAGTCCCGGGGTCGGGCGGCTTGCGCCGGCCTCGGACCGCGGGGACGCGAGGCGGCGGGAATCCTATTCGGCCGGGATGGCCTTCGCACCCCCGATCGACGTGGTCGGTGGGGGGGCAAGGCGTTGCCACAAGGGCCCGTCGGCGCCGGGGTCCGTTCTGTCCTATGTGGTCAAGTGTAGTCAGAAGGGCCAGCCGGCAAGGAGAAGGGCGTCTGGATCAGCAAGATCGACCCGTAGAAGTGCTCCAAGGGGTTTGCCAAGACCAAGGCGAAGCCGCCGGCGCTGCCCGAGCTCGATGCAGCGTCGGAGCGCTACCTGGCGTCGCTCCGGAAGCTGATCCTGCCGGTCGAGGCATCTGTCTCCGGAGCGGGAGGGCCACCGTCCAGAGCTGGCGCCCCAGCGCGCCCAGCTCGATCAGGCCAGCGGGAGCTCGGAGCGCGCGCGGGACAGCTCGTCGTGCCAGCGCACGACGTCGGCGGCCCTGGGATCGCCCAAGCCGTCGCCGATCTCCTCCAGGAAGCGGCAGGCCGCGAAACCGCGAGCCCGTGCCTCGTAGCGCCCGACCCACTCGCGGCGTCGGTCGAGCTTTTCCGGGTCGGTGATGGGCCAGACCCCGGGGCGGGGGCGCAGCCGGTCGGTGATGCCGATGCGCCAGGGCTTTGCCGAGAGCCGGGCCCGGAAGCAGCGCTGCAGTCGGCAGAGCCGGACGTAGTCGCGGTCGGCGCCCAGCGCGGCGAAGAGCTCGGTGACGGCGGGCTCGTCGGCGGAGAAGCGGCGGTGGACCGCGACGACGCGCAGTCCAACCGGCGTTCGGTACAGTCGGAGCACCCAGCCCGGGTGGGCGGCGACGAACCCGCGCACCCGCTCGAGCGCCACGGCGAGCCCGCGCCGCTCGCGGGCTGCCCAGCGCTGGCGCCGCTTCAGAATGACCCAGGCGAGGGCGCCCACGGCGACCGCCGTCAGGGAGAGGAGCGGCCGCGCGACGACCGCCGCCGCGGTCGCGAGGGCGACACCGAGGGCGAGCCACGGTGCGAGGCCGCGCGGCGGCGCGAGATCTGCGAAATCCACGTCCGCGAAGAGCACGTCCGGGGTGTTGAGGCAGCGCGCCCCGTAGGTGTTGCGCGTGACGACGGCGTCGCCCTTCTGCTCGACGATTTCTTCCCGGATGGGGAGCCCGTCGGTGCCGCCGTAGGTCACGCGGCTCTCCCACGGTGGGACGAGCTCCCCGGCGAGCGCGGCGGCGACCGCCTCCCGGGCGCGCTCCGCGGCGTGCGTGGCGGCGGCCTCGGCGCTCTCGTCGGACCAGCCGAACCGCCGCACGGTAAAGTTACGTCCGTTCAGTCGCCCCTGCTCGCGGGCCTCGGCCCAGTAGCGTGGAACGATCATCGTCGGCGTCCCCCCCCGCGCGGTGCTTCTCCGTGGCGACGATCCGTGTCGCCGTTACCCGCCCGACACCGCCCGGATCTCCGCCGGGCACTCGATGGGCGCGTAGCGGATGTCGGGGTTGTCGGCCATTTGCAGCCAGTCGATGTACCAGTCACAGCCCGCCATGAGCTCGGGGGAGTCGCCAAAGGCGTTCTGGCACATATTGCGGATGCAGCCCGCGTTCGCGCCGCAGGTTGACCGGAAGCCGCCGTACTGCACGCCGAGATCGCTGGAGCCCCACTGGGTCGAGCAGCCGTTCATCGCGCCCACACCCCCGCCCGGGATGAGGATGTCGAACTGGTTCCCCTCGATGCCGCCGATGTTGGTCACCTGGACCACCATCTGCTTGCCGTCGATGCCCGGCGTGGGCGTGCCGCGGCTGCTCGACCCCGAGAACCGCACCTGGTAGCAGGTGCCGCACTGCGCGCCGTTGAACGCCGCGAATCCGTAGGACAGCTTGTCGCTGAGCGCCCAGGGCGCCCAGCTGTGACAGGTGAAGGCAGTCCCACCCTCGCAGCCGTTACGATCCCCGTCGTTGACGCCGATGTTCCGGTCGTTGATGTCGCAGCTATCGACGGGGTTGCTGGCGTTCGCGGTCCAGCCGCAGCTCGGCTTGCAGCAGTCCCAGTAGCGCGTCGCGAAGCCGTTCTCGCCCCCCTGCAGGTCGGGCAGGGTCTGGCCGGAGCCGCCGGTGCCGGGATTGGAGCCGCCGGTGCCGGGATTGGAGCCGCCGGTGCCGGGATTGGAGCCGCCGGTGCCGGGGTTGGAGCCGCCGGTGCCGGGGCTGCTCCCGCACGAGCCGCCGGACGGCTCGACGCGGTTGATGCAGAAGTCGAAATTCCGCGCGTCGGTGTTGTGACCGGGGGCCATGACCAGCACGGCGTTGATGTTCTGCCCGGCGTAGGCGCTGCCGCTGCCGTCCCAGCACTTGGTGTTGAAATCGCTCCAGCGGATCACCCCGGGTCCGGAGTACACCGCGCACCAGCGCGCGTTCTCGTCGTCTTCCGCCTGCGAGGTCTGGATCTGGACCCGCAGCTCGCTGCCGCCGCGGTTGTCGAGATCGACATAGAGGCCGTCGCCGTCGGTGGCGACGTCGATGGCGTCGGTGTCGTCGCCCTCCGCCTGACCGACGTTGATGCCGAGCATGGCGTAGCCGCTCCAGTCGTCCCGCGCCTGCACCGTGCCGCTGGCGCAGAGCTTGGTGCCTGCAGAGACGGAGTCAAAGCCGGTTGGGCTGATGCTGCTGGTGCCGTCCGTCCTGGTCCATGCGTACCCCGTCCAGTCGCAGACTGTGACGAAGCCGCCGTCGTCGACCGTATACTCCTTGGTGTCCACCGGGGTCGTGCCGCCAATGCCACCGCCACCGCCGGTCGGCGTGGAGCCACCGGTGCTGGTGCCGCCGCCACCGGTCGGCGTGGAGCCGCCGGTGCTGGTGCCACCGCCACCGGTCGGTGTGGAGCCGCCGGTGCTGGTGCCACCGCCACCGGTCGGTGTGGAGCCGCCGGTGCTGGTGCCGCCGCCACCGGTCGGTGTGGAGCCGCCGGTGCTGGTGCCACCGCCGCCCATTGGTGTGGAACCGCCGGCGCTGCCGCCGCCGCCGGTCTGGGCACCGCCCCCAACGCCGACGGTGCCGCCCGCGCCGCCCAAGACTCCCCCGGCGCCCCCGGTGGCTGACGCATCCGGCGTACCGAAGGTGGCCAGGGGATCGAACTCGGTGCCGTCGGAGCAGGAGAGACCGAGGAGCACGGGAACGAGGACCGACAGGGAGCGGAAGCGCATCGTAATGATTCTCGGGGACAAGGGAGAGCCGCTCCGCGCCGCCCGTGCAGGGCACGACCGGTGCGTCGGGCGGCTCCAGTCTAGGCTGGCCCGGCCCTTCACGCCACCCTGGGCCCGCGGGATTACCAGGCGGAGCGCGCCTGCTGGATGCGCGACGATCGGCTCGAAGGACGAACGTCGCGCACCGTCGTCCGCGCTCATCGCGACGGCTTCGATCTCACCGGCGGGAGGCGTCGCGTGGGCTGCCTGGAATTTTTCACGCAACCCGAAGCGTTCCATACGGGCGCGTGCCGTGGATCGACGTGCGGGTCGGGTCGGAGCAGATCAGGACGGGAGATCCCTCTTCGGGCTCGCTCGGGAGCGGTCCTGACGGAGCTCAGCCGCGTGGGAGACGAGGAGCGCATCTCACCGACGGCTGCGTCGCGTCACGCGGGGCCAGGCGGAGCGGCCGTGCTAGAGTCTGCGTGCGGTCGGTCGGTTCGCTCGGCCTCGAGCGAGACGATGACGGAGGGCCTGGGGCCGGTCGGCCCTGTCGACACTGCGTTGGCGACCCAGAGGGATTCCATGTCGAGCTTCGCTGCCCCTCGTCGGAATTGCACCGCGCTCGGGTTGCTCGTCGCTGCGCTGGCGGCCTGCGAGGCCGAGCGCGGCTCGGAGGGCTCCTCGGGTCGTAATGGCGCGGGCGGCGATACCAAAACGACTGGGGGCACGAGCTCCGGCGGCGCTGGGCCCGCCGCGGGAGGCACGACGGACACCGGTGGCACGACGGACTCGGG
>CAYZQO010000032.1:37688-43448 GCA_964480725.1 uncultured Polyangiaceae bacterium | reverse complement strand
GTGGCACGACGGACTCGGGTGGCACGACGGACTCGGGTGGCACGACGGACTCGGGTGGCACGACGGACTCGGGCGGCGCTGCGGACACCGGTGGCACGACGGACTCGGGTGGCACGGCGGACCCGGGTGGCACCGCGGGCACGGGCGGATCCACGGGTGGCGAGACGATCTGCGATCGGGCGGCGGAGGCGGAGAGCGTCACCCTGCGCTGCCCCGAGGGGCAGATCATCGACTCGGTCACCTTCGCGAGCTACGGCGCGCCCACGGGTGATTGTGGCTCCTGGGCCGTCGGAGACTGCCACGCGTCGACCAGCCAGTCCGTCGTCGAGTCGCTCTGCCTCGGTCGCGCCTCCTGCGGCGTAGCGGCGGCGAACGCCACCTTCGGCGATCCCTGTCGCAGCA
The DNA here is from genome assembly GCA_964480725.1 of uncultured Polyangiaceae bacterium. Lineage (GTDB taxonomy): Bacteria > Myxococcota_A > Polyangia > Polyangiales > Polyangiaceae > JAFGBI01. The sequence continues at coordinate 43,046 of CAYZQO010000032.1, read as the reverse complement.
CGGTAAAGGAGCTCGCCGTCGAGGTCGCCTGCGTCCCCGGCGAGCCGATCGTCAGCGCCGATGGTCCCTACAAGGGAGTGGCAAACTCGCCCGCTGCCGAGATCGCGTCTCTCGGCGCCACCTGGTGTTACAACTGGGGGACTTCACCGAGCGCGACGGACTGCGGCGATCCCCTCTTCGTGCCCATGGTCTGGGGTCCCGGCGACGTCGCGGCCGCCGTCCAGGCTATCGGCGCCGCGGGCTACACGACGGTGCTCGGTTTCAACGAGCCGAACAAGGTCGACCAGGCCAACATGACGGTGGCGGACGCTATCGGGCTTTGGCCGGACCTCACCAGCGATCCGAGCATCCGTGTGGGTAGCCCCGCCGTCTCCGACGACGGGCGCGCCTGGCTCGAGGAGTTCATGGCCGAGGCGCAGACGCGCGGTCTGCGCGTCGATTTCGTCGCCATGCACTGGTACGGCTGGAACACGGGCTCCTGCGTGGCAAGCCAGCTCGAGGGGGCCGTCAACTGGGCGTCGCAGTGGGGGCTGCCGGTCTGGATCACCGAGTTTGGCTGCATGGGTTCGAGCAACACCGACGAGCAGACGCTGCTCGACTTCTTCGACGGCGCGATCACGATGCTCGAAGGTCACCCGCTGGTCGAGCGCTACGCGTGGTACCCGTGGAACACGCACAACCACCTGTACCTGGAGGACGACAGCGGGGTTCGCGCGCGGACGGCGCTCGGCGAGGCCTTCGCCGCCGCGCCACCGCACCGGCCGTGAGCGCGAGGCGCGCCCCGTCGGGAGCCCCGACCGGGTGCGGCACGACGAGCGGCGCGGGTCCCGGGCCCGCTACTGGCCGAGCTCGACCGATCGGCTCTGGCCGTTGACCTCGAAGCTGATGTCGCGGACCGTCACGGTGGCGTTGGTGTTGTCGTCGATCTCGCTGCCGACCTCGAGCCGGGTCACCCAGAGGTCGCGGGAGTAGCCCTTGTTGTTGACCACCCAGTCGAGCATCGCCTTGATGTCGACCGTCCCGGAGAAGTTGGTGCTGGGTCCGCCCTGCATCCGGAACTGAGTGTAGCGCCAGCGGCCGTCGGCCCAGGTGTCCGACTGGTGGCAGAGGTCGTAGGACTTGCTGCCCGCGGAGGCGGAGGTCCCCGCGTACTCGTTGCCCAGGGTGTTGTCGTCACCGCACGGCCAGCGATCGGCCTGCCACCCCCACATGCCGAGGATCTCGGCGAAGACGCCCGGGTTGGCATCGTTGACCGGGTGCCCCTGGCTCAGCCAGAACTCGAAGGAGATGTTCCACGACTCCGCGGAGCCGTTGAAGGCGATGCTCATGTCGTCCACCTGCACGCTCGCGCTGGTGATGTCCTTGATCTGCAGCGGCAGCAGGCTGGTGGAGCTGCACTCCGGGGAGGTCACCAGCGCGTCGCCGATGCCGAACGGGTGCATCCCGAACTCGAGCTCGGGGAAGTCGGGCTGCTCGTGCTCGCCGCCGCAGGTGCCCCGGTTGATGGTCCAGCCGAGCGAGCCGTCCGCGTTGACGGAGACGGTCAGCGGCGTGTCGCAGCCGCGTTCGTCGGAGCCCCAGGCGTTGTTGAGCAAGCGGATCTCACCCAGGTTCAGGTAGTCGCTGTGGGTGCTGGTGGAGTCGCCCGGGGCGGCCAGGGGAGGTACGGGATCCCCGGCGGGGCCACAGGTCGCGACGCCGCCGGTGCCCGGGTCGCCGCCGGTGCTCGGGTCGCCGCCGGTGGGGGCGACGCCGCCGGTGGGGGCGACGCCGCCGGTGGGGGCGACGCCACCGGTGGGGGCGACGCCGCCGGTGGGGGCGACGCCACCGGTGGGCGTGACGCCGCCCGTGGGCGCGACGCCGCCCGTGGGCGCGACGCCGCCCGTGGGCGCGACGCCGCCCGTGGGCGTGACGCCGCCCGTGGGTGTGACGCCGCCGGTGTGAGCGACGCCGCCCGTGGGTGAGACGCCGCCGGTGGGGCCGCTGCCGCCGCTCCCCGAGGTGCCACCCGTGGTCGCCCCGCCCGTGGTCGCCCCGCCCGTGGTCGCTCCGCCCGTGGTCGCTCCGCCCGTGGTCGTCCCGCCCGTGGTCGCCCCGCCCGTCACCGGGCCACCGCCGCCCGTGCCTCCGATCGGCAGCGGTCCCTCGTCGCCGCCGCAGTGCGTGAGCGTGAACAGCATCGCAAGGCAAGTACCGAAGCGGGTCAGTCTGAGCGTGATCATTAGTTTCTCCAAAGCGGCGACCGCCGCGGCCGTGACGGCGGGAGGCGGCGGTAATTCTCGGCGGCTCCTTCGGTGGTGCCGCGGCGACGTTCCGACGCCGCGGGCTCCGCCGCGAGCCGGCTTGAGTATAGCCGAAGAAGAGAACGCGCGTAGGTCGCGGCGTGGTGGTCCGGACGTCACCGCCTGCGCGTCTCAAAATTTACAGCGCCGCTGGCGCGAGAGGATCCCATGTCCGCGAACCCACTCCGTACTGATGAACGAACGCCGGCGCGCCGATACGATCATGCCGCCCGTCGGTGGCGGGGATCGGGGCGGGCAGGGGGGCGGCGCCCGCCCCTCTCGCCCGGGGCGCTCACCCGGAGCTGGTGCCCCCGCTCGCCACGGGAGGGGCGCTTGGCTCGGCCAGCTTGCGATCGGAGTAGGCGACGTTATCGCGTATGCGGCTCACGTCCTGGGCTGGGACGGCGAGCCCCTGCGCCGCGCGCGCGAGGACGGCCTCGCACGCCGCCTTCGCCTCTGCGTACCGCCCGACGTAGTACGCCGAGATGCCGACCTCGTCGCAGAGTCGCCAGTCGTAGACGTCCTGGTCGATGAAGAGGTGGTCATTCGGTCTGGGTATCCCCATCCCGGCTCGGGCGAAGAGGTAGGCCTTCGCGTAACGCTTCCGCGCGCGGAAGTAGCGGGCCAGCTCGTGGAGCGGCTCGGCGCGCGCGGGGCGCAGCTCGAAGGCGGCCAGCAGCTCGTGCAGCACCGTCGCCTCGGGCTGGTCGAGCAGGATCGCGAGGCGCCCCACCTCGAGCTGCGCCATGAACCGCTCCTCCTCCCACCCGCCCAACGCCGCGCGCTTGCGGTACGCCGCCTGGGCCTGCTCGAACCAGCCAGCGTGCTTGTACGACTGCCCGAGGTAGAATTGGCTGCGGGGGTGGTCCGGGTGCTCCACCAGGTGCTGCTCGAGAAGCCGGGCGTCGCGGAGGTACTTCTGCTCCTGGGTCAGGCCATGGGATTTGGCCCCTTCGCCCGAGTGATAGACGATCCACACGTCCTCGAGCCGCCGGCGCTCGCCGGCCCCCTCGACGGTCACGAGGTAGTTGTGCACCGGCCCCTCCCACCTCCAGCGGGTCGAGCGCACGTTGACGAGGTGGGGCACCGCGTACCGCAGGTGATCGTGGTGCTTCTCGAGGACGTAGCTCATGCCCGGTGCGAGCTTCTCGTAAAATCGCGGGTCGGCGACGCCGAGCTCCTCGTCCGCGTCGATGAAGAGCAGCCAGTCGCAGCGGTTCGCGGCCAGCGCTAGCTCGAGCGCCTGCTGGCGGTTGACGCCAAAGTTGATCCACTCGCGCTCGTGCACCTCGCCCTCGATGCCGTACGCCGCCATCTCGCGGTGGATGAGCGCGATGGTGTCGTCGGTGGAGCCGGTGTCGACGATAACGAAGTAGTCGATGTAGTCCTTCACCGACCGGAACAGGCGCGGGAGGACCGCCACCTCGTTCTTGACGATCATCGACAGGCAGATGTTGGTGCGTGGCCGGGGCATCGGGCTCGGGTCTTGGGGTCCTCGGGCGGCCCCAGCGGCGGGCACCGGGGCCGGCTCGGCCCGTCCCCTGGGCGGGGTCGTGCCGGCGGGGCGAGTCTATCGCGTCGCCGGCGGCCTGGTGCCCTCTGGGTCCAGAAAAAGGCGCGGGCCGCGCGCCTTGGAGCGCGCGGCCCGGTGGGTCGCCTCGATGGCCGTGCGCCGGCTACTGCAGGTTCACGGTCGCCCAGCCGCTGGCCGGGATGCTGAAGCTGACCGTGGTGCCCGCCGCGGTGAGGGTCGTCTGCCGCGCGGAGCCGCCGCTGTTGTAGAGGACCGCGACCACGCTCCCGTCGGGGTTCTCGAACGCCAGGACGTCGCTGAAGCTCCCGCTCGTGTCGACCCGATGCGCGCCCGGATCGACGAAGTTCGCGAAGTGCCGGAAGACATGGAAGTAGGGCGTGAGCTTGTAGTCCGACCCGCTGACAGTGATCAGCGCGTTCTGGGCCCAGGGGCGCACCGTGTCCAGGCTCCGCCCCCCCGAGTCGAGCACCATGTTCCAGGCGAGGTACGAGTTGACCCCGGCCTTGATCCAGTCCCTCATAAGGCCCCAGCTCTCCACCCCGTAGGCGTGATCGTTCGGGGCCGTCTGCTGGTACCCCCCCTCCCACGGGTAGTTCCCGCACTGGTGCTCGGTCTGCATGATGTTGTTGTCCACGCGACTGGCGTAGCTGCCGACGTAGGTGGAGGCATGCTCCCGCATGCCCCACTGCAGGCCGATGCCGTCGATGTAGCCGGCGGCGGTCGAGTTCGACATCACCGCGTTGCCGATCGTGTTGTCGTTGGTGGGATTGGAGTAGGTGCCCGCCCAGATCCCCGCGGGGACGCCGCGCTCCTGGAAGAGCGGCCCGAGGTGGTTACCGATGTAGTCAACCATCACCGACGAGGTCCACTCGCAGGACGGGTAATCCTGCGGGTATCCGGCCTCGTTCTGCGGCATGACGAAGGCGATCGGGATGCCCTCGGTCGCGTACTCCTCGACGAACCGAGCCAGGTAGAGGGCGTGCGCGCCGAGGGTCTGCGCGTCCGACTTCATGAACCCGCGATCGTAGGCGTTGTTGTCCTTCATCCACGGCGGCGGCGTCCAGGGGCTGCCCCAGAAGATGATGTCGTTCTTCACCGCCTGCGCCGCCTTGATGTACGGGATGAGGTGGTTCCGGTCGCGGTCGATCGAGAAGCTGTTCATCTCGAAGTCGTTGGCCGTCTCGGCGAGCGTGTAGCGGCTGAGGCCGTAGTCGCTGGCGCCGATGGGGATCCGGCCGTAGGTGAAGCGGCAGCCATCCTGCCCGAACAAGAGCTGCATCACCTCGGACCGCTTCTGCTCGCTGAGCAGCAGCAGCTGCTCCCAGCCCTTCTCGTTGAAGGTGCCCCCAAACCCCTTCCAGAGCTGGCGCCGAGTGCTGGATACAGTGACGTCCGCGTTCCCGCTCGCCGCGGTGAGCGTCCCCTCCTGCCAGTAGGCGCCCTGCGCCGAGGTGACGAACTCCGGCTCGTCCACCGGAGGTGTGCCGCCGGTGCCGGGGTCGCCGCCGGTGCTGGGGTCACCGCCGGTGCTGGGGTCACCGC
>CAYZQO010000032.1:0-37588 GCA_964480725.1 uncultured Polyangiaceae bacterium | reverse complement strand
CGGTGGGCGAGACGCCGCCGGTGGGCGAGACGCCGCCGGTGGGCGAGACGCCGCCGGTGGGCGAGACGCCGCCCGTGGGCGAGACGCCGCCGGTCGGGGAGACACCGCCAGTGGGCCCGACGCCGCCCGTGGGAGTGACGCCACCGGTCCCGCCCATGGGCGAGACACCGCCAGTGCCGGTACCCCCGACTCCGCCCGTCGCTCCCAGCCCGCCCGTCGGTCCGACGCCGCCGGTCACCGTGCCGCCCGCGCCGCCGGTGGCTGGCGTACCGCCGGTGCCGGGCATGGCACCCGTCGCCGGCATCCCGCCGGTCAGCGCCCCACCACTGGCCCCGCCTGCAGACGTGCCCCCGGGGTCAGGCGTGCCGCCTTCGTCACCACAGGCAAGCGCCACGAAGGAAAGACCAAACAAACCGATCAGGTGGGATAGGCTTCTCATGACTGCTGATTCCTGCTCTGAGGGAGCGATTCCCAGGGAAGCGCTCCGTGATCGGCGACCCCAGGCCGAGTTGACGGGATTCTCGCGGTAAACCACAAGACCTTTCTGTTCTTGTAGGATCTTTCCGCTAAAAGCGTTCGCAGTGGCGATCGATGGGGCGGATCACCGGGGCGGGCTCCGTCGCTCGGGGTTGCGGGCGATCACGCCAAGTCTCCCCCGGAGACGGGCTCCACGAGCCGCCCTCCCTCGGCGTCGTCGAACGGTGCTGGCACGATAGGGCCCGCGCCGAGCCGCCCTGGACCCCCTCTCGACCTCTTCACGGGCGCCTCCCCCGCTCACTTCCCGCTCCACGTGCTCGCCACCGATCGTCCGCGCCCGTCCGACGCCTCGGCGGGCCGATCGGACCGTGTCGCCGCCGTCCAGTCGCCGTGGTGTTCGGCCCGCGCGAACCTCACCGCGGCGCTACGACCGACACTCCGCAGGTCTAGCTTGGCCGATGGGGTGGGTCAACGAGAGCAGGGGAGGATCGCGTGTCGGGACCCGATCGAGTCACGCGTTGCTCGACGCCTCGTCGAGTTGATCCCAGTCGACCTCTCATGAACGCTTCTCAAAATCATTCAACGAGCGCTGCCTCATCACCCCGGGCGGATGCCGCGGATCCGCGAGGGGCGTCAGCGCGGAGCGCAGCAAACGGAGCGCTGGGGCGGTGCTATCCCGAGCGTGTGCTGCTCCGGGCGAGTGTCCCACTGGGCACAGGGTGCGGGCGGAGTGACGGTGACGGCGTCGCCGGGTCTGGGCAATCGGTCCGAAAGGATGTATTTGTGCGGCCGGGCCTGCCTGATCGTGGTAACGATCAGCCCCAGGTCCCGCGGCGACCGGCGGCAGGCGTGTCTGCCGCGGCCTCGCTTCGGTTACCTAGGTTGCACACAGTCAAAACCTTCTGCCCGTGTCGGGTCGTTCCGCCACGAGCAGGTCAATAGCCGCATCGGGGCGTTATTCGGCCCGGTACCCGGGACTAGAGAGGTCTTTCATCGTGAAAAATAGAAGTATCCACGTGAGTTCTGCGCTGGTGGCGCTGGCCCTGACCACGTCGGGCTGCTTCGAATCCGACTCGCCCGATGAGGGCACCGGCGGACAGCCTGGTTCTGGGGGCGCCACTGGAACCGGTGGCGCCGCGACGACCGGTGGTGCGGAGACCACCGGCGGTGCAGCGACCACTGGCGGTGGCCCCACCGGTGGCACGACCACGGGTGGCGCGGCGACCGGCGGCACCGGTCCCGTGGGCACCGGCGGTACGGGCCCGACTGGCCCCACCGGTCCGACTGGCCCCACCGGCCCGACCGGCCCCACCGGCCCCACCGGCCCGACCGGCCCCACCGGCCCCACCGGCGGCACTGGCCCGACTGGCGGCACTGGCCCGACCGGTCCCTGAGCGACGCGCTCTCGCTCAATGCACAGCGGGCGCGGCCAGTTGTTGCTGGCCGCGCCGCTGGATCGAGCCTCTCGGAAGGGGGGTCAACGGTGGGATTCTCCGCGCGGGAGCGTTGTGGTCGGGCGCTCCGAGGCGGTGGTGGAGCGGGCCAGCCGCTTCGCTCGGGAGCAGCCGCTGCAGGTGGTCGGACGCCGGCCACGGAGCGCGCCGCCCCGGTGGCGGCTCCCGATCCGTGACCGGTCCCAGTCGGCCTGTCGCCTTGGTGCGCTGGGCGTGGCCGGCTCACGATTGCGCGGCCACGTTCTGGCGAAGTATTAGGGGGGAGTCATGGCAGCGGAAGGACCGGAGACCGTCACGGTCCCCATGCTCGCTGGGGTGAGTGTTCTGCTCGTCGACGACGAGGGGATGGTGCGCGACGCGTTCGAGCGCCTGCTCGCGTTCTCCGGCGCGTCCGTCGTCGCGGCCGGCGATGCGAATGCTGCGATTGAAGCCCTCACCGAGATCGAGTTCGACGTGGTGATCGTGGATGTCGTGATGCCGGAGACCAGCGGTCTGGCCGTTCTCCGCGCCGTTCGCGAGCGGAACCTGGACGCCTCTTGTGTCATCGTGACGGGGCGGCCCGAGGTCGAATCGGCTGTGGAGGCCCTCCGCCTCGGCGCCTTCGATTACCTCAACAAGGTCGACGCCGCGACCACGCTGCGGGCGACCGTCGCGCGGGCAGCGGCGGTTTCGCGGCTGGCGCGCCTGAAGCGCGAGGCACAGGCCGGCGCGGGGCGCTCTTCCATGGAGCCTGGTGACCTGCTCGGACTCGACGTCGCCCTGACCCAGACCCTCGAGTCGCTCTGGATCGCGTATCAGCCCATCGTGGGACGCGACGGGGCGACCTTCGGCTACGAGGCGCTGATGCGCTCGTCCGAGCCCACCCTGCCGCACCCGGGGGCGGTTCTCTCGGCGGCGGAGCGGCTCGGGCGGCTCGGCGACGTCGGGCGCCGCACGCGCGCGCTCGTGGCGGCGGACCTCGAGCGGATCCCCGACGGAACCGTGTGCTTCGTCAACCTGCACCCGAGCGATCTCGGCGATCCGGCGCTCCTGGCCGACCGGGCGCTGCTAGAGGTGCACGGGGCCCACGTGGTCCTCGAGGTGACCGAGCGCGAGACGCTAGATCACCTGCCCGATCCGCGCTCACTCGTGGCCGCGCTGCGCAAGCGCGGGTGTCGGGTCGCCGTCGATGATCTCGGGGCGGGCTACGCGGGGCTCACCTCGTTCGCCCAGCTCGAGCCGGACATCGTCAAGATCGACATGTCCCTGGTGCGTGGCGTCGATCGGGACCGACGCAAGGCGCACATCCTGGAGCGCATCGTCCAGCTCTGCCACGACCTCGGCGTCCAGGTGGTCGCGGAGGGGGTCGAAACCGTCGAGGAACTCGGCGAGCTGATGCGCGTTGGGTGCGACCTCTTCCAGGGCTTTCTCATTGCGCGGCCGGCGGAGGGCTTCCCCACCCCGACCTGGCCGTTCCCCCCCGACGCGGGAGGGGATGGCGCCAGCGCCTGAGCCCGGCGACGCCTCGCCGGGGTCCGTCACCTCGGGCTCCGTCGTCCCGGTTTCGATCACGCCGGCCAGCGCACGATCTCGATCCCGCGCTCCTGCGCCAGGCGACGCGCGTCCGCCGCCGAGCAGGATCCGACCTGGCCGCGTGGGATCGACTCGCCGTAGGGGTGGTAGCAGCGCTCCCCGGGGAGCACGCCGTAGAGCACGCCGTTGCGCAGGGTGAGCAACGTCTCCGCGAGGAGCAGCCCCGCGTCGCCCATGCCACGGGAGTCGAGCTCGTCGGCGACGACCTGAGCCGAGGTCGCGATGCACACCCGCCCGCTAGTGGCCTCCCAGCGCACGGTCGGGTGGCGCTGATAGGCCGGGTCCCAGGTGAGCAGCGTCGGCCGGAGGCTGGTACGACCGTGGAGCGGCAGCTCGAAGCCGGCGGTCGAGGCTGGCCACCGGACGTAGCGGCGTCCCTGGTCGTCGGGCTCGACCGCCGTCTCGGCGAAGTGCTCGGGCAGCGCGACGACGGCACGGAGGCTCCCACCGGGCTCCAGGCTCAGCGTGATGCCCCGGTAGGGCGCGATCTCGCCGCGCAGGGGGCCTCGCCGGATCCGCTCGAGGAAGGCCTGCTCGAGCGCCTTCCCCTCCGTTCCCTCGGCAACGCGCCCCGCCGCCTGGAGCGCTGCCAGCTCTCGCAGCGGCCTCCAGGCTGCCTCGGCGAGCTTCTCCTTCAGGGAGCCTCGGAGCGCGGTGACCGCGTTCAGCACCAGCTCGCCCTTCCCTTTGATGGTCGCTGGGTCGTCGCCCTGCCTCGGCATGAAGCGGCGCACGCCGTCCAGCGTCGCGTCCAGGCGGGCGAGCTCCAGCAGCCCCAAGACGAAGTAGCGTCCCGGGTCCGGGCCGTGGCCCGCGCCGGCGGCGAAGCGGGGCCCGAAATGACGCAGCGGCGGGCGGCAGGCGGGTTCGAACCGCGAATCGGCCAGGAGCGACCGGGGGCGTCCCTCTACCGCGATCACCGTGCCGAGCTCCGTCAAGCGGATCCCGATGGGGAAGGCCCCGTCGAGCGCCGGGAGCTCGCACCGATCGAGCCAGATGCCGTGCGAGCCCCGCGCTCACGCATCGCTTCCATCCAGCGCCTCTCCGCACCGCGTGCACTGCGTCGCCGCGGCGCAGTGCGAGCAGGCAACGACCCCGCAGGTCGGACACCGCAGCGTCATCGCGGCGAGGCGAAGCCCCGCGCCCCGCCGGGGAGAGTGACGGAGCCGGACGCCTCGAGCGACCGCCGCGTTTCGTGGACCTCCACCCAGGCCACGGGGCGCCCGGTCACGCTGACCTCCGCGCGGGTGCCCAACAGCCGCACCCGGGGAGCTCGGGGCCCCGGTGCAGGCGCTCGGGTAGCATCCAGTTGACGACGTGTTGGGCTTGTGGGACCGCGCCGGAGGTGAGGAAGCTCGCGAGGGCGCGGGCGGAGAGGACGCCCGCGAACAGGTTGGTCAGGACGTTGGAGGGGGTGCGCTCCTGGGGTGCGGGAGCGCGAGCGTCTGTCGGGTCACGCCCAGGGCACCGGCCACCAGCGCGAGGTGGTCTAGGATCGGATCCCGCGGTCCCGCGCTCAGGCACACCAGGCGGCGCTGGAGCGCCGCTTGCTGGAAGCCGGGCGCGATGACCTGGCGGGAGTAGCGGGTGTCGGTCACGACGAGCCTCGCTGGGAGGTGCGGCCCGGCGAACGCACCAAGCGGGCCGTCTCGGTGATCAGCTCCGCGATCGTCGTGAGGCGCTCGCGGACCACGGCAGGCTCGCCATTCTCGAGCGCGCGTCGCACGTCCACGAGAGCCCGCTCGAGCAGTCGGGGGGTCGGCGCCCCCGCGGGCAACGGTCGCGCGGGTCGGTGGGCGCGCGGGGAGCCGCGGTGCGGCTGGGGTGGGGACCAGCCGTCGTCGAGGTCATCGTTCTCCTCGTCGTGACCGCGGCCGCCCCAGTACGTCGAGACGTACCGTCGCACCTCCTCGTCGATGCGCCCGAGGTCGAGCGGCTCCGGCTCGGTCGTTTCCACGACGACTACGGGTTCTGCCGCGGTGACCGAGCTCAGGAGGCGCACCTCGCCTCCCTCGACGGGGACCGGGTCGTGGGTGAACGCGAGCTCGAGCGCATAGAAGCGGAGCCAGCCGTGGTCGACCTGGAAGACGACGCTGAAGACGCGGTCGTGCGTCTGGACCGCTTCCACGACCGCCGTGGCGAGCTCGACGTCCGGGCAGCGCACGCGGACGAGGCCCGCGTCGTCCAGGGTGATCACGGAGCCGGCGCCGTCGTGGGCGGGCACGATCGCCCGTGACCACCGCCGTTCGTAACGGGGTAGCGCCGCGAGCTGCGGCGCGAGCTTCTCGGAGATCCACTCGTCGTCCGTGGAGCTGTGGCAGAGAAACGCGTGCGGCGGGTGCAGATGGGCGAGGCCCAGTGGCTCCAACCCGGTGCCGTCGAGGGCCTCACTGATGGCGCGCTGCACGTCCCTCGCGCTGCAGTCGAAGGAGGCTGCGGAGACGAGCTGGTTTCGCAGCAAGAAGACGTCGGTGCAGCGTCTGGGCTCGTCGACCGGTCCGAGGAGCAGCGCTGCCAGCTCCTTCGATCCGTGTCGGTGGCTTGCCGCCTCGGCGTAGGCGCCGAGCTTGGCGCAGGCGTGTGGCTCAAGGTGAGTGAAGTGTCGTCCGGGCCAGTTGACGCGGGCGCTCCCGCACCGCCTCGATGGTCGGCTCGCCGTGGACGTGGCGGTGCTGCGGATCGCGGTGAGTTAAGAAGCTCCAGACGAAGCCGACGCTCTGTCGCTGGTACTTGAGGAAGGGGTCCAACGCGCGCAGGGTGAAGGGGCGCGTCGCCGCGGCGGAGAAGAGGCGGTCGAGCTCCCGGTGCCGGAGGATCCGCACAGCCCCCGGGTTTCGCGCGGCCCACTTGCGCGCCAACGCGTACATGGTGAGCTCCGGCGGGCGGGTGCGCAGCGGGAGCGACGGCTGCTCGGGGGTTCCCGCGGGTCGTCGCGACTCATCCTGTGTGTCGTGGTCGGTCACCCCGTGCAGGACGTGCCGGGCCGGCTCCGCGATGTCCGCGCAGGTCATCGCCCCGTCACGTTTGCGTCGAGGCCACCCCCCCATGCACCAATGCGTGCGGCTGCGGGTGCGAGTCGAGTCTGGACGGTTTCGAGTGGATCGACTGCCTGCCGGGTGCGGCCGACGCCCAGTGCGCGGACCTCGAGGCCCATGCGACACGCTGTCCCTACACCGGGCTTGCCTGGTAGCGGGGCGGTCGTGGCGTCGGCGAGGCTCACCAACCCGCGTCGATGTCCTCGAGGAATGGGCAGAGCTCGGGCTCGAGGTACTCGATCGTGGCGGTCGCCTCGTCCGCACCGGCGTCCACGGCGATGATGCGCGCGGGCAGGATCGAGGGCGTCGCCCCGTCACCGCCGGCGCGGGCGCTCGACCCGCCGCGTGGCGCTGGCGCTCCCGCGGGAGGCGGGTTGATCGCCACCGTGGCCGCGCGACGGGACGGGGTCGGTGCGACGTTGCCGATCCCGATGATCGGAGTGGGGGTGATCGCGGGGAGTTGCTCGTCGTGCGGTGCCGGCGCGGCGAGGGGCATCGGGGGTGTTCGCCGCGTCGCCAGGCCTACCGGCAGCGCGCCGGCGACGGGCCGGGGCGGGACCAGCACCGAGCGGCGCAGCCGCGCGGAGCTCGGTGGCGTCCGGGGCTCGGTGGCGCGCGCGTCGGGGCCGGCGGGAGCCGCGGACGGGCTCGCGTTGGGGTCGAGATGACCGGCTCGAGGCGGTGCCTCGGGGGCGGCCTGGCCGTCGGCGCGCGGTCGCTCGTCCCCGCTCGGCGCCGCCGCACCGGCGGGCTCGGGCAGCTCGAAGTCGGGGACGCGCGGCTCCCGTGGGATCGACGGCACCGCCACGCCCACCGCCGGAACGACCCCGCTTCGGAGCATCCCCGCCGACGCGGAGCGCGGGGGCTCCGAGGCGGGCGGGAGCGACGAGCGGAGCCGATCGAGGCCGCGATCACAGCAGTGGTCCAGGCGCGCCACGGCGAGGCGAGCCGTCTCGTCGGCAGGATCCCGCGTCGAGATGCGCGACCACAGCGCTAGCGCCTCGTTCAGGAAGCCGCGACGCTCGTAGCGGTACGCGGCGCGCATCAAGGCGGAGAGCTCGCCCTCCAGGCGCCCGAGGCGGCGATAGCACTCGGCGACGCGCAGTGACCAGACCGGCACAGCATCGTCCTGGCGCTCGAGCTCGCGGTAGCTCTGCAGGGCGGACTCCACCCGACCCGCGCCGAGGGCCGACACCGCCGCCTCGCGCAGCTCCGCCATCGTCCCCGTGTCGGAAGGCAGCCCGCGTCGCGCCAACACGTAGGAGGATGTGGCGCATTTCTCTACCTCTGCAAACTGGTTTTGCGGCCACGGCAGCTTTTGTCGGGTGAAGGCTGTGTCGTTCGGCAGTTCGACTGGGGAGCCGATGGCGACTCTCCGGTGGGGCGGGATGGCGGGCCCCATCCTGGATAGCTGGCCGGCCTGCGCCGACGGTCGGGGTAAATCGCGCTAATTCGAATATTTGCGGGAAGAACGTCCCGGTGGCGGAAAATTCAGCCGGCCCGGCGGGACATCATTGCGCCGGCGGCGATCGCGGTGGTAGGAGCCCGCGACCGAGACGCCTCAGGCCCCCGGTCCAGGCCTCCGATCGCAGGCGTGGACGGCGGGGGGGGCGCCCGGCCGAGGAGAGCGCATCATGAGCGGCCATTCCAAGTGGGCAACGATCAAGCGGAAGAAGGGCGCGCTGGATGCGGCACGCGGCAAGGTCTTCACCAAGCTCATCCGCGAGCTGACCACGGCCGCTCGTATGGGCGGGGGTGACGTCAACGGCAACCCGCGCCTGCGCAAGGCCGTCGCGGACGCCAAGGCGCAGCAGATGTCCGCCGACAGCATCAAGCGCGCGATCCAGCGCGGCACCGGCGAGATCGACGGGGCGACCTACGACGAGGTTGTCTACGAGGGGACTGGGCCGGGCGGCACGCTCATCATGGTCGAGAGCATGACCGACAACCGTAACCGGACCGTCGCCGAGCTCCGCAAGGTCTTCGAGCGCCACAACGGCGTCCTCGGTCAGAGCGGGACGGCGGGGTGGGCCTTCGATCGCCTCGGCACCATCACCCTCGATCGGTCCAGCGTGACCGAGGAAGCGCTGATGGAAGCCGCCGTCGAGGCGGGAGCGGAGGACTACCGGGACGAGGGCGAGGTCTGGGTCGTGTACACGCCGATGGAGCAGTTCGACGCTGTCCTCCGGGCGCTGGAGGGCGCGAAGCTGCCCATCCAGGACAGCAAGGTCGCTTACGTGCCGAAGGTCAAGAAGCCGCTGAGCGGTCGCGATGCAGAGGTCTGTCTGAACCTGGTCGACACGCTCGACGAGCACGATGACGTCCAGAACGTCTATGCTGATTTCGACGTTTCGGACGAGGAACTGCAGCGGATCGCCGGCGACTGATCGGCCGCGCGGGGCCGCCCGCGCTCACAGTCCAGGCGGGGTGATCCCGGGGACGCGGAACTGCACCGCCGTGAAGTAGAGGAACGTCATGTGCGAGAACATGGCGGGCCACAGGCGGCCGGAAGCGCGCGTGAGGAAGCCCCAGGTTAGCCCGCACGCGCCAGCGGTGAGCGTGAACAGCGGGTTGGGTCCTGCCGCGGTGTCGGCCAGGAGCACGACGGACGGTGTGGCGGCGAGGGTGAACACTCCAGCCGTGGCGAGCCAGCCCCACCGCCTGCCCAGCCTTGCCTCCAGTAAATCCTGCACGAGCCCGCGCCACGTCAGCTCCACCAGCCCGGCGGCGGCGAGCACCGAGAGCGTGAGCCACAGCGACCGCTGCACCGCGTTGGGATCCCCGATCACGAGGTAGATGCGTGCGATCCAGCCCGCCGTGACCGACCCTGGGGGCACGAGCTGGGCACGCAGCGCCCAGGACCCGATCAGTAGCGCCGCCGCGGCCAGGACGCCGATGGTGAAGTCTCCGCCCCGCGGCGTGAGGCGTTCGGACAGCGTCTCGTCCCGGTGCATCCGCCACACGGCGAAGCCGGCGAGGCCGGCGTGCGCGCCAATGACGACGCCCCACACCAGGGCCCGCCCGGCGCAGAGCGGGGAAAAGGCGAGCGCGGTCGCGGCTGCGCTCACCAGGACGGCCAGGAGCAGCAGCGGCATCACGGCTCCGAGAGCAGACGCTGCGCGATCCAGTCGAGGATGCGATCGGCCAGCGCGGCCTTCGAGATCCCCAATAGCGGTTCCTGGTGGGTCGCGGTGACCAGGCTCGCGCGGTTGTCGTCACGTTCCAGCGCGTCCCCCGCGTGGTTGGCCACCACGAGGTCCACGCGCTTGTACTCGAGCTTCTGCCGGGCAGCAGCGAGCACCCGCTCGTCCGAGTCGGTCTCGAGCGCAAACCCGACGAGCAGTGGACGGCGGGTCCGTCGCGCCTGACCCACCTCGGCGAGGATGTCCGGGTTGGGGACCAGCTCGAGGGTGAGTCCCTGGTTTTGCCGCCTGATCTTGGAGGAGTGGGTTTCAGCCGGACGGTAGTCGGCGACCGCGGCCACCATCACCAGCGCGTCGGCATTGCCGAGGTCGGGCCCGAGCGCCTGCCAGAGCGCACTGCGCATGGCGACGGCGCTTCGGACGTCGACGCGAACCGCGCCATGTGGGGTCTTGAGCGAGACGGGGCCCGAGATCAGCGTCACCCGGGCTCCCCGGGTGGCCGCTCGCTCGGCGAGCGCGAAGCCCATTTTCCCCGACGATCGGTTGGAGATGTAGCGGACCGGATCCAGATCCTCCAGCGTTGGTCCCGCGGTCACGACCAGGTGGCGTCCAGCGAGGTCGCCTCGCACCAGGTGGCGAGCGGAGTGGGCGACGATCTCCTCAGGCTCTGCCATGCGCCCCATGCCCTGGTCGCCGGACGCCACCTCGCCCAGCTGCGGCCCGACCAGCCCCAAGCGCGGATCGCTCGCGAGCGTCTCCACGTTGCGCCGGGTGGCGGCGTTGGCCCACATCTCGGGGTGCATCGCCGGGGCGATCAGCACCGGGCAGGTGGCACAGAGGACCACCGCACTGACGGCGTCGTCCGCACGCCCTGCCGCCAGTCGCGCCAGCGTGTCGGCGGTCGCTGGGGCGACGATGATGAGCTGACTCGACTGGGCGACCTCCACGTGCGACTCACCACCCCGATCCACGGCGAAGAGGTCGGTGATCGGGGCGTGGCCAGTGATGCCGGCGAAGGTGGCGGGTCCGACGAACTCGAGTGCGGCGCGGGTCATCAGGACCTGGACGGAGGCGCCCTCCTTCATCAACAAGCGCGCGATCGCCGCGGCCTTGTAGGCCGCGATGCTCCCCGTCACCGCAAGGGAAACGCGCTGACCAGCGAAGCGACCGGCCGCCCGCGCCGCTGGCGCTGCCGTCGCGGCGTGGCGCGGTCGGCTCGGCTCCGTCGCAGGTGGACGGGGTGCGCTGGGGGCTGAGCGTGGTGGGTCGCCGGTCATGGCCCGCGCAGGGTACCGCTTCGGTGGCGGGAAACGTAGCTGTTTGCGCTAGCATCGAAGCGCCATGACCGTTTTGCCCGGGACCCGGCCGACCCGACGCCGATCACCGGGGGCCGCGCCGCCGGCAAGCGCGATCCGGCGGCGACGCAGTGTTCTCCCCGCGATCGCGGTCGTCGCGCGAGCGACCAAGCGCACAGGCCCGGCAGGACTCGCCGGGGCCGTTCGTCGGCGGGATCCGATCGACGTTCGCGCCGCGGCTCAGAGCCCGAGCGCTCGGCCCCCCTGGTAGACGACGAAGCTCGCGACCCACGCGAGGGTCGTCGTGTAGCCGAAGAGAAAGAGTGGCCAGCGCCAGGAGCGGGTTTCGTGGCGGACGACGGCCAGCGTGCTCGTGCACTGGCAGGCCAGCGCCATGAACACAAGCAGCGAAAGTCCCGTGAGCGCGGTGTAGCGGGGGCTCCCGTCCGGGAGCCGCTCGGCCCGGATCCGGTCGCGGAGCGGCGTCCCAGTGCCATCGGCACCCTCGGCGCCGATGCCGTGAACGAGCGCCATCGTCGAGACGAAGACTTCTCGGGCGGCGAAGGAGCCGAGCAGTCCTACCCCGATCTTCCAATCGAAGCCGAGCGGCTCCAGCGCCGGCTCGAGGGCGTGGCCGAGCCGGCCAGCGAAGCTGTGCTCGATGGCGGTTGCTCCGTTCGCCGGCGCCACGGTGGCGACCGCGGTTGCCGTCGGCGCCCCCAGTTCCATGGGCCGCGCCGCGCCGCGTGGGAAGGAGAGCAGCCCCCAGAGCAGAACCGTGGCGACGAGGATGACCGTCCCCGCAGCCCTGAGGAACAGGGTGGCGCGCTCGAGCACGCCCCGCAGCGTCACGGGGAGCCGCGGCCACCGGTACGGCGGCAGCTCGAGGACCAGGGGGACGCGTCGGCCGGGGAGCGCGGTGTGCCCGAGCACGCCCGCTGCCAAGACGGTGAGCCCGAGTGAGAAGACGTACATGCCGAGGAGCACCAGCGACGGGAGCGGCAACACCCCAGCCACCCGCGTTGGCGGCACGAGCGCGCTGCTCACCAGCGTGTAGACGGGGAGCCGTCCCGAGCAGGTCATCAGCGGAATCACGAGCATCGTCAGCAGGCGGTCGCGTCTGCGCTCCAGGGTTCGCGTTGCCAGGATCGCCGGCACCGCGCAGGCCAGGCCGGAGAGCATGGGCACGAACGCGCGCCCGTGCAGCCCGAACAACCTCATGATTCGGTCCATGAGGTAGGCGACCCGTGACATGTAGCCGGAGTCCTCGAGCAGCCCGAGGAAGAGGAAGAGGAGCAGGATCTGCGGCAGGAAGACCAGGACGTTGCCGACGCCGCCGATCACGCCCTCGAGCAGCAAGTCGCGCAGCGTCGACGCCGGGAGCACCGAGGCCGCTCCGGCCTGAGCGACCGTGACCGCCGTCTCGATGGCTCGGATCGCCGGTTCGCTCCAGGAGAACAGCGCCTGGAAGAGCAGCAGCAGGATAGCGACGAAGATGGCGAAGCCGAGCACGGGGTGCAATAGGACCCGATCGAGGCGGGCCGTGAGCGCGTGCTTCGCAGGGTGCGGGCTGTGCTCGCCGAACAGCCGGGGCGCTTGCTCGTCGAGGAGGGCGTAGCGAGTCGCGATGATCTCGGCGTCGAGGTCGCGACCGACCGCGGCGGCGCGCACGGCGAGGCACCGCTCTCGGAGCGCCGGGTCGATGCCGTCCAGTGCTTCGCCCTCGTCGATGCTGGTGAGGGCCCAGAGCGCGAGCGCCCGGTCGCGCTCGACGTCGCGACGGCAGGCGGCGGGCAGCGCGTCGGCGACACGGTCCACGTCGCGCACCAGCGCCGCGGGGTAGGCGACACGGATCGCGCCGCGGGTCGGGGCGCGCACCGCGCGCCCGATGACGGCGCGGAGCTCGGCGACGCCCGTGCCGTGACGGGCGTCGGTCGCCACGCAGGGAACGCCGAACAGCGCCCCGACCGCGGCCGCGCGCGGGGGATCGCCCCCCGCCTCGTCGATCATGTTGAGTGCGACGACCACCGGCACGCGCGCCTCCACCAGTTGGAGCACCAGGTAGAGGTTGCGGACGAGCTGCCCCGCGTCCACCACCACCACCACCAGTCGGGGCTCTGGGTGTCCGTGCAGGCCGAGCGCTGCGTCGATCGCGATCTGCTCCTCCGCTGACCGCGCCGAGAGCGAGTAGGCGCCCGGGAGATCGACCAGCCGCACCGAGCCCACGGGGGCCGGTAGCTCGAGTGCGGCCTCACGGCGCTCGACCGTGGTGCCGGGGTAGTTGCCGACGCGCGCATTGGCTCCCGTGAGCGCATTGAAGAGCGCCGTCTTGCCGACGTTGGGGTTTCCGACCAGCAAGACGAGCGGGGAGTCTCCGGTGGCGGACGAGTCCGGCGACGCGGTGGGGGTTTCGACCATCGTCGGGGCTTCCGGAGGGGGAAGCGCGGCTCAGCGGCTCAGGTCGAAGTCCGTGGGCCGCGGAGCGATGCGCGGATCCACCCGCGCGGACCGGCGGTGGGTGGCCGGGCGGCAGCAGGGGGGGCAGGGGCGCGGGCGTGACGAGCAGGGGCCGCCTCGGACACGCGCGCGCTCGACACCTCGATCCCGCCGGCTTCCTCGCGCCCGAGGGTCAGGCTGCAGCCGCGCACAAGCAGCTCGAGGGGGCCGCCGAGGGGCGCGCGGCCCACGACCGTCACGGTCGTCCCGGGCAAGAGCCCAAGCTCCATCAGCCGGCGGCGAAATGATCCGTCCCCTCTCAGCTGTTCGACCCGGTTCGCGATCCCGACGGGGGATTCGTTGAGCACCATGAGTTCTCGGTACTTATAGCGTGTTGAAATCCGTTTTCAAATGCCCCCCTCTTGCTCAGGCCTACGGGCCGAGACTGCGGCTTTTCCACCGTGCTGGCGGACGGGTCCGAGATCCATGCCCTCGCCGTCTGACCTCGGCTCACGCTTAGGCCGGCTCACCGGGCTAGGCGCGCGACTCGTAGACGCGGCCGGCGGGCAATTCGAGGGCCGTCAGGAACCCGCCGGTCCCGGCTCCGGTGTCGATACCGACGCAGCACTCGCCTGCCCAGAGGTCGGTCGGGTCCTCCGGCGTGTAGGCGCTGAGCTCCTCGGGCAGATACTCCGTCCTCGTGTGTCCAAAGACACAGAGCTTGCCCCGGTAGCTCCTGAAGAAGTCCTCGTCGCGGCACCAGAGCAGCGTGGATGACGGCTCGACGTCTCGGGGGTGGACGAAGCCGCCGTCCCCGCGCGGTAGCCCCGCGTGCACGTAAATCGCGTGGCTATCCTCGTAGTAGTAAGGCAGCGAGCGGAACCACTCGACGATGTCCTCCGGTAGGAACTCCCCTCGCTGCATCGCGAGCAGCTCCTCCGGTCGTGGGGGTTCGTCTTCCAGCGGCGGGGGGCCGCCCGTGAAGGAGCGGTACGCCGCGAGGCAGCCGTTCCCGACGGGCAGCACGAAGGGATCCCAGCCGTGGTCGACGACCCGGAGCCAGGCGTCCTCGTGGTTGCCTCGGAGCATCACCACGCGGGCGGGGACTCGCCGCGGGAGGTCGCGGACGTAGGCGATGACCTGGGCGGAGGCGGGTCCTCGGTCCAGGTAGTCGCCGAGGAACACCAGCGTGTCGTCGGCGTCCAGCGCCGGGAGGCACGAGAGCAGTCGGAACAGCGCCGACTGGTCGCCGTGGAGGTCTCCGATCGCGAACGTTCGATTGGCCATGAGGTCATCTCGCGTGGCGCGCCGCGGGCACGCTCCGAGACGCGGTCACGGCGTCCCGATCGACGGACAACGGTGGTAGAGTGGGGGGCACCTCATGTCAACCGGCGGTCCCCGAGGTCCCTATCGCGATGGGCTCGTCACCGAGGCGACGACGATGGCCGATCGCGGGATCGCGTCGCGGTTCGAGGCTGCGCGCAAGCCCTTCCTGCTCGTCCAGGTCGAGGGTCCCGGGGCGCCGCGGGAGGTCAAGCTCGACCTCCCCGAGATGGTGGTCGGGCGGTCGCTCCAGGCGCACCTCACGATCGAGAGCACCCTCATTTCTCGACAGCACTTCGCGTTGCGACGTCAGGGCCCCGATTACATCGGCGTCGATCTCGATAGCGTCAACGGCCTGTTCCTGAACGGGCTACGGGTGCATTCCGCGGTCCTGCGTGATGGAGACGTCCTGCAGATCGGGGACGTCGTGCTGATCTATCGGGAGGGCGACGCGTGACGTTCTTCGTTCGATTCTGGGGGACGCGCGGATCGATCCCGACGCCGGGCCACTCGACCCGTCGCTATGGCGGCAACACCTCCTGCGTCGAGATCCGGATCGACGGGGCCCTGTTCATCTGCGACGGAGGGACGGGGATGCGGGAGCTCGGCGACGCGCTCCTGCGCCGCGGCGACGATCCGGTGGATGCGCACCTCCTGTTCAGTCACACCCACTGGGACCACATCCAGGGCTTTCCCTTCTTCGTCCCGGCGTATCGTCCGACGACGACGTTGCGGGTCTACGACGTAGCGCGCGACGATGACCGGGCCCACCGCCTGTTGATGGGGCAGATGCGGTCCGAGTACTTCCCGGTGAGCTTTTCGGATCTCGGATCGCGGATCGTGCCGAGCAATTTGGAGGGGGGTCACACCACCATCGAGGGGGTCACCGTGCGCGCCTTTGAGCAGGTACACCCCGGGCGGAGCTTCGCGTACTCGTTCATCAAGTCCGGCAACCACGTCGTGTACGCCACCGACAGCGAGCTCGATCGCGTCGTGGAGAACCGTGACGACATCGTCGCCCGACCGGCTGCGCTGCGTCGGCTGCCGAGCCCGCTCGTGGACTTCGTCGCCGGCGCCGATCTACTGATCGCGGACGCGCAGTACAACGACGACGACTACCGTGAAGGCTGGGGCCACGCTCGCGCCCACACGGTGGTGGATCTGGCCCTGCAGGCGGGGGTAAAGACGCTGGGGCTCTTTCACCACGATCCGACCCAGACCGACGCGGACGTCGAGGCGAAGGTGGAGCGAGCGACCGCGAGGGCGCGCGCGGCTGGATCTACGCTCGTTGTCTTCGGGGCGCGCGAGGGGCTGGAGCTCAAGATCGGCTGACCGCGTCGCGCGTGGCGTGACCGCCCAGGCTCATCTCTCCGGGGTGCCGTCGTCCCGGAGCAGGCCGCGCGGCCGCATGATCGCCGGGCTCGTCGCGTCCGCGAAGGCCTCGGGCGCGGCCTCCTCGCCGGTCGTCGCCTGGAACCACTTGCGCTTCTTCCAAACCCGTGAGGTGTTGAGGAAGGTGAGGACCTCCTGGTCCATCGCGACCACCGCCGGACGGCAGAGATCCTTGCGGGCCTCGCGCTCCGGCAGTCGGAGCGCGGACTCGGCGGCGACCTCGACCCCCACGACGGTCTTGAAGGCGCGCTGGTACGGGCGGTCGAGCTCAGGCGGCAGGAAGAGGCCGGCCTTCTCGGCCTGCGTTCGCAGCGTCACGATGTCAGTCGCGCTTTGGCGGAAGCCGGTTTCGTCGCTGTCGAACACCACCGACGTCGCGTGCTCCGCCATGAGTTGGGAGAAGGTGATGAGGGCGCGAGTGCTGGCCTCGACGGACTCGACGGCGCGGACGAAGACGTCGAGCCGCATCGCCTCGGTGCGCTGCTTCTGGGTGTCCGCGAGCCGGGAGAGGAGCGCCTCGCGGGTGTCGTCGAGCTGGACCCGGAGCCGGTCTAGGTGGCGGGCGACGGTGAGCGAGACGCCCAGCGCGACGATCCCCAGCAGGACGCCCACGGCCAGCGTGCCGCCGATCAGGATCGAGTTGGATGCGACCATCAGGTGCCCAGTCCGCGATGGACGAGTTTAGCGCAGGCGCGCTCAGAATACTGCCCCGGCCGGGCGCCGGGGCGCGGCGCTCCATGTCCTCGGCGGGGTGTCCTGGGCGGGGCGCGGGCCTAGAGCACCGACCGGTTCGCCTACCGCGTCGGCACCCTGACCACCGCCCCCCTTGGCACCACTGGTTGCCAGGGGCGAGGGGGCGTTTCCCAGGGCGCCTTCGGCGGGATCTGCTCCTGGCTCGCGTTCTGGGTCGTTGATCCTCGCGGCGATCAGACCGATAGCCGCGCTAGGGCCGGTCACCGGCTCGGGCGCACGGGCAGCGCTAGCTCGGAGGTCCAGGGCGGCGCCGAGACGCGCTCGACGCGGTCCTCGAGCCCCTGCAGCATCAGATCGAGCATCGGACCGAGCGCGGCGTCGCGGAGGACCTCCAGGGGTTCGCGCGTCGGCGCCCAGGCCGCCAGGAGGAGCCGCGAGCCGCTCAGTCGAATCGCAGCGTGCCCGTCGCCGAGGCACAGGCCGAGGCAGAGGTCCGTCCGCTCGAGCACGTCAGCGACGCGCGGAGTGGTGTCGGCGAAATCCGGCGCCGGCGCGGTGGGCTCGGGGGCGGGCACCGCGTCGGAGGCGCGCAGGACGACCTCGCCGCTGCGAAAGGCCAGCACGGCGTCGAGCAGCCGCGCGCGCTGCACGATGCGCCGCACCACGAGGCGCAACTCGCTCCGCTCGTCCAGGAGCGCCTCGTCCGCCAGCGCGGCCATTGGATCCAGGGTGCCCCGCAGCAGCGGCAGGGTGGGGGCCTCCGCGGGATCGAAGGCCCCCGTCGTCGTATTGACTCCGAACAGCGGCAGCGCCCCCTCCGCGGCGCCGGAGAGAGACGTCGGCAGTGGCGGTGAGCCGTCCCAGGTCACCACTCCGCGCAGCATCGCCGCTACGGGGCCCTCGAGCGCGAGCCACGCGTGGCCCGGGTCTGAGCCACCGCTGGTGAAGCGCCGGATCCAGCCGCTGAGCCGGCTCATGGCGTCCACGACACGCACGAGGGCCACCTCGGCCCCGACGTGCTCGACCCACAGGGCGTACCGGTCGGGGTTCGTCAGCAGGATGGCCGCATTCGTGGCCATCGCTATGGCCGTTCCGGCGGCTCTCGCGGTGTCCAACGGGTCGGCCATGGACCTCCTCGACCAGCGTACCACCAAGGGGCAGCGAGCACGACGCACGCGCTTCGCCATGGGCGGCGGGGAACGTGCCTCCCCGCGCCCGGGTGGCGGTCCGGGGATTGGGGCGCCCCAGGCGTCTGGGCGTGCCAAACCCCGCCACTGCGGCTCGCCTCGAGTGCCGAGCTGCCGGTGGGGCTTGCGTCGGCGCTGCGTCCGTGTCGAGGTTGCCCCGTCGTTCCGCGCCCGCCCCGTGGTCGGGGTCGGGCGTTCCTCGGTTCGACGAAGGGACCACCGGCATGCGCATCGCGCTCTTCTCCTGGGAGTCTCTGCACTCCATCCTCCTCGGCGGGCTCGGGGTCCACGTGACGGAGCTCGCCGCGGGCCTCGAGCGGCGGGGGCACGAGGTGCACGTCGTCACTCGGCGCGGACCGGGACAAGCGGACTACGATCGAGTCGAAGGGGTCCACTACCACCGTATCGACCATGCTCAGGACGAGAATTTCGTGGTGATGATGGACCTGATGTGCAAGGCGATGGTCCACCGCTTCCACGAGGTGACCCGCCTGGTGGGGGCGTTCGATCTCGTCCACGCCCACGACTGGCTCACGGCCAACACCCTCGCCTACGTGCGCGATGGCTGGGGGACGCCCGGGATCCTCACCATGCACTCCACCGAGTACGGGCGTGACGGCAACGTCTTCCACGACGGGATGGCGCGGTGGGTGCGGGACACGGAGGCCTCGGGCTGTCGTGAGGCGAAGCTGGTGATCGCCGTCTCGGCGTTCCTCGCGGCCGAGCTCCAGCGCATCTACGGCGTGCCGCACGATCGGATCCACGTTGTTCCGAACGGCGTCGCCTATCATCAGTTCGACGGTTTCATCGACCCAGGGCCGGTCAAGGGGCGGTATGCCATCGGCCCCCTCGACCCGACCATCTTCGCCTCCGGACGGATGATGGCGCAGAAGGGCATGGACTTGCTGGTGGAGGCCGTCCCGATGGTGCTCGCGAGCTATCCCAGCGCCAAGTTCATCATCGCGGGCGAGGGGCCCGAGAAGGCGGCAGTCATGGGTCGGGCGCAGGAGATCGGGGCCGCGGGCGCGATCCGCTTCCTCGGGGCCCTCCCCCGGCGGGAGTACGTCGATCTGGTGAAGGCGTCCGACATCGTTGCGGTACCCAGCCGCAACGAGCCCTTCGGGATCGTCGTGCTGGAGGCTTGGGCGGCGGGGAAGCCCGTCGTCGCGACCACCGCGGGTGGTCCGCGCGAATTCGTTTGGCACGACGTGAACGGATTCCTGGTCGACGCTGACCCCGGCGGGTTGGCGCACGGCATCGGGTCGCTCCTCGCGGATCACGACCACTGCCGCGCGCTCGGGCGCAACGGACGTCTCGCGGTGGAGGATCGCTTCAACTGGGACAACGTGGCCCGCTACACCGAGGGTGTCTATCAGGCGGCGCTCCACTGAGGTCATGGGCGCCGGGCCGTCCGGGCGCGCGGTGACGCCGTCGGCGCCGGCGGGGGTTGCGGCGCGGGGATCCCCCATGCGCTGGGTCGTCGCGCGCTGGGCCGTGCGGTTGTCGTTGCCGTCCTTCGCCGGGCTCATCGTCGCCTCGGCGGCCGTCTACCCCGGGGGCAGCTGGGTGCATCCGGACAGGTCCGGGTTCGATCTCGTCCACAACTTCCTCTGTGACCTGCTCCCGCTGCGGGCCATCGGCGGGCGAGCGAACCTGGCTGCGGCGCTCCTCGCGCGCTCGGCCATGGTCCTGGCCCTGATCTTCGGGATCGGCACGTTTTGGGCGGTGGTGCCGCGCCTTTTTGCCCCCGGCGCCACCCGGCTTCGTCGCGCGGTGCCCTGGTTCGGCTGGACCGCCACCGTGGGGCTCATCGGGGTGCCCTTCACCCCTTCGCTCGCGGCGTCGGCACTCCACGGCTGGATCGTGGTGGCTGCCGGCGGAGCGGCGCTCGCGACGGGCTTTGTTTCCCTGGGGGGCCTCGCCGGGGGAGGCTCCGTACCGCGTTGGCTAATCGGGCTCGGCGTCGTCGCACTCGTCGTCGCCGGCGTCGATCTAGCACTGTACCTTGACCATTTCCTCCGTCAGACCCCGGTGGGTGCGGCGCTGCCGGCGGGCCAGAAGGCCGCCGTCGTGCTCGTGCTCGCCTTCGTGTGGCTCGTGGTGGAGCGCGCGACCGATCGCCGCCCGACCGCGCCCCCGGGTCGCTCGTGAGCCGGCCGATCCCGTTTCTCGGGTGCGCCGGACGGTGCTATACGCCGCCTCCCACCGGAGCCTGTCATGAGTCGAATCGTCTGCAAATTCGGGGGCACGAGCCTGGCCGATGCCAGCCAGATGCGCAAAGTCAAGGCGATTGTGGCGGCGGATCCGCGGCGCCGCGTCGTCGTGCCCTCGGCGCCCGGGAAGCGGACGAAGGACGACCCGAAGATCACCGACCTGCTCTACCTCTGCCACGACATGGCGCAGATGCACGCCGACCTGACCAGCTCGTTCGGCGCGCTGCGCCAGCGGTATTTGGAGATCGAGGCCGACCTCGGCTTGGCGGTGGGGATCGGGGACGCGATCGACGCCTTCCTCGGGCAGATCCGCGCTGGCTGCTCGCGAGACTTCGCCGCGTCGCGCGGGGAGTACTTCAGCGGCTTGCTGTTGGCCGCCTTCCTCGGCGCGGAGTTCGTCGACCCGGTCGACTGCGTGTTCATCACCTCGAACGGTCGGGTGGAGCCGGCGACCTACGCGCGGCTCGGGGCGCGTCTCGCGGGCGATGGGCTGTACGTCATGCCTGGCTTCTACGGGCGCGGTCCGAACGGCGACGTGAAGACTTTCTCCCGGGGCGGCTCTGACATCTCCGGCGCCATCGCCGCGCGGGCCGCGGGGGCGGAGCTCTACGAGAACTGGACCGACGTTCCGGGGCTGCTGATGGCGGATCCGCGCCTCGTGGACGCGCCGCGCCCGATGGCAGAGGTCACGTACCGCGAGATCCGGGAGCTGTCGTACATGGGCGCGGCGGTGCTCCACGACGAGGCGATCCTCCCGGTCCGGGAGATTGGGATGCCCATCTGCATCAAGAACACCAACGATCCGGACCACCCTGGAACGCGCATCGTGTCTCGCCTCAGCGAGGAGGAGGACCAGAACTCCGAGATCGCTGGCGTCGCCGGCAAGCGGGGCTTCTCCATGATCTGCGTGGAGAAGAGCCTCATGAACACCGAGATCGGCTTCGCCTACCGGCTCCTCGGGATCTTCGAGCGTCGCGGCATCAGCATCGAGCACTGCCCGTCCAGCATCGACGGTATCAACGTCATCGTTGAACAGAAGCACCTCGGGGACGCTGCGCCGGAGGTGATCGATGAGATCCGGCGGGTCCTGGACCCGGACAGCGTGAGTCTGGTCGCCGATCTCGCGCTGGTGGCCGTCGTGGGAGAGGGCATGATCCGGTCGGTGGGGATCGCGGCGAAGGTGTTCGCCGCCTTCCGTGACGCCAAGGTCAACGTTCGCGTGATCAACCAGGGGGCCTCTGAGGTCAATATCATCGTCGGGGTGCACCCCGACGACTTCGAACGCGCGCTGCGCGCGATCTACGCCGCCTTCGTCCCTTCACCGGCCGGGGAGTGAGTGCTCACGGGGGCACCGGGTCAGACGGCGTTCTTGCGTACCGCGCGTCCGAAGATGGTGAAGAAGATGATCTTGAGGTCCCAGTCGAGCCGCCAGTTGTGGATGTAGTAAAGGTCGTGCTCGATGCGATGCTCCATCTTGTCCATCGTGTCGGTTTCGCCGCGCCAGCCGTTGACCTGGGCCCAGCCCGTGATGCCCGGCTTGACCTTGTGGCGCAGCATGTACCCCTTGATCTTGCCGCGGTAGATCTCGTTGTGGGCGACCGCGTGGGGGCGGGGACCGACGATCGACATGTCGCCGGCGATGACGTTGAAGAACTGGGGGAGCTCGTCGATGGATGTCCGGCGGAGGAACGCGCCGAGGCGCGTGATGCGAGCGTCGCCGGGCTTGGCCTGCGGCACGTCGGGGCCATCCTCGCACACCGTCATGCTCCGAAACTTCCAGACATGGATCGGCTTCCCGTTCAGACCGTAGCGGCGCTGGCGGAAGAAGACGGGGCCGCGCGAGTCTAGCTTGATCGCGATGGCGACGAGCATCATGGGCGCGGCAATTAGGATCAGGATCAGTGTTCCCAGCACCAGGTCTTCGAGGCGCTTCAGCCACCCGCCGACCCCGTGGAAGGGGGTGTCGAAGATGCTCACCACGGGCTGGTCGCCGATGGAGCTCCAGCGCGCGTGGAGCAGGTCGTAGGCGTAGAATTCGGGGACGATGTACACGGTGGCGGTCGTGTCGGCGAGGCGCGTGACGAGGGAGGTGATCCGGTGCTCCGCGCGGAGGGGCAGGGTGATGTACACGATGTCGACCGTCCCCGTGCGCGCGTCCTCGACCAGTTGGTCGAGCGTCCCCGCGACGGGCGCGACCGTATCGGGGATGGTCCGGCGCCGGTTCCGGTCGTCGTAGACCCCGTGGATCTTGAGTCCGGAGGTGACGTCCCGGACGATGGTGCGCGCCAGGCGCTCCCCGTTCTCGGTCGAGCCCGCGATGGCGACGGTGCGGGTGTTGAGCCCCCGGGCGCGGAGCTCACGCAGCACGCGGCGCAGGATCACGCGGAGCAACACGAGCAGGACCGGAGTGGTGCCTGCCCACGCGATGGTCGCGATGCGCGAGTACTCGGCGGAGGCCTTGACCGCGAACGCTACGAAGAGCAGGGCGCCGACCGAGGCGGCCCAGCTGGAGAGGACCCGGAACGCCTCTTGGCGCAGGTCCGATCCGCGCCAGGAGCGGTAGAGGCCGTTCACCTCCGCGGCGAGGAAGAACACGACCACGGCGATCGAGGCCGCGATCAGTTCCTCGCGACTCCAGTTGCCGAGCGCGTAGAGGGTCGACGCCAACCAGTAGGTGCCGACGATCACGAGCGCGTCGACGAGACGGATCACCGCGGAGATCTCGGAGGCGTGCGTCTTGAGGATGCCGCCGTTACGTTCCGTCCGCGAGCTAGCCATCGGTCAGGGTCCTCCGCGGGACGCCTCGCGCCACGCAACGGGATGTAAAGCGATCATTTTCGACTTGACGCAACCCCAATCGCATCCGGGCCCCCGGTGCCGCCGCCGGGGCCGAGGTCGGCCCGTCGGTGATCCCCGCGCGCCCACCCCCCGCACCGCGTCCCCTGGCCGCGCGAGCGTCCGGCGCGGGTGCCCCTTCGGCCTGAGAGTCGGGATTGCACAGAATTGACGCTGTGGTCAAAGGCGGACAAGTCCGCTGGGGTGGGGGCGCCACGGATCGGCGGCGCCTCGCCGTCTGAGCGCGGTGCGCGGTAGACGGGGCGTGGCGAACGCGGGCTGGCGGGATGCCCCGTCCCGCGCGAGCGCGCCGTGATGGACGGCCAGCCCTAGACAGCAATCAGGTTGATTACTGCGAGAAATCAACAACCTAGAGCACCGACCCGGGAGTGGCTCTCGCCCCAGGCGCCGCTGAAGACGCACCCTCGCCCTGAGGGGGTGCGTCTTCAGCGGCGCCGTTGCCATTGGCAACCTGATCGGTGCTCTAGCAGGGGTCGCCCGAACGTGAAGGCGGCGATGGATCGCGGTTGCTGCGCCGCTCAAGGCGGCCTATCGACACCCCCGGTACCGTGCCAGAGCCCAATTCGAGCGAGCGGCGGGTGGACTTGTTTGGGATCGCCGTGGATCCGCTCGACCTCGGGGCCGCGGTGGAGCGAGTGCTGGGTTGGGCCGAGCGGGACCGGGGCTCGGAGTGTCGCTTCGTCGTCACCCCGAACATCAACCATCTGGTGATGCTGGAGCGTCATGCGGGGCTCCGCGAGGCCTATCGGCACGCGGCGCTGGTGGTTGTCGACGGCGCGCCGCTGGTCTGGTCCGCGCGGCTGCTGGGCTCCCCGCTGCCCGGGCGGGTCGCCGGGAGTGATCTGGTGCCGAGCCTGCTGGCCGCTGCGGGCAGACGAGGGCCCTTGAGCGTGTACCTGCTGGGGGCCGCGCCCGGCGTGGGGGAGCGCGCGGCGGCGAACGTTGGAGCGCAGTACCCCGGTGTGCGGGTGGTCGGGACCTACAGCCCGCCGCTCGGATTCCAGGACGACCCCGCGGAGAACTCGGCCATCTTGGCGCGCATCGCCGCCGCTGCGCCCGACGTGCTGGTCCTCGGCCTGGGCGCTCCGAAGCAGGAGGTCTGGGCGGACCAGCACCGCGGCGCCATCGCAGCGAAGGTGGCGCTCTGCGTCGGTGCGACCATCGATTTCCTCGCCGGGGTCCAGCCACGGGCGCCGGTGTGGATGCGCCGGACCGGACTGGAGTGGGCGTTCCGCGTGGGGAAGGAGCCGCGGCGGCTCGCGGGGCGGTACCTCCGGGACGGAGTGCGGTTCCCGGGGTTGGTGCTCCGGGCCTGGCAGCGGTCCCGGGCACCCTGAGGATCGGTCGGGGGCTCGGGGAGGCCGAACCCGCAGCCGCCTGGACCGGCCCCGCGCGGAGCGGGCCGCGCCGACCGGACCGGTCGAGCGGCTTGTCCAACCGGCGCTTGGGTGGGGACGTCAGGGCCGGGCCTGTCAAGCCAGGACGCGGGGCGTGCGCCAGGCGGCCCCCGTGGGCGTCCTCCTCGGCGTTGTCTTCAGGCCGGCCGCGACCTAGATCTCCTCCGCGCGGCAGCATCTCCCCAGTCGGGTCCTCGCGCCCCGAGGACCCAGGGGGCGGCCGGCTGCCGTGACTTCCCCGCGACCTGGCGCCGCGGGGCACGATCTCGGCTACGCTCCGGCGTCGAGCGCCAGGGCCCGGTCGCGGTCCCCTCGCGCTGCCGGCGGAGCGTGTTCGATGGTCAGAATTTCGGAACAGTCGATGCCCACCCCGTCTCGTCCCGGAGACCCTGGTGACCCGATCCCAGCCTCGTCGCGTCGAGGTTTCAAGGAGTACGCGTATCGATCGATCGACGTGTTCGCGGAGCGTCCGTTCACCGGCGCCCCGCTCGCGGTCTTCACCGACGCTCGCGGGCTCGACGCCGCGGCCATGAAGACGATCGCCCGGGAGCTCAACCGAGCGCAGACGGCGTTCCTCTTCCCCGACGAGACCTCGGACCGGGCTCCGCGCATGCGCGTCTTCACGCCGCTGGGAGAGGTCCCGATGGGGCACTACCCGAGCATCGGGGCGGCCTTCGCCCTGGCGCTCGAGCGGGGCCGGCAGGCCGCGCCCGAGGCCCGGGTGGTCTTCCAAGGCGACACCGGACCGGTTTCGGTTTCCACCTTCGCGCGGGTGATGACGGTCCGACAGCCCGCGCCCGCGCTCGGCTCCGTCTACACCGATGTCGACGCTGCGCTGGCGACGCTGGGGCTCCGCGAGGACCAGCGCATGCCCGGCGTCCCCTTCCAAGCGGCCTCGGGCGGCGTGAGCTATCTCGTCATGGCCCTGCGGAATCGCGCCGCGCTTCGTGCCATCCGGTTCCGCCAGGACATCTGGGAGCGCACCATCCGGCGCTTCGAGGCGCCGCGGATCGCGGCCTTCACGCTGGAGACGGATCGCGCGGGGTCCGGCGCGAAGGTTCGGGTCTTCAGCCCCGACATCGGCGTCGAGGAGGATCCAGCGACCGAGACTGTGTGCGGTCCCCTCAGCGCTTTCCTTTGCCGCTACGGCTTCCTCGCCGCGGAGTCGCCCCAGATGCTGGTGCTCGAGCAGGGCGCCGAGGTGGGGCGACCGAGCTTCCTCCACGTCGCCATCGAGCGCGACGCCGACAGCATCACCGGCGTCCGCGTCGGCGGTCAGTGCGTGGCCGTCGGCGAAGGCAAGATCCTGGCCCAGGTGACCCTGCCCTGATTAAGGGGGCGGGTGCTCTGCGGCAGCCTCGTCAACGCCGGCGCTTCACAGTCGTCGGATCGACCGCGACGTTCCCGGGGGTCGCGCCTCGACGAGGTCCACGCGGGGCAACCGCCGAGCGATCGCCGCGATCTCGGAGCCGACCACCCACAGGATGGCGACCAGTAGCCCCAGGGCCATGCCGATGGCGGCCCGCAGAGCCAGCGTGCGCCGGATCGCGACCCCGACCGTGTGCGGCGGGGCCACCAGGTCGTAGCGGGCCTGGGCCGTGGCGCGCCCGATCTCGAGCTGCGTCTCGGCCTGTCGTAGGCGCTCGATCAAACGCGTGTGGAGTGCTCGGTCCGTCTCGAGGGTGCGAGTGAGCCGCGAGAGCCCCTCCTCGACCCCGGGGAGCTTGCGCAGGGCCTCATCCGCCCACCCGAGCTGCCCGCCCACCGCCGCTTGCTCTTGCTGCGCGCTGGTCAACGCGACCTCGAGCTCCGCGACCTGATCCTTGAGGCGCGTGTACTCGGGGTTCGCCGTGCGATCGAGGTCGCTGGGGAGCGCCTGCGTCGTCGCGTCCAGCTGCCGCTGCAGGTTCTCCGCCTCCGCCACGGCCTGCCGGACCTCCGGGTGGTCCGCCCCGAGCCCCCGCGCCTTCAGTTCGGCCAGCCGCCGCTTCGCCTCGATCAAGGCTTCCTGGTAGGGGCTGGCCTCGCGCACCTTGGCCTCGATGAGGGGGCTTTCCCGCACCAGGCGCTGTCGCGCCAGCGCCAGCTCGCCCCGCAAGCGCGCGACGTTGGCGCCGAGCTCGCCGGCGCGGCTCTCCATGCCCGCGGCCGCTGCGACCCGGTTGGTCGCGAACTCGGGCAGGTGCTCGAGGTTCTTCTCCCGGAAGCGGCGGAGATCGGCCTCGCCGCGCTCGAGCCGGGCGTCGATCTCCTGGACCCTCGTGTTCAGCAGGTCCACCTCGGCCTGATAGACCCGGAGCGTCTTCTCGATCTCGCGCGACAAATAGAGCTCCAGGTGTTGCCGCAGAAATCGCAGCGCGAACTCGCCATCTCGGTCCGTCATCGAGCCGACGAACAGGGTCGGACTCATCTGGTTGAACGAGAGCGCCTCGGACAGGTCCTTCAAGCGGTAATCGTTGGGGTTGGGCTCGCCCAGCTCGGCGAGGGTCGCACGGACCAGCCGTGCCTCCGCGAAGGCGGTCGAGGCGTCCCGGAAGAACTCGGGCTCGGTCGCCCGGCGCGCCACCCGCTCGCGCTCCAGCGGGTTTTCCGGCGCCGTCGTGTCGAGCGACACCGTGAACTCGGCCCGGTTCGGGGGCGGGGAGACGCCCACGGAGAGGACGCCCAGCACCCCAGCGATTGCGGGCGCGCCGACCAGGATCCGCCAGTGCCGTCGGACGTAGGCGAGCGCAATCAGCGCCTTCTGGATCTGCTCCTCGATGGTGGGGGCGCGCTCCTCCTCCCCGACGAGGGAGAGGGAGGAGTCGCCGTAGGGCCTCCGTGGTCCGGGCGCGAGCTGCACCGGAGCGAGCGCCAGCTCCCCGGGCCACCGCTCGAGTGGGACGGTGTCGTGACCCGGCGTGTCGCTACCCAGGCGGAACAGCAGCACGACGTTCACCACCTCGACCCGGTCCCCGTTCCGGAGCGGCGTGGCGCCGGAGATCGGGATCCCGTTGACCGAGGTTCCGTTCGAGCTCCCGAGGTCGGTGACGAAGAAGCGCGCACCGACCCGCTCGATGAGGGCGTGTCGCTGAGAAACCGACGGCTCGTCGAGGCGAATGTGCGCCGTCGGGGCGCGACCGATCAGCACCGAACCCCCGCGGAAGCCGAACACACGCCCGGCGTCACGACCTCGCAGCACGACGACGGCCGCCTCGATCGGCTCCCGGTCCGTGGGGGGCGGTTCGGCGCGGGCCAGAGCGCGATCGAGCGCCGCCTCCAGGTCCTCCTCGCCCTGCGGTTTCGGGGGCTCGACCCCGTCGAGCGCAATCCCGAGGTCCACCTCGGCGCCCGACACTTCGATCACCGGGGACGAGTCGCGGGCGGGGCTGGCGCCCGGGCCTGGCGCTGGCGTGCGGCGGCCCGGTGACTGATCGGAGTCGGTCATGGTGTCGGGTCCCCGGGTGCGGGTCGAGGTGCCGCTCGGGCGTCACTCCCGACCGGCTGGGCAGGGGGGGCGCCCGGGGCGGCCGGCGTCACCAATGGACTCGGGTCGGGGAGCGCTGGCTCCAACCCGTCCGCGGGTTCCGTGGTGGCTTCGGGCACACCGAGTTCCCGCGGCATCGGGCCGAAGGAGCGCCGCGAGATATCCAGCTCGAACCACCTGGCGACCATGTCCGGTCGGAGAATACTGATCCCGATGGCCGCCAAGGCAAGCAGGACGGAGACGATGACGACCGCATTGCGCGCTCGGCTGGAGGCTGGCGGTTCCGTGTCTTCTCCGCGCGGCGGCCGTTCCGTCGAGGGCAGCGTCGGGTCGCCAAGGGGGGGAGCCTCTGGACCCGCCGTCGCCTCGGTGTCCTGCGGCGGGTCGCCGGCGACGGGTCGGTCGCCGACCGAAAGGCCCGGTTCGGCGCGGATCTCGCCCGGGCCGGCGACGGGGGGCGGGACCACCGAGAGGGCGCGGGGCAGCATTGGCTCGTCTGCCGCCGCGCTCGCTGCCTTGTCGCGGGCGGCGTCGAGGATCGCTAGGCGGCGCTGCTCGAGCTCGCGCCGGAAATGCTGGCGCACCCAGCGTGACACGTCCGAGCGGCCGGTGACGAGCTGGTGACGAGCGGCGATTTGCCGGAGCTCGTCCGCCATGGCCTGAGCGCCGGGCGGGCGCAGGTCGGGGTCGCGCTCGAGCGCGGCCAAGCAGAGGGCATCGAAGCAGGTCGGTGGGTGGAGGCCGACCGTGCTCGGCGCGGGCACGCGCGCCGACAGGACGTTGTGGAGCGTCTCGTCGGCCGACGCGCCCACGAACAGCTCGTGCCCTGTGAGGGCGTTCCACAGCACCACCCCCATCGAGAAGACGTCCGCCTGGGGCGTGATCGGTCGGCCGAGCGCGCGCTCGGGGGAAACGTACCCGGGCCGGCTCAGGACGGGCTCCCACGGGTCGTCGATGACCCCTGAACGGCTGAGGCGGCTCACCCCGAAATCAGAGATTCGCCCGCTCCCGTCGACGCCGACGAGCACGTTCTCCGGCGAAACGTCGCCGTGCACCAGGCCAAGGGGCCGCCCCTCGTCGTCGGTGAGCGAGTGCGCCGCGGCCAGGCCCTCCAGCGCGTCGATCACGATCGCCGCGACGAGCTCGGGCGGGCGCGCCCCGGGGTTACGGTGGAGCAGGGTCGCGAGGCTGCATCCCTCCACGTACTCGAGGACGAGGTAGGGCTGGCGGGCGTGGACGGCGGCGTCCACGACTGCGACCGCGTTGGGGTGGTGCAGGCGTGACGCAACGTAGGCTTCTCGCAGGAATGCGCGCTCCGCGGCGGGGTCCGGGCGGATCCGGTGGCGCAGCACCTTCAGCGCGAACAGACGGCGAAATCCCGCCTCTCCCGTCACGCGGCAGAGGTAGACGGCGCCCATGCCGCCGCGCCCGAGGCGGCAGAGCACCTCGTACCGTCCGACGAAAGGGGCGTCGCCGGGCGGCGCCTCCGCGGCGAACGGTGGTGCTGGCTCGGCGGAGCCCGGCGGTCGCGGCAGTGGAGCGGCGCTGTCGGCGGCCGGCTCCGCCCAGGTCCCGTCTCGTCGGGTCATCGCCATCCGGTCTGCGCTGCGCGGCGGCGGCACCGAGCTCGCCGTCGGCACGACGGGGCGCGGCCGCCGGCTCGAGTCACGGCGTCGGTCGGCCGGAGCCGGTGTCGACGGTGGCCGCACGGAGATCACCTCCACGGTGCCCGGACGTGACGAGTAGCGCGTCGTCTTTGCCTCTACCTCGGGCTCCGACACGGGGATTGGGTTGCCCAGCCGGGTAACCATGTCGGGCTCGAAGCGCGGCACGGCCGGGGCGCGCGGGATCGTGGGCGTTGGTCTGTCGGCCTGGACGGTCACGATGGGCGTGGCCTGAGCCCGGGCGGGAGCTGCCCTGAGGTAGCCCGCGTCGATGAGCTCCACGATCTCCCGGAGCGCCTCCACGGCGTCGCGGCCCGCGGCGTCGATCACGTCCGTCACCGAGCGCTCGCCGTTGCACAGCTCGATGATCGCTCGGGGCGCCGGCAGCAGCCGGTTTTCAGCGCCGACCGCGTCCCGGCGCAAGAGCCGGGCGTGGAGGTTCGGTGCCAAGTCGAGCAGGCGGCTCCATTCCGCCGTACGAGCAACCTGCCGTTGTAGCGCCTGCTTGACGTTGGCGGCGATCCGTCTCGGTCTGGCATTGGTGCCCAGCAGCACCTCGAATCGCCCTTCTTCGGCGGCCATGAGCCGGCCGAGCGCCGCTTCCCCCGCGATCCCCCCGATCTCGGCGTCGGCCAGGGCGCCGGCGCTGAACCAGACGTGTCCGACGCCCAGCTCCGTGAAGAGTCGCACCTCGGCGTTCTCCCCCCCCTGCTCCACGGTGGCGAGGAGGTTGGCGAGTGAGGTCGCCCCGAACTCCCCACGCATCTTGACCCGTTCCGTCATGTAGAGGACCTGCGCGCCGCACCTCTGCCGTTCGTCGGCACGACGCCGTCGGGGAGAATACGCGGGCCGGGAGCCGCCGCAAGGAGCGGTCCCGTAGCCTCGGGTGGCCGACCCCTCGACGAAACCACCATCGACCGTACCACGACGACAGCCGCCCAGCCCGAGGGCGCCGCGGGCGCCCGCGAGTCGGGCTCGAGGACCGATCGGTTGGCCCTTTTGCGTCGGCACCCTGCAGTACGCCCCCGTGCACCTCGAGGAAGCGCTTCCCAGGGCGCTTTCGGCGAGGTCTGCTGCCCGCTCGGTGCTCCGGGTCGTCGCTCCTGCGCGGCCATCAAGCCGCCTGTCGCGTCAGGCCCGCCCGTGCCGAGCCTCGGGCTCACGTCGCCAGGGCTCGCCCGTTCTCCGGAGCCGATGCCGCTCGCTGGTCAGGGCGCGTCCGGGGGGCCGCTCTGCCGGAGATCCCTCGCGCCGACGTCGAAATGCAGCCGCAGCAGGCGGCTGAGGTGCTGCTCGCTCCGCAGGCCGACCTGCCGCGCGACCTGGCGCATGGGCATTGACGTGCCGCGGATGAGCTCCAGCGCTTGCTCCACGCGTACCGCGCGAACCGCCTGCATCGGCGACGCGCCGGTGATCTCGCGGTATTTGCGGCACAGGTGGTAGCGCCCCATCCCCAGGTGGTGCGCGAGCTGTTCCAGCGTGAGCGGTCGATCGAGGTGCTCGAGGACGAAGGACCGGAGGCGCTTCTCGAGGGCGCCCGTCTCGTCGATCGCGAGCCGCTGCCACTCCCGGACCATGAGGTCGAGCAGCGCGCCCCGGTAGCCGTCGGCACCCGGAAAGGCGGCCTGCCGCTCCAGCAGCAGCCACTGGGCCAGCTCCCGCAGCCGCCCCGCGGCGTCGCGGATCGGGTGCCGGGCGTCGGGCGCGGCTCCGGCCCAGCTGGCACGGAGGAGCACCAACTGCGCCGCGCCGGGCGCCGTGAGGCGCGTTGCGATCCCGCCCGCGGGGATCCAGATCGCCTCGGTGGGGTGCAGCTGTCTCGCCACGCCGCCGCTCGTGAGCGTCACGCCGCCGTGCAGGACGAAGAGGATGCGGTGACGTTCCACGTCGACCAGCGCCCGGTCCGCGTCGGGCGGGTTGCGAGCCACGGCGACCGTGACCGGTCCCGACGCTGCGGCGGGGAACGACGGGAACGAGGGTGCAGGCGGCGGCCGCAGCACCTCCCGCACGTCGCTGGGCGATCCCGGCGCCGTCCTGGCGGGATCGCGAGGTACGGGAACCATCGGTGCTCCTGCCATCGCCGAAACACGGCCTCGGGTCGACGGGCCCCCAGCCCGCGCCGAGCGGCCCCCGGTGACGCCTTCATGGCGCGGGTCCCAGAGTGACGCAAGCCGTTTCTCTGGGCGGGAAGATTCCGAAAAACCTCGACGAACCCGGCCTGCCCCGCGCCGTCGGGACGGTGCTTCGTCTCGCCTCGCCCGGCTTCGTCGCGGTCGCCCTTCTTGAGCTCGGTCGGCGGAGGATGGGCCGGGCGCGCCATCACCCTGCGGGTGATGGACAAGGAACGCTGCCTCGCCCCCTCGGCCCACGCGGGGGCGACCGGGGGCGACCGCGCCGGCGGCTCGGCGCCGCGTCGCGCGAGGGGCCCCAGAACCGGCGCTTGACGGCGGGTTGCGTGCGTGAAAGACGCTTGCCCGTCTCGGCCGTGGGACGCGCTCGATCCGGGCGCGCCGGTCGAGCGAAGGAGCAGATTCCAGCATGTCCAAGCTGACCGAATCCCCGGCGTGGAAGGCGCTGGCGGCGCACCGCGCCGAGATCGCCGACACCCACCTGCGCGCGCTGTTCGCGGCCGATCCGCAGCGCTTCGCCAAGTTCTCGCTCACCCTCGACGACGTGCTCTTCGACTACTCCAAGAACCGGATCACGGAGCGGACCCTGACGCTGCTCGTCGCTCTCGCCGAGCAGGCGGAGTTGCCGCGCAAGATCGCGGCCATGTTCGCGGGCGAGCGGATCAACCTCACGGAGGGACGCGCCGTCCTGCACACGGCGCTCCGCAACCGCTCGAACCGCCCCGTTATCGTCGACGGTCGCGACGTCATGCCCGAGGTCAACCGCGTGCTCGCGCAGATGCGCGAGCTCAGCGACGCGGTGCGCAGCGGGGCGTGGAAGGGCCACACGGGCAAGGCGATCACCGACATCGTCAACATCGGCATCGGCGGGTCCGACCTGGGACCAGTCATGGTCACCGAGGCGCTGCGCCCCTACTGGAAGCCGGGGCTCCGGGTCCACTTCGTTTCCAACGTGGATGGGACTCACCTGGTCGAGACGCTGAAGCGCCTCGACCCCGAGACGTCGCTCTTCATGGTCGCGTCGAAGACCTTCACGACGCAGGAAACCATGATGAACGCGGAGAGTGCCAAAGCCTGGCTGCTCGCGAAGCTCCGCGATCCGGCGGCGGTGGCCAAGCACTTCGTGGCCCTCTCCACCAACGCGAAGGGGGTGACCGCGTTCGGGATCGACCCCCGGAACATGTTCGAGTTCTGGGATTGGGTCGGTGGTCGCTACTCCCTGTGGAGTGCGATCGGCCTGCCCATCGCCTGTGTCATCGGGATGGACGCCTTCGAG
The DNA here is from genome assembly GCA_964480725.1 of uncultured Polyangiaceae bacterium. Classification (GTDB taxonomy): domain Bacteria; phylum Myxococcota_A; class Polyangia; order Polyangiales; family Polyangiaceae; genus JAFGBI01. Next base: position 4,580 of record CAYZQO010000032.1, on the reverse strand, counting down.
GAGCTGCTGGCGGGGGCCCACGACGTGGACGAGCACTTCCGGACCGCCCCCCTCGCGCGCAACATCCCCGTCATCATGGGGCTGCTCGGCGTCTGGTACAGTGGCTTCTTCGACGCCCACGCCCACGCCATCCTCCCCTACGATCAGTACCTGAGCCGATTTGCCGCGTACTTCCAGCAGGGGGACATGGAGAGCAACGGCAAGTCGGTCGACCAGCAGAACGAGCCGGTCGATTATCACACCGGCCCCGTGATCTTCGGCGAGCCCGGGACCAATGGGCAGCACGCCTTCTACCAGCTCATCCACCAGGGAACGCGCGTCATCCCCTGCGATTTCTTGGCCCCGATCCGGACGCACAACCCCCTCGGCAACCACCACACCGTGCTGCTCGCCAACTTCTTCGCTCAGACTGAGGCGCTGATGCGGGGAAAGACCCGGGAAGAGGTCGAGGCCGAGCTGGATCCCAAGCTCCCGCCCGAGCGGAGGACCCAGCTCCTCGCGCACAAGCAGTTCCAGGGCAACCGTCCCACCAACAGCTTCCTCTTCCAGAAGCTCGACCCGCGGACGCTGGGGCGGCTGGTGGCCCTGTACGAGCACAAGATCTTCGTGCAGGGGATGATCTGGAACATCCTGTCCTTCGATCAGTGGGGCGTCGAGCTCGGCAAGCAGCTCGCCAAGGTGATCCAGCCCGAGCTCGAGGCTCCGGGCGACGTCACCACTCACGACGGCTCGACGAACGGGCTCATCAATTACTTCAAGGCCCGGCGCTGACCGTCCGCGGCCGTGACCGGAGCCGGCACCGCGCCGGCGCCGGTCGGGTCGCAGGGCGCCGGGGGGCCGCCGTGTCCCGCCAGACAACCCCGCGTCCCGTCGCCGCGAGGTTGCGGTGGGCGAGGATTCGTGATTCGACTGCGAGGCCTCGCCGTCGCGGCCACGACCGTTCGACCGGACCGCCGCGCGCGGGGGCAATCGCATGGCGCGTCCGTACCGGAAGTCGCTCACATCGCTCGCCGAGTTGGCCGAGATCCCAGGGCGTCTCGGCCGTTGGCTCTACCGCGCGGGCCCCACGGTGCAGCTCGCGTTCGGCGGCCTGACGAGCTTCTCGATCTGCCTCGGCGCCTTCGCCCTGCGTGAGCCGTTCCTCGCCACGCCACTGGCCGGGACCATCTCCGTCTTCGGCGCGGGGCCGGTCGACCTGCGCGCCGCTTGCGTCGCCGCCCAGGCGCTGGGGTTGGCGCTCTCGCAGCCGATCGGTGCCGTGGCCGTGGTCGAGCTGGACCCGGCGCGGCGCGTGCCGGCGCTGGCGGGGGTGCTCGGCGTGGCGGAACTGGCGCTCGTCATGCTGGCGCTCGTCCCGCCTCCCCTGGCTCCGGTGTGCCTCTTCGTCGATGGATTGGCACTCGGGCTCGTCTGGGGGCTGGTCTTCTCGTTCCTCGAGGGGAGGCGCGTTTCGGACGGGCTGGGGGCGGTGGCGGCCGCAGGCTATCTGCTCGCAGGGGGGGCGATGCGGAGCTTCGGCCACGCGGTCGATTCGCTGGGCGTCCCCGCGCTGTGGGCGCCAGCTGCCGCGGGCGCCGCCGCGGCCCTCCCCCTCGCGGGCGCGCTGTGGTTGCTCGCCCAGTTCCCGCCGCCGAATCGGCAGGACGAGGCGGAGCGGCTCTTCCGTGCCCCCATGACAAGCGCGATGCGCTCCCAGTTCCTTCGCTCGTCCGCGCTGGGACTGGGGCTGCTCGTCGCCGCGCACGCGCTGCTCTCGGGGTACCGCGAGCTCCGCACCCGGATGACGCTGGAGCTCTGGGGAGTTCTCGCGCCTCCCGATGCACCCAGCGTGCTGACCGCCGCCGAACTCCCGGTCGCCGTGGCCACGGTCGTGGCGATCGGTGGGCTGATGGTCTTCCGCGACCACCGGCGTGCCCTGGCGGCCGTGCACGGGCTCATTCTGCTCGGCCTCGCCGCCATCGGTGGCAGCACGGTCCTTTTCCTCGGCGGCGCGGTTGGGCCGACGCCGTGGATGGTCACTATCGGAGCGGGCCTCTTCCTGGTGCACGTGCCGTTCATGTCCGTCCTCTTCGACCGTCTCGTCGCGGCCGTGGGCTTGGTCGGCACCGCGGTGTTCATGGTGTTCGTCGCCGGCACCTTCGGGCACGCGGGCAGGTTGGCGGTCCTCGCGGTGGAAATGGCGCGGGGACCACTCGTCGATTCGCTCGACGGTTTTGCGCGCGCGTCGCTCGCGGTGACCGCGCTTGCGACCGTCCTCGTCGTCGCGTCCGCCGCCTATTTCCGGGTGCATCGCCACGACGCGATGACGGTCACGGGCGGTATTTGACGGCCACCTTCCCGGGGGACGCCCGGAAGCCCTCACGGCCGACCGTCGCCCGCCCAGAGGGTGCGGATGGGCGCGCGGCCGGCCGCCCCCGCCGCGGCCGGGTGTATACTCGTCGAGTGGCCGGGGACGACGTCGACGTCTTCCAGTACCAGGATTACCGGGAGTACCTGCGGGCGTACTACGCGGACCGGAAGGCCCGCGCCAGGATCTCGTACCGTGCCTTCTCGAAGCGCGCGGGGCTGGGCTCGCCGAACTACCTCAAGCTCGTGATGGACGGGGACCGTAACCTCAGCCCCGCCATGGCGGAGCGATTCGCGGTGGCTTGCCGTCTGGAGGGGACGGCCGGCGCCTACTTCACGGAGCTCGTGGCCTTCAACCAGGCGCGGAGCCACGAGGAGCGCGATCGCGCGTACCAGCGGATGAAGCGTCACGCGCGTTTCCGTGCCGCGCATCGCCTCACGCTTGCCCAGGATCGCTACCACTCGCGCTGGTATTACCCGGCGATTCGCGAGCTCGTCTCCTGCCGGGCCTTCCGGGAGGACCCCGCGTGGATCGCGGGGCGTCTGAATCCCCCCATTCAACCCGAGGAGGCGCGGGAGGCGTTGACCACGCTGGTCGAGCTGGGGTTGCTCGCGCGCGGCGAGGACGGCCGCCTCCGTCGCGCGCTCGCAACCATCGCCGCGAACCCCGAGATCCGCTCCGTGCACCTCGGGAACTACCATCGCCAGATGATCCACCACGCCATCGCGGCCCTCGACCGGCTCCCCCGAGCGCGCCGGAGCATGACCGCGGTCACGATGGCGCTCGGTCCGGACGGGCTCGCCCGCGTCGCGGAATTGGTCGCGCGGTTTCGCCAGGAGCTCCTCGAACTCGAGCAGTTCGAGCGCGACCCGTCCCAGGTCCTGCAGCTCAACTTCCAGCTCTTCCCGCTGACGCAGGAGCCCGCAGGCGACGCAACCCCGCTCCCATACGAAGCGACGCCGAGCGGCCCCGCCGGCCGGGCACGCCGCGTGCGCGCGGTCGGGGGTTGCCGATGAAGAGCGTCGGCGGCCGCGCCGAGGGCCGGTCGCGAGGGCTCGCTGTCGCGCTGGCGGCGGTGCTCGTCGCCGCGTGCCTCGGCACTGAGAGCGGCGATCCGTCCCCGGCATTCGGAACGGGTGGCGGCACCGGGGCTGGTACGGGCGCGGGGACTGGGACGGGGACCGGCACGGGGACTGGCACCGGCGCCGGCACGGGGACTGGCACCGGCGCCGGCACCGGGGCCGGCACGGGCGCCGGGACCGGCACGGGGACCGGCACCGGCAGCACGGGCGGCGACAATCTCGTCACCGCCAGCGGCTGGGTCGGCGGCGATCCGTCAATTTCGGACGACGACCCGGTGGGCGTGCAGGGGGCCTGGTACCTCTACGGCGATGCCATCACCTGCGTCGTGACGGCAGGGAGCCCCTGCTCTGACGACGGCTGCTGCCTCGACTGGACGAGCATCGTCGACCCCAGCCACGAGTCTTGGGGCTGCGGCATCGCCCTCGAGTTGAACGCCTCTGGCGGCGCGGCGTCCACGAAGTACGCCTACGCGGGCTCGGCCACGGGCTTCACGATCACGGTCACCGGCAGCTCCGAACCAAACCCGATTCGCATCGGGTTCACCCAGTTGGCGGATTCGGTGGGGGTGGTGTCGCCGTTCGTAGAGGTCGAGGGGCCGGGCACCTTCGACGTGTTGTTCGCGGACGCCGCCTGCCCGACGTGGGCGACCGATCAGGGCTGCACGCCGGCGGTCGCCGCGTCGTCCCACGATCTGCAGATCCAGATCCCGGGTGGCGACGCGGACGGCAGTGGTCGGATCTGCGTTACCAGCGTCACCGCCCTCTGAGCGCTCCACCTCGGAACCCCCCTCACGCCAACTGAATGGTAACGACGGGCTGAGCGTCGCCCGCCACGGAACGTCGGGGAGCCGCGAGAACGACGTGAGGCGCCCCTCGCTGCATCCAGCGCGTATACGGTATCTCGCGCTCGAGGCTCGCGGGAGCTGCCCTCGAGGCGGCTGGCAAGGTATCACCGACTCGTAGGGCGGCAGGACCGCCAGAGGAGGATCCGAAGATGGCGAACCGATCGACGACTTGCTTGGCGGCGGGGGTGGCGTTGCTGGTGGCGGCGGTGGCGTGCGGTGACGACGACCCGCCGACGTCGTTCCCGGCGGCGACCGGGGGCGCGGGGACGACCGGGGGCGCGGGGACGACGGGCGGTGCGGGGACGA
>CAYZQO010000031.1:0-67131 GCA_964480725.1 uncultured Polyangiaceae bacterium | reverse complement strand
ATAGCGCGGGCGGACGCCACGCTCCTTGCACCAGGACCGGTACTCCTCCCGGAACAGGCACCCCTGATCGCTGATCATGTGCCTCGGTGGGCCGCCGTTCGCCGCGATCGCCGTGTCGAGCATCGCGATCACGTCAGCGGCGGTGGGCTCCGTCTTCCAGCACGCGGTGCCGACGACCCGACGCGAGAAGTGATCGATGACAACGCCGATCCACCAAGCGTAGGGCCAGCACTGGAGCCACGCCTGGGGCACCCACGGGACCCAGAAGCCAAAGGCCGTGGGCATGACGGTGAGATCGACGTTCCAGACGTGACCGGGGAACTCGCGGTGACGGTGCGGCCGGACGCCGCCCTGGCGATGGTCGGCGCCGGCACTGGTCGATCCGGCAGCGGCCGTGGCTCCAGAAGCACGCGCCGGACGGTGGCCCTGCCCAGGTGCAGCCCGGCCCGGGCGAGCACGTCGGCGATCCGCTGGGTGCCCATCAGCGGAAAGGTGGCCCGCAGCCGGGCCACGAGGTCGCGGGTGAGGTCAGGAAAGCGGTTCACGGGGACCGGCATCCTGACGAGCGCCTGTTCGCCCGGCTCGTCAAGGCGCTGCATCCAGTGCCCGATCGTCACTGCCGTGACCAGAAACCGCTGCGCGGTCTGCTCGGCGGTCCAGCCACGCGCTGCCCTCAGCGCCAAGATGGCGAACCGCTCTGGCGGCGGGTAGTGCGGCCGGTGGCGGGCCGGGATCCGACCGAGACGCGCGTCCTTGATCCGGAGCTCCTCGCGCAGCAGCGCGATCTCGGAGCGAAGGCGGTCGTTCTCGGCGACGAGCCGGACGCGCGCAACCCGGCTATCGACGCACCAGCCCCGGACGGTAACGACGGCGATCCGCGCCAGATCAACGGCGCGAAGCACGCCGGCGCGGGTGACCGTGGGCCAGTCGACGGGCAGGCGATGCGCGGGTGCAAACGGTGGGGGCATGGCGACGGCGGAGGGGCGGAGGCTCGCCAGAGCCTCCGTGAAGTCATGAACCTGTCCGGCGATCGCCACGGTCAGGAAAGGGCGCGACGGACCACCGCGACCACGCCTCAATCGACACGACACACACCTCCCCCATCCGCGCGGCGACCGCGCAGCGGGCGCCGTCCGGATAAGGGGGAGGTCGGCGCGGCGAAGCCGCGACGGGTGGGGGCAACTCTATTCGAGAACGGCGGCGAGGCTGTCGGCCGAAAGCACGCGCTCGGCGTAGCGCTCGAGGGTGGCCTCGTCGGCGGCGGCGATGCGGATCGTCGCTGCTCTGGTGCTCGAACAGCACGTACACGAACGCCAAGCCCGCGCCGCTCCGGAGCGGCACGGAGTAGAGCAGGTCGAGGTGCCGCTGGACGAGGGCAGGGTCGACGAACGACCCCTCCTCGACCTCTAGCCCGTCGAGATCGAGGGCCTCGACGATCTCCGTCGGCAGGACGCTCCGCAGCTCCCCGATCGCGTCCTCGCGCACGGAGAAGACACGCTTGACGAGCGAGTCGTGGGGAGTGGCCACGGAGTGCGGGCGAACCCGGATCCGTGCTGCAGGGGCAAGCGCGACGCGGCCTCGCACGGCGAAGCACTCGGGCCCTTCTCTGCCTTAGCCGCCGGCGCCCGGCACCGGTACAATGGCCGCCGTGAGGGGCCTCGACGACACCAGCGCCGTGAGCGACCGACGCCCGGCGCTTCGGCGCGTCCAGCGTCCTCGCGATCACGTCCCACATCCGTCCTCCACCGCTCCCGCGCGCGTCCGGCGCTTCGCGCGGGTGTGGGAGCTGCCCGTCGCCTTGATGCGCCTCCGCGGGGGCTGATACACTCCGCCCGACCTGGGGTCGTGATGCCGAGCAGAGGGACTGGGACGTCGTGGCTCCTGCTGGTGACGGCGCTCTCCGTCGCCGGGTGCGGCGGCAGGGTGGCGCAGGACCGTGGCGACAACCGCTCCGCGAATGGGGGAAGCGCGGGCGCTGGGAGCGGTGAGGGTGGCGAGGCAGAACTCGCGACGACCCGCGGCGGCAGCATCGGCGAGGGCGGGGCGGCGGGGATCCCATCGACGGGTGGCGGCGCCGCTGGGTCAGGCGGCGGTGGGGCGATTGACCTGGACCGGGATCACCTCGTGGGCGCCGGCGAGGGGCACGTGTGCCGGCTCCGAACGAGCGACGGCGAGGCCGTCTGCTGGGGCCTGAACCAGCACGGACAGGCGCTCCCGCCCCGGGGGGTGGCCTTCCGCGGCTTGACCGCGGGGGTGCAGCACACCTGCGGGATCCGCGCCAGCGACGGCGAGGTCCTCTGCTGGGGCGACGACCTCTACGGGCAGCTGGCGACGCCGAGCGGGGTGGCGTTCCGCAGCCTCGGCGCGGGGGGGTACCACACCTGCGGGGTGCGCGAGGACGACGGCGAGCTGCTCTGCTGGGGCGACGACACCTTCGGCCAGGCGACGCCACCGAGCGGCGTGGCCTTCAGCAGCGTGAGCGCGGGCGGGACGCACACCTGCGGGATCCGCGCGAGCGACGGCGAGCTGCTCTGCTGGGGCGACGACGCCTTCGGGCAGGCGACACCGCCGAGCGGCGTGACGTTCAGCAGCGTGAGCGCGGGCGAGGGCTACACCTGCGGGGTGCGTGCGAGCGACGGCATCCAGATTTGCTGGGGCTCGAGAGCGCGGAACCTCGAGCAGACGTAGGGGCGGAGGCCGATCCTCGACGCCATCCCGCGGGAATGGCGTCGCCGCGCGCCTCCTTGCGTCGCGGCGGCGACGGCCATCGGCCTCGCACCCTCGCTTGCAGCCGCGCCAGAAGATGCGCGCCAGGTTGTGATCGGGAGCGGCGCGGGGGCCCGCCGCCGCGCCGTACCTCAGGCCGCGCTACAATGGCCGCTCGCGAGCGCGCCTCCCGCCCCTTCGAGGACGGCCCGCTCGCCCGACCGGGAGGTCCCTATGCGTCTTGCTTCGCTGATGACGGTGCTGCTCTCTGGGCTCTTCGTCGCCGCCGGCTGCGACGAAGGCTACGAGGGCCCGCTGGTCGCGGGCGTGGAGCCCACGGGCGGAGCGCAGCCGGGCACCGGCGGGACGGGCGGCTCCGGGGACCCCGTGAGCACCGGCGGCGCCGACGGCAGCGGCGGGGCGCCATCGACGGGCGGAGTGCAGAGCTCCGGCGGGTCGTCCACCGGCGGCGGCGCGGCCGAGATCGACTGCGACGCGGCGATGCCGACCTCCGGCGCCCAGCAACACTCGGGCAACGGCCAGGGCGGCGCGGGCAATCTCGCCTGGGAGATCTGGTCGAACGTGGGCACGGGGGACATGACCACCTACGACGTGCCCGCCTTCAGCGCCTCCTGGAACAACTCCGGCGACTACCTGGGCCGGCTCGGTTACGAGTGGGGTGGCTGGGGGAGCACCCCCCGGCCCTACGAGGAGTACGGCACCATCACCGCGCGGTTCGCGTACCGCAGATCGGGGACGGGGGGCGGCTACTCGTACTTCGGCATCTACGGCTGGTCCACGGACCCCTGCGTCGAGTGGTACATCGTCGATGACTCGTACAACGGCATGCCGGTCAACCCGGGCAGCACCACCAACAAGGGCGAGGTCGAGATCGACGGGGGGACGTACATCATGTACACGCGCGATACGACCGGCACCGGCGGCTCGCGCTGCTCCGGCGTGTCGAACTGGGCGCAGTACTACAGCATCCGCAAGACCGCCCGCCAGTGCGGGCAGATCTCGATCACCCAGCACTTCGACGCGTGGAAGCGCCTGGGCATGCCGCTCGGGAACCTGCTCGAGGCGAAGATCCTGGTCGAGACGGGGGGCGGCACGGGCAGCGCCGATTTCCCCGTCGCCATCGTGACGGCGACGAACCCGTGAGCGGAGGGGGCGACGCCGGGCGGTCAGGCGCGCGCGACCTCGCGGGGCGCCGGGCAGGAGCGCCGGGAGGCGGCGCGGGTTGGTCATCGCGCGACCGGAGCGGAGGAGCCATGAGAGCCAGGACTACCTTCATCGCCACGGCCCTCGTCGGCACGCTGGCGCCAGTGACGGCGGGAGCCACCGATTACTACGCGTCGCCCACCGGCAACGGTGACGGCACGAGCGCCGGCTCGCCCATGTCCGTGAGCGCGGCCGCCAACGCGGCACAGCCGGGCGACACGGTTCACCTGCTGGGGGGCACGTACTCGGGCTGGTCGGCGTCCCCGCGCCCGGCCCGCTCCGGGGAGCCGGACGCCTGGATCACCTTCGCGGCCGCGCCGGGAGCGCTGCCCATCGTCGAGGACGCCGGGGTCGGCGGCGGCGACTACGAGTACATCCGCTTCGTCGGGCTCGTCTCCCGAGGGGCCTCGGGCGGCTTCGGCAACGGGTGGACCGACGGCAGCTGCAGCACGATGTCGAACGGCAACCTCGAGTACATCAACTGCATCGCCGACGGGAACGACATCAACGGCATCGCGCACTACTGCGCGGGCGGGCTCCACATCAAGCAGTCGATCGTGGCGCACAACGGCGCCCAGGACCCCTCCTGGTCGAGCGGCGTCAACCTCTTCGCCGTCCAGGGCGGGCCCGAGTCGAACCTGGTCGAGCAGACGATCTCCTTCGAGAACGTCGACATCTCCGAGAACCACTCGGACGGCAGCGGGTTCATCGTGGACCAGGGGAGCACGGGGGCCACCTTCCGCAACAACATCGGCTTCCGCAACGGCGGCTCCTGCATCCGGCTGACCAACAGCACCAACACGCAGATCATCAACAACACCTGCGTCAACAACGGCCAGGACCCCTCGGCCAAGTACCACGACGAGATCTTCTTCTCCGACACCAGCACGACGCACGAGGGGGCGCTGCTCCGCAACAACCTCTGCATCCCCACCAGCGGTCAGGCGGGTCTGACCATGGGCAACGGCGTGCCGGCCGAGAACAACGTCTTCGACGGCACCGCGTCGCTGGTGGTGAGCGTGACCGGCGATCTGGACTTCCACCTGCTCCCCGGCGCGAGCACGGTCATCGATCAAGGCAGCGACACCGACGCACCCGGTGACGACATCGGCTTCGACTGGCGCTGCATCAAGCAGCAGAGCGGCCAGGCCATCTCCTGGTGGCAGTACGCGGTCGACTACGACTACATCGCCAGCATCGGCGGCGTCGCGGCCTGCTTCGCCCCTGGCGTGCGCCAGGGCGCGCCCGACATCGGCGCCTACGAGCTCGGCGCCGATCCTGGCACCGGGGGCACGAGCGGCACCGGTGGCGCGGAGACGGGCGGGAACGACACCGGCGGCATCCCCGGCACCGGCGGCATCCCCGGCACCGGCGGCGCCGTCTCGGAAACCGGCGGCGCGCTCACGGGTGGCGCGCCCACGGGCGGCCTCGCCACGGGCATCACCGGCGGCACACCCACGAGTGGCGCCAGCACCGGCGGCACGCCCACGGGCGGGGACCCTGTCGCTAGCGCGATCCCCGAGGAGAACGCGAGCGGCTGCGCCTGCTCCACACCGGGTGTCACGAGGCGCGGCCTCGGCGACCTGCTGGGCCTCGCGCTCGGGCTCGTCGCGGTCGCCCGCCGGCGCCGCCGGTGAGGTGCCGCCCTGGTGACCCATCGCGCAATTCGCGGGGCGCTTGCCCTCGGCTCCGGCGAGTGTTACGAGTTCGCGGCTCGTAACACCACGGAAGAAGTGAGAGACGATGACCAAGCTCGGCATGGGTGTGCTCACTGCGGCCCTCGTCGCCGCGGTCGGCTGCAACGACGACGACACGGCAGCGGCCACAGTCCGGATCCACAACGACTTCGACAACCCGGAGCTCGATTATCAGCCGCCATGGACGATCTGCGAGTCGTCGTACCGGGGCGTCGAGTTCGGCCGGATCGAGCTCGGTGAGACGAGCGAGGCGCGGGTGGTCACCCCGGGCTTCGACCACGTCCTGATGGTGGCAGCCTGGGACGACCCCTCGTGCGCCCCGGAGAACTGCCTGCCCATCGCCAGCAAAAACGAGGAGGAGGTCGTCGATGGACAGCGCCGCACCATCGCCATCGCCATGCCCAACCACCAGGGCCCCTGCCCGCCGGAGGGCGTCCCCCCCATCCCCGAGGCCCGGTACGACCTCATCCTCGACCTGTGGCCAGATTACGAGTTCAAGGCCTACGACGAGCGCAGCGAAAACCCCGAGTGTCTCCCGGACGAGGTGCCCGCGGGAGCGGGCGGGGCGGGCGGCGCCGGGGGCGCGGCGGGCAACGGATGAGGCGATGGGGCCTCGTCCTGTGCCTCGTGGCGGCCGGCTGCGACCTGGCCTACCCCGAGGTCGTCGTCACCAACCGGACCGCGGAAACCGTCCAGTTCCGCCAGGTCAGCTTCAGCGGCTGCGCCTGGGAGGACGTGCTCGCCTTCGGTGACTCCACCTCGCCCGGCCGCTGCCTGCCCGGCGAGGACCGCGTGCACTTGCAGCGGCTCGATGCCGCCGCCTACTGCCGCGAGCAAGCGGAGGACGGCACCGTCGACGGGCTCTGCCCCTGCGACGCGAGCCGCGGCGACGCACAGCCCCTGGAGGGACTGACCGACGCCGAACCGACGTGGTTCAACTACCAGACGGTGGAGGCGAGGACCGTGCGCTACGGCGAGTTCTACCGCTTCGAGGTCACGCTCGCCGAGCTCGAGCAGGACTTCTCCGTCCCGGGCCCCTACGGGCACTGAGGCGCTCGGATGCAGCGCGGCGGCGGGCTCTCGTTGGCGGTAGCGGTGGCGCTGACACCGCTGGTGGCCCAGGCGCAGGAGGACGCCGCGACGGCGACGACCGCGACGGCCGTGGCCAAGCCCGTCCCCGCGCCGACCACGGAGCCCGTCGAGATCTCGGTGGTGGGCCGCCGCCCCGCGTCGCGTGACCGAACCGCGGACGTGACCCTGGTCGAGGGCCAGCGGCTGCGCGACAGCCCGCGGGCGAGCACCTTCGAGGCCCTCTCGCAGCAGAGCGCGGACATCTACGTCCCGGGGCGGGGCGCCCTGCACGGCGTGGCCAGCGGCGGCACGGGCGGGATCCGCATCCGCGGCCTCGGCGGCAGCCCCAACTCCCAGGTGCTCATCGTCGAGGACGGGGTGCCCGACTACCAGGGGATCTTCGGTCACCCGATCCCCGACGCCTACATCCCGCTCTTGATCGACGACGCCCTCGTCATCAAGGGTGGCGACTCGACGTTGTACGGCACCAACGCCATGGGCGGGGTGGTCGTGCTCCGCAGCCGCTGGCGCGCGACGGAGGGCCAGGAGCTCACGAGCGACTCGGCGGTCGGCAGCTACGCCACCGTGCGAGAGACGGTGTCGGGGCTCGCTCGGGTCGGAGCCTGGGACCTGGCGGGAGGCCTCCACGCCATGGCCACCGACGGCCACCGGGACGGGGCGGGCGGCGACCAGCTGATCGGCTCCGCCGCGGCCCGCTACCGCTTCACGCCCCACCTGACGCTGACGGCGCGCCACAAGGTGGTGCACCTCGACGGCGCCGATCCGGGCCCGGTCACCCACCCAAACCCGGATCACTGGTACGACGTCTGGCGCGACACCGCCTCCCTGCGGCTCGACTGGAGTCAGGGGCGCCTGCACCTGCGCCTGACCCCCTACGTCAACGTCGGGGTGCACGAGCTGTACGATGGTTTCCGCTCGGTCGACCACGTCGGGGGCGGGATCGCCGAGGCACAGGTCCGCGCTGGATCGATCACGGAGGTCCTGGTCGGGACGGCGTGGCAGCAGGTCGGCGGGCGGGTGATGGACCGCGTCGCCGGCGAGCGCTCCCTCGTCGAGGGGATGACGGACGTCTCCGCCTACGGCCAGCTCGACCTCCGCCCCGTGGAGCGGGTGAGCCTGGTGCTGGGCGCCCGGGAGCTCATCAGCTCGCGCCACGGCACCGTGCTGCTCTACAAGGGGGGCGCGCGCTACAGCCCGTTCGACGGCCTCTTCGTCCACAGCCGCGTCTCGCGCAATCTCCGGCAGCCGACCATCCGGGAGCTTTACCTGCCCTACCCGACCGCCAACCCGGATCTGCGCGCCGAGCGCTCGCTGAACTGGGACGCGGGGCTCGGCCACGTGTCGGAGCACCTCGAGCTCTCCGGGTCGGGCTACCGCAGCGAGGCGAACGACCTCATCCGCTATTTCGGGTCCTGGCCAACCGCGGAGGTGGTCAACGTCGATCACGTGGTGATCTGGGGCGTCGAGGGGGTCGTCGGGCTCAAGCGGCTCGGACCTGCCTCGCTGTTCGTGACTGGCAACTGGCAGGACGTGGGGCGCTACACCCGCCAGAACCCCGAGGGTAAGCTCGACTTCACCCTCGAGCTCGGTGAGGAGGTCGGCGTGGGCTTCCTCGGCGGCAGCGTGAGCGGGGAGTGGGTGCATGGCCTGTACATGGGCGACTACGCCCGGCAGCCGATCGACGACGTCTTCGTCATGGATCTGACCTTGCGTTACCGGCATCAAGCGCTCGAACGCGGCGCCGCGCTCGAGCCCTACCTCCTCGTCCGCAACCTGCTGGACCGGCGCTACGCCTACGTCGAGGGCTACCCCATGCCAGGCCTGAACGCCCTCGTCGGGCTCCGGATCGGGATCTGACGTGAACGGCACCCTCTCCCCTCGTGAGCTGGCGTACTCTGGCCTCTTCGGCGCCGCTGCGCTGCTCCTGCCCGTGCTGTTTCACCTGGTGCGGCTCGGGCACGTCTTCATGCCGATGTACCTTCCGCTCTGCGCGCTGGCGTTCCTCGTGCGGCCGGCGCCGGCGGCGGCCACCGCCGCGCTCGTCCCGCTGCTGTCGGCGGCGCTCACCGGGATGCCACCCTTCTACCCGCCCATCGCGGTCTTCATGGCGATCGAGCTCGGCGTGATGGCGGCGCTGATCGCGGCCGTCGTCGGCCGCTGGCCGGGGACGAACGAGTGGCTGGTGCTGATCCCCGTGCTCCTATTGGGTCGCGTCGTCTACGTCGCCCTGGTGTATGCCTTCTCGCGGCTGATCGCGTTGCCGGCGGGGTTCCTGGCGGCGGTCTCCCTCCTGAGCGGCTGGCCCGGGCTCATCCTCATGGCCGTGGTGGTCCCGCCTGTGGCAAGAGTGGGGCGGAGGACCGCCCGCCTGGCGGCGACCCAACCCAGGAGCTCACCATGATCCCGAACCCCCGGACCGCTTTCTTTGACGGCATCGCCGACCAGTGGGACGGGTGGGATGATCTCGCCGCGCTCGAGCGCAAGCTGGCCGCTAGCCTCGAGGAGCTCGGCGTCGGAATGGACGAGCGGGTGCTCGACCTCGGCTGCGGGACAGGCAACCTCACCCGTGCCCTGCTCGCGCGGCTCTCCCCGGCGGGGCGGGTCTTCGCGGTCGACATCTCACCGCGCATGCTCGAGGTGGCACGGCGCAAGATCGCCGATCCCCGCGTCACCTGGCATGCAGCCGACGCGCGGCGCCTCCCCCTCGGCGACGCCGCCTGCGATCGGATCCTCTGCTGCTCGGTCTGGCCCCACCTCGACGACCGCGCGGCGGTGACGGCCGAGCTCGGCCGTGTGCTGGCGCCGGGAGGCGCTCTACACGTCTGGCACCTCATCCCGCGCGAGCGGGTCAACGCGATCCACGCCGGCGCCGGCGAGGCCGTGCGCGGCGACGTCCTGCCGCCGGCGGAGCAGACCGCCGCGCAGCTCGCGGGCACCGGCTTCCGGGTCGTGACGGCGAGCGAGGCGGGCGACCGCTACCTCGTCACCGCGGTGAAGCCGGAGGGCTGACCCGGGATGCGGACCTCGCTGCACGATCTCTGGGGCTGCGGGCGCGGCCCCCTCCGGCACGCCGCGCCGCCAACCCGCCTGCTCGCGGGGATCGCGGCCTTCGGGGGCGGTATGATCTCGAGCGGGTCAACGGTCGCCGGGTCGCTCTGCGCGGCGGGCATCACCACGGCGTGGTTGCTGGTGTGCCTGCCACCGTGGCGGGTCCTCCGCACGTCCGTCCTGGTCGGCTTAGCGCTACTGCTACCGTATTTCCTGCTGCTGCCGCTCCTCCCGGCGCCCCCGGGGGAGACGACCGCGAGCTGGCGCGAGGCGCTGATCGTGCCCTGGACCCTCCTGCTGCGGGGCCTCACCGGCACGCTGATCTCGGTGACCACGGTCACCGTGCTCACCGGGAGCGATCTCCGGGAGGCGCTCCTGCGATTGCCGGTGCCGAACCTACTGTCGGTGATCCTGCTCCAGATCGTGCACCAGACGGCGTCGCTGCTGTACGAGACGCGGCAGGTGGCACAGGCCATGGCCGTGCGTGGCGCGGGGTCCGGCGGGATCATCGCCTGGCGCGTGCTCTTCTCGCTGCCGCAGGTCTGGCTGCCCCGGGTCATCCTCCGCGCCGAGCGGGTGGGGGCCGCGATGGAGCTGCGCGGCTACTGTGACGGCCCCCCACCGGCGTTCTCCCGCGCCGCGCTGGGCCCGGTGGACGTCGTCGCGCTTGGCGCTGCCACGGGCGCGCTGGGGCTCGCGCTGCTGGTGCGCCTCTGGGGGACGGCGTGAGCCACCCCACGCTCGAGCTCCGGGACGTCACGGTCCGGTACCACCAAGAGGATCGGCCGATCCTGGCCGGCGTCTCCTTCACCATCATGCCCGGGGAGCGCGCGGCGCTGCTCGGCCTCAACGGTTCGGGCAAGACGACCCTCCTGTCAGCCGCCGTCGGCCTGATCGACCACGAGGGAGAAATCCGAGTCACCGGCACCCGGCTCGAGCGCAGAACAGCGGGGAGCCTCCGGGACCGGATCGGGTTTCTCTTCAACGTGCCCGAGGATCAACTCCTCTTCCCTCGGGTGCTCGACGACGCGGCGTTCGGGCTGTTGCGCCGGGGCGTCCCGACCGCCGAAGCGCTGGAGCGGGCGCGGGGCGCGCTCGGCGCCCTCGGGGTCGAACCGATGGCCGAAGCGCCGCTGCACCACCTGTCGCACGGCCAGAAGCAGCGGGTGGCCCTGGCTGGCGCCCTGGTGACGGAGCCGGCGCTGCTGCTGTTCGACGAGCCGACCGCTGGGCTCGATCCCCCGGGGAGGCGCGCGCTGTCGGCGCTGCTCGGGCGCCTCGACGCCGCGATGCTGATCGCGACCCACGACCTCGCCTTCGCGGGCGACGTCTGTTCGCGCTTTCTGGTGCTGGACGGGGGCCGCATCGCGCTCGACACGCAGGACCCGAACGAGGTGCGCCGCCGCTGGGAGGGGTAATTCGGCCCGTCGGCTACCGGATCTTCTTGCCCGTGGTGGTGGCCGAGAGCTTGCCGTGCTTGACGCCCCGCGTGCCGATGAGCGCGTCGGCGATCCGTTGCACCTCGGAGGCGGTGCCGCGGACGGCGATCATCTCGAGACAGTTGTCGTGGTCGAGGTGGATGTGCGTCGCGGAGAGCACAGCGTCGTGGTGATCGTGCTGGATGCCGGTGAGCTTCTCGCTGAGATCGCGCTTGTGGTGGTCGTACACGAGCGTGATGGTGCCGACGATCTCGGCGTCCGCCTCCCACTCCTCCCGCACCAGGGCATCGCGGATGAGGTTGCGGAGCGCCTCGGAGCGGTTGCCCCACCCCCGCTGCTTCGCGATCCGGAGGAACCGACCGAGCAGCTCCTGCTCGATGGACACGCTGAAGCGAGTGACGGTGCTCATGGCGGATCTCCGGGGTGCAGGGGCTCGCCGAACCGTCACGCCCGCCCGGCCGGCACCCGCCGCGCCAGGCTAGCGCAGCGCGCGCGGTCCATGGGCCATTCTGTGCCAAGCGGGCGACTCCCCCCGAGCGCGCTCTCTCCTGGCGAACTCGCTCCGTCGTTCGACCAGGACCCGATCCGAGGCATCCGCGGTCAGCCGAAACCTTAGCCGACGATGCAAGCACGGAACTTGCTTAACGCGCCGGTGCTTCCCCAGACCTCGGGCAGAAGGGAACCCCATGGCACAGTGGATACGACGACTGACCCTGCTCACTGCTGGCTGCGCGCTCGCGCTCGGCTGCGGGGGTGACTCGGAGAGCGATCCCTCCGCGAGTCAGGGCGGCGATGCGGGGGCGGAGCCGGTCGGGTCGGACGGCAGCGCTCCCGGCGGGGGCTCCGCTGGCACACCGAGGGGAGGGGCGGGCGGTGCCGCCGGCGACGACGCGGCAGCAGCCACAGTCCGGATCCAGAACGATTTCAACAATCCGGAGCTGGAGCTTCGGCCGCCGTGGACGATCTGCGAGTCCTCGTATCGGGGCGTCGAGTTCGGCCGAATCGAGCTCGGTGACACCAGCGAGGCGCAGACGGTCACCCCCGGCCTGGACTACGTCCTGATGGTGGCATCCTGGGACGACCCCTCCTGCGCCCCGGAGAACTGCCTGCCGATCGCCAGCAAGAACGAGGAGGAGGTGGTCGACGGGCAGGCCCGCACCATCGCCATCAACGTGCCCAATCACCAGGGCCCCTGCCCATCGGAGGGCGTCCCTCCCATCCCCGAGGCCCAGTACGAGCGCATCCTCGAGCTGTGGCCGGACTACGACTTCCTGCCCTACGACGACCGCACGAAGAACCCCGAGTGCCTCCCGGACGAGGAGCCCGCGGGTGACGGCGGGGCGGGTGGCGGTGGAGCCGGCGCCGGAGGAGCGGGCGGCGCCGGCGGCTCTGGCCCGGCGCTCACACCAGCCTGTGAGCTCGCCGGCGGCGAGCTCTGCACCGCCGAGCGATGGGAGGTCTGCCCGATCGGGTTCGAGCCCGTCGCGGTCGATGGGCACCAAGACTGCGGCAGTAACGGCAACGGCTGGTGCTGCCAGCCCGCGCCGGCGTCCACCTGCTCCCAGGCAGAGGGCGCCAACTGCGTGCCCGGCGAGTGCACCGGCTGCTGGGCGGACGCGGGCGAGGACCTGACCTGCGAAGAGGGTCGGTCCTGCTGCGTCGACAATTGCTGGTGAGCGTGGTCGCGAAACGGGCGCCGCACCCGGTGACGGCGCCGCGGACGAGCCCTTCCTGCCCCGGTGCTTGCCGAGCCCGGCTGCGCGACGACCCGCGAGCCCGCCCGCAATCCCCCGGGCAGCGGAGGGCAGGCGCGCGCAGTCGCCCACAAGAAACGGCCAGCGCCCTGGGGGATCCCGGTTCGGGCCCGAGCACGGACTCGCCAGGACGTGCGAAACCCCATGAATCGCGATATCCTGACGACACGGTCGGGCTGCGGAAGGATCTCGTCGGCATGCGATCAACAATCGGGCGTGGGGCGGCGTGGACGATGGCGCTCGCGCTCCTCCCCGCGTGCGGCGTTGGGGACGACAACCCCGGCGGAGCTGAGACGGCCGCGGGCGGCTCGGGAGGGATCGGTGGGATGACCACCGGCGGGCTGGCAACCGGTGGTGCCAGCACCGGCGGCTTCGCGTCCGGCGGGCTGGCAACCGGTGGTGCCAGCACCGGCGGCTTCGCGACTGGCGGGCTGCCAACCGGTGGTGCCAGCACCGGCGGCTTCGCGTCCGGCGGGCTCCCCACGGGCGGCTTCACCACCGGCGGGTTCACCACGGGTGGGTTCACCACCGGCGGCTTCGCCACCGGCGGGTTTGCCACCGGCGGGTTGGCGACCGGCGGGTTCACCACGGGTGGGTTCACCACCGGGGGAGACGCGACCGGTGGGTTCGCCACCGGCGGAAACGCGACGGGTGGGTTCGCCACCGGCGGGGAGGCCACCGGCGGCACCGCGGGCACCGGCGGGAGCGAGAGCTCGACGCCGGTGACGGGACTCGAAATCAGCAAGGTGTCCCTCTACCAGACGGTCGAAATCCCACTGATGCAGGACTGGGCGGAGGTCGCCGAGCGCCCGGCGGACATCGCTCAGGACAAGGAAGCGCTGCTCCGGATCTTCGTCGCGCGGCAGTCCGGGTGGACGGCGCGTGGCGTGCGCGCGGTGGTAGAGGTCGAATCGGCGGGGAGCCTGGTGTCGCTCACCGCCGAGCAGACGATCAACCGCGACTCCGCCGACGAGGAGCTCGGCTCCACGCTGAACGTGGACGTGCCCGCCACCGCGCTCGCGGGCGGCGCAACCTACAGCGTCTCGCTCGTGGAGGTGGGCGGCGGCAGCGGCAGCGGCGACTCCACTCGCACGCGGTGGCCCGAGTCCGGCGCCGCGAGCATCGGCGAGCGAAGCCTCGACGGCGGGCTCATCATCCACTTGGTGCCGATCCGCTACGACGCCGATGGCTCCGGGCGGCTCCCGGACACCAGTGACGCCCAGGTGGCGCTCTACCGGGAGTACTTCTCCAAGTTCTACCCCGTCTCCTTCGACGCCCTGGAGCTCACGGTCACGAAAGAGATGCCCTGGAGCGATCCGGTTTCTGCGGACGGCTCGGGCTGGAACGAGATCCTCTACGGCCTCGTCGATTTCATGGAAGCGGAGTTCGGCTCCCCGTCCGACGAGTACTTCTACGGGCTCTTCAACCCCGCCGATCGAGAGGAGCTGTACTGCCCTCGCGGCTGCGTCGCCGGGCAGGCATTCCTGGCCGAGTCCCCCGAGCCCTTCTGGCGGATGAACGCTGGCGTCGGCCTCGGCTACCCGGGCGAGTACTCCGCCGGGACCGTCGTGCACGAGCTCGCGCACCTGCACGGACGCGGTCATGCGCCGTGCGGCACCACGGACGCCGACTGGAACTACCCCTTCCCGGACGGCAGGACGGGGACCTGGGGTTACGATCTCGCCGACCAGATCCTCAAGGAGCCGGAGTGCAACGACTTCATGAGCTACTGCGAGAACATCTGGTCCAGCGCCTACACCTATCAGGGCATCTTCGACTGGATCGTGGCGACCAACGCCACCCCGATGATCCGGGGCACCCCCGCAGAGTGGCAGTCGCTCCGCATCGGGAGCGACGGGGAGGTCCGTCTCGGCCCAAGCTACGAGCTACTGGCGCCCCCCGGCGGGATCGAGATCGGGGTCGATTGGCTCGACGCCAGCCTCAGCGTCATCGAGACGGGCGTGGGCTACCTGACGCCCCTCGACTCGCTCCCCGGCGGGATCGTGCTGGTGCAGGTGCCGGACGGGGACGCGGCGCACGTGCGGGTCGACGGGTCGTCGCCGGTGACGCTGCCGTAACACGCGGGCAGGCCCGGCCGCCGGCGTGGCCGCTCACTCGACGATCATCGCGTAAGGGGCGGCCGCGAGCACGTGCTCCCCGTCGAGCAGCGGCGCGAGCACGGCACCGAAGCGAAGGAGCGATGGCGTTATGACCCGGTGCAGGTCGCTCCGCCGCCGCTCCAAGCGGGATACTGCGGCCTCCACCTCGGCACGGCTCGCGCCCTCGCCGAGCGCCAGCAGCTCTAGCAGCGAATCGCCCATTCCCTCGACCACCACTGGCGCGTCGGCGCCCACCTGACCGAGCTCCCTGGCCACCTCGACCGCGCGCGCGAGCCCGCCGAGCTCGTCCACCAGCCCGCGGTCACGCCCCTGCAGGCCGCTGTAGATGCGCCCCGCGGCAAGCTGCCGGACGCGCTCGAGGGGGAGCCTGCGCCCCTCGGCCACCCGCCGCAGGAACAGGTCGTAGACGCCGTGCATCTGCGCCCGCACCCGCTCCCGGGTCGCGTCGTCCCAGGGCTCGAGCGGAGAGAGGTACGCCGCTCGGGCGGCCGCGCCCGGCTCCGGGCTGGCGGGGAAGGTGACCGCGTTGACGCCAACCGCGGCGAGCCCCTGGTCGAAGGTGACCTTGCCCCCGAAGACCCCGATCGAGCCCACGATGCTGGTCTTCTCCGCGAGGATGCGGCTCGCGGCGCAGGCGATGTAGTAGCCGCCGCTCGCCGCCATGCCGCCGACCGACACCACCACCGGCTTCTTCGCCCGGAGGTCGGCCACCTCCTTCCAGAGCAGATCGCTGGCCAGCGCGGAGCCACCGGGCGAGTCGATGCGGAGCACGACCGCCTTCACCCCGTCGTCGCCCGCGAGCCGGCGCAGCGTCTTCGTCATCGAGCGCTCGGCGATCCCCCCGCCCTCGAACAGCCCGCCGCTCGCGCTCATCGCGATCGAGCCGACGGCGGGCAGCACGGCGATCCGCGGCCGACCGCCAGCTCGTTCATCGACCCCCGACAGGATCCGGATGATCTCGGCCACGTCAAGCATGCCCGCGGCGCCCTGGGGACCGAAATGAGGCTTGACGGTAGTGGCGTTGCCGCGCGCCTTGGCGTCCTCGATCGCGTCACGCTCGAAGCCGATCCCGTCGATCAGACCCGCGCCGAGCGCCTCCTCGGGGCTGAAGGGGCCAGCCTCGGCGACCTTCGACCCCTTCGCGGCCGGGCGCGCTTTGGCGAGCCCGTCGAGCCAGCTCTGCCGGATCGACGCCAGCGTCTCGGTCAGATCTCTTCGCGCCGCCTCCGATGGGCCGTCGCGGGTGAACGACTCGATGGCGCTCTTGTACTCGCCGACCGCGATGAAGTCGGCGTGCACCGCCAGGCGGTCGAGCGCGCCGCGGAAGTAGACCACCTGCGCGGCGATGCCGACGACGTCGGCCGCACCGGCAGGGCTCAGCCAGATCCGGTCGCAGCCCGCGGTCATCAGCCATGCCGAGGCGTTGTCGAGCCCGTGCGTGTGGCAAACGACGGGCTTGCCACGCGTGCGGACCGCCCCGAGCAGGCGCGCGAGCTCCTCGGATCGTGCCCAGCCGAAGGTGGAGGAGCCGAACCGCACGACGACCGCCGATGCCCGCTCGTCCCGGGCCGCTCCCTCGAGCGCCCGCACGAGGCCGACATAGGTGCGGGTCGCGGGCAGCGGCATCAGCCCGCCTTCCATCACCTCCGGTGCCCCGGCGGTCAGGTCGATCTCGAGCACCTTCCCCGCGCTAGCCGGGAACGCACCGAGGAGCGACGGTTTCACCGTCGCATCGTCCGCCGCGCCCCGCGGTCGAGCTTCGCAGCCGCCGACCATCACCGCGACCGCCACGCCCAGAACGCACAGCCTTGCCCGCTTCATCGCTAGAACTCTGGCAGATCCGTGGTGTCGATGTACGGCGCATCGGCGGCCGGCGGCGCCGCGGTCGCCGGGGGCGGCGCCGGGGGGGCCGCCGCGGTCGGCGCCGGCGGCCCCGCGTCCGCCGCGCCCGCGCGCCGCGCTCCTTCGGCGAGACGCGCCGAAGCGTGACGCCCATAGCTGCTGTTCGCGCCCGCCTGCGCGACCACGCGCTGGTAGAGGGGGATCGCCCCGGCGACGTCGCCGGCAGCCCACTTCTGGTCGGCGCGGGCGACGATTGCCGGCACGTAGCTCGGGTTCTGCGCGAGCACCGCATCGTAGAGCGCCCCGGCCCGTGGATCGTTGCGCTGGCGCGCCACCTCGGCGACCCCCGCGAGCGCCTCCGTGTTGTTGGGCTGCTCGGCGAGCACCGAACGGTAGAGCCGCTCGGCGCGATCGAGGTCGCGGCCGCCAAGCGCGGCGCTGGCCTGCTGGAGCCGCTCCCGAAAATCGATCACGCCACCGGGGACCGGCCCGACGCCGGTAGCGGTGGCGGTGCGCAGGGCCTCCGTATCGACCACCTCGACCCCCGCGTCCCCCGGCTCCGGTGCGACCTCGCAACGATCGACGAAGCGAGCGAGATCGGCCGCGAGCGGGTGCGCGGCCGTCGCCGCGGTGAGCAGACCGAGTTCGCGCCGCGCGGCGTCGAGGTCACCCGCACGCGCCAGCGCGTAGATGAGCGCCGCGCGGGCGCGCCCCAGTCGACCCTCGGCCGCCGCTGCGACGCGCAGCCGCGCCGCAGCGCTCCGGAACGCGGGCGTCGCCTCCGCCAGATCGAGCGCGCCGAGGACGTAGGCCGTCTCCGGCTCGCTCACCCGCTCGGCCAGTGGGACCACCAGCGCGCGCGCCTCCGACACCTGCCCGTCGAGGCGCAGGAGGTCGACGCGCAGGCGGCGCGAGGTCGGGTCGGGGACCGGCGCCGCTGCCGCCGCCTCCACCGCCGTCCGCGCGCGGCCCACCCGCTGGCGAAGCTCGCGCGCAGTGGCATCGACACGCTCCGTGGCGGAGGGATCGAGCAGCCGGAGGCGCAGCCACACGAAGTCGGCGCGCACGGTCTCGATCTCGGCGAGCGCGGCGAGCACCGCCGGATCGGACTCGGCCAGAGCGGAGGCCTTGGAGACCGCCGCCCCCGCGCCGTCCACGTCGGCCGCGGCGAGCAGGCGGCGCCCCTCGACGAGATACGCCTCCACCTTCGGATCGGACGAGGGCACGGGCGCCACGACGGTGCCGGGCACGGGCGCCGCGAGCCGGCGCACCAGGGCCACCCCGATGGTCGCGGCGATGAGCAGGAGGCCGCCGACCAGGACGATCCCCACGATCCAACCCGCCCGAACGCGCCGGGCGCGGCTCGGCGGGACGAAGCGCGGATCCGGCTCCGAGAGCGATCCGGAGAAGCTGAGCTCGCGCGGCGGTGGCGTGAAGTACTCCTCGGGCCGGTACGCCGCGGAGGTGACAGCCTCCGCGCGCTCGGGCGGGGAAGGCTCAACCTCCCGCAGGGCCCGCGGCGGCTCCGGGTCGGGCGAACCCGTGCCGCCTGTGGCGACCGCGCCCGCGAGGGGCGCCGCGGCGGGCTCACCCGTGGCGACGGCCACGTGCTGAGCGGGCGACACCGCGTCGGGGGCCGGCGGCGAGGCGGCGGTCGGGCTCGAATCACCGGCGCCCGGCGCCGCGAGCCCCACCGGTGCCAACCCGAGCGTCGTCGTCCCCCGGGCAGGAGCGAGATCCGTCGCCAGCCCCGCGGACGCGGCCTTCGAACGCCGCGGAGCCGCGGCGGCGACGGCGGTGGGCTTCGGCTCGGTTTCCTGGCGCACGACCGTCGGCCGCTCGCTGTCCCTCCGCGTAGAGCGGGCGGGCTTCCCTTCGAACGGTGGCAGCTTCGGCGCCGTCGTGGTCCGCTGGCGCGCGGAGCGAGCCTCGGGGCGCGGAGGCCGATCGGACCGCGACGGAGCGAAAGGCTCCTGCCGAGCGTCGCCGGCCGGCGACGGCGCGACGGGCTCGTGCGGCGCGGCGCCGGTGACGGGCGGGGAAACCCCTGCGAGCGTCCGCTGCGTTCCACCCGCCGGGCGGTGGGCGCCGAAGAACGGCTGCAGCTCCGCGATCGACCGGAGCGGACGCGGCGGCAGGCCCTTGGGCAGCAGCAGATCGTCGGGCGAAACCTGCCCCTGGGCGATGGCCCGCTGCAGGTCCCGGAGCGCGGTGTAGGTGACCTCCACGCCGGTCGGCGAACGCACCACCCAAATCTCGGGCCGGCCAGCGCCCGCGACGGGGAACACCTTGAACTGGTGCCCACAATTCGTGCACTTCACCGTCGTCCCGCGGTCCGAGACGAGCGCATCGTCGAAGTCGTACTCGGTCTGGCAACGCTCGCAGCGAACGTCCATCTTCTGCCCGCGGAAGGTGTGGGTCGAAACCTACCATGGCGCGAGAACCCGGGTTCGGGTTTCGTCGGCGCGGCACCCCGTGAACCGACCTTCACGAGCCCGCCGCTCGAGCGCGGGGAACGAGCCTTCGGGACCCGCGCCTTGTCCGGGGCACGTCGCTTGCTACGCTCCCCGGCGTCGTCCCCATCGCCCGGGGGTCTTCGGAGGCACCGATGAAGCGAGTCCTGCGGCTGGGCGCCGTAACGGTCGGAGCGGTCGCGCTGGGGGGCTGTCCCATCTTCCCCGAGACGTCCTACGCCTGCCTCGACGACTGGGACTGTGCCGCCGGCTATGACTGCAACGTCCACACGGGCAACTGCGAGCTCGTGCCCCCCCTCCCCGGCGGGGATGCCCGCAGCGATCGCGGGATCACCTTCTGCGACTCACCCGACGACTGCGGCCGCCGCGAGACCTGCACGCGCGCGGGCGTCTGCGCGGTGGGCTCCTGCGACACCGCCGGCTACGATTGCGTGGACGGCTACCGCTGCCGCGCGAGCTCAGCGGGGTGGGCTTGCGTTCCCGCGCCGGCTGATGGAGGCGGCGCCGGTGGAACCGCCGGAGTCGGCCAGGGTGGCGCCACCGGCCTCGTCCCCGATGCGGGCGCCGGCGGCGCGGCGCTGCCACCCGTCGCGGGCGGCGCGGCGCCGATCGCAGGCGCTCCCGTCACTTGACGACGCGCAGCCACGTGGGCCGCGCCTTGCGCTCTGCGCCCGGCCCCGACTCGCCTTCCGCTTCGGCGGCGGGCGGCGCGTCGGCGGGGGGAGTCTCCGCCGCGGGCGCCGCGGCGATCGCGTCCTCGCCCGACGGCGCCGGATCGACGCCGTCCGAGGACATGGCCGGGTCCGGCTCCGGGGCGGGCGGCACGGCCGGGGTCGCTGCCTCGCCCAGCGTGGCCGGCGCCTCGCCATCAGCGGCGCCGCCAACCGCCCGCAGATGCGCACGGCGCGGCGGGACCGCGGCGGGACCGCGCGGTCCGGCGGCTCCGGCCATCTGCCGCGCCTGCGCAGCGACCTCCGGCGGGACATCGTCGGGCCAGACCATTCCTCGCTGGTCCTCGCCCACCAGCGCGAAGATTGCGGCCCAGGGGATCCAGCAGAAGAACGGCGAGCGGTTGAAGCTCAGCGTGCAAGAGACGCACTCGTCGTCAACGGACAGGTCCCGGATCGGCACCGGCATGTTCA
Organism: uncultured Polyangiaceae bacterium; assembly: GCA_964480725.1. Lineage (GTDB taxonomy): Bacteria > Myxococcota_A > Polyangia > Polyangiales > Polyangiaceae > JAFGBI01. Next base: position 46,593 of record CAYZQO010000031.1, on the reverse strand, counting down.
GCCCCACCTGAAGCGCGAGCTGTGCCTGCTTCTTGAACCACGGTGGCACGACGACCTCAGCGTGCCGGGGATCGAGATGGATGAAGACGCTCGTCTTCTCAAGGAAGGCCAGCATGACCTCCTTTTTTGGGGGCAACGTCGACGCCATACCGTGCCCCTTCTAGCGCCCGTGGGCGCGGGTTGCCAGCGGCAGCCCCCCGGGGGGCACGCGATCGGTGAGAGCACCGGACCCGCGCCGAGCCCGGTGCTCAGCCCTCGAGCTCACGCGGGAGGACAAGGCCGAGCCACCGCGCCGGCGTCGCCCCATCGAGCTCGAGCCAGCTCGCCACCTCGAGCTCGAACGCCGCCGCGGCCGCGGTCGGCAGCGTCACCGCCTCCCCGGCGAGCATCGAGACGAGGGACTCCAGCCCAGGGTTGTGCCCGACGAGGAGCTGGCAGACCACCTCCGCGGGGGCCCCTCGCGCCACGCGCAGGTAAGCCGAGGGCGGAGCCAAGTACAGGGCACGCTCGCTCCGGATCCCCGTCGGATGACCGATCGCAGCCACCACCGACGAGGCGGTTTCCCGGGCGCGCACGGCGGTGGACGCCGTCACCGAATCCGGCAGCCACCCGCGCCGCGAGAGCTCGCGGCCGACGAGCGGCGCGGTCCGCAGTCCACGCGGGGCGAGCGGGCGCTCGTGATCGCCGAGATCCCCCGGGGGAACCGCCTTGGCGTGGCGCATGAGGAGCAAGGTCTTCATCGGGTGGATCCAAGCATGGCGTGACCCCTCCGGTAAGGCCGCATGCTACCGTCTACCCGTCATGCCGGCGGCTCCCCCTCCCTTCTCCCCTCCCGGATCCGACGCCGTCGCGGCCTGGGCTCACCAGCGTGGGCTCGCCTTCGTAGCGCACCCCGGGGCAGCCTGGTTCGAGGCCTGGGAGCCCTACGACACCATGGTGGCGCCCGAGGCGTACTTCAACGCCGTGAGCTGCACGATCCAGGGCGCCGGCGTCACCCTGGCGGAGCCGTGGATCGCGCCGCTCGGCAGCGAGCCGCTCGGGCGGGCGGTCCTCTGCTTCGTACAGCACCCGGCGTTCGTGCGGCACGCGGCGGCGCGCGGCGGCGAGCACTTCAACACCCGTGCCGCGTACCTCGATCACCCGCCCCCTCCCCGCGTCGCCCTCGGCGACCGTGCCTGGGACACCCACCTCGCAACCTTCGCGGCCTCGCCCGCGGAAGCCGACGCCGCGTTCCCGGCGGCCGTGCGGCGCGCGCTCGCCGAGTGGGGCTTCGCCGGCCACCTGGAGGTCCGCCCCGGCGGGGCCGTGCTCCACCACGCTCGCGTCACGCCCACGCCGGCGGCGCTCGACAGCCTGCTCGCGTTCCTCCCTCGACTGGTCACCGCCTTCGTCTCGCGTTAGCGTGGGGTGTCGCGTCCATGTCCCAGCACATCCTGGTGGTGGAAGACGAGCCGGCCATCGCCGAATCGGTCGCCTACGCGCTGCGACGCGACGGCTTCACCACCACGCTCGCTGGCAGCTGCGCCGAGGCGGAGGCCAACGTCCGCCAGTGCGACCTGATCCTGCTCGACCTGATGCTCCCCGACGGGAGCGGCTTCGATCTCATCGGCCGGCTGCGCCACAGCTCCGTCGCTACCCCCATTATCGTGCTCTCCAGCCGCGACAGCGAGGCGGACCGGGTCGCAGCGCTGGAGACGGGCGCCGACGATTACGTGACCAAGCCCTTCTCACCCCGCGAGGTGGTGGCGCGGGTGCGCGCGGTGCTCCGCCGCATGACCTCGGCGATCCAGGAGCCGTCTCTCACGCCGAGCACGGTCCTCACGGTCGACGAAACCACGCGCCGCGCGGCCGTGTCGGGTCACCCGCTGGAGCTGACGCGCGTTGAATTCGACCTGCTCGCCCGGCTGCTGGAGAGCCCGGGGCGCGTGTACACGCGCGCCCAGCTCATCGACAGCGTCTGGGGTGACGGGTTCGCGATCAGCGATCGGACCGTGGACTCGCACGTCAAGTCGCTGCGGCGGAAGGTCGGGGAGGCGGGCGGCGACCCCGCGCTCATCGAAACCGTGCGCGGGGTTGGCTACCGGGTCACGGATCGCCAGCCCAGTGAAGCGCCGCCGTGACGCGCCTCATCATCGTCGCCGTCACCGCGATCGGCCTCATTCTCTTCGTCGCCTTCGTGATCTCCCGCCTCGTCGAGTCACGCACGCGGGGGCTGTCGATCCGGATGCAGGTATTCCTCGCGCTGTCTGTCATCGTGGGGGTCTTCGCCTTCGGGCTCGGGGTAATGGTGATCGACCGGATCGAGGCCCGCGCGGTGCGCGTCGCCACCGCCGCCGCTCAGGACGAGGCGACAGCCATTGCCCGCATGCTGGAGGGCGATATGGCCCGCACGGGGACCGGCGTCGCGGAGGTCGCCCGCCGTCTGGAGCAGGAGGCGGCGGATGGCGCCGATCTGCGGCTCCGGCTCCTCGACGACGAGGGCCGAACCCTCTTTCCTGCCGCCGCGACGCCCGCGGCTCCGACCGCCGGCATGGTGACGGTCAGCGCGATCATCATGGTGGACGGCGAGCGGGTGGGCGCGGTGCAGGTCGTGAAGCCCACCGTCATCGTGCAGGAAATGCTCACCGACATGGCCCCGACGATCCTGGTGATGAGCCTCGTCCTCGGGGCGGCGGCGGCGCTGGCGGCGGCCTGGATCGGCCGCTCGATCGCGCGGCCCATCGAGATCCTCAGCCACTTCGCCGAGCGCGTGAGCGCCGGGCAGCGGGCGGGCGAGCCGCCCTCGGTCGGCGCGCGGGAGGTCACTCGCCTCATTCACTCGATCGCCTCGATGCGCCGGCAGCTCGAGGGCCGCCCGTTCGTCGAGACGTTCGCGGCCGATCTCTCCCACGAGCTGAAGAACCCGGTGGCCGCCATCCGAGCCAGCGCCGAGGTGCTCGAGGAGGGGGCGATCGAGGATCCCGAGGCCGCGCGGCGGTTCGTCGCGCGGATCCGGGAGGCGAGCCTGCGCATCGAGCGGCTCCTGAGCGACCTGCTCGGTCTGGCCCGAATCGAGGCCCGCGGCGTGGAGTCCTTCGACCCGGTCGATCTCGGGCGCGTGGCGCAGCAGGTGCGCGGTGGGCTGCTCGAGGGGGCCGACCGGGTGACGGTGCAGGCCGACAGCGACACCCGCGTGCGCGGGGACGCCACCTGGCTTGCTCGCGCCATCGCCAACCTGATCGACAACGCGCTGGTGCACTCCGCGCCCGACACGCCCGTCGACGTGGACGTGCGCCGCGGCGCGAGTGACGTCGTGCTCTCGATCCGCAGCCACGGCGAGGTGGTGCGCCACGTCCGGACGCGCCTGTTCCGTCGCTTCGTCAGCACCCGCCTCGACCGCGGCGGCACGGGGCTCGGTCTGGCCATCGTGCGCGCCGTCGCCGAGTCGCACGGCGGGCGGGCGGAGCTCGCTCGCGAGGGGCCGCCGTCAGTGGAGTTCCGGCTCGTCTTGCCGACAGCGTGGCGCAAGCCGGACGCCGACGGCGGGGAGAGCGCCGCCCCTCCCGCCACCGACCCGGAGAATTCCTGATAATTTTCCGCCGTCTTGCCCCCGTCCTGCCCCGAAGACGCGCGCCAGGATCGACCCCTCTCCTCGAAAGCTCCACACGGGCTCCGCGCAGGAGACGGCGGGATGTGGCACCGTGTCTCGTCCGGGGCGGTGGCCCGCTGGACCGGTCGATACGTGGCAAACCCAGGCCAGCATCAGCTCCCCCGGCATGTCGCCATCATCATGGACGGCAACGGGCGGTGGGCTGAAGACCACGGCCTTGAACGCGTGAAGGGACACTGCGAGGGCGCCCGCGCCGTGCGTGACACGGTGGAAACCGCGGCGCGAATGGGGATCCAGCACCTTACCCTGTATGCGTTCAGCGTCGCCAACTGGTCACGACCCCGGACCGAGGTCGACACCCTGATGCGCCTGCTGGTCGACTTCGCCAAGCGCGAGCGGATGGACCTGCGCCAGAACGGGATCCGCGTGCAGGTAGCTGGCCACGTCGAGGAGCTACCGCCGGTCACCCGCCTGGCCGTGCGTGAGCTCATCAACTCCACCCGCCACGGCGATCGGCTGACGCTGACGCTCGCGCTGTCTTACGGGGGCCGGCGCGACATCGTGGACGCGACACGGGCCCTGGTCGCCAGGGTGCGCGCCGGTGAGCTCGCTCCGGAGGCGATCGACGAGGCCGCCTTCCGAGCGCAGCTCACCACCAGCGCGCTGCCCGACGTGGATCTACTCATCCGGACGGGGGGCGAGTCGCGCATCAGCGATTTCTTGCTCTTCGAGGCGGCGTACGCGGAGCTCCTCTTCCTGCCGGTGATGTGGCCCGAGTTCCGGCCCGAGCACCTGGTCGCCGCGGTCGAATGCTACATGGGAAAGGAGCGCCGCTTCGGCCTCACCTCGGCCCAGGTACGATCGCAGGACCAGGGCGCGGCGCGGAAAAACGGCCGCGTGCTCCGCCCCGTCGTCGGGTACTGAACCGCGTTCCGCGCGCCCATCCGCCGGCGACCGCCGCGAGGCTCACATCTCGTACTCGACGATGTTGAGCGACTTGACCTTGTCCCGCCAGGTGAGCTCGAGCAGTTGCCGGGTGAGGCAGCTCTTCAGCGCGTCGTTCTTCGTCTCCAGATCGATCCCGACGGCGCGCCCGTTCCAGACCGCAACGCGAAGCTTGAAATGATCGCCCGGCTTCAGTTTGCAGGGCTCGTAGAGCGAAGGCTGGGTCAGCGGGTAGCCGAGCGTCTCCTGGTCGATGTTGATCCGCTCGGTGCCCTGCGCTGCGGTGATCGCCTGTTCGACGCTCATGCCCTGGGTGAACTCCGGATCGCCCTGCCGCACCGGCGGCTCGTCCCCGCGCTCGTCGTCGGCGTCGCTCACTTCCTGGTTCACCTCTCCGTCGACGTAGTCGTCCATCGGCTCGAGCTCGTGCGGCTCGTTGAAGCCGGGCGGAGGCGGGTACTTCGAGTCGCCCACCTTGTGGGTGCTCGAGCGGCCGCAGCCCCCGAGCGCGATGATGAACGCGCCCAACAAGATCGCCGTCCTCGTCATCACCCCTGCCATGGGCTGGATACTAAGGCCGGCAGAAAGGCCCGGTCGAGGCCTTTCGATCCCTCCCCCCGACCCCGGACCTGGGCTAGCCTCCGGGCTGGCCGGTGCCCGCCCAAGCGGAGGGCCACGGCGACGAGCGCCCGTAGCTCAGCTGGACAGAGCGGCGGCCTTCTAAGCCGCGGGTCACAGGTTCGAATCCTGTCGGGCGTGCCAGCGCGATCGGCCCGGGGCGGGGGCCGAGGCGCCGGGACCGGGCGCCGGCGCTCAGCGCGGCGGTCCGACGGGCCGCTTGTCGGCCTGGATGGTCGCGAGATACTTGTCCGAGATGAACCCGAACCAGGGCACCGGTTTGTACTGCCCCTGCACCGAGTTCACGACGCCCATGATCCAGGGGTACATGAGCGGCAGGTAGAGGATGAACCCGATCCCGCAGGTGATCGTGCCGATGATGCTGATGGGGATGCTGGCGATGACGATCGCGATCAGGAGCGCCAGCGACTGTTTCGCGTGATAGAGGGCGAAGGCGTTGTCTCGCTGCACGAAGGGAATGACCCACAGCGGCGAGATCAGGTACCCGAGCAGCGCCCAGGTCTTGCCCTGCTCGATGTCCTCGGGCGGGTAGAGCGCCGGGGACGGGCCCGCGGCCGGCATCACCATGGGCCCCGCGAGCGCCGGAGGCGCCCCGAAACCCGGCGGCTGCCCGTCCGGCGGTGGCGCGCCGGCGCCAACCCCGTCCCAAGGGGGCTGCCCACCCGGTGGACCACCGAAACCCGGCGGGGGAAACCCGCCCTGACCGCCCTGACCCTGCTGGCTCATGTCCGACGGAGGGTACACCGTCCGCACCTTATCGGGAACCCGGCGAGCGGGGGTCGATCCCTCCTGGGGATCGCCGCGCGCCGCCGCGCCGTCGTTCGCCGGCCGATCGCGCTCTGGTAGCCTCCCGGCTCGGCACCCTTGACGATCGCCGAGCCGACCCCTGTGCAGCGCGCGCCGCCTGAACGCCGGCTCCGCGCGGAGGTACGGGTCGTCGTCGCGCTGGGCCTGGTCTTCGCCTTCGCCGCCCGCTTCGCCAGCTACTCGCTCCACGCGGACGACGCCTTCATCAGCTTCCGGTACGCCGAGAACCTCGCGACCCTCGGGGAGCTCGTCTACAACGCCGGCGAGCGGGTCGAGGGGTTCAGCAACCTCTCGTACACGCTGATCCTGGCAGCCGCCGCGAGCCTGGGAGTGGCCCCGCCCACCGCCGCGACCGCCATCGGCGTCGGGGCTGGCGCGCTCACGGTCCTCGGCGTTGCGCACGGGGCTCACCACCACCTCGGGGCCTCGCCCACCGTCGCCGCCTCGATGGGCCTGGCGCTCGCGCTGTCGCCGAGCTTCGCGTTCTGGGCCGGCGGGGGGCTCGAAACCCCGCTCTTCGCTCTGCTGCTGCTCCTGGCCTGGCTCACGGCCGACGCTGCCGCCGGCGGCGGTCTCCGCACCGCGGCGCTGTTCGGACTGCTTGGGGGCACGCTCGCGCTCACGCGCCCGGAGGGACACGCCCTGGTGCCCTTGGTCGGCGCGTTGCTCTGGGCCCGCGGGGGGAGCCGCCGCCAGATCGCCTCCGCGCTGGCGGTAGCGACCGCGCTGCCGCTGGCTGCACTCGGCTGGCGCGCCGCCTACTACGGCGCCTGGGTCCCGAACCCAGTTCTCGCCAAGCTCGCGTTCAACGGTGCGTCGCTCGCTCGTGGTGCCGCCTACGTCTGGGAGGGTGTTCGCGACGATGCGCTCTACCTGCTCCTCCCTGCCGTCCTCTTCGGCGACCTCCGCTCCGCCCGGCACCGCACCGTCTTGGTCGGCGCGGGCCTCGGGGGCGCGCTCGCGATCGTGGCAGGCGGAGACGGCCTGTACCGCGCCCGCCTCCTCGCACCCTGGGTCCCGCTGCTGCTCCTGGCAGCGACGAGCGGCACCGAACGGCTCTGGAGCCGCAGCGGTCGGTGGCGCGCCGTCGCCCTCGCCGGCCCCCTCGCCACGGCGATCGTCCCCCTAGCGTCCACCCGGTTCTTCCGCGACCACACCCTCGCCGACGTCCGTGAGTGGGAGGAGCGCTGGAGCGCGGTGGGCGCAGCGCTGGCCCCGCACCGCACCCCCGAGGCGCTCCTGGCCACCAACGTGGCAGGGCGCGTGCCCTACCGATCGCGCTGGCGCACGCTCGATCTGCTGGGCCTCACCGACCGGGTGATCGCGACGACCCCCGCCGTCGCCGCCGGCGGCGGCTACGCCGGGCACGAGCGCGCGGCGCCCGGGTACGTGCTCTCGCGGATGCCCGACGTGATCTACCTCTCCGTGCTCGACGGGCTCCCCGCTGCTGCCGTCTCCGATCCCCGCGTCGTGGAGGCCGTGGTGGCTCGAGGATCGCTCTACCGCTACGCCCCGCTCTTCGGCTCGGCCGAGCTCTGGGATCACTACGCGCCGGCACGGCTCCCGCTCTCGGACGGCACCGCCGCCAACCTCCTCGTGCGCCGTGACGGCTCGCTCCGCGCCCTCGCCGGTGCGGAGTGAGCGGAGGCTCGCGGCGGCGCGCAGCGGTGCCCACGCGGACTCTTGGCGCGGGGACCCGACCACGGTAAAGGGCCCCCCGCGCCGCCGTGGTGACCTATCGTTACTTTTTAAATTTCTAACACTTACCGCTTGCGCTCGACGTTGCGACGGACCACATTGTGAATCGCTTCACAGCGTTACAGAAATCACAGCAACGCGGCCGCGACGGTCCATCCTGAGGCCACCATGGTGCACCCCCACGCCATCGGGCGTCTCAGCCTCTACCGCCGCCTGCTCTCGAACCACCTCCCCCCTGGGACACAGTTCGTCTTCTCGCACGAGCTCGCAGCGATGGCGCGGGTGTCGCCGGCGCAGGTCCGGCGCGACCTGATGCACCTGAACTGCAGCGGCAGCCCCAGCAAGGGCTACCGGGTCGACCACCTCGTGGTCTGCCTCAGCGAAGAGCTCGATCACTCCGCCGGCCAGAGCGTGGCCCTGGTCGGCATCGGCAACCTCGGCCGCGCGCTCATCACCTACTTCCACGGTCGCCGCGAGCGCCTCGCGATCATGGCGGCCTTCGACCGCGAGCCGGAGAAGGTCAACCGTATCTTCCACGGCTGTCACTGCTACCCGCTCGAGGAGCTGGAAGCAGTCCTTCAACGTGACGACATCCGGGCGGCGATCCTTGCCGTTCCGGCCAACGAAGCCCAAGGCATGGCCGATCGCCTCGTGGCCGCTGGGGTGCGCGGGCTCCTCAACTACGCCCCCGTCCCCCTGCGGGTGCCGCCCGACGCCTACCTCGAAGAACAGGACATGACCACGGCGCTCGAGCGGGTCGCCTACTTCGCTCGCCAGCGCCCCCCGCACCGACGTGAGGAATGAAGTGACGCTCCCCGCTATTCTCGAGGGCTTCCCCCGCGCCCGTCGCGACGCGCTCATCCCCCTTCTGCAGGAGGTCCAGCGCGCCGAAGGCTACATCTCTCGCGAGGCGATCGAACGGATCGGTCAACACCTCGAGCTGCCCGCGTCGAAGATCTACGGGGTGGCTACCTTCTACAACCAGTTCCGGTTCGAGCGGCTCGGCCGCTACCACATCCAGGTCTGTCGGGGCACCGCTTGCCACGTCAAGGGGTCGCTCGCGGTGATGGAGAGCCTCTGCAAGCTGCTCAAGGTGAGCCCCGGACAGACCACGCGCGACGGGCTCTTCAGCGTCGAGGTCGTCGCCTGCATCGGGGCCTGCGGGCTGGCCCCCGTGATCAGCGTGAACGGTGAGTTTCACGCGGGGGTCACCACCAAGCAGCTCCCCAAGATCCTCGCCATCTACCGCAATCGGGACGCCGCGGACCGCGCGGCGAAGGAGGCGCAGCCGTGAGCCACTGCTGGCCGGAGCCGACCGCGCCCTCGGAAGCCCTCCTCGCCTTTCTCCGTCGGCGCCAGCCGGACCACGTCTGGCCCGACCCGTCGCGACCGGTCGCCGAGGTGCCGGAGCGGACGACCATCTACGTCGGCGCGGGGACCTGCGGCCTCGGCGCCGGCGCCGCCCAGACCAAGGCGGCGATCCTCGCGTTCCTGGCCGAGCGAGGCCTGGAGGCGCGGGTGATCGAGGTCGGGTGCATCGGGATCTGCTCCGCGGAGCCCCTGGTGGACTTCGAGGCCCCGGGGCGCCCGCGCCTCTGTTGCGCGCGGGTGACGGCCGATCTCGTGCCCGAGGTCCTGGAGGCCCTCTTCGAGGGCGAGGTGCCGCGACCGCACGCCATCGGGCAGTTTCGCCAGTCGGCGGGCCTCGAGTGGCCGCGGGTGCCGTACCTGGACGACTTGCCGTTCTTCCGCAGCCAGACCCGGTGGGTCCTGGAGAACTGCGGGATCATCGATCCCGGGTCCTTCGAGGCTTACGTGGGGCGGGGCGGCTACGCGGCCCTCGCCGCGGCGCTGACAACCCGCACGCCGACGGAGATCCGGGATCTGGTGCTCGCGTCCGGACTCCGCGGGCGCGGCGGCGGTGGCTTCCCCACCGCCAAGAAATGGCAACTCGCCGCGGCGCAGGGCGCCGACCAGAAGTATCTCATCTGCAACGCCGACGAGGGCGACCCGGGCGCGTTCATGGATCGGGCCGTCATCGAGGGCGACCCGCACCGCCTGCTCGAGGGCATGGCGCTCGCCGCCTACGCCCTCGGCGCGAGCAAGGCGTACGTCTACATCCGCGCCGAGTACCCGCTCGCCATCACGCGGCTGGAGGTGGCGCTCGCCCAGGCGCAGGCGGCGGGCCTGCTCGGCAAGAACATCCTCGATAGCGGCTTCGCCCTGGACGTCATCATCAAGATGGGCGCCGGAGCCTTCGTCTGCGGCGAGGAGACGGCACTGATGCGGTCCATCGAGGGCAAGCGCGGGATGCCCACCCCGCGCCCACCGTTCCCGGCCGCGAGCGGGCTCTTCGGCAAGCCCACGGTGGTGAACAACGTGGAAACCCTGGCCAACGTTCCGCGCATCGTCGGCCTCGGCGCCGATGCCTTCTGCGCCCTCGGCACCGAGGGATCGAAGGGCACCAAGGTGTTCGCGCTCTCCGGGAAGGTGGTGCGCACCGGGCTCGCCGAGGTGGCGATGGGGACCAGCCTCCGCCAGATCGTCTTCGACGTCGCGGGCGGCGTTCCGGGGGAGAAGGCCTTCAAGGCCGTACAGATCGGCGGGCCCTCCGGTGGCTGCATCCCGGAGAGCGAGCTCGACATCCAGATCGACTACGAGTCCCTCAAGACCGTGGGAGCAATGATGGGATCCGGCGGCCTCGTCGTCATGGACGAGGACAACTGCATGGTCGAGATCGCCAAGTTCTTCATGGACTTCATCCAGCGAGAGAGCTGCGGCAAGTGCATCCCCTGCCGCGAGGGGACGCGCCGGATGCTCGAGATCCTGGAGATGATCACCCGCGGACGCCACGGGGAAAAGGGCGCCGACGCGCTCGAGCGGTTCCAGGGGGTGCTCTACCTGCAGCGATTGGCGGAGGTGATCCGTGACACCAGCCTGTGCGGCCTGGGCCAGTCGGCACCGAACCCGGTGCTCTCCACGCTGCGCTGGTTCCGTCACGAGTACGAGGACCACGTCTACGACCGCCACTGCACCGCGCGGGTGTGCCGGGGCCTCTTGACCTACAGTATCGACCCCGAAAAGTGCAACGGTTGCACGCGCTGCGCGCGCGACTGCCCCTCCGACGCCATCCTGGGTGCCCAGCGGAGCGTCCACCACATCGTGGACGAGAAGTGCATCCGCTGCGGCGCCTGCGTCGACAACTGCCGCTACGACGCCGTGATCGTGGCTTGAACGCGAGGATGATGATGCAGATCACCGTCAACGACCAGCCGGTGCAGGCCCAGGAAGGCGAAACCATCCTGACGGCGCTCGAGCGTGCCGGCATCCACGTCCCCACCCTCTGCTACCTGCGCGATCGCTCGCCCACGGGCACCTGCCGCATGTGCGTGGTGGAGGTCGACGGAGCCCGCTCCCTCGTCCCCTCCTGCTCGGCACCGGTCGCCGCGGGCATGGTGATCCGGACCGACTCGCCGCGGGCCCAACGGGCCCGCAAGACGATGATAGAGCTGTTGCTCGCCAACCACCCGGACGACTGCCTGTACTGCGTCCGCAACGGCACCTGCGACCTGCAGGATCTGGCGGCGCGCTACGGGGTCCGCAACCGTCGCTATGCAGGCCAGAAGAACCAGCACCACCTCGACCTTTCCAGCCCCGCCTTGGTGCGCGATCCGGCCAAGTGCGTGCTGTGCGGGAAGTGCGTCCGCGTGTGCGAGGAGATCCAGGGCGTCGCGGCCATCGACTTCATCGGCCGGGGCAGCCGGGCCAAGATCGGGACCGCCTACGACACGGGTCTGAACGTCTCCTCCTGCATCAACTGTGGGCAGTGCATCCTGGTCTGTCCCACCGCGGCGCTGCACGAGCAGTCCCACGCCAAGCTCGTCACCGACGCGCTGCGCGATCCCAAGCGGACGGTGGTTGTCCAGCACGCCCCGAGCATCTCCGTCACCATCGCGGAGGAATTCGGGCTCAAGCCGGGCGTGGACGCCGCTGGGGCGCTGGTAGCGGCGCTGCGGCGCATGGGGTTCGACGCCGTCTTCGATACCTCCTTCGGCGCCGACCTCACGGTGATGGAAGAGGCGTCGGAGCTGGTGGCGCGCGTGAAGTCCGGGGGCCCCTTGCCCCTGATGACGAGCTGCTCGCCCGGCTGGGTCAAGTTCGTGGAGACGTTCTACCCCCACCGGATCCCCAACCTCTCCAGCTGCAAGAGCCCGCAGCAGATGCTGGGCGCGATGACCAAGAGCTACTGGGCCGAGCGCCGTAGCCTCGATCCGCGCTCGATCTTCAGCGTCTCCATCATGCCCTGCACCGCCAAGAAGTTCGAGGTCGGTCGCGGCTCGATGGTCCACGCCGACGGGGTCGCCGACGTGGACGCAGTGCTGACGACCCGCGAGCTCGCGCGACTGATCAAGGTCTACGGGCTCGACCTCGCCAACCTCGCACCGGAGGCGCCGGACAACCCCTTCGGACTGCGCAGCAGTGCGGGCAAGCTTTTCGGGGCCTCCGGCGGCGTCGCCGAGGCCGCGATCCGAACCGCCCACCACCTTCTGACCGGCGAGGAACTGGCGGTCAAGGCCATCAAGGAACTCCGCGGGCTCGAGGGGCAGAAGCACTTCACCGTTTCCGTCGCGGGCCTCGAGCTCGGCGTGGCCGTGGTCAGCGGGCTCGGGAACGCACGGGAGCTGCTCGACCAGATCGACCGCGGGCGCAGCGACGTCCACTTCATCGAGGTGATGACCTGCCCCGGCGGCTGCATCAACGGCGGTGGACAGCCCATCCACGCAGACGCTAAGGCGATTCGTGCCCGCCTGAAGGCGCTCTACGACATCGATCGTGACGATGAGCTCCGCACCGCGCACGCGAACCCGTACATCCGAGAACTCTACGCGCAGTACCTGGGCGAGCCCCTGAGCCACCGCAGTCACGAGCTGCTCCACACCCACTACGAGCGCCGCGAGGTCCTGCGGTGACGAGTTCGACCGCCGCGGCGGCGCCAGCGTTCATCTCGCTGGTGCGCACGGTCCCGGAGCGCTGTCGGGTCTGCTACACTTGCGTGCGCGAGTGCCCCGCCAAGGCCATCCGGATCCGCGGCGGTCAAGCCGAGGTCGTCGATAGCCGCTGCATTGGCTGCGGCAACTGCGTCCGCGTGTGCAGCCAGCACGCCAAGCAGTACCGCTCCGGCGTCGACGAGGTGGAGGCGCTGCTCGCGTCCGACGCGCCCGTGGCCGCGATCGTGGCCCCCTCGTTCCCAGCGGAGCTCGGCAGCAGCGATTATCGGAGCTTCGTGGGCGCCGTGCGCGCGCTGGGGTTCGATCTGGTCAACGAGGTCGCCTTCGGGGCGGATCTGGTGGCCGACCGGTACCGGCAGCTCTTGCACCGCGACGACGGGCAGCAGTGGATCGCCACGACCTGCCCGGCGCTGGTCGCCTTCGTGGAGCGCTACCACCCCGAGGCGGTTCCCCGGCTGGCGCCGATCGTGTCGCCCATGGTCGCGATGGCGCGGGTGCTGCGCCGTCTCCACGGCCCCAGGCTCCGCATTGTCTTCGTCGGCCCCTGCATCGGCAAGAAGGCGGAGGCGGCGGATCCGCTGCTGGCGGGCGAGGTCGACGCGGCGCTCACCTTCGCCGAGCTCTGGCGGATGTTCTCAGCCCACGACATCACGCTCGAAACCGCGGAGCCATCGCACTTCGATCCCCCCGAGCCGGGCCTCGGGCAGCTCTTCCCGATCAGCCGTGGCATGCTGCAGGCCGCGGACATCCAGGAGGATCTGTTGCAGGCGAAGGTGGTCAGCGCCGCCGGTCGAAACGAGTTCGTCACCGCCGTACGCGACTTCACGGCGGGGGAGCTCGACGCGCGGCTGCTCGAGGTCCTCTGCTGCAACGGCTGCATCATGGGCCCGGGCATGCTCACCCAGGAGCCGCAGTTCCGACGACGCGCCCGGGTGAGCGCCTACGCGCGCGACCGGTTCAACGAGCTGAACCTGAACCGGTGGCACGCCAAGATGGATCGGTTCACGAACATCGACCTCGGGCGATACTACCTGGCCCGCGATCGTCGCATCCCGGCCCCCTCCTCCGAGGAGCTCGAGGCGATTTTGGCCCGCCTCGGCAAACACTCGCCAGACGATGAGCTCAACTGCGGGGCCTGCGGTTACGACACCTGCCGTGAGCACGCGGTGGCCATCCACAAGGGCCTGGCCGAGCCGGAGATGTGCCTGCCCTTCACCATCGAGCGCCTCAACGAGGCCTGCCGCGACCTGGCCTCGAGCCACCAGGAGCTCGCCACCACCCAGCAGGCGTTGATGCAGTCCGAGCGGCTGGCAAGCATGGGCCAGCTCGCCGCCGGGATCGCCCACGAGATCAACAACCCCCTGGGGGTGGTGCTGCTGTACGCGCACAACCTCCTCGAGGAGGCGACCCAGGATGGCTCCCGCGAGGACCTCCAGATGGTGGTGGAGCAGGCGGATCGCTGCAAGAAGATCGTGAGCGGGCTGCTCAACTTCGCCCGCCGGAACAAGGTCGCCCGCCAGTCCGTCGACTTCCCTCGGCTCGTCGACCACTGCCTCGGGGTGCTCGCCGTCCCCCCGACCGTCGCCGTTTCGACCGAGCACGCCACCCCGCAGCTCCGCGCGGAGATCGACCCCGATCAGATCGCACAGGTGGTGACGAACTTGGTTTCCAACGCGGTCGCAGCCATGCCCGACGGGGGACGCCTCCTGGTGCGGACGAGCGAGCGAGGCGGCGAGGCCGTGTTGGAGGTGTCGGACACGGGGACCGGCATCCCGGTGGAAAACATCCACAAGATCTTCGAGCCCTTCTTCACCACCAAGCAGATGGGGAGGGGCACGGGCCTCGGGCTCGCGGTCACCTATGGCATCGTCAAGATGCACCGTGGTGTCATCCAGGTAACCTCGAACCATGACCCGAGCGTCGGCGCCACCGGCTCGACCTTCACCGTGCGGCTCCCCCGACGCGGGGACGACGACCCACCCACCCTGAGCGAAGCGGACGATGAACTACCAAGGGAAATCCATCCTGCTGGTTGACGACGACGTGGACCTGTTGGCCCAGATGTCCATCCAGCTCAAGAGCCTCGGCTTCGAGGTGATCGAGGCCGACGGACAGCACGCCGCCGAGGCTATCTTGGAGCACCAGCGCCCCGACGTCGCCGTCGTCGATCTGATGATGGAGCACGAGGACAGCGGCTTCGTGCTGGCGCATCACGTCAAGCGCCGCTACGCCGACGTGCCCGTGATCGTGGTCACCGCCGTCACCAGCGAGCTCGGGCTCACCTTCGACGCCGCCACCGGGGAGGAGCGGTCCTGGATCCGCGCCGACGCGCTCCTCAACAAGCCCGTCCGCTTCGAGCAGCTCGAGCGCGAGCTCCGGCGGCTGCTTCCGGAGCCGCAGCACTGAGCCGACCGCCCACGCCCGGACCGCGGCGTGACAGCGCCCGGTCCCCCCGCCTCCCATGGATCCGCACCCGCAGAGCCCCCTGGAAACCATCCGCGTCCTGGTGGTCGATGACGAGCCTGGCATGCGCCTCGGCGTGGAGCGCACCTTGCGCGGCTTCGTTGCTGCCCTGCCGGACGTGGAAGGCACCGTCGGCTTCGCGGTGACCCCGGTGGACTCGGGGGAGGCGGCCCTCGACGTGCTGCGCACGAGCCCCGTCGATCTCCTGCTCTTGGATCACAAGCTGCCGGGGATCCAGGGCCTCGACGTCCTCGACATCGTGACCAAGGAGCGTCACGGGGACGTCCTCACCGTGATGATCACCGCCTACGCGTCCATCGAGACGGCGATCAGCGCCACCAAGCGTGGTGCCTACGATTTCCTCGCCAAGCCCTTCACCCCGGCCGAGCTCAAGGCGACGGTGACCAAGGCGGCCCGCCACCTGATGCTCCGGCGCCAGGCGCAGAAGCTGGCCCGGGAGCGGCACCAGCTCCGCTTCCAGCTCATCAGCGTGGTGGCGCACGAGCTGAAGAGCCCGCTGGCTGCCATCGAAGGCTACCTCCGGTTGCTGGAGGATCCGCGGACCGGATCGGACGCACCGACTCGAGCCCGGATGGTGGAGAGGAGCCTGCTCCGTCTCGACGGGATGCGGAAGCTCATCTTCGACCTGCTCGACCTCACGCGCATCGAGTCGGGCGAGCGGCCGCGGAACCTCACGGCGGTGGATCTGGTCGCGCGCGCCGCGCTGGCCCTCGACGCCGTCCGCATCGCCGCGGACGCCCGCCAGGTGTCGCTCTCCCTCGACGCGCCCGCCGCGCTCGAGCTCGCCGCGGACCCCTCCGAGATCGACATCGTGCTAAACAACCTGATCTCGAACGCGGTGAAGTACAATCGCGACGGCGGCGCCGTCACGGTGTCGATCCGAGACGGCACGAGCCACGTGACCGTCGCGGTCCAGGACACCGGCATCGGCATGACCGCGGACGAATGTGGCCGGCTCTTCGGTGAGTTCGTGCGTATTCGCAACGAGAAGACCAAGAACATCCTCGGCAGCGGCCTCGGGCTGTCGATCCTCAAGCGGATCGCGGCCCTGTACCGGGGCGAGGTCCGGGTAGCGAGCGAGCCGGACGTAGGGACCACCTTCACCGTGACCCTCGCGAAAGAGGCGGCCTCCACCCCCTAGTCGTTCCCCGGCCAACGGCGCGGGCGTTCGCCCAGCGCCCGCACCCCGCGAGCGCCGAACCACCGGCGCTCCTACCCCAGCGACACCGTCCCAGAGATAACCATGCACGACCACATCATCGTCGGGATCCACATCACCGACCGCGTGACCAACGCGGGCGAGGTCCAAGCTCTGCTCACCCAGCACGGCGCCTGCATCCGCACCCGCCTCGGGCTTCACGACGCCGCCGGCGAGATCGCCGGACCGAACGGCCTCATCCTGCTCGAGACGATCGGACCCGTGAAGGCGATCGAGGCGCTCTGCGACGCCCTGCGGAAGGTCCATGGCGTCCAGGTCCAGCAGATGTACTTCTCGCACCCGGAGGCTTGATTTTGGAGCTAACCGGCGTCATGGCTTCTGCTGGCAGTGCCGCGCCCCCCGCGTCACGCCGCCTGCCCACGTCGACGACCATGGACCGCTCCACGCTCCAGCGCTGGCTCCGCGAACGCGACCCGACGCGCCTCGACGCGCTCTTCGCTGAGGCCGACGCGGTCCGTCACGCGCACGTCGGCGACGCCGTTCACCTGCGTGGGCTGGTCGAGATCTCCAGCCACTGCCGGCGCAACTGCACCTACTGCGGGATCCGGGCGGGAAACTTCAGCGTCGAGCGCTTCCGGCTCACCGCCGGTGAGGTGGTGGAGTGCGCGCGGCAGGTGGCCGCCTTCGGCTGCGGAACGGTCGTGCTCCAGGGCGGCGAGGACCCCGCCCTCGACGTCGGCTGGCACTCCGACGTCATCCGCCGGATCAAAGGTGACACGGGCCTCGCGGTCACCCTCTCGCTCGGCGAGCTCCCCCCGACCGACCTCGCGCAGCTGCGCGCGGCCGGGGCCGACCGGTACCTCTTGCGCTTCGAGACGTCGAACGCGCGCCTCTACGCGCGCGTTCACCCCCCACACCAGCCAGGCGAGCCCAACCGAAGAGAGCTCCTCGGTCGCCTGCGCGAGCTCGGGTTCGAGGTCGGGAGTGGGGTCATGGTCGGGCTCCCGGGCACGACTTTCGAGGATCTCACCAACGATCTCCTGGCCTTCCGGGAGCTCGATCTCGACATGATCGGTATCGGGCCCTACATACCGCACCCGGAAACCCCCCTCGGCCGACGTCGCGGGCCCAACCCGGCCGACCAGGTCCCGAACGACGTGGCCACGAGCTGCACGGCGCTGGCGCTGACGCGCATCCTCTGTCCCCGGTCGAGCATCCCCGCCACCACCGCGCTCGCCACGGTGAGCCCGGACGGGCGGGCCCTCGGGCTCCGAGCGGGGGCCAACGTCTGGATGCCGAACTTCACCCCGCCTCGCTACCGCGCGTCCTACGAGATCTACCCCGGCAAGGCGAGCCCGCGGCACGACGAAATCGCGCACGAAACCGTCCTCGAAACCATCACGCTCGTCGGACGCCACGTGGGCCGAGGCCCCGGGCCGAGCCCCAATTTCGTGGCGCGCACGTCCGTCAGCGCTCACTGAGGTCCCATGTTCCCCCTGTCCACCCGCCTGAGCCGCCACGCCGTCGACTTCATCGACGACGCCCACCTCCGTAGCCTCGTCGAATCGAAGCGCCTCTGCGACGTCTCCGCCGTGCGGGACATCGTCGCCAAGGCGCTGGAGAAGGTCCCGCTCGAGGTCGCCGAGGCGGCGGTCTTGCTCCATGCGCGTGCGCCGGAGCTTCGGGCCGAGATCTTCGCGGCCGCGCGCGCCCTCAAGGAGCGGGTCTACGGCAACCGCATCGTGCTGTTCGCCCCCTTGTACGTCGGCAATCGCTGCATCAACTCCTGCACGTACTGCGGCTTCCGGCGCGAGAACACCGAGGCTATCCGCCGCACCCTGACCACACCCGAGCTCCGCGCCCAGGTCACAGCCCTGGAGCGCCAGGGCCACAAGCGGCTGATCGTCGTCTTCGGGGAACACCCGCACTACGACTCGGAGTTCATCGCCTCCTGCGTCCGCGCCATCTACGACGTCCACGAGGGCCACGGCGAGATCCGCCGCGTGAACGTCAACGCTGCACCGCTCGATCATGCGGGTTTCCGCACGGTCAAGGCAGCAGGGATCGGGACCTACCAGGTCTTTCAGGAAACCTACGATCACCGAGCCTACGCGCGCGTCCACCCGCGCGGCCCCAAATCGGACTACCTCTTCCGGCTCGATGCTCTTGCCCGCGCGATGGAGGTGGGCCAGGACGACATCGGGATCGGGGCACTCTTCGGGCTCGCCGACTGGCGCTTCGATGTCCTCGGGTTGGTTTCGCACGCGATCTTCCTCAAGGATCGGTATGGCTGCGGCCCGCACACCATCAGCTTCCCGCGGCTGCGGCCGGCGTCCGGGGTCAAGGAAGCCGACAGCCAGCTGGTGAGCGACGATGACTTCCGGCTGCTGGTTGCCGTCCTGCGCCTCGCCGTCCCCTACACGGGCCTCATCCTCACCGCGCGGGAGCCGGCGGCGCTCCGGCGTGAGCTGCTCGCCTTCGGCGTGTCGCAGATCGACGCGGGGTCGCGCATCGAGCTCGGCGGCTACACGGAAGCGGGTGACGCCCAGCAGATGAACCAGAGTCAGTTCGAGTTGGGAGACATACGCTCGCTCGACGAAGTGGTCCGGGAGCTGGCAGAGAACGGGTACGTCCCGAGCTTCTGCACGGCGTGCTACCGGCTGGGTCGCACGGGCGAGCATTTCATGGAGTTCGCGATCCCGGGCTTCATCAAGCGCTTCTGCACGCCCAACGCGCTGACGACCTTCCAGGAGTTTCTGACCGACTACGCCTCGCCAGAAACCCGCGCGGTGGGCGACGCCCGGATCACGGCCGAGCTCCGCGAGCTCCCGGAGGGCGGCCAGAAGGAGCGCGTGGTCCGGCGGCTGGAGCTCATTCAAACCACCGACGAGCGAGACCAGTACTTTTAGCGGTCCCGCGCCGCCCATGACCGCCGCCGACCGTGCGTCGCCACTGCGCACCGAGCACGACCTGCTCGGCGTGCGCGAGCTGCCTGCCGAAGCGCTCTACGGCATCCACACCGCCCGCGCGCTCGAGAACTTCCCGCTCGCGGGGCGCCCGGTTCGGGCCGATCTGGTGCGCGCCTACGGCTCCGTGAAGCTCGCGTGCCTGGAGACGAACGCCGAGCTCGGCTGTCTGCCGGCGGGGATCGTGCCCGCGCTGCGCCGCGCGTGCGAAGAGCTCGCCGCCGGTGACCTCGAAGCTCACATCGTCGTGGATGCGCTCCAGGGCGGCGCGGGGACGAGCACCAACATGAACGTGAACGAGGTGCTCGCCAACCGGGCGCTGGTGCTGCTCGGCCACCCACCCGGCGACGCTGAGGTCGTCTCCCCGAGCGACCACGTCAACCTGCACCAGTCCACCAACGACACCTTCCCGACAGCCCTGCGCGTCGCCGCCATCCGTGGGATCCGCGGGCTCGAGGCGGCCCTGGTCTCCCTCGTCGAGGCCTTCCAGCACCAGGAACAGGCCCTCGCCGACGTGGTGAAGGTCGGTCGAACAGAGCTGATGGACGCCGCGCTGGTCACGCTAGGGCGCGAGATGGGCGCCTACGCGGAGGCGTTCGGCCGCGACCGGTGGCGCGTCCACCAGTGCGAGGAGCGGCTTCGGGTCGTCAACCTCGGTGGGACCGCCGTGGGGACCGGCCTCGGGGCGCCCCGTGAGTACGTGTTTCGCGTGGTCGATCGGCTGCGCGCGGTGACCGGGCTCCGGGTCGCTCGCGCCGACAACCTCCTCGAGGCGACGCAGAACGCCGACGCGCTGGTCGAAGTGAGCGGCGTCCTGAAGACAGCGGCTGTGAACCTGATGAAGGTGGCCGGCGACCTGCGCCTGCTTGGGTCAGGCCCGAACGCCGGCCTCGGCGAGCTCCGGCTCCCGGCGCGGCAGGCCGGCTCGTCCATCATGCCGGGCAAGATCAACCCGGTGATCCCCGAGGCGGTCACCCAGGTCGCCATCCAGGTTCAGGCGTCCGACCTGGCGATCGCGCAGGCGGTGGCCCTTGGCTCGCTCGAGCTCAATCCGTTCCTCCCGCTCGTCGCCGAGCACCTGCTCGGCAGCATCGAGCTGCTCACGCGGGCGGTCTCGTTGCTCCGCACCCACTGTGTCGAGGGGCTCGAGGCGAACCGCGAGCGCTGTCGCGCCATGACGGCGGCGGCCGTAGCGACGGCGACGGCGCTGGTGGAGCCGCTGGGCTACGAGAAGGCGACGACGCTCGCCCGCCGCGCCATCGAGACGGGACGGCCGCTCGACGCCATCGTGATCGAGGACGGCTCACTCTCGGCCGAGCAGTTCGCGGCGCTCACCGCGCCGGAGGCGGTCAACCGACTCGGCTCGCCGGGTCGAGGCAGGGGAGGTCCTCCATGAGGGACGCACCGCGTGGGCTCCGGCTCCACATCGGGATCTTCGGGCGGCGCAACGTCGGCAAATCGTCGCTGCTCAACGCGATGACCCGACAGCAGACGTCGATCGTGTCTGCGGTGGCGGGCACCACGACCGACCCCGTCGAGAAACCGATGGAGCTGCTCCCGCTCGGGCCGGTGGTCTTCATCGACACGGCGGGGATCGACGACCGCGGCGCGCTCGGCCAGCAGCGGGTCGAGCGCACACGCCGCGTCCTCGATCGCTGCGACGTCGCCCTGCTGGTGATCGCGGCCGGCGATTTCCAGGCGTTCGAGGAGGAGCTCCTGACCGAGCTCCGTGGCCGCGACATCCCCACCATCGTCGTTTTTAACCAGCGCGATCGCGGTGAGCCAACGGCAGCGCTGCTGGCGCGTCTCGCTGCCGAGGGGCTCACCTCGGTCAGCACCGCGGCCCACCGCGGGGAGGGGGTGCTCGACCTCCGCGAGGCCCTGGTGCGCGTCGCGCCGGCCGAGCTCCTGGAAGCGCCCACACTCGCCTCCGACCTGGTCCCGCCGGGGGAGCTCGCGGTGCTGGTGGTGCCCATCGACAAGGAGGCCCCGAAGGGGCGCCTCATCCTGCCGCAGGTGCAGACGATCCGGGATCTGCTGGACGCGAACGCCTACTGCGTCGTGGTCCGCGAGCGTGAGCTCAGCGACGCCCTCGACCGCCTGCGACGTCCCCCGGCCCTGGTCATCACTGACTCCCAAGCATTCCTGAAGGTGGCGGGAGACACGCCGCCCGAGGTCCCACTGACAAGCTTCTCGATCCTCTTCGCCCGCCTCAAGGGCGACCTCATCGCCTTCACGGAGGGAGCGTTCGCCATCGAGTCGCTGCGGGAGGGGTCGCGCGTGCTGGTCGCCGAGGCCTGCACCCACCACCCGATCACCGAGGACATCGGGACGGTGAAGATCCCACGCTGGCTGACCCAGTACGTCGGTGGTCACCTGGAGTTCTCCCACGTCCAGGGGCACGACTTTCCCCTCGACCCGTCCGGGTACGATCTCGTGATCCACTGCGGGGGCTGCACTCAGAACCGCCGCGAGGTGCTGAGCCGAATCGCCCGCTGCCAGCGACACGGCGTCCCGATCACCAACTACGGGGTGTGCATCGCCTTCAGCCTGGGTATCCTGGAGCGAGCCCTCAGGCCCTTCCCCGCTGCTCACGCGCGGTACCAGGCCCGGCGAGAGGCCGGGGCGGGGCGGGGGCCGGCGGCGGAGTAGTAACCGCCGGGTTGGGAGCGATGGCGCCCTGCGGCTGGCGTCCTCCCTCCCCCTCGTGCAACGCTGCCAGCCGATGCGGTGGCACCCTGCCCCCTGCGGCTTCGCGCTAGCGTTGGCCACCCTCCCAGCGACGGCGGCGGACGAGCCCACGCCGGTCCTCGTGGAGTATGAAGCGCCGCCCGAGTGCCCCGACGCGCTCGCGTTCCTCGGTTCGGTGCAATCGAGGACGAACCGAGTGCGAGCGGCTGCCCCCGAGGAGGCCACGAACGCCACGGTGGTCCGCGTGACGCTCGGCGGCGATGCACACGGCAGCTGGGGCAGTCTGATGCTGCTCGAGGGCGGCAAGGTGACCGGACGTCGGCGAGTCGAGGGCGCGTCCTGCGACGAGGTCGTTGACGCGCTGGCGCTCGCCACGGCACTGAGCCTGGATCCC
This sequence comes from uncultured Polyangiaceae bacterium, assembly GCA_964480725.1. GTDB lineage: Bacteria > Myxococcota_A > Polyangia > Polyangiales > Polyangiaceae > JAFGBI01. The sequence goes on along the minus strand of CAYZQO010000031.1, from coordinate 24,212 downwards.
ACGGCCCTGTTGGGACCAGAGCGCCCGGCGAACGCGCCGCCACCCGAATCGGAAGCGCCCGCGGCGCTGCCCGCGCCGCCACCGAACCCGGAACCACGCCCCCCGTCGCGACGCGCGCGCACGGCGATAAATCCCCCCTACACCCTGCGCCTGGGCACCGCGGCGATCCTGACCGAGCCCGTCGCTCCGCTGCCGTTCTGGGGCGGGATGGGCGAGGTCGGCGTCGCGCGCGGGCAGCGGGGCCTTGCCGCCGCCATCGCCTTCGTCGTCGCGATGGGGGACGAGGACCACGCTCACTTCTCCTGGCAGGTGGCCCGCTTGACCCTCCACCCGCTGCGCGCGCCGCTCGGCCGCATCGCGGAGGTGGGTGTGGGATTGGGGTCCGAGGTAGGTGCGTTGCGTGCAGAGGGGGAGCGCCTGGACGCGACGAGGACCGTGATCCGCAGCTACTGGAGCGTGGGACTGGACGGGCGTCTGGAGCTCTCACTGAACCCCCGGCTCGCGCTGAGCCTGTCGGCCGGGGTAGCGGTGCCAGGGACGGACCGCCGCTTCACGATCGGCAATCCCCCGGAGAAAATCGGTTTCTCTCCGCCCGTGACGCCGTTCCTGGCGGTCGGGATCGGCGCCCGGCTCCCGGTCTGGGCGAGGGTCGGAAACGACCGAAATGATCATTTTGAAGCGCCGCGGGCATCGGTGGGCGGCTCGGGCGTTGCCGAGTCGAGCCCACTTGCCCGATGATCGCCGCCTACCCACTGGCCCTACCCTGGGGCGCCCCGCTGGAGGGCATCATCGCTTTGCGCAACGACCCACGGCAGCGGCGCCTGCGGGCCCTGGTAGACGCCAACATCGACTTCGTGGCCCGGGTTCTGCAGAACCTCGGCACGCCGGCGGCGGACGTCGACGACGCGGTGCAGCGAACGTTCATGGTCCTCTCGGATCGCCTCGACGACGTGCGTGCGGGTGCGGAACGTTCCTTCCTCTACCAGACCGCGGCGAACGTGGCCGCGCACGCGCGCCGCGGGTTGGCGCGCAGGCGCGAGGTGCCCAGCGAGCACGCCCCGGAGCGCGCCGACCTGGTGGAAACGCCCGACGTGCTGGCAGACCGCCAGCGCGCCCGCGAGCTGCTCGATCGCGTTCTCGATGCGCTGGGCGAGGATCTGCGCGAGGTGTTCGTGCTCTACGAGCTGGAGGAGCTCACCATGGTGGAGATCGCCACCATGCTGGCGATCCCGTCGGGGACGGTGGCGTCGCGCCTGCGGCGCGCCCGGGAGCGGTTCCGTGCGGAGGTCGCCTCGCTGCACGAACCGAAGAGTAAAGAGGAGAGCGCATGATGGAGCCACGACGCCTTATCGACGACTCGCCGGGCGAGCTCGAGGCGGCGCTGCTGCGCGCCGGCCGCGAAACCCACGCGTCGAGCCGCGCGAGGCTGAGCACGCTCGCCGCGCTCGGCGTCGCCGGGTCGGCGGTGGTCGCGGGCAAGAGCGCAGCGGCCACCCTGTCCTCGAGCTCTATCCAGCAGCTCGTCGCCGCCGGGGCCGTCGCCGTCGCCGCGACGATCGGGGTGCTCGCGCTGACTGTCGGGCGTTCGACGCCGCCCGTCCCCGCGGCGAGCGTGCCGGTCACCGTGACGAGCCCGACCGCCCCGCCCCCAGGCGGTGGCGACGACGCAGTCGAAGCGCCCATCCCGACTCCCGAGTCGGCGGCACCGGCCGCGGCGGCACCCGCCGTGCCGCCGCCCAAGACCGCGAGCACACCGGCACCCGTCACGCCCCGCCCCGTCCCCAGCGCCTCGCTCGCCGACGAGACGCGGTCCCTCGACGCCGCCCGCAAGGCGCTGGCGGCGGGCGATCCTAGCGGGGCGCTCACGCGGCTCGACGATCACGCGCGACGCTTCCCGCGCGGCGGGCTCGCGCTCGAGGCGGAGGTGCTCCGCATCGAGGCGCTCGCGCAGAGCGGCAACCGAGCGGCCGCAGCCGCGCGCGCTCGCGCCTTCGTCGCGCGACACCCGAGCAGCGTCTTCACGCCCCGGGTGCGACGGATCGCGGGCGAGTGAGCCGGCGCGGAGCGGCTCCCGCTCGGGCGCGCACCTCAGCAGCAGGGATCGTCGCCGCCATCGCGAGGCTCGCCCCTGCCCGTCTCGGGATCGCGCCGCACGGGGCAGCATGCCCTCCGGTCCCCGGCGGCCAGTCCGTGGGCGGCGAGGAGCCAGCTCACGGCGCGGCCGCAGGCGGTGCACGACGGGAAGATCTCCCCCACCTGAAACCGCCGCGTGAGCGCGTGATCGCAGTCCGTCTCGTAGACGCCGGCCTCGGTGCAGACGTCGCCGGTTTGAGCCATCGGTGCCTCCCTCGGCCCCGCGCTTAGGCTACCACCTCGGCAGCGGACCGCCACCCGCCCGGTCGGTGGCAACCGCCGCCGCGCGAGGCTCGCCACGAGGGCCGGCGACGGTCAGGGCACCAGGTCGTAGCTGACGAGCTCCTCCGTCTGCCCGCCTAGCTCCTTCACCTTCCCGATGCCGGGAACGTAGAAGTAGAGCTTCTCCGTGGGGAGCTTCCGGAACACCACTGCCTGGAAGGTCCCGGCGGGGACGGTGATGCTGACGCCAACGCCCTCGACCGTCCACGTGTCGGTCACGGTACTGGTGAGCGGCGTGCCCGCCGGCGCCGTCGTCTTCGTCTCGGCGTAGGTTTCCGCCCATTGGGCGCCCGCCACCATGTGCTCGGCGGTCCCGTCGATGTGGAGCTTGTGAGGATCCCAGTGTTCCTCGAGTTCCAACGCGCCGTCGCTAGCGCCGAAGGACAGCTCACGGTACCGCAGCACGCGATCGCCGACCCGGGCCTGCCAGCTCTCGGTCCGATCGAGGCCACCCCGCTTGGTGGTCACCACGTGGTTGGCGAGATCGGCCGCGTGTGGTCCCGTGCCGCCCACCAGCTCCTCCTCGCCGACGGTGGTGACCTTCTCGCTCACCTGGCCGTCGACGGTCACCCGGTAGGTCCAGGTGTTGCCGGGTTTCCAAGGCAGGAGCGCGCCCGCGGGGTCCGAGGTCGATCCGCCTTCCCCCCCCGAACCGGTCCCCCCCGTCGAACCGACCGGGTCCAAGGGGTCGCTCGGATCCTCCGTGCCGCAGGCCGCAGCCAGGACAGCGGTCAGGACGACGACCCCCCAGGGAGCTGCGCCGCGCTTCGAGTCTTCTTGCTTGGAGTTGAGCATCGTCAACCTTCCTTCGTCACCGAACCCAACCGGCACGAGGCCGGTGAGCCCCACCACATCGTGCCGCGGTAGCGGGGGCGGAGCACGCCGACGGGCTGGTCACCCGCGGCCGGCGCCGGCCAAACGCTGCCGCGCGGCCCGCGGCCATCAGAACACCAACCCCGCCTGGAGCAGCGCCGACTGGCGCCCGAGCCAGTGCTCGACCACATAGCCGGTCGGGAAGTTGCGGAGCGCCTCCGACGAGCTCAGCTCGAGCCCGACGCGCACGCGGTCCCACGCGCCCACGTGGACGCCAGCCGCCTCCTCCCAGGCCGCGTCGGCCTCGACGTCGAGATCGGGATCGAGGAAACCGACGCGCGCGTAGGGCTCGACGTAGAAGTCCCCGCGGTGCGTTCCGCCCGCGCGCCAAGCCGCCAGGAGCCGCGCCGTCGCGAAGACCGCATCGCGATCGTCCGGCGCCTTCATGAGGTGCTCGTACCAGCTGGCGCCGAGGACGCCGTCGAACCAGAGCCGCACGCCGCCGCGCGCCGTGTCGTGGGCAAAGACGGCGTCGAGGCCACCGGCCGGGTAGTGTGGCGGCTCCTCGCCCACGGGGACCATCTCCAGGGTGCCGACCCGATCCACGATGAAGCCGCCCAGCTCCAGCGGACCACTCTCAACCTCGGCGCGCACGACAAGGTTCTGGGAGCGGACACCCACCTCCGCCAAAAGGTCGGTTTCGCGGGTGAAGGCGTCCTCCAACCGGGAGCCCTGGAAGGCGCCGAGAGCGAGGCGCAGGCGCGGCTCGCCGTGGCTGCGGACCGCGAGCTGCAGACCGGGCCGGCGCCCGCCGATCTCGAGGCGATCCTCCAGGATCAGGCTCAAGAGCCCGCGATCCACGACGGGAAGATCCCAGGAGGACTCCATCTCGACCGCGATCCCCGGCATGCGGAACTGACCGGCGCGAGCCGTGAAGATCCGGCCGCGAGCCTGCACGTAGCCGTCCTTGAGCCGCGGTCTGCCGGCGAGCTCCGCCTCGACCTCGGCGCTGAAGACGTCGCCGGGCAGGCGCACCTTGGCCCCCAGCCGCGCCTGCCGCACGCCGAGGTCGAGCGAGGTGACCCGGTCGTCTTCGAGCGTCCCCGCGCTCGACACCACCGTCGTCTCGTGCTGCTCCAGGGTCGCGCGCGTTACCACGCGACCGCGGACCTCGACCTCCAGCTCGTCCTCGTCCTTGGCACTGTCCTTCTGCTGGGCTGCATCCGGCTGAGGCGGCTCGGCACCAAGCACGGGGCGTGCCCACAGAACGCCGAGCGCCAGCACAGCGCCGAGGGGGATCAGTCCCCGGAACGCAAGCCGCTCGGTCCGGGCGGAGCGGTCCTCAACGCGTCTCGCACCCCGCGCGGCCGGCTCTTCCGCACCCTCGTCGCGCGACGAGATGGCCGCCAGCGGCAGCGAACAGGGCTTGGGTGTGAGATCAGAAGGGAGTCGGCACGGGCTCAAGTGAAAGCTCGCTGGTCGGAGAGGAGTCGGGAAGTGCCTGGCCGTGGCGGCGCCGCGACGACCTCGTGACCGTACCGCAGACAAGGGCCGTCGGCCGCCGGGAACAGCTCACGCCGCCTCATTCTAGTCACGCGGGGGTTTCGTTCCAGTCATACGGTCGACGCGCTCGGCTCAGAGAACACGGTCGCGAACGCAAACGACATCGCGCTTCCAGGCGCCATCGATCCCGCTTCGACAACCGAGGCAGGCGAGCGGGCATCCCGGGTCCGACCCCGACTCCCCGGCCAAGATCCCGCCCGCGCCAAGGACACGCCCGGCCGTGGGCAGCCCATGCGCCGGGCTGCGGCACGACAGCACACAGGCCGCCGGAACGACGCTGAACGATGAGCTCGGGTGGGACAAGGTCCAGCAAGTTGCGCGTCCGGCTCGGAGAGGCCGCGACCCTTCCCCGGCAGTATGCTGGAGCCAGTGAGCCGATCGAGCTCGCTCACGACCCTCCTGACCGAGCATGTCCCTCCCTGCCCTGAGCCCAGTCCGGGCGGTCGGTGCCCGAACCGACGTCCCGGTGGTGGGGGCGACGAGCGACGAGGAGCTGGCTCGTCGCCTGCTCGCAGGGGATCCCTGGGCCCGCGTGGCCCTGTACCGGAGGCACTTTCGCGTGGTCTTCGTCACCGCGCTGCGACTGCTGGCGAGCCGGGCGGAAGCGGAGGACGTCGTCCAGGACTCGTTCCTCGCCGCGTTCCGAGACATCGGCGCCATCCGCGAACCGAGCGCGATCGGCGGCTGGCGGCTCAAGATCACGGTGCGCCAGGTCCACCATCGACTGCAACGGCGACGCCTGCTCCGCACGCTGGGTATGGACCGCGGCATGGAGGATGGCGCCCTGGAGCTGCTGCGGCCGAGGACTCCGGCCCCGAAGTGCGGTTCGAACTCGGCCACCTCGACCGAGTCTTCGGCGAGCTCCCGTCCGCGCAGCGGGAAGCGTCGATCGGGTCGATCGCCTCCCGGACGGGGACGGTCCCAGCGCCCGTTGGGTCAGGCTCTCGCGACGCCGACGGCCTCGCCGGACGGAGCGATGATCCCCTAGAGCAGCCATCCGTTTGCTTGCTGCGATAGATCAATGACCTGGAGCACCGAATTGGGAGCAGACTTCGGCGAAGGAGGCCTGGAAAATGTCTCCTCGCCCTGCACGGAGGAATTTTCCGGGCCTCCGTCGCTGTCGGCAACCTGTTCGGTGCTCTAGGCAGCGTTACGTTCGAGGTCGTCGCCGGAGTGATCGGCCTCGACCGGCTCCGCCGCGAGGGCGAGCGGGTGGCACCGCGCGGGGGATCGAAATCTACGCCGACGAGCAGCGACTCGACCTCATCGGCGGCTCGTTCGCCGGCGGCCGTGTCGGTCTCGAGCTCACGCCCTGACCGGGGCTCGTTCGAGCCGTGGGCCGGGCGCGGAGGCTGTGGCGCGGCGTCATCACGGGATTTGGTGACGAATCCCGCCATCCCCCGCAGCTCGAGGGGGCCCGACGCCCAGACCCCTCCTTGCCGGGTACTCCTCGCGGGCGCAAGATTCGGCGCTGCCCGCGAAGCGGGGAGGGGGAGCGTGACGGCGCGAAATACGGACGAGCGCGAGGTCGACCCGCGGCAGCGGCTCGACGGTCCAGAAGCCGAGCGGGAGCGACTCGAGGAGGCGCTCCGGAGATCCGAGACTGCGCGGGCCAACCTCGAAGGGCGGGTCGCGGCCACGGCCGTCGAGGCCGCCGCCACGCGACGGCAGCTCACCGCCATCTTCGAGCGGATGACGGATGCGTTCGTCGCCCTCGATCAGAACTGGCGCTACACCTACGTCAACGCCCGAGCCGGAGAGCTTTTCGGACGGCGACCCGAGGAGCTCGTTGGCAAACACATCTGGACCGAGTTCCCCGAGGGCGTGGGGCAACCGTTCCACCTGGCATTCGAGCGCGCCATGGCCGAACAGCGGCCGCTCCGCCTGGAGGAGTATTTCGCACCGTGGGATCGCTGGTTCGAGAACGTCATTTACCCCTCCCCCGACGGCCTCTCCATCTACTTCCACGACGTCACCGAGGCGAAGCGGGTCGAGGCGGCCCTCCGTGAGAGCGAGCTCCGGTACCGCACCCTGTTCGACACCGCCGGCGACGCGATCTTCCTGATGCGCGACGATCGCTTCGTCGCCTGCAACGAGCGGACCCTCGAGCTCTTCGCCTGCCGACGCGAGGAGATCGTCGGCGCGGAGCCCCACCGCTTCTCGCCACCAACGCAGCCCGACGGACGAGCCTCGCGCGTAGCGGCCCTCGAGTGGATCGAGCGCGCCCTCACGGGCGAGCCGCAGTCGTTCGAGTGGGCACACTGCAGGGCCGACGGCGCGCCGTTCGCGGCCGAAGTCAGCCTGAACCGCCTCGATCTCGCCGGCGAGACGCTACTACAGGCGATCGTGCGCGACGTCACCGAGCGCAAGCGGGCGGAGGAGCAGGTTCGTCAGCTCAACGCCGAACTCCGGCGCCACGCCGAGGGCCTGGAGGAGAAGATCCACGCCCGAACGGCCGAGCTCGCGGCGCGCAACCAGGAGCTCAAGGACTACGCCTACACGGTCTCCCACGATCTCAAGGCGCCGCTGCGCGGCATCGCCGGGTACGCGGGCGAGCTGGTGCGCAAGCACCAGGCCGGGCTCGGAGAACGCGCGCGCTTCTGCCTCTCCCAGATCCTGACCGCCACCGAGCACCTCGATCAGCTCATCGAGGATCTGCTGCGTTACTCGCGGCTGGACGCGGAGACACCCTCGCCCACCGCCGTCGAACTCGGCCCCCTCGTCATCGCCCTCCTGCGCGACCGCGAGCTGGTGCTGTCGGAGCGGGGCGTGGAGGTGACGCTCGACCTCCCGCCGCTCGTCGTGACCACTTGGGAGCGGGGGCTGAACCAGGTGCTCGCCAACCTCGTCGATAACGCCCTCAAGTACTCGCGGACAGCCACCCCGCCCTGCCTGCGCATCACGGCTCAGGCGCGCGAGGACGCCTGGCGGATCACCGTCACGGACAACGGGATCGGGTTCGACATGCGGTACCACGATCGCATCTTCGGGCTCTTCAACCGCCTGGTGCGCGCGGAGGACTACGAGGGGACCGGCGCCGGTCTGGCCATCGCGCGCAAGGTCCTCGACAAGCAGGGCGGGCGCATCTGGGCGGAGTCGGCGCCGGGACAGGGTGCGACCTTCTCCTTCGAGCTGCCCCGGCCGCCAGGCGCACGACCAGCGGGAGAAGGGACGACGTGACGACCCTACTGGACAGCGGCCGTTCGGCACCGGCTCGGGCCCGCGCGCGACCCATCCTCCTCGTCGAGGACAACCCGATGGATCTGGACCTGACGCTACAGGCCTTTGAGGAGCACGGCGTGCTCAACCCGGTGAGCATCTGCCGGGACGGCGAGGAGGCGCTGGCGTTCTTCGGCGCCCACGCCACCCCTGGCGACGAGACCCTCCCGCTGCTGGTGCTCCTCGACCTCCGGCTCCCGCGGGTGGACGGGATCGAGGTGCTAATAGCGGCGCGGCGGGACCCGGTCTGGCGACGGATCCCCTTCGTGGTCCTCACCACCTCGCGCGATAACCGGGACGTGTCGCGCGCGTACGAGCTCGGCGTCAACTCGTACATCGTCAAACCGGTCGACTTTGCCGCCTTCGCCGAGGTGGTGCGCCAGATCAAGTGCTACTGGCTCCTGACCAACGAGCCGCCGTTCCCGCCGAACTCCGGGAGGCCCGGGTGACCCCCCCCATCCGGATCGTCTACGCGGAGGACTGCGCCCAGGACGCCGATCTGACCCGCGAGTTCCTCGCCGAGCACGCCCCGGACTTTGACCTCCTGGTGGTCGCCACCGGCGAGGCCTGCCTCGAGGCCGTCGCTCACACTCACCCCGATCTCGTCCTGCTCGACCATCACCTGCCCGACACGGAGGGGCTCGAAGTCCTGCGGGCGCTGTCGCGCGCGGAGGCGCCGGTCCCCGTGGTGCTGGTGACGGGCGCTGGCGACGAGGAGCTGGTCGTGCAGGCGCTCCGCCTGGGCGCGGCGTACTACATCGCCAAGTCCGGCGACTACCTCCGGGACCTCCCGGAGCTGATCCGAGGGGTGCTCGCGGAGAGCCGCGTCGAGCGCGCCCAGAGCCGCGGCGCCGAGGGACCCTGGCGGGTCCTCTACGTGGAGCACCTGGCGATGGACATCGAGCTCACCCAGCGCCACTTCGCCGACGCGGCGCCAAGGTTCGAGCTCGAGGTCGTTCGTTCCGCCGCCGCGGCGCTGGAGCGCCTCGAGCGCCCTCCGACCCCCGACGCGGCGCTGATCGATCTGCGGCTCCCCGGCCAGAGCGGCCTCGACCTCGTCCGGGAGGCGAGGCGGCGCGGATTGCCGCTGCCACCCTTCGTCATCCTCTCGGGCAAGGGCGACGAGGCCGCCGCTATGGCCACCTTGCGGCTCGGCGCCGCCGACTACCTCACCAAGCGCAATGGTTACCTCGATCGGCTGCTCCACACCGTGGAGCGAGTCATCGCGCACGCCGGGCTCGACCGGCTGAACGCGCAGCTGCAGACGGAGCTCGACGAGCGGCGGCGGGTGGAGGCCGAGCTCGACTTCCAGCGCACGCTGCTCGAGTCGCAGAGCGAGGCATCTGTCGATGGGATCCTGACCGTCGACGCAAACGGCCACGTCCTCTGGCACAACCGCCGCTTCCAGCAGATGTGGGGGATCCCCGCCGAGCTGATGCAGATGCGCGAGGAGGCGGTCATCCTGGACCATATCGCGCCGCTCGTGCTGGACGCCGGCTCGTTCCTCGCCGAGATCCGCCGCCTCGGCGCCGAGTGGACGCAACGGAGCCGAGACGAGGTCCGCCTCGCGGACGGCAGGACTTTCGACCGCCACAGCGCGCCCGTCGTGGACGCGCGGGGCTCCCCCCTCGGGCGCGTCTGGGTATTCCGCGACATGACCCGCGAGCGCCGGCTCCAGGCGGGCGCCGCCCAGTCCGATCGGCTCGCCAGCATGGGACTGGTCGCCGCCAGCGTCGCCCACGAGATCAACAACCCTCTGTCCTACGTCCTGGACTGCCTGAAGAGCCTCGCCAAGGAACTGCCGTCGCTCTTCGACGCGATGCGGCGCTGCCACGACACCCTGCTCGATCGGGCGGGACCGGACGCGGTGGCGCTGGCCCTGGGCGAGCCGCAGCGGCGGTTCGACCCAGAACGGCTCGATGACGTCTTGGCGCAGGTGGCACAGGCGCGTTCCAGCACCGAGCGCATCGCCGACATCGTCCGCAGCGTCGGCGCGCTCTCGCGCGTCGATCAGACCGAGCTGGTCGCAACCGACATCCGCATCGGCATCGAGCATGCGATCACGGTGGCGCACAACGAGATCCGACACCGGGCTCGCCTGGTCCAGGAGATCTCGCCAGTCCCGCCGGTGCTCGCCTCGGACGGGAAGCTCGCGCAGGTGTTCCTCAACCTGCTCGTCAACGCTGCCCACGCGATCGAGGCGGGGGATCTCGAGCACAACGAGATCCGCGTACGCACCTGGTCCGACGGGGACGACGTCTTCGCGGCGGTGAGCGACACGGGCCGCGGCATCTCGCCGGAACAGCAAAGCCACATCTTCGAGCCCTTCTTCTCGACCAAGCCCGCCGGGATGGGGACCGGGCTCGGCCTGTCCATCTGCCGGGACATCGTCGCTGGGTTCGGCGGCGGGCTCACCTTCGAGAGCGCGGTCGGCCAGGGGGCTCGCTTCCAGGTCCGGCTGCCGCGGGCCGCCGAGCAACTGACGCCGGCGCCTGCAACGACGCAGGCGGAGCGTCCCGCGGATCGCCCGCCCCTCCGCGGTCGCATCCTGGTGATCGACGACGACGAGGGGGTCCGCGCGATCATGACGCGGATCCTAGAGCCCCAGCACGAGGTGGTGGCGGAGGCTTCCGGCGAGGCCGCACGCGTGCGCCTCGTGCAGGATCGCCGCTTCGACGCAGTATTCTGCGATCTGATGATGCCGGGAACATCGGGGATGGACCTGCACACCTGGCTCGTCGAGGCGGACCCCTCGCTCGCACAGCGGGTCGTGTTCGTGACCGGCGGTACCTTCACCCCGGGCGCGACCGCCTACGTCGCGCGCGTGCAGAACCGTCGCATCGACAAGCCGTTCAGCGCCTCGAGTCTCCGGGACCTCGCCAACGAGCTCGTCGTCGCAGCGCGAGCCGCGGAGTCGGGATGAACACGGCGGGCTCGCGCGTCCCGATGACGCGACGCACGAGCCCATCCGGCGCTCCTTCAACGCCCGGGCGCGACCCCGCCCCGGGCGCGGCGACGACCCGATTCGTGGTACCTTGGGCGGTGAGGAGCGACCAATGCCGCGATGCGAACGATGCGGAGCGAGCCTGAGCTCGGCCACGGCGACGTGCGAAACCTGTGGTCGAGCCGCGCCCGAGTCGCTCGCGCCGTGGGCGCGAGGAGCAGCACCGAGAGCCCCGGGGGAAGTGACGCCGCCACCGTGGGACAGCAGCGCCACCGCGCGGCCCACCTCGGTGCGCGCGGGCGCCGCCCGCCGCTCGCCCAGCCTGCCCCCACCCATCCCCCCGCGCGCCGGCAGCGCGACGCCGACCCGCGGCGCGGCGCCGGCGCCACCCGCGTTCGCCGTCGGCGCGTCACCTCCGCTTCCACCGCGCCCCACGCGCCCGGGCGCGGCGACGGCGCCCGGCGCCGCGTCGACGGGGGCAGCGGGCCCCCCTGCCGAGCAGGTCGAGCTCCCCGCCGGTCTGCGCCCGGCCGGTCGCGGGGTGCTATCGAGCATCGGCTGCGCGATCGTGCTCGGGGGGATCGGCGTCAGCACCTTGGTCGCCGTGTCCGGCAAGAAGAAGACACGTCCACCCGTGGTCCCCGAATACTTCCCGATGGCGCCGCGCGCCCGGGCGACGGCGGCGGAGACGCCCATGCCCGAGGCTCCTGGGCTGCGCGGGCGTGTCAAACCGCAGATCGAGTGGACGGGGAAGGTCGTCGAGTCGAGCCAGCCCGACCTGATGGGGCGCCCCTGCACGCTCGGCGTCACGGCCAACCGCTTCGGGACCCTGCCTCCTCGCCTCGACTGCGGGGACACCCAGATCCGGCTGCCCCGGGGCCCGGTCCGGATCAACGAGTGGGTCGGAGTGGCGGTGGCACCGTCAGGAGCAGCGCCGGGAGCGACCGCGGCGGCGGCCCCGAGCGCGCTCGCGCCCCCGGTCGACGCCGACGCGGCGCCGGAGGCGGAGCTGCTCTATCACCTCGAGCTCTTCGACCCCACCGACGAGGACACGGTCGTCTTCCAGACCGGCGAGGATCAGCCCTTCGAGGTCGAGGGAGGCAAGGTGATGGTCCACCTCGAGCGCTTCGGCCACCGGCGCGGCGAGTTGGCGAGGTCGCCCCTCCACGGACCCGCGATCTACGATCCGAGTCCCCTCAGCCGGGAGCTCGTGGTGGCGGCGACGGCGCCAGAGCTCCGGCTCCCGATCGGTACGCGCTGCCGGCTCGAGACGCGCCTGGCGCGCTTCGTGAACGGGGGCGGCTGGTGCATCGCCGAGCTCCGGTGCGGCCAGCGCACGCTCTACGGCCATCCCGGGAGCGTCGCGCTCGGGGTGAACGCGACGGACGCCTCCTGGATCCCCTGCACACTCGACGACGCCACGGGTCGCCCGCTCTACCTGCGCGACCCCGCAATCGCCGAGGTCGACGGGGATCCGCTGCTCGTGGGCCCGCTCGACGGGGAGCCGCTGAGCTTCTCGGAGACGGGCGACCTCGACAGCGCCCAGCTAACGCTCCGCGTGGTCGAGCCCGCGGACGCCGGCGCGCACGCCGGCGACGCCCCCGCCGCGGGGGGCACGCCGCGCCCCGTCGCGCCCCCCGTCCCCGTGCCACCTCTCGCGGACGCGCCCGAGCCGTAGGCGCCGCGCGCGATCGGACAGCGGCGCCGGCCGTCAGGTACCGCAGCTCTCGGCCAGGAAACTCCCGCCGAAATCGCAGGACGCCCCAGCGAAGGATCCCATGCGCGAGTCGGTACAGGTGAAGCTACCCCAGACCTTGCCCGGCCCGATCTCCTGGTGCACGCCGATCACCAGTACGCAGCTCGCCGAGGAAACCTGGTCCGCCGCGGGCGCGTAGAAGGTCACCTCACCGTCGCCGCTGTAGACCCCGGCAGCGTCGGCGTACACGGCGCCGGAGAGCCCGAAGCTCGAGCCCTGGGCGACGCTCACCTGGATCTGGTACCCGTCCCCGTCGAGGACGGACACGGTGCACGAGACGCTCGCCCCGTCTGCGCCGTCCTCGACCCGGGTGCCGACCACGGTGTCCGTCGTCGGCTCGCCCACCGCAGGGATGAGGTAGGGGCCGATGCCGCACCCCGCCGTCAGCGGGGAGACGCGCGAGGCCGCGCGGGCGCTCGGAACCGGAGCACCCGGGTCGCCACCCAACCCGCCCGAGCCCTCCGCTCCCCCAGGGCCAGCATCGCCCCCCGCGGCCACGCCGCCGGTGACTGCCCCACCGGCCCCAGCGCCGCCATTGTCCGTGCCGTTCCCCCCGGCAGCGCTCGGCTCGGGATCCTCGGTACTGGTGCCGCCGCAGCCGAACGAGAGCGCAAACACCAGAAGAGCGCCGACCCCTCGCATTGCCCCACGTCCTCCGCGCGGCAACGTACCACGGCACGCAACCGATGAGTATCCCGCGCCGATTGGGCGAGCCCCGATTAGCCCAAGGGCCCGGGCGCTACTGCCACTGGGTGTCGAGCCACGCGACCCGCTGGTGCATCCAGCTCCGCATCGACGCTACCTGGCCCTCCCAGGTGTCCTCGGTCGTGGTGTGGAACATGTTGGCGGGCACCATCTCGGTGGTGAGGATGTCCCACTTGGCGAAGTTGCGGACGGCGGCCGCCGCGAGAGGAGCAGCCAGGGTGTCGACCCGCGCGTCGAGCTGGGCGTCCGAGAGCTGCCCCTGGCGGAGCTCCTTCCAGCGCGCGACCACGCTGGCGACGAACCCTGGCTCCTCCATCAACCGTGGGAACCAGTCGTTGCCCGGGTTCGCCATCCCCGGGAACCCGGTGCCGCCACCGCTGCGCGCCGTCTGCTCGTACTGCCAGCCCTCGATCTGGTCGTTCTCGAAGGAACCGCCCACGCCGAAGGTCAGATCCCGATCCCAGATCGGCCCGGCGAAGATCTTGCCGTCCCGGTCCTTGTGAAAATGCTGGCTGCGGATGTAGGCGTCCATCTCGCGCCCAAGCTCGTTGAGGATGACCTGATCGACGAAGGAGCCGACGTCGATGTACGGCGCGTAGCCGGCGCTCGGATCGCCGAAGCTGCCGCCAAAGAGCGCGTCCGCGAAGCCCGATAGGTGCTGCTCCAGCCAGGATTCCTGCTCCACGTTGAGTGGGACGGGGTCGACCACCTCGAGGTCGGACCAGCAATGGGTCGCCGAGAGGCACTCGACCTCCGGCTCCTCCACCGCGCTCCACTCGAACTTGAAGATGTAGCCGCCGCTGATCTCGGGGAGCGCTCGGTGCTCCTCCTTGAGCTGCTCGAGATCGATGCGGCTGCTGCTGTTCTCGATGGTCTCGACCAGGAGGTAAACGCCGAGGTAATCCTCTGCGTCCACGGGCCCGGGGCCACCGTTGCGGTAGAGCTCGCAGAAGGCGAAGCGCGGCGCCTTGAACCCGAGGTCTGCCGCGAGCCCATAGAAGAAGGCGTCCCGCATCAGGGCCTTGTCGGCGTACGGGTTGCGCAGCACCCAGTCGCCGTCCGCCGGCATCCCCAGCATCTCGTGCCGCGCGTCCTCGCCCTCGGGGTTGCGGAGCTCAAGCCGGTAGGGCGGCTTGGGGAACATCGCCGAGGAGTTGCCCCGGAGGTGGAAGCCCGCGCGCGTCGCCAAAGTCGGGGTTCCGCTCAGCGTGGCCCCCACGTCCTCGTAAACCAGGAGCGCCGCGTCCATGAACGGACGATCCGCCGGCGTCGGCATCCAGGGGGAACTCTCTCCGTCGCCCTCCGGGTTGCCGGCGCCGTAACTATCGAGGACGAGCAGAGGAAGGTCGACCGTCACGTCGATGGCCCGCTGCACGTACACGGCGGCCGCCGGCTCCGTGATCTCGATCCCGCTCGAGAACGCCTGCGCGATGATCTGAGTCGAAGCGGTGACGGCGATCGGCGAGCCCGCGAAGAGGGTGGAGGCGGCCGTCGGCGCGGTCCCGTCCAGCGTGTAGCGGATCTCCGCCCCGGCGTCCGCCACCGCGAGGGTGACCGCGAGGCTCCCCTCGAAGGTGCCGCTCGGCGGCGAGAACGTCACGCCCGATCCCGTCACCGGATCCGTCCCGCCGGTACCGCTGATGCCGCCGGTGCCGGGGGCCGCGCCGGTGGCCGGTGCGGCGCCCGTGCCAGCGGTGCCGCCCGTGCCGGCGGTCGCGCCCGTGCCGGCGGTGTTGCCCGTCCCGCCGCTGCCGTCGACGCCCCCGGTGCCGCCGCTCCCGGTCTGCCCCCCGACGCAAACGCCGCTCTGGCAGGTCGCGCCACCGGCGCAGGCCACGCCGCAGGCGCCACAGTTGAGCGGATCGCTCGCCGTGTTCAGGCACTCGATCCCGCAGGGGGTCATCCCAGAGGCGCAGCCGCACAGGCTCCCGGCGCAGATCTGCGCCGGGGAGCAGACGGTCCCGCATTGACCGCAGTTGTCCCGACTGCTGGTGAGATCGACGCAACCCGCGCCGCAGAGCGTGAGCCCCTGCGCACAAATCGTCGAGCAGGCCCCGAGCGAGCAGACCTGACCCGCGGTGGTGCAGTCCACGCCGCAGTTACCGCAGTTCGTGGCGTCGGACTGGAGATCGACGCACAGCTCGCCGCAGCTCGTCAGCCCCTCCGGGCAGGTGCACACCCCGGCCTTGCACGAGCGATCGGGGGGACAGGCGTGGTCGCAAGCGCCACAATTCGCTGCGCTCTGCTGCAGGTCCGCGCAACCGCTCGCGCACTGGACGGCGCCGAGCGGACAAGCCGGGGCCTCGGGCGTTCCGGTACCGTCCCCCTCGGCTGGAGCCGGCGAGCAGCCGTAGCTCGTGGCGAGCAGGAGGAGACAGGGAGGGACGAAGAACCGAGCGATGAATGCCATCGAACGCTCACCGAAAGGGAAGGAGAATGTCACAATGGATCGACTGAACGACCCCCGCCGCCCATCGACGGCTCCACCCTCGCTATTCCCACCTCGGCGAAGCCCGATCAAGGCGGAACTGCCCAAACGATTCCCTGCGATGACCTCCGCATGGAACTTTCCGCCGTGGGGTGAGGCGCTTCTCGCCCTGCGCCACGCCGGGGCCGCGCGCGGCAGTTTTCGAGAGCTTCCCCGGCTGGGCGAACGCCCCAGCCGCGCTGCCCCCGCAGGGAGCGCCGTTCCGCCCGCCGAACCCAGCCGCGCCGGCCGGACCACCTCAGGGCTTGAGCCCGAGCCGTTTCGCCAGGGCGTGCAAGTTGGCCCGGTGCAGTCCCAGCGACCGCGCGGCCGCCGCCCAGTTGCCGTCGTGCGCCGCCACCGCCTCGGTGATCCGGCGCCGCCGGAGCTCCTCGACCTGCTCGGCCAGCGTGCCGCCGGTCGCCGGCACGCTCGCGCGGCCACCGCTCGCCGGGATCGCGGACAGGTCCTGGCGCAGGTGCTCCGCCCCGATCTCGACGCGGCCTCGCGGGCGATCGTCCCGGAGCGCCCGCAGCAGCGCCCGTCCGAGCAGGTTGTCGAGCTCCCGCACGTTGCCGGGCCAGGGGTACGCGCGCAACGGCTCGAGCCCGTCCGCTCGCAGCACGACCTCAGGAGCCCCCAGCCGCCGCTGGTGCTGACCAAGGAGGTGGTCGGCCAGGATCGCCAGATCCTCGAGGCGCTCCCGGAGCGGCGGCACGAGCAGCGGGTACGCCGCTAGCCGGTGGTAGAGATCAGCGCGGAAGCGCCCCGCCTCCACCTCCGCCAGCAGGTTGCGGTTGGTCGCCGCGACGATCCGAACGTCCACCCGCAGCGCGCGATCCGCGCCCACCCGCTGCACCTCGCCCTGCTGCAGGACGCGCAGGAGCTTGGGCTGCAGCGAGAGCGGCAGCTCCCCGATCTCGTCGAGGAAGAGCGTCGCCCGATCCGCGAGCTCGAATTTTCCCGCCCGCTCCGTCATGGCTCCGGTGAACGCGCCTCGCGCGTGGCCGAAGAGCTCGCTCTCGGCGAGCTCGTGCGGCAGCGCCGCGCAGTTGACCGCGACCAGAGGCCGATCGCGGCGCGAGCTCCGCGCGTGCACCTGGGCCGCGATGAGGTCCTTGCCGACCCCGGTTTCGCCAACGATGAGGACGGGAAAGGGCGTCGCCGCCACCAGCGCCACCTCGTCGAGCACGCGCCGGGCGGCGGCGCTCACCCCGAGGAACCCACGGGAGCGCGCCTCGCGCGCCCGGTCCCGCAGATCCTGCGACTGGCGAGCGACCGTGGTCTCGAGGGCGTCGATGAGGCGCGCCGTGCGCAGCGCCGCGGCCGCAAGCCCCGCCAGCACCCGGAGCAGCTCCGGATCGAGCCCGTCGAAGGCGTCGGGGGCGAGCGCGTCGATCACCAGCGCGCCCACCGGCGTCTCCTCGTGGTGGAGCGCACAGCCGAGGCAGGCATGGATCCGGTGCCCGCCACCGGGGTCGGCCAACAGGGCGCCGTCGAACGGGTCCGGCAGCGGGCTGTCCGCGGGGAAGCGCACCGGAAGCGACGCACGGAGCACGGTGTCGAGCCGCGGGTGCTCGGCGCGCGAGTAGCTCCGCGTGAGCGCGCTGGGCAGCAGGCCGTACCCCGCCAGGGGCACCAGCGCGTCTCCCTCGAGCACGAGCAGGCAGGCCGCGTCGCCGGGGACCACACGCCGCACCGCCCGCAGGAGCCGTTCGTGGCGATCCGGCGCGCTGAGGCTGGCCGTGAGATCCCGCGCCGCATCGGCGAGGACGACGAGATGACCGTCTGACATGTAATGCGATCGATAACGCCGTCGTCACGATCACGACAGCTCCGGTTGTAGGAATGATGACGCTCTCAATATAGACCAATCAATTCGAACGCTTCAGCACTGGCTCGGGGATTGCTTCGCGCTCGGTCATGTTGCACGTCGATCAGTCCCTCTCCGACCTGGCGCTAGCCCGGCCGGCGGCCAGCCGCGTGTTCCGCCAACTCCACCTCGACTTCTGCTGCGGGGGGGGGCGCTCGCTGCGGGAAGCCTGCGCCGAACGCGAGCTCGACGCGGCCTCCGTCCTCAATCAGATCGCGGCAGCGGACGCCGGCCTCGCGGGTCGCGATCTGCGAGGCCGGCCGCTCCCCGAGCTCGTCGATCACCTCCTCGTGACCTTTCATGAGGCTCATCGGCGCGAGCTGCCGGACCTCATCGAGCTGGCGGAGAAGGTCGAGCGCGTCCACGCCGACAAGCCCGAGGTCCCGGTGGGGCTGGCGGCGCACTTGATCGCGATGCGGGGCGCGCTCGAGGACCACATGCAGAAGGAGGAGGAGGTCCTCTTCCCAGCGATCCTGCGCGGCGCCGGCGCCGCCCTCGCCCTGCCGATCCAGGTAATGGAGGCGGAGCACGAAGAGCACGGGCGAAGCCTCCAGAGGCTCCGCGAACTGGCCGGCGACTTCGTGCCGCCGGTGGTCGCCTGCACCAGCTGGAAGGCGCTCCTCCTGCGCTGCGAGCAGCTCGAGGCGGACCTGATGGCGCACGTGCAGATCGAGAACCACGTACTCTTCCCGCGCGTCCTTTCAGGAGCCGACTGATGCCGTCCCACCGACGCCTCTGGATCCTGCTCGCCGCCTGCGTAGCCGGCGCCTTCCTCATCCTCGGTGGGCTCGGCGTCGAGGTCTACCGTCAGGCGCCGCCCATCCCCGAGCGGGTCGTCGCCGCCGACGGGCGCGTCCTCGTCACCCGTGACGACATCCTCGACGGCCAGCAGGTGTGGCAGTCCATCGGTGGCCAACAGGTGGGCTCCATCTGGGGCCACGGGGCTTACCAGGCGCCCGACTGGTCCGCGGACTGGCTCCACCGCGAGGCCCTCGCCCTCGGCGCCCAGACGCCTGCGCCCGCGGGACTCGACGCGGACGCCGGGGCCGCCGTCGTCGCCGACCGCGTGAAGCGCGAGCTTCGCACCAACGGCTACGACCCCGCCACCGGCACGCTCACCATCTCCGACGCCCGGGCCCGCGCCGTCGCCGAGGTCGCCCAGCATTACGATGCCCTCTTCGGCGGGGACCCGAGCCTGGACCAGCTGCGGGAGGACTACGCGCTGTCGAAGCGCCCGGTGCCGGACGCCGAGCGGCGCCAGCAGCTCACGGCGTTCTTCTTCTGGACCGCCTGGGCCACCGCGGCCGAGCGCCCCGGCACCACGGTGAGCTACACCAACAACTGGCCCCACGAGCCCCTGGTCGGCAACCGCCCGACGGCGGCCAACGTCCTGTGGTCGATCGTCAGCGTGGTGCTGCTGCTCGCTGGCGTGGCCGCGCTCGTCTGGTGGCGCGCCTTCCGGGCCGAGCCCGACGACCGCGCCGAGCCGCCGCCCGAGGACCCGCTCCTCGCGGCGAAGATCACGCCGTCGATGCGCGCCGTCGCCTACTACCTGGCGGCCGTTGCCGGCCTGTTCGGCCTGCAGGTGCTGCTCGGCGCCCTGGTCGCCCACTACACCGTCGAGGGCCAGGCCTTCTTCGGTCTCCCCCTCGGCGAGTGGATCCCCTACGCGGTCGCCCGCACCTGGCACGTCCAGCTCGCGATGTTCTGGATCGCCACCGCGTTCCTCGCCGCCGGGCTCTTCCTCGCCCCGCTCATCGGCGGGAAAGAGCCGCGCGGCCAGCGGGCGGGCGTCCTCGTCTTGCTCGGCGCGCTGGTGGTGGTGGTCCTCGGCAGCCTGGGGGGCGAGTGGTTCAGCATCCAGCAACGGCTGAGCCTCGACGCGGGGTTCTGGGTCGGCCACCAGGGCTACGAGTACGTCGACCTCGGGCGCGGCTTCCAGCTTGCCCTCTTCGGCGGGCTCCTGCTCTGGCTCTTCCTGATGGTGCGCGCTCTCTTACCGGCGTGGCGCCGCGGCGGCGAGGCCTCGACCGTGGTCCGCCTCTTCGTCGCCAGCACCGTCGCCATCGGACTGATGTACGGCGCCGGCCTGTTCTACTCGGCGCGCACCCACCTGACGGTGATGGAGTACTGGCGCTGGTGGGTGGTGCACCTCTGGGTGGAGGGCTTCTTCGAGGTCTTCGCCACCGCGGCCCTCTCCTTCCTGTTCGTCCACCTCGGCCTCGTTCGCGCGCGGCTGGCGGGAGCGGCGGTGCTCGCCTCCGCTACCCTCTTCCTCGTCGCCGGGATCCCCGGCACCTTCCATCACCTCTACTTCAGCGGCACCCCGACCCCGATCATGGCCGTCGGCGCCAGCTTCAGCGCGCTAGAGGTGGTGCCCCTGGTGGTGGTGGGGTGGGAGGCATGGAACACCTGGCGAATGCAGCGGAGCGCGCCGTGGATGCAGCGGTACCGCTGGCCGATCACCTTCTTCGTCGGCGTCGCGTTCTGGAACCTCGTCGGCGCGGGGCTCTTCGGCTTCCTCATCAACCCCCCCATCTCGCTCTATTATCTCCAGGGGCTGAACACCACCCCAGTGCACGCGCACACGGCGCTCTTCGGGGTCTACGGCCTGCTGTCCATCGGCCTCGTGCTCGTGGTAGCCCGCGTGCTCTCGGGGCAGCGCGCCTGGCGTGACCGGCCGCTGGCGGTGGCCTTCTGGGGGATGAACCTCGGGCTCGGCCTGATGGTCCTGCTCAGCCTCCTGCCGATTGGGCTCGCGCAGGGCTACGCCAGCGTCGACACGGGGCTCTGGTACGCGCGCTCCGCCGAGTTCCTCCAGCAGCCGTGGGTACGGACCCTGCGGTGGCTACGCCTGGTCGGCGACACGGTCTTCTTGGTGGGGGCCGGCGCACTGATCTGGTTCCTCCTCGGGCTCGTCACCGGCTGGAGCTACCGGGCGCGAGCGGACGCCGCGGCATCGCCCGCCCAACCCGCGCCGGGCCCCGCATCCCTGCCGGAGCGCGCCTGACCCCGGGCTCGCCCACTCTGATAGCCGCGTTGACCAACGGCGTCGGGCGCGACGTCCAGGATCGTGCCCGTCGCTGTCGAGTCGGGGGCGGTCCCGTCGCGGATCGCGCCCGAACCGGGAGCGCCGTGGCGCCTGGCGCGCCGGATCCTCATGTTGATCCGGCTGGAAACGCCGTCCTCGACGCGAGGCCGTGCGGCCTGTGCTTAGCTCGGGTCGAGTGTCCTCGAGCCGATTCCCCCCCCCGTCAGCGGCGCTCCGGGCGCGCGCCCCTCAAGAGCGCGCGTTCTGGCTCGTCGCGATCGCGCTCATCGCGCTCGGGATCGCCTTTCGATCCGTAAGGTACTGGTCAAACCCGATCGCCCTCTGGGCCGACGAGGCGAGCTGGGCCCGAAACCTGCTCCAGCGACCGCTCACGGCGCTGGAGTTCCGTCCGATCGGGCTCATGGCCGTGACGCGGTGGCTGCTGGAGCTCACGGTGGTCGACGAGCGCGTCCTGCGCCTTCCGTCCTACCTGGCCGGGATCGCGGCGCTCTTCCTCGCGCTCTGGGTGGGCAGGAGGCTCTTCTTGCGCCGGGCCACCACCCTGACGCTGCTCGGCTTGGTAGCGATAAGCCCGCTTCTGGTGGACTTCTCACGGGAGTTCAAGCCGTACTCGGTCGAGGTGGCCGTGCACCTGCTGCTGCTCGGGATCGGCCTCAACTACTGGCGCACGCGATCGCGGCGCTGGCTGGTTGCGCTGGTGGTGGTGGCGCCGCTCGCCTTCCTCCTCGCCTACAACGCAGTGTTCGCTTACCCGGTGCCGTTCGGGCTCGCGCTCCTCGACCGCGCGCGCGCGCGCGACCGGCGCGGGCTCGCGCTCGCCACCGGGGGCGCCGCGTTCTGCCTCGCCTTCGTCGGGCTGGTCTTCGCCACGGTCATCTCGCAGATCGACGCCCCGGACGAGGCCGGGTTCTGGGGCCAGAAGTACGGGGCCTTCTACCTCCCCACGGCGGGGAGCGGCAGCGCCCTCGAGCATGCGCGCTGGGCCCTCGGCAAGACGGTGAGCATCGCCGCCATGCCGGGCGCGCCGCGCGACCAGTGGCGACCCCCGCCGGCGCTCGGCCGGTCGACGATCGCCGCCTGGTCGAAGGCCGACTACTGGCTCTGGGTGGCGCTGATCGCCGGCGGCGTGGCGTCACTCCTCCAGCGTCGCCGTCACGCGGCGCTCGGGCTCCTGCTCGGCCCGCTCGCGGTCACGTTCCTCTTCAACCTGCTCGGGCGCTGGCCGTGGAGCGCCTTCCGCGTCAACGTTTTCTTCCTCGCCTACCTGCTCCCGCTCGCCTGCGTCTCCATCGACGCGCTGCTCGGCCTGCGCGCGCGCTGGGTCCGCGGCCTCACGGTGGCCACCTTGCTGCTCATCATCGGGTGGCCCCAGGTCGCCTTTGGCTGGGGCCTGCGCACGAGGAAGCGCGCGTGGGTTTCCCACTCGGAGCTGCCCGCGGTCCTCGCCCGCCTTCGCGCCGAGCGCGAGCGGGACCTCGCGGTCGAGCCGACGCGGCCCCGGGATCTGCTCCTCTCCGACCGGTACGGCTGCGCGCCCCTCGAGTTCTACCTGGACCAGCACGACCGCACGCGCGTCGGCGACGGGGCGTTCGTGCGCGCCAACTTCGAGCTACGCTGTGTCAAGGGCGCCCCGGCGATCGAGCGAGCGCTGGCGTCAGCGAAGCGCCCGCTATGGCTCGTCGTCTCCGGACCGAGGTCTCGGAAGAGCCTCCCCACGCGAGTTCGGGCCTTCGCTGATATCCTGCACGACGAGGAGGTGGCCGGGACGCACCCGCTGCTGCGCCTGGCCCCGAAGCAGCGATGAGCGTGCGCGATGCCGCTCGCGTTCAGGCCGCACCCGCGCGGCCGGCCGCCTCCACGCCGACCGGCGTGTCCCGCGCGACCCAGCGGGTCCGTGCGCGCGCCAGCTCCCGGCCGTCCTCTTCGCGCACGACGGTGTGCTCGAAGGCGTCGGGGGCGACGCCGTGGGCGCGCGAGAGCACCGTGGTCCCGCGACGACACTCGGCGAGGTACTGCACCTCGGCCGAGCCCAACCGACAGCCCTGCCAGGTGGCTTCGGGGACAGCATCGACGAGCCACGAGAGGTAGGCGGCGTTGTTGGCGTGGAGGTTCACGTCAATGTCCTGATAGCGAACCGCGAGGCGCCGTTCCTCCGTCCATCGCTCGAGCGGCGGGAGCTTGTCGCGGAGCGGCGGGAGCAGGTGCCGGGCCTCGACGAGCAGTGCGGGATCGATCACCACCTCGGGCCGCACCGGGCGCCGCCGCTCGAGGTCGAGGAGCAGCCACTGGCTCACGGCGCACGCCACCACCGCACCCGCACCGTCGACGACCTCGTAGTCGCGCAGGACGGCGAGCCGTTCTCGCCCGGAGGGCCAGGTCTGGACTGTGAGGTGGGTCCTCTCGCGGATGGGGGCCACGATCTCGACCTGCATCGCCCCGAGCACCCAGGTGAGCCCACGACGGCCGAGCGCGTCGAGCCCCCAGCCGAGCGCGCGCACGTGGCCGTTCGCAGACTCCTGGAGGTAGCCAGCGAGGGCAGTCGCCGTGAGTTGGTCGAAGGGGTCGACGTCGAAGCTGTTAACGCGAAATGACTGACGATGGCAGGTCATGCTCGGGCTCGAGCAAAGCACCTCCTGCGTCCGCACACCAAGGGCAAGCTCGCGCGAGCGGGGGCCCGCTGCTCGAGGGACCCGGCGCCGCAGGCCCGGTTTCCGTCACGCGCGCGACCTGGTATGAGGCGACCTCCCCCACCTGGAGGCTCACCGTGACCGTACCCTTCTCCGGCGGCTGCGCCTGCGGTCGCATCCGCTACGAGTGTCGGAGCGAACCCCGCGTCATGTTCAACTGCCACTGCCGCGATTGCCAGTACGCGAGCGGCTCGGGCCACACCGCGGCGATGCTCGTGCCGCTCGAGGGCTTCGCGCTGCTCCAGGGCGAGCCGCGATACCACACCGTGACCCACGACGACGGTCGCACCATCGCGCGCGGCTTCTGCCCTGACTGCGGGACCCCACTGTTCGCGCGGCGGTCGGTGAGCCCAAACGAGATCGGCATTCGCGCCGGCTCGCTCGACGACCCCTCCTGGTTCACGCCGCGGGTCGACCTCTGGGCCTCCTCCGCCCAGCCCTGGGACGTGATGGATCCCACGCGACCCAAGCACCCGACCCAACCGTCCCCGCCCCCCACCGAGCGCTGAGCGGTCCCCCGCTCGCGGGGCCGACCCCTTCTTGCCCGAAGCGATCGGGGGGCTCCGGGTGCCTGGGGCGCGATCTTCCGCTCGCTCGGGGCTCCAGGTCGCTGACCTTCAGGTGCTCCGCACCGCCCCCCGCAGACCAGAAACGGCGCCGCTGCGCGCCGTTGCCGCTGGAGCCACCTTCCAGACTCGAACTGGAGACCTACGGTTTA
>CAYZQO010000030.1:18877-70918 GCA_964480725.1 uncultured Polyangiaceae bacterium | reverse complement strand
ACGGTCGCGGAGAGACTGAGGCGAGAAGGGCTGGAACGCGGTCTGCAGCAGGGTCGCGAGCAGGGTCGCGAGGAGGGTCGCGAGGAGGGCATGCGGACGGCGATCGCCGCGGTCGAGGCGCTCTGCGAGGTGCTCGGGATCGAGCTGACCGCCGTTCGCCGGTCGGCGTTGGGAGCGATGGGCGCGACGGAGCTGACGTCGTTGCTCGACGCGCTCCGGCATCGGCGACGGTGGCCGGAGCACTGAGGGGGGTGGGGGGGGCGGAGCGTCGAGACGTGGACGAGGTGGAAACGCTCCCGTCCGGGTGCAGCCGCTCGATCCTGGTCGACTGCGCCAGTGTCCATCAGTGTTGCTGGTGGAGATCGCGGCTACGGCACCACCCCGAGCCGGCGCCGCGCCGCGGGGTTTGCGTTGACCGGTGGCGTAGCGGCGCCCCACTCTGCGAGATCCTCCGGCAGCGGCCCCGGCAGCGCGGGCTGCAGGGTGCGCTCGAGGAGCTGGAACCCCTGCTCGGCGCCGATCTCGAGCGGTAGCCCTCGCGCGGGGCCGCCCTCCGCGAACCACCGTCGCGCGGCCTGCACGTTGCGGACGAGCGCGGGGTGCTGCGGGTCGGTGCGCGCCGCGGTGAGGAACGCCGCCTGCATCCCCTCGATGTCGCCGCGGGCGAACGCGACGCAGGCGAGCGTGTTGTGGACCAAGCCCGGCAGGGGATGCTGAAGCTCGAGCGCCCGGCGTGCGTGGCGCTCCGCCAGGTCGAGATCGTCCGCCGCCCAGGCCGCGTTGGCCAAATCCAGGTGCGCCGGCGGGTGGTCGCCGAGACGCGCGAGGATCGCAGCGCAATCCGCGACGCTGGGGCGGTAGAGCTCGCGCACTCCCCGGTGCGCGAGGAACCAGTCGTTCATCAGCGCTGCGTCGGCCTCGGGGGCATCGAAGGGGGCCTTGAGCTCCTGGAAGCGCTCGCGGAAGAAGACCTCGCGATCGAGCCACCCCGCCGCCTCGGCGTCAGCAAAGTCGCGTGTTCCGGGGTAGATCGAGAGGCAGGAGAAGAGGTACTGGTGCGGCCGCGCGCGCTCCAGGAAGGCGAGCGTCTCCCGGAACGATGCGGCCGTTTCCCCGCGGTTACCAAGCATCAGGTAGTAGCGGACCTCTAGCCCCACCGCACGGGCGAGCTCCGTGCCCGTGACGATCTGTTCGACGGTCATCCCCTTGTCGATGGCGGTGAGGATCCGCGGTGAGCCCGACTCGACCCCGAGGCTGAGGCGCTGGCAGCCCGCCAGCCGCAGCTCGCGCACGACCTCCTCGGAGAGGACGTCGGCGCGGGTGTCGCAGCTCCAGGCGAACCGGAGCCCGCGGTCACGGATCGCCCGGCAGAGCGAAACCACGCGGCGCCGGCTGGTGGTGAAGGTGTCGTCCTTGATCTGGAGCATGCGCACCGGGACGCGGCGGAGCGCCGCCTCCAGCATGTCCAGCACGCGCGCCTCGGAGAAGCTGCGGAAGCCGCGGCCCCAGGTCGTCTCTGCGCCGCAGAAGGTGCAGCGCCAGGGGCAGCCGCGCGAGGTCATGACGATGTGGGTGGTGAAGGCGTCGTGCGGGGAGGCGAGGCGGTCCAGGGGCTCGATGGGCGCGCGGCGCGGCCCTTCGACGATCGCAGCGCCGTCGCGGCCGACCGTTCCTGCGATGCCGGCGGCAGGCGCGCCGCGGGCGAGGCGGTCGACCAGCTCGAGGAGCTGATCCTCGGACTCGCCGAGCGTCACCGTGTCGATGTCCGGGTGATGCGCGAGCAGCTCCCGCGCGAGCGGGGTCGCGTGGGGCCCCCCGACCACCACGTGCGCCCGCGGGACCCGCCGCTTGATCGCGGCGGCAGCGAACGCGACCCCGCGACGGTTCGCGGTCCAGCAGGACAGGCCGTAGACGTCCGCGTCGAGCGTGGCCAGCGCCATCTCGGTGCGGGCCCAGTCGTACGACGCCAGGTTCACCACCTTGACCGGGTGGCCCACGCGCTCGAGCTGCGCGGCGAGGGAGTACAGGCCGTACGGCGTCTGCCAGAAGTCGGGGTCGAGATCGCCGTCGCGGTAGCCCGGGGGTGGTCCGTCCACCGGATCGGGCGGCTCGCCCGGGGGCGGGATCTTCCAGGGCGGCGGGTAGACGAGGGCGACGCGCATCCGCGGGGGCTCGCTCGTCCGGCGGGCGAGGCGGGAGGAGCCTAGGATCTCACCCGCGCCGGCGCCAGGCGCTGCTGCCGGCGCGGCGGCGCTACTCGGGCGGAGCGACCGCTTCGCCCTCGGGCCGCTGCAGCACGAAGAAGACGTAGCCGAACGCGCTCGGGTGCCGCCGGTAGACGTCGATCTCGCGTTCGCTCCGCTCGGCCACCGCCATGGCCTCGGGGTCGTCCCGGTGCGTCGCGCGGAAGCGCTCGAGCTCGGCGGCCAGGGGCACGTAGTAGTTCTCCCACCAGCCCGACGCGGGGAGCACGAAGTCGCCGAGGAGGCGGTAGCCGGCGGCGTCCACGGCGCGTCGCCGGGTCGGGACGTCCGCGACCTCGGCGCCCTCGGCGGCGAAGAACTCGCGCACCTCGGCCGGCGGATCGCCCGCTAGCCAGCAGAGCTCGGAGACGACGAGGTGCCCGCCCGGCCCGAGCAGCCGGCGCCAGCGGTCGAGGCCTCGGGCGAAGCCGATGATGAAGATCGACCCCTCCGCCCAGACGACGTCGAAGGAGCCGTCCGCGAACGGCAGCTCGTTCATGTCGCCCACCTGCGTCGTTAGCCGCTCCGCGAGGCCGAGCTCTGCCGCCCGGCGGGCGAGCTGCTCGACGAACGGCGGGTGCGCGTCCACCGCCACGATCCGCGCCTCGGTCGCCCGCGCGAGGTCGAGTGTCTGCGCCCCCGAGCCGCAGCCGACGTCGAGGAGGCGCTGCCCCCGTCCGAGCCGGGGCAGCATCGCCAGCGCCCGCTCGGTGCTCTCGCGCTCGCCGGGCCCCTGACGGGGGAGCGCCTCGTAGAGCTCGTGGAAATAGCGCCAGAAGTTGTCCGTTGACATCGCGCTCACGCCCTCACTGCTCGAATCGCCGCTCACGAAGCGGAATCTTCGCTGGGACGGTGGCCGCCAAGCAACCCGCGGGGGCGTTCCCACCGGGAGGGCACGGTGGAGGCGAAGCTTCGCGGGCTCCGCGATCCCCTGGCGCCGTGAGCCGGGCACCGGCGAGGTCGCCTGCCGCTGTAATCCTTCACCGCTCAGGGGTGCGCCTCGACCTCTGCCGTCTCTTCCCGTCGCGGCGGAGACTGGGGCGAGGTGCCGGCCCACGAGCGCAATCGCGGCGTCTCGAGGCTGGCCGTTCTTGTCCGCGCCGGAGGCTGCGATGGGTTCTGTATCGTTCAAGACGGTGGTGTTCTTCTGGATCTTCCTCGCCGCCGGCTGCGGAGGAACGGATGACACTCCGTCCCCGGTGACCGAGGCGCAGACGGGCGGCGCCGCGCCGCAAACCGGCGGGTCGGGTGGCACGGGGCTGGTTGGCTCCGGCGGCACGGGACTGGCTGGCGCGGGTGGTACTCAGATTGGCACCGGCGCAACGACCAGTTCCGGTGGCCTCGTGAACAGCGGCGGGACCAACGACAGCGGCGGAGCCCACCCGACGGGCGGCGCCATCCCCACGGGCGGAGGCCCGAGCTCCGGCGGTGCACCCAGCGGTGGCGCCGGCACCGGGGGTTTTGCCACCGGTGGTGCCAGCACGGGCGGCCTGCCCCCGTCGGGAGGGATCGGAGGAACCGGCGGTGCGGGTACTGGTGGCGTGTTGACCGGTGGCGTGGCCGAGACGGGCGGCGTGGCCGCGACGGGTGGCGTGGCCGAGACGGGTGGCGTGGCCGAGACGGGTGGCGTGGCCGCGACGGGTGGCGTGGCCGCGACGGGCGGCGTGGCCGAGACGGGCGGCGTGGCCGAGACGGGCGGCGTGGCCGAGACGGGCGGCGACGGAGGGTTCAGGCCCTGCCCAACCACCCCGGGGACTGCCTGCAACATCATGCCGGTCGGCGATTCGATCACCGAGGGTTGCTGCACGCCGCCCATGGGAGGGTATCGGATCGAGCTCTACCGCCAGGCGCTGACCCACAACCAGAACATCACCTTCGTCGGGACCCTCACCAACGGACCAGAAACGGTCGACGGACAGACGTTCCCCAAGCGTCACGAGGGACATGGCGGCTGGAAGATCTCGCAGATCGCCGGGGTCATCGACGCCGCGATCGGGAGCAGCGACCCGCACATCGTGCTGCTCAAGATCGGCACCAATGACATCAACGGCAATGATGACATCAACAACGCCCCCAACCGTCTGGGCAGCCTGATCGATCAGATCACCAGCGCCGCACCGGACGCGCTGCTGGTCGTGTCCGCCATCATCCCCACGACCGACGACGGCACCAACCAGCGGGTGGCGGCCTACAACACCGCCATCCAGGCCAAGGCGGAGGAAGCGGCGGCGGCCGGCAAGCACGTCGTCTTCGTCGACAACTACACGGCCTACACGCAGAACCCGAATTACAAGACGGCGCTGATGGCCGACGGCCTCCACCCGAACACCGCTGGTTACGAGGTGCTCGGAGACTCCTTCTACGACGTGATCAGCGAGCTGCTCCCCGCTGCGCCGTAGGCTCGGCGCCGAGCACCGCGCCGAGCGACCCGGGGAACCCCCGCGCTGGCGCCGGGTCGCCTCCCGATCGCCCCGATCGGGTACTCCCACGCCAGGACGCGGCGAACTCCGCGTCCGTGGCAGGACTATGCCTCGGTACTTCCGCGCGATCGGATCCGGCGTGGGGATCCTCAGCCTCCTTTCGGCCTGCGTCCTCGACGCGGAGGGCACCGGCATGGCGGGTACCGCCGGCCTCGGCGGCGGCGTGGTGTCCACGGGTGGCCTGACATCGGGCGGCGCCAGCGGTGGCGCCCAGACCGGTGGCTCGACGACCACAGGTGGAGTGGCTACGGGTGGAGCGACCGCGGGCGGCATGATCACCGCCGGTGGAGTCACGACCGGAGGCTCGGCTCCCACTGGTGGAGTCACCGATGGCGGAGCAGTGACGACGGGCGGGGTGCCCACCGCGGGCACCACGAACGGTGGCGCCGTGACCGCCGGCGGTGCGAGCGGCGGCGGCTCGGACGGAGGTGCCAGCTATGGCGGCGTCGCTGCGGGAGGCGAGGCAGGCGCCGTCGGAAACCCAGGCTGTCCGGGCTCCGTGCCGAGCGACGGGGACCCGTGCACCGCCGGCCTTTCGTGCAGCTATGGCGCCACCTTCTGCGACTGCTCCGCCCTCGGTCCGGGCTCCGCGGTGTGGAGCTGCGTCACCTGTCCCGCGACCATGCCGGCCGATGGCGACGCCTGCACGGAGGCCTCCCTCGTCTGCGAGTTCGACGGGGGGATCTGCGTCTGCGAGCAGGGGTTCGGCCCCCGTGAACGTCTCGAGTGGACCTGTGGAGCGACGGGAGACGGTTGCCCGGCGACCGCGCCCTCGGATGGGGCCCCGTGCACGTTCGCCGATTTCGATCTGGTGTGTCCGTACGGCCAGACGAGTTGCATCTGCGAGATCGGTGGCGGGCCCGCCGCCATTCCCGCCTGGGCCTGCGGCTAGCGAGAGCGCGGCGGACATCCGGTGGTCGCGTCGGGCCTGCGCGGTAGGAAGGTCGGCTCGCAGCGCCAGCCGGTGAACCGAGGGTCGCGCCGAGCTTCAGGGCGGTGGGCGGCCCCCGGGGCGGAAGTCTGCTCCTGGGCGCTCCTGCTCCCGCGTCCAGGCGCAGCCGGTTTCGGCAGGACCCGTGTTGCCACTGCCCAAGCCGCGCGCCTCGCTCTCGGTCAGGGGTGCGCGCGGCTCCGGCTTGCCCGGGAACGACGAGGACCGGTTCGCGCAGTCGCGCACGTAGACCTCGCTGTCGCCGCAGCCGGTGACGCGCGCTCGGTCGCTCCCCTCCTTGGTGGTTTCGACTCTGCTCGCGGGGCACGCATGGCGCCTGACGAAGTCCTCCGTCGGCGCAGAAGCCCACGGCTTGCTGCAGGCCGACGCTGTGAGCATTGCCACCAGCAGGAGCGGGGCAGCGGGCGTCAGCGCGGTCCTGTCGCGGGGGCTGATCATCGCCGATATCCTGCCCGCAGCGCGCCGACGCCGTCAACACCACTAGGCGTTGGCCTGGAGCCGATGCTGGGCGACGTCGTCGAGGAACCGATCCACGGCTGCGAACACCTCGCGGTTGCCGTCCTGACGATAGGCGCGCAGTTTCTCCTGGAACTGGGGCAGGTCGTAGAAGAACGCCTTGAGCGCGTCACCCGTGAAGCGGGAAAAGCGCCTTCCGTAGCCCATGCGTTCGATCTGCTCGCCATTGACGAACTGCTCGAACTGACCCGAGAGCGGGAAGCTGCAGACCGGACGGTGCAGGAAGACCGCCTCGCTGATCAGGCTGAACCCGCCGTTGGTCACCACCGCACGGGAGCTCGCCAGATCGCGGATGAACCCGTCCTCGCTGAAGGAACGCAGGGTCACGCCGCCGATCTCCTCGTCGCGCCCCAGCCCGTAGACGATGAAGCGCTGCCCGCGAACGCCTTGGAGCACGCCGATCAGGTCGGTCTGGGTCGATGCCGTCTGGTAGACGAGGACGTGGTCCGCGGGCGCTGGCGGCGTGGTCTTGGCCGCGATCACCCCGGGACGCAGGATGGGCGGCACGAGCTCCGTGTCCGGGAGGCGCGGCAGCGCGTCGAAGAAAGAGGTGATGAGGTAGCGCTGACAGAAGGGGACCTTGGCCTTGATGATGGTTTCCGCGAGCCGATGGCTCTCCCGCTCTCGCCTCGGCACCTTGAAGCCGAGGTAGCAGCGATCGATCACCTGCATGTTGTCGACGCTCAGCAACGGCAGCATCTTTAACTTGGCGAAGTAGAAGGTGAAGCTCTCGAAATCCGAGATCACGACGTCGGGGAGCTCGGACTGCGACAGACGGATGTACTGCTGCACGTTCTTGGCCAGCCCCTCGGGGGCGTTGGCCATCAGATGCGCGAAGGTGGCAAGCTTGTCCACGGTGCCGCGGTCGTATTTGAGATGCAGCCCTTCGATGCGGTAGCAGCGCCCTGGGAAGGTCTGCTCCAGCAGCTCGAAGGCCCGGTCGCTGGTCGCGACGCGCACGTCGTGGCCGTTCTCGAGGAGATGCCGAATGACGACCTGGCTGCGCGTGGCGTGCCCCATCCCCTCGCTCGGCACCCCGTACAGGATCCGCATGGCGCGAGAGCCTAGCACGCAGCCTGGCTCCTCTTCGACCTCGGGCTCCGCGGGCGCGTGAACCGCCCGCTCCCGAGACGGCCCGCAGCGCCGCAAGAGCACCGTCACCCGCATGCCCGACGGGGGGCGGGGCTACTGCAGTTGCCCGAGCATCGCCCAGTCGAAGAGCCGATCCCCGAGCCAGCGACGGACCCGCGGCAGGATCGCGGCCATTGGGGTGGTGGCGTACCGCGCGCGCGGGCGGCGGGCGTGGATCGCCTTCATCACGGCGTTGGCGGTGCTCTCGGGACCGGGCGCCTTGGCGTACATGGCGTGGGAGAAGCGCTCGAAGGCCGCCGCGCGGGCCCGGTACTCCTCGGGGTGCTCGACGCGGGCGAAGGTAGCGAAGGCGGTCGCCTCGAACTCGGTCCGCACCGGGCCGGGCTCGATCACGACCACGTCGATCCCGAGCGGCCCAAGCTCCATGCGCAGGGCGTCGGACAGGGCCTCGACCGCGTGCTTGGTGGAAGCGTACCAGCCCAGCATCGGCATCGAGATCTGACCGACCACGGACGCCATGTTGATGACGCGCCCCTGCCGCCGCTGGCGCAGGTGCGGGACCACCGCCTGGATCAGCCTTCCTACGCCGAAGACGTTGACCTCGTACTGCCGCCGGACCTCCTCCAGGGGCACGCACTCGACGGCCCCGTAGGAGCCGTACCCCGCGTTGTTGAACAGGACATCGATCCGCCCCTGCTCGGTGAGCACCCGGGCGACCCCCGCCTCGACCGACGCGGTGTCCGTCACGTCCATCGCCAGCAGGTGGGCGCCCTTCGCCGCGAGCGGCGCCATCCGCTCGACGCGGCGCGCGGCGGCGTAGACCGCATGGCCCTCGGCGAGCAGGCGCTCGGCCACTAGCATCCCGAAGCCCGAGGAGGCCCCCGTGATCAGCACGACCTTCATGGGAGCATCGTAGCCTCCTCCGCGCGCCGCGGCGCAAGGGCTGAGGCCCCTCCGCAGGGTTTTCGCGACTCGCCGGGCTTTCGGGCAGAGCCCTGACGTGCCGACGCCCCGGCCCCGCTCAGGCGACGAGGCGCGCGACGGCGCCCGCGAGCCCCTCGGTCACCCGCGCCAGG
The DNA here is from genome assembly GCA_964480725.1 of uncultured Polyangiaceae bacterium. Classification (GTDB taxonomy): domain Bacteria; phylum Myxococcota_A; class Polyangia; order Polyangiales; family Polyangiaceae; genus JAFGBI01. The sequence continues at coordinate 62,559 of CAYZQO010000030.1, read as the reverse complement.
CGCGGGTAGTCGAGCGTCTCGCAGCGGTCGCGTGCCGAGTGGTAGTTGGGGTTCCGGAAGAAGGCGGTGTCCGTCACCATCAGCGCCGGGTAGCCGAAGTGCCAGTAGGAGCAGTGGTCGCTCCAGCTGAAGGGGGCCGGCGCACGCCCGGGGATGGACGGTGGCGTCCGCTGCGAGCCCTTCGACACCGGCCCGAAGCACGGGTCCCCTCACCCGTTCGGCGCGGCTCCGAACCCGAACGAGGCACCTCCCGCGCCGAGCGCGTGGTAGATTGCCGGCGCACGCCGCGGTCGAGCTCGACCGACGAGCGTGTGGCACCGCGGCTCGAACGCCGGCGCTGCTGTTCCGCCTCGAACGCCAGCCCCCGAGCTCTCCATGACCCGATCCCCGTCCTCATTGACGCCGCCACCGTGTGGGGACGACGCTCGACTCCTGGGTCGGCGCGGCGGCAGGTGGTCACGCGTGGCTTGGCCCCACCTGGCGGACCTCACGGGGGGCGATCCTGGCTGAGGAGCTCCGCCTCGCGGCGTGCGACGTGGGGTCGAACGCGGTGCGCCTGGTCGTCGCGCGCGCGGTCGGTCAGGGTGCGCGGTTTTTGCAGCGGGAAGCGAGCTATCGGGTCCCGCTTCGGCTCGGGGACGACGTGTTCACCACCGGGCGCCTGCCCGCACCGAAGATCGATCAGCTCGTCACGGTCTTCCACGCCTTCCGGCACCTGATCGGCTTCTTTCGCCCCCACAAGCTGCGCGCCTGTGCCACCTCCGCCCTGCGCGAGGCCGACAACGGGGCTGAGGCGGCCGATCGCGTGTGGAGTGAGACGGGCATCCGCCTCGAGATCGTCTCCGGCGCGGAGGAGGCACGGACGATCTTCGCCAACCACCTCGAGTCGGGTCTGTCCCCGGCCAAGGACTACCTCTACATCGACGTGGGCGGCGGCTCGACTGAGCTGACGCTGCTGTCGGCGGGCCGGGTCGAGCGCAGCGACTCCTTCCGCATCGGCGGCGTGCGCCTGCTCGGCGGGCAGGTCCAGGAGTCCGAGTGGGTGCGGATGCGCCGCTGGCTCGAGTCGCTCCCGCCCCGGGCTCACCCCACGGAGGCAATCGGCACCGGTGGCAACATCTCGAAGATCTACGACCTCGTGGTCGGCACCCCCGGGGCCACGCTCGCGCGCCGCCGGATCCGCGAGGTCCTCCAGGCGCTGGAGCCACTGAGCGTCGAGGATCGGATGCGCACCTACGGGCTCAAGCCCGACCGAGCCGACGTGATCGTGCCCGCCGGTAGGGTCTACTACCAGGTAATGAAGTGGGCGGACGTCAAGACGATGGTCGTGCCCAAGCTTGGGGTCGCCGACGGCGTCTTGAGCCAGCTCTTCGAGCAAGCCTACGGGCACTGGCCCCCGGCGACGATGGGCCACGGGATTCCACCCGAGGACTGACCGGCGCGCCGAGGCCCCCGGGGGGGACGTCGGGGCGCCCGGGTTCGCTCGCAGCACCTCAGCGTCGTTCGATTGCGCGCGCCTCGCCGCCCGGACTCGCTACCCGGTGCGGACCGCTCGCCGGGGCTCGGTCAGCGCCCCGGCGGTGGTAGACCAGGCCGCCCGCGACGGCGGTGAACGGGGCTACGGTCACCAGCCCCAGGCTCCCGACGAGGGTGTGCAGGACCTCCCCCGAGACGTGGCTCAAGTTGAAGGCGTTCGCGAGCGGGACCCCTTGTCCCATGAACACCATCATCATCGCGGAATAGGCCCCGGAGTAGGCGAGCAGCAGGGTCGTCGTCATCGTGCCGACGACGGCCTTGCCCACCGTGAGGCCCGAGCGGATGTGCTCTCCCAGGCGAATGGCGGGTTGCTGCTGGTAGATTTCATCCATGCTGGCGGCGATGTCCATGGCCACGTCCATCATCGCTCCGGAGGCGGCGATGAAGATGCTGGCCATGAACAGCCGGGTGAGGCTGAGGTCGAAATGCCCCATGAATAGCAGGGTGGGGGCGAACGGGAGCACCGCGCCGTCGATGGCGAAGGTGCGGGTGAGGATCATGGCGAGCGCGCAGGTGAGGCCCAGACCGAGCGCCGATCCCAGCATGGCCACCAGGCCCTTGCGCGATACGCCCCCAACGAGCAGACAGATCGTTCCCACGAGCGTGCCGGTCACCAGGAGCGCCACCAGGATAGGATCGTGTCCACGGAGGATCGCTGGGTAGAGCACCTTCCACAACATCAGCGCAGCGAGCACGAAGGACAGGAGCGCCTTCAGGCCGGTAATCCCGGCCACGGCGACCAGCAGCAGGCCGAACGCGGCGAGCAGGCCGAGGGTGAGATCCAGTCGGTAGCGTCCTCGTGCATAGGCGGCCGACACGGCGCCGTTCGGTCCGATGGTGTACTCCACCAGCAGGGCGTGGCCGCGGCGGTAGATCTCGTCGATCTCCATCGATCCACGGAGCTCGTTGACGACCTCGATCGTCTCCCCGCGATGGGGTCCCGTGAGCAGGGTCGCGGTGACCCCCTGGGTGCCGGTCTTGATCAGCCGCACCTCCTTCACCCCGGTGTCGTCGGTGCACGAAACCCGAGCCTTCGCGTGGTGCGTGCCGGCGTGGACGGCCCCTTCGAAGCCCGTCGGCATCAGCACGAGCGCGACGACGAACCCCGTGCAGAGGAGGACGAAGAGGCCGTCGGGTGAACGAAGCTTCGGGGGCCAGAGGGACATGGCGGGTAGACTGGAGCCGGGGGGGCACGGTAAGGCGCGACCCCGAGGCGGCGGCGCAGGCCGAAGGCCACCTCGGGGTCCGCTGGATCCGATCTGTTGACGCGGAGCGCTTCAGAGCGGAAGGCTCAGATCCATCGCGGCAGCGAGCTTCTTCGCGAGATCCGTGTTGTCGTAATAGCCGTCGAACTGCGAGGATCGGGCGCCGCCGGCGAGGACCGGGACCGGTACGGCGGTGTGTGAGTAGGAGGTCCAGCCGATGCCTGCGCGGTGGTTCAAGATGTGCGTGATCGTCACGCTGAGCGGGTTGTAGCTACCGTAGCTCAGGCTCTCTTCCTCCGAACAAGGCTGGGACGACGAGCAGTTGCCGAGCGTCATGGCCCGCGTGTAGGCCGCGTCGATGCGCTCCTTCTCGAACGGGGTCAAGCTGGCGTAGTCGAGCCCCATGAGCTCGAGCATGGCCTCGTCGAGCGTCGATTCAGGGAGCGTCGCCGGGGCCCCAGCGGCCTTCGCGGCGGCGATCACTCGGTCGAACTCGAGGTAGCTCACCTGCTGGGCTTCGAGCCGCTCGAAGTGCGAGGCGTAGGCCGTGCCCGCCCAGCCGAGCGTCATGCCGCCGGTTTCGTGGTCGCCCGTCACGACGATGAGCGTGTCGCGCGGGTGCTCCTGCAGGAAGCGGACCGCGATCTCGACGGCGTCGTCGAAGGCGAGGGTGTCGTCGATGGTCGCGCGGGCGTCGTTGGCGTGGCAGGACCAGTCGATCTTGCCGCCCTCGACCATCATGAAGAAGCCCTGGCGGCGACCGGTTCGGTCGAAGAGCACGTCGATGCCCTTCTGCGTGAACTCGGCGAGGCTGATGTGGGCGTCGTCGTCCGCGGCGCGCACGCGATCGATCTCGTAGTAGAGCGCCTTCGAGCCGTCCAGCACCGGGTTGATGGCGATCGCGCGGTCGCCGGCGTCGAGGGCGTCGAACTCCTCGCGGCTATCCGTCACGACGTAGCCCGCGGCCTCGGCCGCCGCGATCACGTTGCCCTGCGGTACCGCGCCCGAGCGGGTGCCATCGGGATCCAGAAGGCCGCCGCCGCCGAAGAAGTCGAAGCCGCTGGCGACGAGATCGTGGCCGATGGCGTGGTAGCTGTTGCGGCTCCGCTCGTGGGCATAGAACGCGGCGGGCGTCGCGTGGTCGATGGACACGCTGGAGACGATGCCGACCCTCTGCCCCGCGCGCTTGGCGACCTCGGCAATGGTGGTCAGGTCACGGGTCTTGGTGGGGTCCATCGAGATGACGCCATCGGCTGTCTTGGCGCCGGTCGCCATGGCGGTGGCGGCGGGTGCGGAGTCCGTGATGAGGCTGTTCCAGGGGAAGGTGGTCTGCATCCCCTGGACCGGCAGCAGGCTCATGGCCAAGGGGTGGGACTTCTCGCTCCCGCCGACGTCGTCGTGCTGCTTCTGATTGGCGAGGTAGGCCTCGGCCGCGTGGATCTGCACGCTGGCCATGCCGTCACCGATGAACAAGAAGACGTACTTGGCGGCGCGACCCTTCGCGGCCGCCACGGAGAGCGGCTGGGTCGCGGCGGTGACATCGGCGTCGCCCACGTCGGTAGCGTCCTCGCAGCCCATGATGAGTGTCGCGGCCAGCGAGGCCAGGGCGAGCCCCCCCAGAACGCTCCCGATGACGGTGTTGGTACGTGTTGCCATGGATTCCTCCCGGATGCGCCGCCTGTTGGGCGAGCTTGTCTGGCCGGGACCCTGCCGTCACTCGGTGGCGTGGTGGTGGACCCTGGGTGAGATGGTCGTGAATGAGCCGCGACGTTCGCTCGCAACCGCTCCGGGGCCGTACACGTGGCCGTCGCCCGTCCGTGGCAGGGCCTCGACCACGGTTTCGGCGCCCGCGGGCGGCGCGCCCCCGGTCACCGACGGGTCGGTCGCCAGGAGTTCACGTGCTGGTTGCGCGCCGAGCACCGGTTCCGCACGAGCAGCCTTCAGTATGGTCGGCATGGACACCCAAGTGAAGTTCGTCGACGAGCCCGGGGGCCTCCTCGCCGCGCTCGAGATCCGGGCCCCCGGCCCCTCCACCCTGATGCTCGACCTCGTGCGCGAGCTGTTCCGGATGCGCGTCGAGGTGCTGGTCGCCGAGTCCCGTGCCGCCGACGGGGGCTGCCACGAGCGGCTCCACCTGCGCGACGCGAGTGGTGGCGCGCTGACCTCGGACCGCCGCGCAGAGGTGCAGTCGGCCGTGCTCGAGGCCATGGAACGACTGCTGCAGCGCCGCGCGCTCCGGGGCGCCAGCGCTCAGCCTGCCCCCTGACCTGGCCTGCCCTCGCCTGGAGCTCGAGAGTTTGCTCGTCCCTTGCGTCGCCGCAACGGTCCCGTCACCGGGGCAGGGGACAAGGGGGGAACGAACCGCGGAAAGAAGCGACGATGTTGATCGCCGTCATCTCTGATCTGCACCTCGGCGACGGGGGCCCGGGTGACGCTTTCGGTCATGACGATCACGAATTCCTCCGCTTCCTGACCTTCCTCGAGCACGAGTTCGAGTCGATCGTGCTGCTCGGAGATATCTGGGAAACCCTGGGCGGGAGTGGGTATGGCGACGCGGTGCGCCAGCTCTGTCGCGCGCGCGAGGCGCACCGCGAGATCGCCGACCGACTCCGGCGACCCCGCTACCGGACCGTGCACGGCAACCACGATCTCGTCACGGCTCGCACCGACGCGGCGGCCGATCACCTGGTCGTGGAGGCGGACGGGATGCGGCTGCTCTTCGCCCACGGTCACCAGTTTGACTGGCGTCATCGCTCCGCCCGGGCGCTGCTCGAGGCGGCCGTGTGGCTCGGTGGGTGGCTGCGCCGCCACGGCTTCGCCCCACTCTATCGCTGGGCAGAGCGGATCGAGATGAGCTGGTCCAGTCTCGGCACGGCCGTCCCCGAGAGCGACTTCCAGCGCCAGGCCGTCGCCCACGCCCGCGACCAGGGCGCCGACGTGGTGGTGACCGGTCACACCCACGTGCTCGCGCGTGGTGACCACGGCGAGCGCGTGTTCCTGAACAGCGGAGCGTGCAACGCCGGTCGCCTCGGCTTTCTCGCCCTGGACACCCGCCGCGGCGTGCTCGGGCTCCACGACGGGTGGTGAAGGGGGCCGGGCGGCGAGGACCGCGGAAGGCCGCTCACCCTCCTCGGCGGCTTCGCGCGCGAGCGAAGGGACGGTCGGCGCTTCGGCATCGCTGCGCTCACTCGCCGGGTCGCAGACGCCATCAAGTCGAGCGCGCCGCCCGCGGTCGTCGAGCTAGCGAACTATCGCACAGACGGACCGTGCGTAGAGCCGTTGGGTGTCCGTCCGCTCGCCGCTGATCTGGTAGCGCCGGCCCACCACCAGCTCGATCCCGGGCAGGCCCAGGGCCCACAGTGTCAGGGTGTCGGCCGCGATCGGGGGCGACTCGCAGAAGATCCAGTCAAGCTCCATGCACTGCTCGCAGTCGGCGTCCTCGGGGCAGGGCGGGCAGGGGATCTTCGTTCGATCCTCGCAGAGCGTGGCCGCGACCAGGATGGACTGGCCTCCAGGCGCCTGCAGCGCCAGGGGCACGGAGAGGGCCGCGGGTCGTGGCTCGGCACAGACGGGCGCCGCCTGTGGCGCGGTGGCGTCGACCAGGGGTGCGGAGCCCCGGGCGTCGGCCTGGGGTGCTGCAGGCCGGGCACCGGCCCCGCACGCCCCCGAGGCGAGCGCCAGGCACAGAACCCAGCCGGAGGTCGTGGCCGAAGGGGCGCGCGCGGAGGCGTGGAGCGTGAGGCCTGCGGCCTGGACGGCGCGGACCGATTTCGTACCACCCATCACCGGGAGGATAGCAGCGATACGACCCGCCCCGCGAAGCCTCTGTCACGAATCCGCCCCTCTCGAATTGCGGCGGCCGCGGTCGGCGGGGTAGAGCTCGGTCGGTGATGGGATCACGGACGAGCGATCCCTGGGGGCGCGGCCGCGGAGGCGCAGTGGGTCGCGCGGGGCGCTGGCTCGTGGTCGGCTCGGCGGCGCCGCTCGTCCTCCTCGCCTGTGCGGCGCCGCGGCAGGGAGCGTCGGCACGACCTGCCGCGGGCGGACAGAGCGGCGAGGTCGCGCCGGCGCCGCCGTCCTCCGTCGCCCCCGCGGGGGCGGCACCTCCCGCGCCGAGCTCGAGCGCCGCCCCCGCCGGTGGCGGCGCCTGCGCGAACCTCACGCGGCCGGGCTGCGTACCGCGCAGCCACTACAGCGGGACTGCCGACCACTTCGTGCCGCTCGAGTGCTCGACCCTGTTCGAGGTGGGGCCGAGGATCGCCCTGCCCGGGGCGCCCCTCGCCCTCGCGCCGGGGATGGCGCTCGTCGGGCCCCTCGAGCGTGACCCGGCTCGTTCCGGGTCGTGGCTCACGCTGAGCTACGGCAGCGAGCCGTCGCGGACGGATCGGCTCCGGCTCGAGCCCGCGCCGGAGCGCGTGCTCCGGATCGTCCGAGATCCGCGGCGCCCCGCGCTGCTCGGCCGGACGCGCTGTCGCACGGAGCCCTGCCGTGGTCTGGGGCTCTGGCTCCTGCGTTGCGATGGGCGCTGCGAGCAGGAGCGGTACACCACGCTCGACGCTTCCGCGGCTCTCGACGCGGTTCCCTCGCTCAAGCCCCCGCAGCGGGCGGAGCTCGCGCGCGCCATCGAGGCCGAGCGCGAGGCGGAGCGTCGGGAGCGCTGCCAGCGCTCGAGCGCGGGCTGTCGCGACGAGCTCGGCGTCAGGGGCGCGGCCGCGCCGGCGCCGCCCGCGGAGCCCGGGTGGCTGCTGCCGGGCGGCGCGGTCCGGCTCGAGCTCGAGCGAGGCCCGCGCGGGATCGCGCTGGTCCGACGGAGCGGCGAGGGGGCGGCGCTCGAGCGCTGGCTGCTCCTGTCCCCGGAGCGAGCGTTCCACGTGAACGCCCCCCGCCTGACCGAGCCCGAGCGGGTCGCGGGCGGCTACCTAGCGCTCATGACCTGGGACGGCCCCGCGGTGTACGGCGCCCTGTTGCGGCTCGACGGGGACGGCAGGCTCGTGGGGGCCCCGGTGCGCGTCGCGACCCTGGCCCAGGGGCTCTGGTCCGGCGGCTGCTCTGCGGAAGCGTGCCTCGTCGCCGTCGCCGATGGGACGAGCACCTACGGTCACGTGCTGCGCCTCACCGAGAGCCAGGCCGCGCCCTGCGAGTCGCAGGCAGCGGTCGAGTCGTGGGTTCTCGTCGCTCGGTGATGGGGAGGGTGGAGGCGATCGGCGAGCAGCGCGGCGCACACGCACGCTACCCGTGGCCGCGCTGCCGGTCGCCAACCCGCCCGCCTATCGCCGTCACGGACGCGGGCCTCTGGGGTACAATGCGCCACACGGTCGATGCGGGGAGCCTGGGCAGCCGCCACGACGACAGGGGGCGGCGGCACGGCGGTGCACGGTCAGGCGGGCGGAAGCGATGGCGGCCGTTCGTCGCGGCTGCGAGCGTCATCACGCCGCTCGCCTGCGTGGAGTGCGGCTCGACGAGCGGGAACGGCGACCACCTCGCGAGCGGTGCGGCGGGAGTGGCTCCCGACGTCGTGGTCGAGGGCGGCAGCGGCGGCGACGCCGCGGGCGGAGCGGAGCCCACCGGCGGGCGCGCCGCCGAGACCGCCTGCGAGCCCGGACGCCAGATCGCCTGCGCCTGCGGCGGCGCCACGGAGGGCTACCAGATCTGCCTCGAGGACGGCAGCGCCTGGGACCGGTGCGTGTGTCCGGACCCGAGCACGCAGAGCAGCACCGGCACCTCGACGGAGACGGGGGTGGCGACGGGAAGGTCCATCACGTATGTCCGCTTGAGCGCGACCAACAGCGTCACGGACCTCGATCTCAAGGCGTTCATCGACGACGCCGTCGCCCGCGGGCAGGCGTCCAGCAGCAACTACCTGAAGGCGATCGAGGCCGGCTTCGAGATCTGGGACGGCGGCGAGGGGACACAGACGACGTCGTACAGCGCGACCGTGAACTGAATCGAGGTCGCCCCGGCCGAGATCCCAGCATCCCTGCGCGATCCGTATCGCGCCAAGAGAAGGACTGGCCCGAGCCCCGTGGTCGGGACGGTTGAACGCCCTGGGCCCCGTCCGGTTCGGCTCGCCGGACGGCGATGCCCGGACCTCGGCCGAGTGACCGTCGCAACCGGCCCGGGATAGCCCGGCTATCGCCCGCCGGTCCGACGCACCGGTTTTTCGATGCCGGACCTTCGCCGACCGGTCGAAAAAACCGGCCCGGAATAGCCCGGCTATCGCCGGCCGGTACCGAACACCCCCCGGGGATAGCTGGGCTATCCCTTCCTTGCTCCCTGGAGCAAGAATCGATAAGAACGCCATCCCTGGTGGGTCCGCACGACCGATTTTGCATGGCCCAGCTATCGAATTTGCGTCGGCCCGACCGGTTCCGGATAGCGGGGCTATCGCGGGCCGGTAGTTGCCATACATCGGCGATAGCGGGGCTATCCCCGGCCGGATCACCGGGTGGCCGGACGCAAGTCGCCGAGAGGGAGCGGGGACAGTCGGGTGGCGAGCGGCAAGGATCGGGTGGCGGCTCGCCAGGGGCGATCCCCCGGGGTGCACCCTGGGCGATGATCGTGGGCGCCGGAACGGCGCGCCGGGTTTCCAGTGCGCAGGCACGCTCCTCGCTGGGGGCAGGCGAGAGTGCGAGGGGCGCGGGCGGCTCCTGCGCTACCGCGCTCCCCCGCCAAGACGGTTGCACGCCTTAGCCTTCTGCAACGACAACTGCATGCTGGCCCCCTACTGCGGCGACGGGGTCGTCGCCCCCGAGGAGGAGCGCGACGACGGCAACGCCAGAATCGGCGACGGCTGCTCGTCCTGCCGGGACGAAATCACCCCGCTCGACCCGCCCGGCGGCGCCAGCGGTGGCGCGCGCCGCTTCAGCTCGATGGACCGCGCGCCCTCAAGGGGCCCTGGCGCAGCGGAAGCCGGCGTTGTTGGCGCGAACCGTCGGGGCCTCGCCGGCGCGGGAAGCCGCGCGGATGTAGTTGGGGACGGAGCCGTATCCACCGCCCCGATGCACGCGCCAGGAGAACGGGGAGAGGTTACACACGTCCTCGCCGCTCGCCGCCGTTTCGTCGTAGAAGCCCGAATCGTAAAAGTCGAGCACCCACTCGCTCACGTTCCCCGCGAGGTCCCGGTGGCCCCAGCGACCCGTGCCCGTCGGCGAGGCCCCCACCGGGCGCACCCCCGGAAACCCCAGGAAAAGCCCGCAGCCGGTCCAGTTCGCCCGCGAGCAATCGTCCGCGGGTTCCGCGGGCCCCCAGGGGAAGCGCCGGTTCTCGTCGCCTCCCGCCGCCGCGTACTCCCACTCCGCCTCGGTCGGCAGGTAGCCCCCGTCCCACACGCAGAACGCCATCGCCTCGTACCAGGTGACGCAGCTGATCGCCTTCGCCTCGTTCGCGTCGGGGGTCGGCTCCCACGTGCAGCTGGTCGACGTCGAGGTCAAGCGGGAATCCCACGCGGCCCGCGTGGTCGGCAGCTGTGGGTCCCAGTCCCTGTCCCACCCGCTCCCTGGGATCCCCGGGTGCTCGCCGTCCCCGGCGTTCGGGGGTGCGAAGCTCCCACCGTCGGCCTGGCTCCCCACGAAGGCGCGGAACCGCCCCACCGTCACCTCGTACCTGTCCAGCAGATAGCTCGACACCACGACCGGGTGCTCGGATTGCTCGTCCGTGTCCCCATTCGCAAAGCTGTCACAGCCCGCCTCCTGCACCGGTTGGTCGTCGCAGCCGTCCGGGAGGATCCCGGCAGGGTCCGGGGTCCGTGACCGCGGATCGACACGCCGCCGTTCCCGGTGAACGCTTCCGGTCGAGGATGACGGGACGATTCGGAACCGCTACTCCAGCTCGGCCCCCTTCGGGGCTTCGTATCGGATGCCGGTGACGCAGGCGGCGGCCAGCGCCGCAGCGAGCTCCCGAGCGACCACGATGGCGATCCCGACGCGGGCGATCCTGTGCTTACCCAGGTCGCCCGAGCCAACGGGGGCTCTCGCGGCTTTGGCGCGGTCGAGCAGGCCCTTGGGGCGCACGTTGGCCACGAGGTTGACGATCTCGTACGAGGCCTCGGCGCCCTCGACCTTGGCAGGGATCCACTGCACCGACCTCGGGCTGAGCTTCTCGATCAACTCCGCCACGCCCTGACGCACGATCGGGACCTCCACGATCGAGAAGGAGACGTCGAGCAGGCGCCGGGGGCGGTGGTCTATCCCGCAACCCTCTCGTACCACCGGCCGCCATCCCGGTAGCACCGCCAAGCCCACGGAGCCGCACCTTCGCGCCCGGCCCCGGTGGGTTCCGGTCCGCGTTCGGGGCAGAACTGGGGACTGAACGCACCTCCGGCCCGCCAACGCGGACGAATCGGCTCGCGGGGGGACCGGCTCGATTGACCCACGCGCTTACCGCTGTGCCCGCGCGCGCGACTGGAATGGGCGTCATGTCCACCTGCGAGTCGTCGGTGGCAAGCACGCCAAGGAACAGCGTCATCGGCTCCACATCACCAACAGGCGAGGCGGTCCCGATGGAAGCGGAGCTGGGGCTCTTCTGGGCGAGGTCTGCTAACGTCGCCAGCGACAGAGTGTGTGGCCAGATCCAGCGGAGGTTGAACGGCAGGGCGGTCTGGGGCGACGTCGTCAACGCACTCGGAAAGAGCGGGGCCTTTCATCTCCCCCCGGCAGTCTCGAGCTGTCCTCCCCGCGGCACGGCTAGCGCCTCCCTGGCTCCCGATCTCCTCGAGATCGGCTCCAGCTTCTTCAGCGAACTGCGACTTCGGGCCCCCGGGGGAAGGATCCTCGTCGCGCTGGCGTAGGACGAGCGTGTCCGGAGGTCACATGCATATGGCACGACTGACGATGGGTCCAGGAGCGCTGCTGGTGGCGGCTTCGGTGGTCGTTCTCGCGATGGGCTGCACGGACGACGCCGGGAATGAGACCGGAGGTGGCGGCGGGACCGATACTGGCGGCGAAAGCACTGGTGGTGAGACTACGATCGGCTCCGGCGGTAGCGCTGGAGGGAGCCTGGGCGGGACTGACCCTGGGGGGGTCGTGACTCTGGAATGGGGGGCCCACAGCATCGCCGAGTCGCTGGGGATCTCGGACGCCGCCGCTGGCGACCTGGATCAAGACGGGGACGTCGACGTCGCCGTTTTGACCGGCGGGGGGCAAGAAACCGGGTGGCTGGAGAACGTCGACGCCGGCTCCGAGTTCGTGTGGCATCCCATTGCTGAAGACGCGGACGCAAGCATCTGGGACACGCGGATCAAGGCTGTAGATGTCGACGGCGATGGCGACCTCGACATCCTCGCCTCCTTTGAAGACGGCACGATTCGCCTATGGCGTAACGACGGCGCAGCGAGCGATCTGTGGACGGACGAGGTCGTGGCCCCAGACTTCCAGAACGTGTTCGACTTCACGGTGTGGGACGTCGACGTCGACGGACGACTGGACGTCGTCGGCGTCGCCCGGAGCGGGAGCGATCCTGGGCTCCGCTACTACAGCCCGCCCGTCTCGCCGGGGGCCCCCTGGACCGAGACCGCGATCGAGGAGGCTGGAGGGGGCAGCTACACCGCCGTCAAGGCGTTCGACTCTCCCGTCCGCGACGCGCCGGAAATGCTCCTCATGGGCAGCTCCGTCGAGCGATTCACGCGCAACTCGGACGGAACCTGGGAAGAGGCGAAGATCCCGACGTGGTGTCGGAACGCCTTCGACGAGGAGTTCGACCTGTCCGACCTCGACCACGACGGTGATCTGGACATCCTCTGCGCCGACGGAAGCGACATCTACTTCTACGAGAACCTCGACGGTGACTTCGGGGACGTGGCGCAGCACTTCGTTGCCGGCCTCTGGAACCACAGCAACGAGGTTGGGGCCGACATCGACGGAGACGGCTACGGCGAGGTGCTGACCTCAAATGTCGGCAACTGCATCCTCCAGAATCCCACGACCGATTGGGACTCCGGGGCCGAGTGGGCTCGCTCTTGCCTGCCGGGAGTCGAGGGCAGCAGCCTCCTGCGACTGGACGCCGCAGATTTCGACGGCGACGGGGATCTCGACATCTACGGAACCGACGCCATCGGCTCCGACGACGCATTCCCGTGGTTCGAGAACCCGCGCCTGTAGCACGAGCGGGGTGCAGGGGTGTCCTGGCCGCATCCGCAGGCAGCAAGGCGCGTGCGAGACCTCGGAACAGCCGGGAGAACCTGCCAGCGCAGCCAGGAAGGGCGAAAACTGCAGCGGTGCCGTTCGAGAGAGTGGATCGCGCTTGCGGGATTGTGTCCGCCGACGGCCTTGGTCGGAGTGCCAGTGCGGTTGGATCCCCTGGTCAGTGTCCAGGCGGTGGGCGGAAAGCGCACTGGAGCTGAGTTCCAGTTCCGTGGGAGGCTTGTGCTTCGCACACGTCTCGACCAGCTGCAGTTCGGCGACCTGGACCAGTTCGACCGCGTGCTTCTCCGGGGCGTCACTCTAGCCCCCGATCAAGCGAAACCCGCCAGGGTTTCGCTTGATCGGGGGCTAGAGGTGCAGCGGCACGGCGTCGCCGGGGACCGCCTCCGGTGGCGGGGGCGCTCCGGTAGTCGATGACCGCGGTGCGGCGCGCGGTGCCGCCGGTTCCGCTCCGCGCGGAGTTGTACGTGGCATGGCAGGGGGGCGCAGGGTGGCCGCGGTCGGTGCAGGCAACCTGTCGACGTCGAGCACCTGGACGATGTGGTCGAGGGGAAGCTGCGCTTGCGCGCGGGCCTCCCGGATGAACCGCGCCCGCGCCTCCGCAGAGTCGGCCTCCGTCGGGTTGCTGAGCTTCACCGCGACGCGCCGCTCGGACGCGCCGTAGCCTTCACCGAGGTTCACTGCGCCCGTCGGGCGCTCCCTCGCTCCGCTCGGGCCGTGGTCCTCCGTGGACTCCGTCCAGCTTGCTGGACTCCGTCCACTCCGGCTCAAGCCGACCGACAGCAGTGATCGCCGCAACTGGTCCGCGAACTTGGCGTCCCGAGCTTCGACGGCAGCGAGTTGCGACTGGAGCGAGGTAGTAAACCGGATGACGAGGGACTGGATCTGCAGCATGCCCCTCTCCCGGTCCCGCTGCTGGTGCCGGTCCCGGTCCCGGTGCCGCGCGGACTGCCATTGCACCCCTCCCTGAGCGCGCGAATGCGCGCGATTGGGGAGGGGTCGGCCGCGCAGCCGCGAAGCGGCGAGCAGGACGGGGGTGGGCACCGGCTGGGCTCCCTACGTCCGCCCAGCCGGATTTCCCGACGCGTCTTCAGTTCCCTTGTGTGACGGGGAAGCACCTGACGGCGACGGCAACGGAGGTGCTAGCGGGCGGCGGATATGGCGCCACATCCGAGTTCTCGCTCGCGATCCCGAGCGACTGAAGACGCACCGGGGCCGCCCGAACCGACGCGGCTCGGACTCGGGATGGAGGATCGGGCGGCGAATGCCTTCGGCGATGGCGGCAGACATCGCACCGTCCGACGCGTGCTGCCCCCGAAAAAGTCACGCCCGGCCCACCTGCCCGAGATGTCAGATCCCCTGACCACAGTTCCCCGCGCGCAACCCCGCGGATCTAGATCACTTCACCCTCGGTGCGCCTCGGAGCCATGTCGAACTCCGGCGCCCCTTACGGCGACGCCGACCACCCAATCCGTGCCACCTTCCCCTCGACCATCGCCCCGGCGCGCCGGGGGGGCGTCGTCAGCAGGACGTTCGCCGAGCGGTCACTCCGCGGATCCTGCGCAGCGCCGCGGGCGGGATGCGGGGCGTCGCCGGTCAGCGCGGTGTTATTCCCCTCGAGCGCCGTTGGGCGCCAGAATCGTGCGATTGAAGCGGCGCTCCAAAGCGGTAGACTGAGGCTCATTCCTCGCCCATGGAACGATTCGGCGACGAGACGTCTGGATTCTCGGTGGTGTTCGACCAGGACACGCTGACGGTTCGCGTCGAGGGCTGGGGCTTCTGGAGCGCGGACGTCGCGAGCAAGTTCGGCCCCGCGGTGCGTAGCGCGTGCACGAACCGTCCACGCGGCACGGCCCTCAAAATGGACCTCACACGGCTCAAGCCCATGCGGGACGAAGGGCAAGATTCCTTCGGGCTCATCGTCGGTTCGCTCGCCGCGCTCGGCATCGAGCGCGCCGCCGTCGCTACCGGAAGTCCCCTCACCCGCCTGCAGTTGCTCCGCATCGCAGGCGAGCGCGCCGCGCTCGACCGCACCCAGGTCCTCTAGCCCCGGGCACGCACCGCGTGCGCCGAGGATCACCGCACCACCGAATAGCCAAGGGAAGGGGACGAACCCATGACGACCGACCGGGACCAGGCTTGCGCGGCAGCGATCCGTTTCTACGACGCGATCGAGCAGATGGTCAGCGGCAAGGGGCTCGACGCGATGCGCGACGCCTGGCATCACACCGACTACGTCACCGGCGGGCACCCGAGCGGCGACTGGTCACGAGGCTGGGAAGAGGTCTGGGCTACCTGGGAGGTGTTCGCCTCTTTCGGACGCGCGGACCGCGGCGGCAGCAGCATCCGCGGGCTCACGGCCAACGTGTTCGGCGATTTCGCCTACACCACCTGCGTCTTCACCGCGTCGCCCGCCTTCGGCGGGGAGCAGCTCGCCTGCACCAACGTGCTCGAGCGGCGCGACGGCGAATGGAAGGTCATCCATCACCACTCCGACAAGTCGCCGGCGATGGGCGCCGCGCTCGAGAAGATCGCGCGCGGCGGCTGAGGACCGGGGTCGCCACCGCCACGGGCGAGCGCCGCGCACAGGAGCGCCGTCATGGTTCGTCCGCTCCGGGGTCGTGCTCTCTCAGACAACCGTTCCAGGTTCGATGCAGGACCGGAGAGTCCTCTGCTGGGCGGCTCAACCAGGGGTTGGGCGGCAATCGCTGCAGAGCGGCGGTGGCTTCTTTCGGCATGGCACAGGCAGTTGTCATGGACCAGATGAGCACAGTCCTCTTCCTTGAGTCGAGCGGTGATGAGCACGGTTGGGCAGGAACACCCGTCCCGATAGGGGGGATGGCAGCTGGCGCTGAGGACCACTGGCTGCCCCGCGAACACCGCGCGTTCATCGCCGACTTCCGTCAACACGCCGAGCCAGTCCCCGGGATCTCTGCAGGTCGTTGCCGAACCTCCTGTCACGACCCACTCGCCGCCGACGCGTTGCTCGTAGACCACCGACGCATACGCGCTCCTGGGAGAAGTCCTGTGCTAGGCACGGGAGTGTGACTCAATCGCAACTCAACGTCGCCAACGTCCACGTCGTTTCCTTCTTGTCTCGCAGGCTGCCTGGCGAGCGCGGAATGGGCCGTCCCCTGTTGCGATCGGGGAACAGATTCGGACCTTGGGGTCGACGCTCGCGGTAGTTCAATACGCAACGCAGTGCCGCGAGACACAGGCCACTCCGTTTGGCTGGAGAAGGAAGGCGGCCCGCGGCGCGGGGGGACAGGGGGCGCAGGTCGGGCGAGGACCCTTCCAACGTTCCGCGTCCTTCGCGCGCTTCGCGCAATCGCGGCCAGCCGCCGCGGCCCACTGGGCATTGAGCCCCTCGGCAGGGTGCCAGCAGGACCCACACCAGACGCTGCAATCGCGTGAACCCAGGATGCAGTCCTGGTCCTGGCTGCACTCGTCCCACGGGTGGGCTTCGGTGCTCGTGAGCAGCGAGATGCTGCGGCACGCTGCCTCGACCTTGGCGTCGCAGGCCCGGCGGAGCTCCGCGAGCGCTCCCTTGGCGTCCGCCGGAACTCCCCGACCTATCGCGCGGCGAGCCATCCTCCTCACGCAGGCAGAGCCGTCACCCAATTGGCAGCCCTGGTCGAGCAGCGCAGCAGCGCGAGGGAGATCAGGGGTCAAAAACTCCTCGGAGTCCGAGAGCCCTGCCGCGTACGCGCACGAGATCGCGTCTCCGGACTGACACCCGGCCGAGAACAGTGCGAGGGCAGCGGCCCCCTGGGACGGCTCGAGCTGGTGGGGATCGAGGGAGAACAAGGCCGCATCTCGGCAGTGCTCCGTGACCCCGAGCTTGCACGCCCGGAGCCTGGCGCTCAGTGCGAGCGGGTAACGCTCCGCGTCTCGCGGGTTCTGGAAGATACGCGTCACCAACGCGACGCAGGCCTGGGATTCGCCCAGCTCGCAGGCCCGATCCAGCAGTGACAGGGTTTGCGGCAGTCGCGCTCCTCGAGGCTCCTGAAGGGAGCGCATGCCGAGCCAGTAGCAGCAGGCCCCGTGTCCACGCTCACAGGCAGGCTCGCACGCGCTGGCGAGACGCGCGCCGTCCTTTGCCAAGCCTTGCGCGGAGCGCTCGTACTCCAACAGCAGAAGCGAGCAGGCAGAATCATCCCCGCTGTCGCAGTGCTCTCCACAGGTGTCGAGGTTGGCCGCTGCGCACGGTGCGGCCCGCGTGGAAGGTGCGGGCTGTTCGGAGAGGGGGTGAACCGGAGCCCTGCTCCCCGAAGAGCAGCTGAGCAGGGTCAGCAGGAGGGCAAAGGGGAATCGCCGGGTACGGCGGGATGGGGGCATGGTGCGCACCGAGAACTCGAACCTATCTGACAACGAGCTGGCCGGAAAGGAGGGCAGCGCCGGTACCGGCGCTCCGCCGCGATGGCGGAACTTCCGCACGCGGGCCGCTGTCGAACCGCGCCATGAGGTCACGTGTAGGGGCGCTCCCGACGGGAGAGGTCCGCGTCCGGATCCGATGGGGCGACTATCCGCTCTGCGAGCGCCGGCTCGCGCGGGGCGGGGCGTTCACGCTCGGCGAGGAGGCCGCCGATCTGGCGCTGCCCGCGAGCCTGATCGGCGCCGACCGTTTGGTGCTCGTGGCGGCGAGGGGCCGCGCGCCCCGCGTCGCGCTGCTGCCGGACGCGGAGGTCGAGATCGCCGAGGGCGTCGAGCCCGTCGAGGGCAACGCCGCGAACGGGCAGGGCGCGCGGGCCGCGCGCCTCCTCGTCGCCGCGGACGCCCGGGTGGTCCAGCGCGTGCGAGGCCTGACCCTCGAGGTCTCCCGGGAGGCGCCGCTGCGCCTGCCCGTGCCACCGCGGCGCTGGCCCTGGCGCGGCCTCGGGTTCGCGCTCGGCTCGGTGGCGCTCCACGCGGGCTTGCTGCTTGGGATGGCCCGTGCGGTGCCGCCCACCGAGCTCGAACAGCACCAGGCTCGCCTGGTGCTGCTGCGGCATTACCTGCAGTCGAGCCTCGTGCCCGAGCCGGCGCCGCTCGAGCCGGGCACCGGCCGCCGCGCCCAGGGTGAGGAGGGAGCCATGGGATCGGCGCCGATCGGCAGCGTGAACCGCCGCTTCTCGGTGCAGGGACCGCGGGACAACCCCGACCCACACCTCGCGCGAGCGGCGGCGCTCGAGGAGGCCGCCGAGTTCGGCATGATCGGTCTGCTCGCCGCCGGTGCCGCCGCCGATCCGAGCGCGCCCACCTCGCCTCGCGGACGCGACACCTCCCTCGGTCAGGAGCGAGTCTCGGCCGCGCCCCGGCAGGGACGGGACCAGGGGCGTTCTGACGCGCGCGAAGGGGGACCGGAGGGGGGGCTCCGGCTCGAAGCGCGGGGGGAGCCGTTCGGCGCGGAGGCGTTCAGCGATCACGGCGTCAACCCCGCCCAGGATCCGCGGCTTGATCCGCTCTCGACCTTCGCCGTGGACGTGGACACCGGCTCCTACGGCATCGCCAAACGGAAGCTCAACGAGGGCGAGCTGCCCCCGTTCGCCGCGGTGCGCGCCGAGGAGTTCATCAACGCCTTCGACTACGCCTACGCCGCGCCCGAGGCGGGCGATCCGAGCCCCATCCGGATCCACCTCGAGGCGGCCCCCTCGCCCTACGACACCGGGCACCACCTGGTGCGGATCGGGATCCAGGGTCGGCGCGTCCCCACGGGTCGGCGGCCCCCGCTGCACCTGGTGGCCCTGGTCGACTCCAGCGGTTCCATGAACGGCCCGGACTGCATGGGGCTGGTCAAGGAGAGCCTGCGGCTGCTCGTGGAGCAGCTACGACCGGGCGACACCCTGGCGCTCGCCACCTACGCCGGCCGCACGCGCGAGGTCTTGCCCCCCACGGGACCCGCGCGCAAGGCGACGCTCCTCGCCGCCATCGATCAGCTCGACGCCATGGGCTCCACCGCCATGGCGAGCGGGATCGAGCTCGCCTACCGACTCGCCGCGCGGACCCAGCGCCGGGGCCACGTGAGCCGGGTGCTGGTGCTCTCGGACGGCGACGCCAACGTCGGGGAACGGAGCCCCGACGCCATCCTGGCGCTGATCGCCGACGAGCGCGCCCAGGGGGTAGCGCTCTCGACGGTGGGGTTCGGAACGGGAAACTACCGGGACGCGATGATGGAGCGGCTGGCGGACGCCGGGGACGGTAACTACTCCTACGTCGGCAGCTCGAGCGACGCTCGCCGCGTCTTCGTGGGCCAGGTGGCGGGGATGCTCCAGACCATCGCCCGCGACGTGAAGGTGCAGGTCGAGTTCGACCCCGACCAGGTGGCGCGTTACCGCCTCATCGGCTACGAGAACCGCGACGTGGCGGACGAGGACTTCCGCGACGACGCCGTGGACGGCGGGGAGATCGGCGCTGGGCACAGCGTGACCGCGATCTACGACGTGGTGTTCCGCCGGCTCGAGCTGGCGCCGATCGTGGTGCGAGTGCGCAGCAAGGCGGTCGACACCGACGCCGTCGCCGAGACCGAGGTGGCCCTCGGCGCGGGGCAGATCGCGGCGCGCTACGCGGACGCCAGCGAGTCCTTCCGCCTGGCCGCGACCGTGGCCGGCTTCGCCGAGTCGCTGCGCGGCAGCGCCCGCGGCGCACGCCTGCGTCTCGCGGACCTCGAGCGCGAGGCCACGAGCCTCGCGGGCGTCGATCCGGACCGAGGCGACCTCGCCCGGCTGATCACGCGGGCGCGCGCGCTGGGCGGCGGCGGGACGTGAGGGGCGGGGGCGATCTCGCTTCCGACGGAGCGGGGCGCGCGCCGGGGTATGTTTGGGGCGCTCTCCTCGCCACGGACGCCAGGGGCGTGCCCGCGTCGGTGCCAGCGCGGCTGGCCGTTCGTGGCCACCCGCATTAGGGTGACGGAGTGGTGAGGCGCGAGATGATTCGATTTCAAAATGTTCTGGTGTTCTGCAGTGAGAGGCAGGGCTCTGTGGAGGCGCTCGGGCTGGGTGTCGACCTCGCTGAGGAGACGGGGGCGCGACTCACCGTGATGGATGTCCTTCAGGACATCGGTCTTCCGGAGCGCTCCGGCCTGGATTTCGAACGGATAGCGGCGCGAGCGCGGGCGGAGCGGGCCGCGGAGCTCACGGCGCGAGCGGATTCGCTGCGTCCCTCCAGAGCGCCCGAGATCGTGGTCGGCACGGGAGATCCCGCCGTCGAGCTCGTTCGCCGGGTGCTCACTCACGGCCACGATCTGTTGCTGAAGACGGCCCGCGGCGCCGATCGGCAGCATCGTAGCTTCTTCGGTGGGACGGCACGGCGTTTGGTCCGTTTGTGCTCCTGCCCGGTCTGGCTCGTCGCCCCGGAGGCCCTTCCGGACCGGCCCCGGATCGTGGCGGCGCTCGATCCCGTTTCGGGGAGTGGGGGCAGCGCGTTCGCCGCGCGAATCCTCGATCACGCCCGCGCGCTGGCGCGCCACCTGGACGGGGAGCTGCAGGTCGTGCACGTCTGGAATCCGACCGCTGCGGCCATGATCCGCCGGTACGCGGGCAAGGCGCTCCTGGAGCAGTATCTCGAGGAGGCGCGGCGCGCCGCCGTGTCCGCGGTTGAGCAGCTGGTGGGGGGCTCGGATCCCGAGCTCCAGATCCATGTGCTGGAAGGGGACGCCCGGGACGTCATCCCCGAGTTTGCGCGACGCCATCGCGCCGACGTCGTCGTGATGGGGTCGGTGGGCAGATCCGGGCTGTCGGGGCTGCTGATCGGCGAGATGGCCGAGGAGGTCCTGGCGGAGCTCGAGTGTGGTCTGTTCTCCCTCAAGCCAGAGGGGTTCGTTTCCCCGTTGCGGCTCGACGCGCCCTGAGCGAGCTCGCCGGGGGCAAGCCCGCCTCGCCCAGGTCGGGGCGGCGGCAGCAGCGAGTGTGGCCGCCCGGGCTCCGCCCCAGGAGGCCTCGTTCCCAGCCGGACCGGCCTGCGGCCTGCAGGCTCGGGCCGAGGGATGCTACCTTCGCCAGCATGCTGCGTGATCGCCTGGTCCTTTGGAGCAAGTCCTCGGCGACCCTCCTCGAGCGCGTGCTGGCGTTGGTCATCATCGGCGGGGTCTTGGTCTTCGCGGTGGGTAGCGGCCTTGCTCTGGTGCAGATGGATTGGCGAGAGGTCGAAGCGATCTACGAGTTCATCTACCGAGTGCTACTGATGGTGATCGGTGTCGAGTTGGCCCGCACTCTCTTGACCCACGATCTCGATGCCATTCTCGAGCTTCTGGCCTTTGTGGTCGCGCGGAAGATGCTCAAGCCAGACACGTCCGTGGTCGACATCATTCTCAGCGTGCTGGCGTTCGGCGGGCTCTTGGCCGCTCGAAAATACCTGGTCGCGCCCCGGGTGCACTGAAGACGCGTCGGGAAATCCGGCTGGGCGGACGTAGGGAGCCCAGCCGGTGCCCACCCCCGTCCTGCTCGCCGCTTCGCGGCTGCGCGGCCGACCCCTCCCCAATCGCGCGCATTCGCGCGCTCAGGGAGGGGTGCAATGGCAGTCCGCGCGGCACCGGGACCGGCACCAGCAGCGGGACCGGGGCCGGGGCCGGGACCGGGACCGGAGCCGGGACCGGGGCCGGAGCCGGGACCGGGGCCGGAGCCGGGACCGGGGCCGGAGCCGGGAGAAGGGACTGGATCTGCAGCAGTCCCGGTCACCACGCGCTGGCCAGCCTCGATGCCGACCTCGCTCGCGATCGCCAGGGCGGTCAACGGGTGGTCTCCGGTGATCATGACGACGCGCACCCCGGCGGTCTGGCATCGCGCGACCGCCGCGGGGACCTCGGGTCGCGGCGGGTCGATCATCCCCTCAGGCCGACGAAGGTGAGAGCCCGCTCCGGATCCGCGGGGGGCCCTGGGTCGAGCAGGGGGCGCATCCCGACGGCGAGCACACGCAGCCCCTGCTGGGCGAGGCGCGCCGTGGCCTCGAGGATCCGCTCGCGCTTGGCCGGGTCGAGGGGAACGGCGCGTCCGTCTCGCCAGCTCCGTTCGCAGACCTCGAGCACGGCGTCGGTGGCTCCCTTGGTCACGGCGGCGAGCCCGGCGCCCGCAGCCAGTCCACTCTCCGACCAGAGCTCGGGCAAGCCCCCGTTCCCCTCGCTCGGGCGGCGGTGCACCGTGGTCATTCGCTTCCGAGAGGAGTCGAAAGTGACCTCCGCCACGCGCGGTGCGGCCGCAGCGAGCGCTGTCTTAGACAGGCCTGCGCGTGCCGCCGCCGCCACCAACGCCGTCTCGGTCGGATCGCCGAGCAGCTGTTCCCCGGCAGCCCCGACTCGTGCGTCGTTGCAGAGGGCTCCACCGGTGAGCACCAGTCGCGGCGCCCCCACCGCTTCGAAGGAGGCCCGCTCCGGCGCTGTCGAGCTGTCGATCTCGATCCGATCGTTCCCCCCCTCGACGACGGTGACGGTCATGCGATTCTGGGTGAGCGTTCCGGTCTTGTCCGAGCAGATGATCGTCACCGAACCCAGCGTCTCCACCGCTGGGAGCTTGCGGATCAGGGCCTGGCGGCGCAGCATCCGCTGGGCGCCCAGCGCCAGGGTCACCGTGACCACCGCCGGCAGTCCCTCCGGAATGACGGCCACGGCGACGCTGATGGCCGACAGGATCATCTCTCCCACGCGCTCGCCCAGCGCCAGGCCGACCAGGAGGATTAGGAGCGCCACCGCGACGCCGCCGAGCGCCAGCTCCTTTCCCACGCGGTAGAGCCGACGCTGCAGGGGCGTGGGGCCGCCCACGACGCGCTGGAGCAGGTCGGCGATGCGCCCGAGCTCCGTCAGCATACCTGTTTCGACCACCACCGCGACCCCCCGGCCGTGCGTGATCAGCGTGCCCATGAAGGCGAGGTTTCGACGGTTGCCGAGCTGTACCTCGGGGGCCTCTGCCGCCACGGGATCTTCCACGCCGATCCGCACCCCGGCAACTACCAGTTCTGCGACGACGGCCGGATCGCCGTCTTCGACCGCGGCTGCGTGCGGCGCTTCGAGCCCCGGGAGGTGTGCGCCTTCGCGGCGCTCGCCGGCGCGGTGCGTGACGACGACCGCGCCGGGATCAGCGCGGCGCTGCGCGAGCTTGGCGCGGCGCCCACCTCGAAGGAGGCCGCCTACGCCCACCTCCGCCAGCTGCTCCGGAGCTTCTTCGGTCCGCTCCTCCGATCCGGTGCGCAGCCCATCGAGGGCAAGATCGTGGTCAACATCCAGCAGCTCACCAAGGACAAGTTCGCCCTCGCTCGGCTGCGGCTCCCCGGACGCCTCCTGTTCCTCTTCCGCATTCGCTTCGGGCTCTACGCCGTGCTCTCTCGCCTCGGCGCGGTCTGCGACTGGTCGTCGCTCGAGCGGGGCTTCGCCGCTAGCGCAGCGGAGCCTCGCTGACGCCCTGCAGGCCCCGCGTTTGACCAGCGCCCACCTCCGGACCTAGCCTGGGTCCGCTCGTCCCCGGGCGACTGCCGCGCGCGGCGGCCCGCGTCGAGTCAAGGAGCCCCATGGACCCGAAACCCTCCGATCTGGTGGTCAAGCACCTCGGCCCGAGCGCGGTGCGCTCGCCGCTCAACCTCTCGACCATCCCCGACGACGAGATCGCCGACTTCGTCGCCGACGATCGGCGGGTCCTGTATCGCGTCGAACTCGGGGCGGGGGAAACCCCCGACGCCACCCTCGCGCTCGAGAAGGCGGGTCCGCGGGAGCACGTCCATTTTCGCCCCGACGAGGTGAAGGCCGCCATCGTGACCTGCGGCGGCCTCTGCCCGGGGCTCAACGCGGTCATCCGCTCGATCGTGCTCGAGCTCTTCCACGGGTACGGGGTGCGCTCCGTCCTCGGCTTCCAGTACGGCTACTGCGGGCTCGATCCGGCGTCCCCGCACCAGCCCCTCCCGCTCGGGCTCGAGGCGGTCCGCAACATCCACAAGCTCGGCGGGAGCGTCCTCGGCTGCGCACGCGGCGGCCCCCCGGCGGCGACGATGGTGGACACGCTGGAACGCCTCGGTGTCAACGTCCTCTTCACGCTCGGCGGCGACGGCACGCAGAAGGGGGCGCATGCGATCCACGAGGAGATCGCGCGCCGCGGGCTGCGGATCGGCGTGGTCGGGGTTCCCAAGACCATCGACAACGACGTGGCCTTCGTTGACCGGACTTTCGGCTTCGAGACGGCCGTCGACGTGGCGCGGCTGGCCATCGACGGCGCCCACACCGAGGCGGCCAGCGCGCCGAACGGGATCGGGCTCGTCAAGCTGATGGGGCGCGACGCGGGGTTCGTCGCCGCCAACGCCACGCTCGCCAGCCAGGACGTCAACTTCTGCCTGGTCCCCGAGGTGCACTTCGATCTGGAGGGCGAGCAGGGGCTGCTCCGAGCCCTGGGGGTGCGCCTCGCCCGGCGAGGGCATGCGGTGATCGTGGTCGCCGAGGGCTGCGCGAAGTCCCTCCTCACCCCCGAGGCGGAGCGCGACGCGGGGGGCAACGTGCGCTACGCCAGCGCCGACGCCGACATCGGCCTGTTCCTCAAGGGCGAGATCACCCGGCACCTCAAGGCGGCCGGGATCGCGGGGTCCCTCAAATACATCGATCCGAGCTACATGATCCGGAGCGGTCCGCCGAACGCCGCGGACACCATCTTCTGTGACGTCCTTGGCCGCCACGCGGTGCACGCGGGCATGGCCGGCAAGACCGACGTGCTCATCGGCCGCTGGCACGGCGTGTTCACCCATGTCCCCCTGGCGCTGGCGACCTCCCGCCGCAAGTCGATCGACCCCGACGGCGCGCTGTGGCTCGCTGTCTCCGAGACGACCGGGCAGCCCTCGCTCTCGAACCTTCCGGTCAGCAAGCGGGCCGAGGCCTGGTACGCGCAGCCTCACCGCCGCAAGTAGCCGCACCGGTCGGGTCAGCGGCGGGCGAGCAGCCACAGGACCCCCACGATGGGTCCCAGCAGGTCCTGCGTCTCCTCGCACTGGCGGACGGCGAACTCGCGCAGCGAGCGCTCGAGCCGGGGGTGGAGCGCGGCGAGGGCCTCGGCGCGCGCGAGGACGCGGGTGGTCATCTCCTGGAGCCAGGCGAAGGCCTCGGCCGTGTCGGCCCGGCGCTCATCGACGATCCGGGCGCCGGCCGCCGCGATGAGGCGCTCGCTCGCCGCGCGGTCGGGCAGGCCCGCGAACTCGACGGGGATGACGCGCGGGTCGTCGAGCTGCGTGGGGTCGAAGAAGGCGTCGTCGAGCACCACGTGGCCCCCGGGTCGGACGCAGCCGAGTAGGGTGCGCACAGTTTGGTCGAGTGGGCCGAGCACGTCCCCGAGGGCGAGCATCATCACGACGTCCTGGTCGACAGCGGTGCGGACGACCTCGCGGAGATCGCCCACCTCGAAGGTGCAGCGCTCCGCAACGCCCTCGCGCGCTGCGCGGGCGGTGGCGTGCGCCACGAAGGGCGCGACGCCGTCGACCCCGCGCACCCGGAGGCCGAGCTGCTTCGCCAGGGCGATGGCGCTGGCGCCCTTGCCGCACCCGAGGTCGAGCACCCGCGCCTCCGCGGGGAGTCGGGCCGGCTCGAGGATCGCGACCACGTCCTCGGCGCGGGCCCCGAGATCCTCCAGATCCCGGAAGAGCTCCGGCAGGAGCGGGAAGAGCTCCGGCGGTGCGTCGAGCGTGGCGGCGAGCAGGGCGCTGAGCTCGGGGGGCGGCGGGGCCATCGTCGGAGATCTCGGGGTCACGTCGAGGCGGCCCTGGCGGGTCCCGCGCGCGCCGCCGCCGTCGCGGGTCCTATGCATCGGGAGCACGGTAGCAGCAACCCGCGGGGGCGATCTCGCGACTCGCCGGTGCCCGGCGGTCCCGGATCACGGGGGGCTCCGCGGGATTGGGAGCGGCGCGGCGATTCGGGTGCGGTAGTCTCTCCTGGCGAGCCGCCCGGACCGAACATGACGACGACTGCGCCGTGCTTGGCACGATCCGCTGCCGACCCCGCGATAGATCCGCTCGGGCCGGCCGGGGACCGCCGGCTGCTGCTGGTGTGTCCCCCGTTTCAGCACCCGCAGATGGCGTCGCTCGCGACGGCCCACCTGGCCACCCTGGTTCGGGAGCGCGGTGGGCGGTGCGAGGAGGCGTACCTCCACTTCGAGCTCGCGCGCCACCTGGGGCCCGACCGCTACCTCGAGGTCGGCGGGGGCAAGGAGCTCACCGGGGAGCTCCTGTTTGCAGAGGGCCTGCACGGCCCGCCCGAAGACCCCGAGGTCGCCGCGAGCCTCGCCGCGGCCTTCGGGGACGCCACCGCGCGGGGGCGGCTCCGCGGGGTCTTCGAGGAGCGGGTGCTCGCGGCCGCCGACTACTCGGGCTTCGATCTGATCGGGTTCACGACGTCCTTCAACCAGCTCTTGGCGGCGCTCTTCGTCGCGCGCGCGATCAAGCGCCGCCACCCCGGGGTCGAGATCGTGCTCGGCGGCGCCGCCTGCGTCGCGCCGATGGGGGCGAGCGTGCTCGCCGGGTACCCGGAGGTCGACTACGTGGTGAGCGGGTGGGGCGAGGCGCCGCTGCTTGCGCTGAGCCGAGGGGAGTACGACCCCCGGTGCCTCATCGAGAGCCCGGCGCCGCTCGACCTCGACGCGCTGCCGGTGCCGGACTACGGAGCGCTGCTGGCCGCGGCGTCCACGGCCTGGCAGGGGCAGCCCCTGTCGCTCGCGTTCGAGAGCTCGCGGGGCTGCTGGTGGGGCCAGAAGCACCAGTGCCGGTTCTGCGGCGTGAACGGCCCCGCCCTCGGGTATCACACCAAGTCGAGCGCCCGCGTGGTCCAGGAGGTCCGGGCGCTGTGGGAGCGGTACGGGAGAAACCTCGTCGCCACCGACGCGATCCTCTCGCGCGACCACCTCGACGAGGTCATCCCCCAGCTCGCCCGTTTCACGGACGGGCCCCGGATCTTCTACGAGCTTCGCACCAACGTCACCGAGGAGCAGGTGGCCGCGCTCGGTCGCGCCCGGGTCATGGCGCAGCCGGGGATCGAGAGCCTGAGCACGCGGCTCCTCGAGCTACTCGGCAAGGGCCTTCGCGCCATCCAGAACCTGGCGTTCCTCAAGTGGGCGGCGGAGCACCATCTCCCCGTCGGGTGGAACCTGCTCTACGCGATCCCGGGCGAGCTCCTGGTCGATTACGAGCAGCAGATCGCGCTCATCGAGCACATCCCGCACTTCGCGCCGGCCGCGCGCATCAACCCGATCCATCTCGCGCGACACGCGCCCTACTTTGAGGAGCGCGAAGCCTACGGCTTCCGGGGGGTTGAGCCGCTGCCCGAGTACCGGGGCATGCACCCGCACCTGGACGGCGCGTCGCGCTCCACGATCGCCAAATATTTCCAGGGCACCTCCGGGAGCGACCCTGCGGCGTACCGGGACCGGCTGGAGGCGGCGCTCACCCGCTGGCAGGAGCGCCACGCCCGCGGGGACGGGCTCTTCCTCCACCCCGAGCGGGGCCTGGTCCGAAACCAGGGGGACGAGGGGCGCCACTACCCGTCGTCCCCCGTCTTCGACGCCGTGCTCGAGCTCAGCCATGAGATCGTCGGGCTGGGCGATCTGCTGGCGGCCACGCGCGCGCCCCGCGCCCTCATCACCGCGATGCAGGAGGCGGGGATCCTCTTCGTCGAGCGCGACCGGGTCCTGAACCTCGCGGTTCGCCTTGGGCTCGGCGAGCGACCGACGTGAGCGCTCGGCGCCGGCGCTCGCCCCCGGTTTCAGGGCAGGCGTCGCCGGTCCCGGCCGCTCCGGTTCCCGCTTGTGTTTCGGCGGTCGCGAGGGCAATAACGGCCCGTTCCGGTTGCAGGCGGGCGGCCCCGAGGCCCACCGCGGGGGTGGCGAGTCGCGTCCTCGCTCGTCGGCACCAGCGCCCGCGCGGCTCTCTTCCAGACAAGGACCAGCAGCACCGATGACCACCACGTCGACCACCACGACAACGGAGAGGCTCTCGCTCCAGGAGAAGGTCGGCTACGCGCTCGGCGACACGGCGTCGAACCTGTTCTGGATGACGTTCGTGTTCTTCGGGAGCATGTTCTACACGGACGTCTTCGGGCTCGACCCGATGGCGATGGCCCTCCTCTTCGGGATCACGCGCGTTTGGGACGCGGTCAACGATCCGCTGATGGGCATGATCGCCGATCGGACGGAGTCCCGCTGGGGCAAGTTCCGCCCCTACATGCGGTGGCTCGCCGTGCCCTTCGGCGTCTGCGGCACGCTGGCCTTCGTCACGCCGCCGTTTGGGGACTACGGCAAGCTCGTGTGGGCCTTCGTCACCTACACCCTGATCGGGATGGTCTACACCGGGATCAACCTCCCGTACTCGGCGCTGATGGGGGTCATCTCGCCGAGCAGCGAGGAGCGGACCAAGGTGTCCACCGCCCGCTTCGTCGGCGCCTACTCCGGTGGGATGATCGTGAGCCTCTGCACGCTCCCGCTCGTCGGGCTGATCGGTCGCGGCAACCAGCAGTTTGGCTTTGCCGTCACGGCGGGGCTGTACGCGGGCGTGGGCGTCCTGATGTGGTTCGTGGCGTTCT
Source organism: uncultured Polyangiaceae bacterium (assembly GCA_964480725.1). Taxonomy (GTDB): domain Bacteria; phylum Myxococcota_A; class Polyangia; order Polyangiales; family Polyangiaceae; genus JAFGBI01. The sequence continues at coordinate 34,183 of CAYZQO010000030.1, read as the reverse complement.
ACACCACCAAGGAGCGGGTGAAGCCCCCGGCGGACCAGCAATCGAGCTTCGTCCGCGACCTGGGTGACGTGCTCACCAACGTCCCCTGGCTGGTGCTCTTCCTGCTCGGGATCTTCACGCTCGGCTATGTCTCCATCCGCAACGGCGCCGTCGCCTATTACTTCAAGTATTTCGTCGGCAACCAGCACGTTCTGGGCATGGATCTGACGCCGACCGCCATGATCAGCGCCTTCTTCCTGGTCGGCTCGATCGCGACGCTGTTCGGCACCTCAATCACCGCGCCCATCGCGCGGATCGTCGGCAAGCGCACCCTCTACATGATCCTGATGGCGCTCGCGACGGTGCTCACGATCTCGTTCTACTTCCTGCGGCCGCAGGACGTCGTCCTGATGTTCGTGCTTCAGATCCTCTGTAACCTCCTCATGGGGCCGACCGCGGCGCTCGTGTTCGCCATGTACGCTGACGCCTCAGACTACTCGGAGTGGAAGACGGGGCGTCGCTCGACCGGCCTCGTCTTTGCGGCCTCGTCCTTCGCCCAGAAGATGGGGTGGACCATCGGCGGGATCGTGACCGGGTTCGTGCTCGCAGGCTTCGGCTACAAGGCGAACGAGGCGCAGCCGCCCGGGGCGCTCGAGGGGCTCAAGCTGCTCATCAGCATCGTGCCGGCCGTGGGCAGTGTGGCGGCGACGTTGCTGCCGTTCGCCTACTCCCTCAGCGACAAGCGGATGGCGGTCATCGGAGCGGAGCTCGCCGCTCGTCGTGAGGGCAGGGCCCCGGTGCCGACGGGCGACGCGACCCGGGATACATTCGGTCAGGTGCTCGGCATCCTGATCGGGCTCGTGGCGCTGGCCTTCATCGTCCGGCTCGTCTTCTTCGCCATCACCAAGGCGATGGAGGGGGACTGGCTCTACGTCGGGTACATCGCGGTCATCGTTACGCTCTTCGCGGCCGCGATCCTCTGGATCCGAAGGGCCGATCAGCGAAGCCGGGCCAGGCTCCCGCTGCCGAGTGGTGGCTGAGCGGCTGATGCGTGCGGTCCATCGCCTCCTTGCCGGGGTCGGGTCGACCCCGGGGATGGCGGCGCCTCGGGCGTGGTCTGCTCCCAGGTTGGTACCCCACGCCCTCACCCACCCAGCGGTGGCTGGGTGGGACCCGGAGGACGCGGGTCCCTAGGTCATCGATTTGGAACAACAAACAAACCGTTTGTTGTTCTAGGGTCGGGCTCGTCGTGATGACCATTTCCGCTCCGCTCCGTGCTTCGAGGCGCCTCGGCGCCGTGATCGCAGCGACCGCCGCCGCCGTCGTCGCTGCCTGTTCGGGCGCTGCTCCCGCGGCGCCGCCCGCCGCCCCGTCACCGGCCCCGAGCGAGGGGTGGGGCGCCGCGGCGTCCCCTCCGAGCAGTGCTGCGGCGTCTGGCGCCCCCGCGCCCGCGGCGCCGTCCGCGTCCTCGTCGGCCGCGGAGACGGAAGCGACGCCAGCGGGTCCTCGCGCCTGCCCCCCGGGAATGCTCCTGGTCGAAGGGGACTACTGCACCGAGGTGGAGCAGAAGTGCCTCCAGTCTTGGTTCGACAAGGCGAACAAGAAGGTCGTCTGCGAGGTCTTCGAGCCGACGACGCGGTGTGTAGGCCAGAAGGTGAAGAAGCGCTTCTGCATCGACGAGCACGAGTGGCCGAACCAAGCCGGCGTTCGCCCCGAGGTCATGAACCGATTCCACCAGGCGCAGGTCAAGTGCGCGGCCGTGGGCAAGCGGATGTGCACCGAGAGCGAGTGGACCTTCGCCTGCGAGGGGCCGGAAGCCAAGCCGTTCCCTTATGGGTACGTCCGCGACACCCGCAAGTGCAACGGCGATCACCTCTGGGACGGGCCCAACATGGACAAGGTGGCCGCGCGGGACGCGACCGAACTCGGCCGGCTCTGGCACGGGGTGCCGAGCGGCTCACAGCCGCAGTGCATCAGCGATTTCGGCGTGCGAGATCTGCCCGGTAACACCGACGAGGTGGTGGCGAGCGAGAGCTATCTGCTCCCCGGCTTCAAGGGCAAGTTCGACAGCATCCACACCGGTGGCCCCTGGTACAAGGGCGTGCGCAACCAGTGCCGGCCCAAGGTCTACACGCACGACGAGGGGTTCTATTACTACTTCTTGAGCTTCCGCTGCTGCGCCGAGCCGGACGGGGCTGCGACCGACCCGCTCACCCCGAAGCAGCGGCACGAGCGCTGGGACTTTGCCCGCGTCGAGCGCACCGCCACCTTCACCCGCGAGGAGGTGCGTGCGGCCCTGGCGCAAAAGGCGCGGGACGGACACTGCGGGTGCGCGGAGCTCACCAGCAGCCGGCAGCGGGTTCGGTGCCACACGCTCTGCGGCACCACCGTCGGTTCGAACGCCGTCGACGCCGTGCAGCCCCCGCCGGATGGGGTACCACCGTTCGGCGCGGAGGATCGGGCGTCGGAGGAAGCGGTCCGGCGCGCCCTCGAGGCGGGTCGTCGATCCGCGCCCGGCACCCGCTGAGCGCGGCCGGGAACCGGCCTCTCCCGCGCCGTGCGCCGAGGCCGCGCCGGGCGCCGGGCTGAGCGGCCGAGGCGCGCGCGACGGCGCGTCGCGGGACGGCGGGAGCGCGGCGGCGCCGCACCTGAGCGCCTCACTGGCGGCTCGGCTTCGCGGCCGAGATCCGCCTCGCGGTCAAGGGGGGCGGACTTGCGCGACGAAGCAAGGCAGAATCGAGGGGAACGATCCAGGGACCGCGGCGCCGGGCCCGTGGGCGCCTTGGTGGGCGCCAGCCTCACGAGATGGAAGACCAACTCGCCCAGGGTAGCCGGCTCGGTCGCTACCGCCTGCTGATCCCTCTCGGTCACGGCGGGATGGCGAGCGTCTGGGTCGCGCTCGAGCGGATCCCCGGCGGGCAGCCGCGCTTCGTCGCCATCAAGGCGATGCTGCCGCGCCTGGCCCGGCTCTCCGCCTTCCGCGCCATGTTCCTCGACGAGGGCCAGCTCGTTCGCAGCATCGACCACCCGGGGGTGGTGCGCGTCTTCGAGGTCGGGGAGGACCGCGGAGTGCTCTTCATGGCGATGGAGTGGGTCGAGGGCGACTCGCTCCACACGCTGATCAAAGAGGCGCGCAAGCGACGGGCGGTGCCCCCCGAGATGGCGGTGCGCATGATCGCGGACGTCGCGGGGGGGCTGCACGAGGCCCACGAGCTCCGCGGCTGGGACGGCGAGCTCCGCGGCGTCGTTCACTGCGACGTGTCGCCGCACAACATCCTGATCGGGCTCGACGGTCACGCCAAGCTCACCGATTTTGGCGTGGCTCACGCGGCCGCGATGAGCGTGGCCGAACGCGAGGGCGCGATGATGGGCAAGGTGGGCTACATGTCGCCGGAGCAGGCCTTCGGCGGCGCCATCGACCGCCGCAGCGACATCTTCTCCCTCGGCGTCGTGCTGTTCGAGCTCACCACCGGCAAGCGCCTCTTCGGGCGCAAGGAGCTGCGCGAGACGCTCGAGCTGGTCCAGCACGCGGTGGTCCCGCCGCCCACCACCGTCTGGCCCGATTACCCGCCGTTGCTGGAGCCGATCGTCATGCGGGCGCTCGCGCGCGAGCCGGGTCGTCGCTACAAGACCGCTGAAGAATTCCGGCGTGTGCTCGAGCAGTACCTGATCGAAACCCGGACCCTCGTCTCGGCCGCGGGCGTCGGCAGGCTCTTGACCCGGGTGCTGGGCACTAAGATCGCGGAGCGGCGGGAGGAGGTTCGGGCGGCGCTGGCGACCCTGCACGAGGCGGCGCCAAAGAACGCCATGCTCGTGTCCATCCCGACCGAGGCGGGGGACGAGGCGGAGCGTTCCGAGGTGCGAGACGACTGGCACGTTACCGTGGCCGGCTCGAGGGTGGTCGAGGGGCACCGGCAGCGGCTAGGCTCCGCGACCGACGGCTCGAGCCTGGGCGTGGACACGGCGCCGCTGCCGGCGGTGGCGGAAGGTGCTTACCAAGGGGCAGACGGGAGCCGGCCCTTGCGGCAGCTCTGGCCCTGGGCCGTTGCCGTGACTGCCCTGGTCGCGGCGGGCGGGGCGGCGGTGATCGCGTCGCGTGCGGGTGACGCGACTCCTGAGGCTGCCCCGTCGGTCACGGCTGGCGGCGCCCGGGTTCCCTCGGCCGCTCCGGCTTCGTCGGGTGCGGAGGCCCCCACCGATCCCGATCCCAGCGAGGCTGACGCGGTGAGCATCGAGCGGATCCCGGTGGTCGAGGACCCCGCACCGGGCAGGGCGTCGCCCCCGACCCCCGCGGCTACCCGGCGAGCCGGGGGCGTCACGCCGACGCCAGCCGTACCGCTCCCGCACCGTCCGGATTCGACGGCCGCTGGAGCCCCGACGCCCGGGCCCGCGCCGTCGCAGGGTGTCCCCCCCCCGGCGGCCCGGGTTCCCGCTCTGGTGGACGAGGACATGGGCTTCCTCGAGGAGGGCAAGAAGCCGAAGCCTGTCACCGGCTCCGACCTCGATATCGAGAACCCCTACCGCTGACCGCCCTCGCGCGCCGACGGTGCGTGGTATGCTCCGCCCCCATGTCTTGCCATAGGAGCCCATCGCATCGGGTCGGGGGCGTCTCCAGTCGTCGGGTACTCACCAGCGTGAAGGGCGCACTCGCGCTGGGCACGTTGGCGTGCCTGGCGGCGGTGGTGCTCGCTGCGTGCGTGACGGTCGAGGACGCCGTGCAGACCTTTCCGGCTGCGACCGGTGGCGATCCCGGAACGGGCGGCGCCCCGAGCACGGGTGGAGTGGGGGTGACCGGCGGGATCCCGAGCACCGGGGGAATGGGGACGACCGGAGGTGCTCCGTTCACGGGTGGCGTCGCGACCACGGGTGGCGTCACGGCCACGGGTGGCGTCACGGCCACGGGTGGCGTCACGGCCACGGGCGGCGTCACGGCCACGGGCGGCGTCGCGACGACGGGTGGCGTCGCGACGACGGGCGGTGTCACGGCCACCGGCGGCGCTCTCGCTGCCTACGACTGCACCGCGAGCACGGACGGCACCTGCGGCGTCCGGTATGCGTTCCAGTGCGCTTCGACGCCGCCCGGTGACTGCACCGCGGCCGCGGCCGCCTCGGTCTACTGCTGCACGGAGCCTTGCGCGCCGGCGAGCGCGACGCAGTCCGGCAACTGCAAGGAGGCTGGCTACCCGCAGCCCTACATGTGCTACGGGAACCAGGTGCCGAGCAATTGCGTCGCGTCCACCATGGCGAACGTCGCCTGCTGTCCCAACTAGCTCGCTTCACTCGCGGACCGCGCCCCCGCGCCTCGCGTCGTCCCCGATGTCCAACCGCTCGCACAGCCTCGCGCTCGGCTACGTGCTCTGGATCCTCGGCTTCACCGGTGCGCACCGCTTCTACTTCGGTAGGCCCGTCACCGGGACCCTCTGGTTCTTCACCGCGGGCCTGTGCGGGATCGGCTGGATGGTCGATCTGTTCTTGATTCCGGGGATGGACGCGCGCGCCACCCGACGGTTCCGGGTGGGCCGGTACGATTACTCGGTCGCCTGGATCCTACTCACGTTCTTCGGTGTGCTCGGGATCCACCGGTTCTACCTGGGGCGGGCGGTGACCGGCGTGCTGTGGCTCCTCACCGGGGGCCTGCTGTTCGTCGGCTACCTCCACGATCTGTGGACGCTGAACGAGATGGTTCACGAGGCCAACGGCGGCTGAGGCCCCGTTCGACACCGGGCTTGGGGGCTCGGGGGGTCGCGGCCGTCAGCGATGGCTCGACTCGTTGCCGTCGTTGCCGTCGTTGCCGTCGTCCTCGTCGCCGTCGTCCTCGTCGCCGTCGTCCTCGTCGCCGTCGTTGCCGTCGTCCTCGTCGCCGTTCCTGATCGCGCCTGGCTCACTGGAGCGGGGCTCGGGCGCCGTTGGTGGTTCGGGCGTCGTCGCGTTGGTCGTCGTCGCGTCGGTCGTCGTCGCGTCCGGGGTGGTCGCCGGGACCGCGGGGACCCCGGTGCGTCCGGCGCTGCCCGCAAACGAGGCCAGGGGAGTCCCGGTGATCGCGATCGTCTCCCAGTCACGCCAAAGCACGAGGCCGATCACCGGGATGGTGGCGGCGAAGTAGAGGAGGGTCGCGAGCTGGAAGTGAAGCTCGAGATCACGGACGAGCGTGGTCCAGTACTGCGCGGCGCACATCGCGAGCAAGCAGCCCCAGATCGCCGCGTCGTGCAGGCCGAACGCGGGCGAGTCGCCGCTGCGCTGCCGGCGGCCGACCTCGATCGCCAACAGTGGCACGACGAAGACGAAGTGGATGTAGTAGTTCGCCGGGTTGAAGACGATGGGGATGAGCAAGGAGCCGAGGACGGCCGCCTGGTCGAGCGACTTGCCGCGCGCCGCCCACGCGATCGCGACCGCTTGCAGGGCGATTCCGGTCGCGAACAGCGGCCAACGGGCGCGAAGCACAGTGGGCTGGAGGCCGCTCGAGCCCGCGACCAGTGCCCGCAGGCTCACGTGGTTCACGTGCGGGTCGCGGTCGAGCAGGCGCACCTTGGCGACCCACTCCAGCCAGGCATCGAAGGAGAACAGGAGCGAGGAGAAGAGGAAGCAGAAGAGCACGCAGCCGGCAGCACCCGCGAAGGCTAGGAGGATGGGGCGCTGGGTCGCGAACAGCTCGGTCCGGCGGGGGAGGCGGCGGTGGGCGCGCCAGTGGTCGACGACGTACCACGCTGGCGGCGCGGCCATCACGGCCAGCGACAGGGCCGGAAAGGCGCGGATCATCGCGGAGAGCGCGAGCAGTGCGCCGCCGAGCGCGTGCCGCTTGGTCTTGAGCGCGCAGATGCCGAGCGCCAGGTAAGCCATCCAGTCGTGCCGGAGGGTTGCGCCACCCCAGTTGGAGCCGAACATGTAGAAGTCATTCGCGCCCCAGACGACGACCGCGACCAACATGGTCCGCACGCCGAATGTCCGCCAGACGGCCGCAAACGTCAGCAAGAGGAGGATGGGGTCGAGCAGTCCGGTCAGCGCCAACGTCGTGTTGTTGGCGGTGGTCCCCATGAAGATGAGGTGCGCGAGGGCGAGCCACAGCGGCGTCGCATTGCCGCCATGGTCGTGCATGCTCCCGAGGTAGTCCCGCTCCCCCATCGTCTCGCGGAAGTACCGCATGTCGACCTTGAAGGCCTCCCAGCGCTCGGGGGAGAAGCGCTGCTTGATCTCCGTGATCTCGGTCTTGACGTCGGCGACGCGCTCCATCCGGTGCGTGCGGAGGTTGCGCAGCTCGGCGCGGTTTACTCGCGGGTCGTCGAGGGTGAGCCCCGGGACGTCGTCGACCATGGCGGCGACGCTGCCCCTGTAGAGCCCGTCGAAGCGGAGCTCGGGGAAGTACTTCGCTACCGGGTAGTAGACCCGCATGTCGAAGTTGTGCACGAACAGCGAGGTCCCCTGCTTCTGATCCTGGAACTGGGGGTGGTAGAGGTTGAAGAAGCCCGAAAAGGCCGCGAGCGCCGCCGCGGCGAGCACCACCAGAACCACGGGGCGGTGCGCGGGGAACGTGCGGGGGAGCATCGCCTCGCGCAGCACGGCGAGCCCCGCGAGCCCCGCGGCGAGGCCACGGACCAACGACACCTCGCGGCCGTCGACCGGCCACACCCGGACGAGCTCTGCCCACAGTCCGTACGCCGCGAAGAGTGGCAGCACCGCGCAGCTCAGGACCCAGACCAGCGGCGCTCGCCGCCACACCAGGAACAGCCACGCCCCCAGGGCGAAGGCGAGCATCACCAGGTCGGTCCGGACCGACTCGCCCTTGGGCAGCCCGCGGCGCTGGACGATCTGCGGCGGGAAGACGCTGGGTCGCTCCGAGTAGACCGCGACCTCGCTCAGGGAGAACGAGCGATCCCCGCTCTTCGGCCGGACGCGGAGGTAGCGGAGGTTGGCGCGGAGGTCCGCTGAGGAGCGCGGTTGCAGGCCCGGGCCCGACACTGGGCCAAAGGTCCAGAACGGCTTGAAGGACGTCCCGTCGAGGGAGCCCTCGAGCTGGTAGGTGTCGTTGTTGTCGCCGTGGGCGTAGGCGGCGACCACGTCCTTCGGCTCCCCCAGGTCGTACTCGACGAAGGACGCGGGGGAACGGAAGATCGCCGCGCGGTTCGACTCCCACGGATCGCCGTTGATGGCGCGGATGCCGTCGGCGAGGACGTCGGGTCGCACGACGCCCTCGGAGCGGGCGGGAGCGAGCCCCGCGAGCAGGCTCTCGGAACCACCGAAGAGGTTGGCGCGGCAACCCACGCCCCCCGCGACCAGGATCAGGAGCAGCGAGAGCCACCACCGGGAGAAGCGCGCGGTCGGCCCCGCCGAACGAGTCGAGGGGGTCACCGCGCGCCGCGTCGAATTCTGGGGGGATCGGGCCATGTCGTGAGCCGATTGTCCGAGCACGCCGCGTGCCGGGAGGCCCTCGTCTACCGCTGAGCCTGCGGAATTGACAGGGTCTAGAGCACTGTGGGGGAGCGACGGCGGCCCGGTTCGGCGTCCGGGCGTCCGCGGCCCTCCGGTCGACGGCCCTCCCCTCCCTGTTCTAAGATGAAGCGGAAGGTCGCCGGAGGGACAGGGACGCGCCGGCGAGGTCCGCGGAGGATTCCTATGCCTACCCTCGACTCCGACCATCGTGCGATCGAGCTTCGCGTCGTCGTCCTCGGGGGGGCGAGCGAGGGGCTGCTGGATAGGCTGCCGTTGCGTGAGGGGTCGCTCGAGCTCGGTGCCCTCCAGGGATGGCGTCCGACCATGGTGTTCCGCCGCTTCGGGGTCGACCCCTGGTCGGGTGACGGCGCGACGGGGCGCGACCTCGAGGCCTACCTCCCCTACGCGGACGCCCTGGTCCTCACGGACGGCCTGGCCGGGGGTGAGCACTACTCCAGCACGGCGGTCGAGCGCCTCTGCAGGGCCCTCGGCCCGACCCAGCGCAGCATCCCCGCGGCCGTGTACGGGTTGCGCGCGCTGGCGGAGGAGTGGCAGAGCCTGAGCGGCGTCCCGCCCGTGGCGGTGCTGGACCCGACGCCGGAGAACGCGCAACCCGTGGTCAAGGCCGTCGCGGCCGCGCTGCTCCGTTCCCGTCTGCGCAGCATTCCGCCCCCGCCCCCGCCCCCGCCGGGATGAGCCCCAGCTCCGCCGCCGTGGCGCTCAGCGCTCGCCACCCACCACGATCCGCCAGGGGCGGCGCACGTCGCTCGTGAAGCGCTCGGCCGCGGCGAGGGCCGTTCGCAGCCGGGCCCGCGGATCCTTGGTCCCGGCGGTCGCGAAGAGGGCACCGAGCGCCGCTTGGTCCCCGGATCCCACGGCATGGAACCCGGCACGTTCGACGCCAACCTGGTAGTCGCTCTCGACCGTGAAGAGCCGACCGCGCACGCCGACCAGGAACGCGCCGCAGGACTCGACGCCGGAGGCGTTGGTGGCCACCCCGGCTTCCTTGAAGGCCGCCCGGGCAGCGTCGACGAAGGCCGTCGCCATGAACCGCTCGAGTCCCCGCGACGGTGGATCGGGGGGCGAGAACGAGTAGTGCAGCACGTCACCCATCCGGAACGACGTGGTGAAGCCGAGGACGTAGGGACCGAGACGGAATGCCTTGGGGTCGGCACGGCTGCGCAGGCGCTCGCGGCTCACCGCCGCGCTGTCCGCCCCAAGGTACACGACGCCTCCGCGCTCAATCCCTACGACGCAGGTCACGGTGGGCCAGATGCCAGACCTCGGGCGAGCGAGCAACGGCTTGATGAGCCCTCGGTGGGGTGTGGTCCGCTGGAGTCGGAATTTGGCCGGCGTGGAGCGGCCGACGGTACGATCGCGCTCCTGCGAGGTGAGCTATGAGATTCCGCTCGATCTACCCGCGTCCGCGGCCGTCGCGTCACACCGTCAAGATCCCCTGTCAGGTGGTACGAGAGCGGGATTTCTGCCTCGTCGCCGATGAGATCGCCGATCTCAGCGTGACGGGGATGCTCGTGGTTCCGGCGGATCCTGTCCTGACGGGCGAGCGCGTCATCGTCTCGTTTCAGACGCCGATCTGGGGGATCTGGATCGACGCCGAGGCCACCGTGGCCCGGGTCGTTCACGGTCGGCGCCCCGGCGAGTACAGCCGCGCCCTCGGCCTGCGCTTCGAGGGGATCGACGCCTGGTCGCGAACCGTGATCGAGCAGAATCTCCGCGGGCTGCCCCCCATCCCGCCCGGATCGTGGCGTCCCCGCGGCAGCGCCGCGGTCGCCGTCGAGCGGCTGGTGCGCAGGTCTGGGAGCGAAGCGCCAGCCCTGGTGCACTGAGCCGGAGGACTCGGGCAGGGGCCGGCCGCGCCGCCGCCTCGGCACAGCCGTGCCGGACAGCCCTGCCCGACGCACACCCCCGGTGGCACAGCTGTGCCACCTCCACTTGGGGGAAAGCCGAGCAATTGCCCTGATTGGGGGCGAAGCTGTGGCTCCCGGCGTGGCATCGATCCTGCATTCCCCCTGGGGGACGGCGCGCCGGTCAGGGCGGGCGACTCGGGCTTCCACGCGCTGCCGTCACCCGGGGCACCATGAACGACCATCCTTCGAAGCAGCCGAGCCGACTGACCGCTGGGGACGTGGCCCGCGCCGTCCGAGTGGACCTGAAGACGGTGCACAACTGGGTGCAACGGGGGCTCTTGCGCGGCGCGCGGACCCGGGGTGGTCATTTGAGGTTCCTGCGCACCGAGGTGGTGCGGTTCCTTCGGCACCGGGGGCGCCCGGTGCCGGTCGAGGTGGTCGTCACCCATCCCCGCGTGGTCACCGTTGCGCTGCCCGCGGACTCGACGGAGGCGATCCTCGCCGAGCGAGAGGGGAGCGTGTTCGAGGCGCTGCTCGGCTTCGCCACCTCGTCGTTCGACGTCATCGTGGTTGGACTCGATGAGATCGAGCCTGAGCGGACGCGGGAGCTTGCCGCGGCCCTGGTGCGGCAGCCGGTGACCCAGGGGGTGGCCGTGGTCGGTGTCAGTGTCGATCCTCTCCGGCGTCGAGAGTTCTTGGCCGGCGGCGCTGACCTCGTCCTGGCGGGTACGCACGCCATCCCCAGCGCGGTGGACTTCGTGTGCGGCGTCGGGGATCACGCGGAGGGCGCGGACGGCCACCCTGTCTCGGCGCGCACGGACCGAGTGAGCGGGACCTTCCCGCGGGTGGAGCTCCCCGTCACCCAGATCGTCGCCGAGGCGCAGTGAGCTGGCGGCGGTCGCCCGGCGCGCGCGGGGTCGTCGCTCCGCTGCTGGTCGCCGGGTCAGCGCTGGTCCGCCGCCTCTAGTGCGGCGGCGAACTGGTCGCGGAGGATCTCGAAGAGCATCCCGTCATCCTCCCGGAACTCGAAGAGGGCGAACCCCAGCGAGTGCGCGCCGTGCTCCAGCGGCATCACCGCGTAGGTGGTGCAGCGGTCCCGGGGCAGGATCCCCGTCGGCGCGAGCACAGCGCTGCCGAACGGCTGCACCGCCGCGCTCTGCGTGACCGGAAGCTCGCGGTCGTAGCCCACCACCACGCGCGCCGTGGCGCGGTCGTCGTCGTAGACAGCGAGGTAGCAGCTCGGGATTTCGAGTGAGCGCAGGTGCTCGACGAGCGTTGCGCCGAGTTGCTCGGGATCGAACGAGGTCATCAGCGTGTTGCCCGTGCGGACCGCCGTTCGCAAGAGCTGGGACAGCGCGTCGCGCCGCTGGGCGTCCTCACGCCCGAGCACGCTCCCGGACAAGATCACGGCGTCGTAGAAGGCATTCTCGGCCGTAGCGCGGAGTCTGAGGTTGTCGCCCACGCACTCCAGGACGTGCTGCCGTAGGGTGGCGAGGACCCGCTGCCAGGTGCTCACGTCGCCGCCGCCGAGGAACACTCGCCGCGACAGTCGCTCGTTGGCGGTGAGGAACGGCGTCCCCGTCGCACCCCGCAGCTCCTCCTGGATGGTGGAGAACAGCTCGCGTTCCCAGTCGTAGCCGACGTTGCCGAGTTCCCCCTGGGCCGTCCTCGTCATGTCAGCGAGCACGAGGTCACGTCGGGCGCTCAGTGCCGTCTCCGGATCCGGGAACTTGGTTGACGCGCTCGCGGGGCGTCGGGTGAACGGGCTCTCCACCACGCAGCCGCACGAGCGCCGCTTCAGCGGGTGGCAGGTGATCGCCTGGGCGGCGGCGGAGTCTCCCTCGTCGAGCTGTTGCAGCACCTGGAGGACGGCACGCTTGCCCAGCTCACGGATCGGCTGTCGCACGGTGGTCAGGGGGACCGCCGCGTGGCGGGCGTCCTCGATGTCGTCGAAGCCGACCACGGCGATGTCGCCCGGCACCGACAGGTCACGGGCTTCCAGTGCGGCAATCGCGCCGAGAGCCATGTAGTCGTTGCCCGCGACAATGGCGTCGAACCGCACCTTGCGTTCATCGTGGAGGACGCGCACCGCGTTGGCACCGCTCGCCTCGGTGAAATCGCCGTCGACCACCAGCTCGGACCGGAACTCGACCCCGAACTCGTCGAGGGTCCGCCGGAATGCCTCGAAGCGCTCCTGTCCGTCGGCGCCGGGCCCCCGGATGCAGGCGATTTCCTTCTTGCGGTGGTCGGCGAGCAGGTGGGTGACGAGCGCGCCGGCGCCGGGGGAATCGTTGGTCACGATGCTTGAAACCCCGGGGACGGAGAGCCCGACGGAGCAGACGGGAATGTCGGAGAACCGGCTGCAGAACTGGACGAAGCCCTCCAGGCCTACCTGGCGCCAGAGGGTGGCGCTGGTGAGGACGAGCGCGTCCACGCTGCTCTTGCCGATCAGGTCATAGTGGCGCGACGGCAACGGGCCCCCGACGAACACGAAGACGTTCGCGTCGTGCTCGCGGGCCGTGCGCGCGATGGCGCCGAAGAGCATCCGCTGGTAGCCGTCCACGAGGTTGTCGACGACGACCCCGATCGTCCGGCGCTGGCGGTCCTGGGAGGTCGAGCGCGGGGCGTGGATCCACGGGAGGAGCTTCATGGGCAGGCCCCCAGTTTGGCCGGTTCTTCGCCAAACTGCAAAGGGGCTCTCACCGCGTCACGGCGGCGATCATTCCGCCAAAGACGCGCCACCCTGCCTGCTTCCGCGGAGGGCGCGGGCGCGCGGGCGCGGGCGCGGCCCTGCCTCGGGACGGGCGCCCGCCGTCGTCGGCGGGTTACCCGGGGGACGGCACGGTGAGGTCGAGCCGGCAGTCCGGCGCCGATCGGTCGGGTCCTGCGGGCGCGGCAGGCGCCGGGGGCGAGTCGATTCGGCGTTCCGCGGGCGTTCGAGGGTTGAGGGGGCGGGGGGTGCGCGCTATGTGTCCGCGCCCTTCGAGCCCCGGAGGCTACCGATTGCGCGCCTACTACTTCGACGCTGCCGGCAATCACGTTGCGCTCGGCCTGCTCCAGCGCTCCGGCATCACGCCGGAGGAGGCGCTGGGGATCCTGCGCGGTGCGGAGCGCACGGCGCTCGCAGAGCACCCGTCCGACGTGTACTCGATCGTCTATCGGGAGCACGGCGCGCTCCGGGCCCGCTTCTGGAACCCCGACGGCTCGCGGGAGGACCTCTGCGGCAACGCGCTCCGGTGCATCCCGCTCGTCCTGGCGGATCTCGGCGAGCCGCACGCCCGGATCCCGGTGCACACCGGCATCGGCATCGTGTGGGCGCTCTTCCTCGGTTCCGGCGTGGGCGGTGTGGAGATCCCCACCGCCGGGTTCTCCGTCACGGAGGCGGCTGACCCGGACGAGCTACTGGTCGCGGTCGGGACGCCCCACCGCGTCCGCTTCGTCTCCGATCTGGAGGACCCCACGCTGGCGAGCCTCGGCCAGCGCTGGTCGCGGTCCGAGGTGCCCGTGGCGGCCACCTTCGTGAAGCTGGAGGGGGCGACCCTGCACGTGCGAAGCTTCGAGCGTGGCGTGCCGCGGGAGACGGGGTCGAGCGGCACCGCGGCGATCGCCGCCAGCGTGGCCCAGGCGCACCGTGCGCCCAATGAAGCGCGGGAGTTTCGGGAGGTGCGGTTCCCTGGGGCCCGGCGGCTGCGGATCCGCTTCGACGACGAGCGGCACACGGTGACGCTCTACGGCGCCTGCCGGCTCGAGTTCTGCTGCGACCTCGTCACCGACGGCGAGCGCCTCGCCTGCAGCGGCTGACCCCACGGGCCGAGCGGAGAAACCGAGCGGAGAAACCGAGCGGCCGACGCCCCCGCGTCCTCGCTTGGCACGGTAATTAAAACTCGATGATCCAACTTGACTATCCAAGGTGCCATTCCTATGCTCTCACTTGTCGCTAGCGTCGTTCGGGCTCTCAAAAGGAGGTTCCGGACTAACAGCAGGTAAGTCTCTAAAGCGAGACACCCCAGGTGGCGCGTTTCGGCGCGTCGCCAACCAGGCCAGTCAGGCCAGCGCGTTCGTCGGCGAACGAACCGCTATTATGGGCGGTGGCTGTCGGTTTCGTCCTTCAGCGTGGTCGTGCTCCTCGTAGTACACTTCATCACCCGCCCGACAGGATTTGGCCCGCGTGACTCGAGACACGCGGGCCAAATTTTTTTGTGTTCCCTGGAAGTGCGGGGGGTGCGGCGATGGGATCGCTCTGTGGGCTGCAAGCCAGGAACGGGGCCGCCGGTCGAGTCTGGCGTCGAGGTAGGGGCAGCGAGCACATCGACCCAGCGGCGACCCTGGGTGCGCAGGGGTGGGGTCGGCCGAACGCGGCCCGCCCACCTGAAGCATTCCAATGCTGTTGCCACTTCGCCCTGGGGAGCCGTTGCGGAGGCGGGCAACCCCGGGCGAGCTCGCGCCCAGTGCCGTCGGGCGCCAGCGTTCGATGGTGTCGGTAGGCTCAGCGGAGACGGGCCGCGGTTCGGGTGGGTGCATCGCACGCGGTCGGTGCGGACGGTTTGCGCCCACCGCCGCGAGGGAGCTAGGCTGCGCACCGAACGGAGAAGACGAGATGGTGGAGCGAAAGCCCCCGGGGGTTTCCGAGCAGGATCTCGAGTGGGATGAGGACTCCCAGACCATCGTCGACCCGGTGAAGTTCGCCCTCGCGGGTCCCGAGCTCCCGGCCGGGCCGTCGTCGGCGAGCCCATCGGACGCTCCGCCCGACGGAACCCCCGTCGCTGCGGTGCCGATGAGCGCGCGCAAGACGGTGCTGGGGCTCGGGGCCGCGATGATACCAGCGGCGAGCGCGCCTTCTCTCGCGGAGCCCGCGGCGCCGGCGCCGCGGGCTGCGACCCCGGTGAACTCCCCGGCGACCGGGGTCGTTGCCCCGCCTTCAGCGGCCGCCGCGGCCGCTGCGTCGCCGCCTGCCGCTCCGGTGCCCGCTGCCGCGCCGGCAGCAGCAGCCGGGCCGGCAGCAGTTGCCGCGCCAACAGCAGCCACGCCGCCCGCT
>CAYZQO010000030.1:0-18777 GCA_964480725.1 uncultured Polyangiaceae bacterium | reverse complement strand
GCCGCGCCGCCCGCTGCCGCGCCGCCCGCTGCCGCGCCGCCCGCTGCCGCGCCGCCCGCTGCCGCGCCGCTCGCCGAGCCGACCAAGGCCGGGGCGTCGCCGCGTGTGCCTCCCTCCACTCCCTCGGCGGCTTCCACTCCTGTCGTCCCGCCACCGCGCGACACCATGCCGACTCCGGTCGATCTGTTCGACGCGGCGCTGGCGCCGGCCAGCAGCAGGGGCCCGCGCACGCCCTTCCCACCGCCACTGGCGCAAGCGCCGAAAGGCGCGACGCCGTCGGTGCGTGCTGGTGGTCCCTCGTCGCCCCCGCGGCCCTCGGGCACGGCGCCGGCGTCGGCGCGCGCGGTCACGATCCCACGACCCTCGGCCTCTGCTCCAGCCCCGCCCGCGGCGCCTCCGCCGGTCACCGTGGCGGACGCGGTGGAGTCGTCGATCCTTGGTGCGAACGCGGGCGCTGCGTCCAAGGCCGCGGTGGCGCCCGACCCGCTGCCCGCCGGGGATCGCTCGCCCCCTCCCGTCGTTGTTGAGCAGCCGCCCGCGGCGCCTCTCCCCGTCACCACGGCGGTCGCTGTGTGCGCTCCGGCCTCCGCGTCAGCGGAGCCGGCGCCCAGGCCGGTAGCCGAGGCGGAATCCGCGACGGCCCCCTCGCCCGCGGAGGGCTCGGGTGGGTCGAAGGAGCTGCCGGCGGCGGCGATCCGGTCGCCCGCGCTCGGGACACCGTTGCCCGAAACCCCTGCTGCCGGTGCCAAGGAGTCCTTGGCCGCTGCCGAGTCGACGGAGGCGGCGACCGCGAAGCCCACTGAGGCCGGGGCCAAGGAGTCCCCCGCCGCCGCCGAGTCGACGGAGGTGGCGACCGCGAAGCCCAAGGAGTCGTCCCCGGCCAAGCCCGTGGCGGCGATAGCCCCCGCGAGCACGGGCTCCGTTGGCACCGGAGCGCACGTTGCGCCGGAGGCTCCCCTTGCAGCCAGCGAAAGCGCTCCAACGCAGGTCGAGGGTTCCCGACCCGAAGCGGCCCCGTCGCCCGTACCCAGCCCGGCGGCGGAGCCCGAAGAGGACGACTTCGAGGTCGAGCTCCGGCGTGCGGCGGCACGGCGACGCCGCCTGATGCGTGGGGGGCTGTTCGTCGGAGTCGTGGGTGCGATCGGGCTCGGGGTTTGGCTCTGGCCCCGTTCTAGCCCGAAGGCGCCGGACGCGGTCCCCGAGGTCGTGCCAGCGAGCGTGGTGTCGGCCGCGGCGGAGCCGGAGTCCACCGCGGCGGCCGAGGAGCGCGCCGTGCCAGAGCCGGAGCCAGCCGTGTCGGCGGAGCCCGCGACGTCCGCGGAGCCGGCGGCATCGGCCGAGGCGACGGTGGAGCCGAGCGAGCCGGACCAGGCCGCCCCGACCGCCACCTCACGGCTTCCGGCGAAGGCGCCGGCCACCGCGCGGCCGCGAGCGAAGGCGCCCGTGAGCAAGGCTCCGCCCGCGACCAAGCCGCCACCGGCGACCAAGCCGCCACCGGCGACCAAGCCGCCTCGAACGACCTCGGGTTCGAGCGGAGGCATCGTTCGCGACGCGCCGTTCTGAGCCCGGTCGGCCCGGCTCGCCCACGGTGTCTTCGAGGCCACGCCCCCGTGGCGAGTGAACCACGCGCGCCGGGCACGTCCTGCTGACAAACGCGCGTGGGGAGCGCTGAGGGGGCGCGGCACAAGCCTTGCCAAACACGCGCTCGTGGTCGAGAAGGGCACGGTTGCGCGTCGGGCGTCGTGGATCGCGCTGGGGCTGATCCTGCTCGGGTTGGGCTCCGCCCGTTACCCGCGAGAGCGGCTCGACTACGCGGGGCTGCGCTCGACGCGGGTGGTCGATCGGGACGGTCGCATCCTGTGGGACGGCCGCGGCGGACGGGGCACGGTGGCGCGCCCGGTGCCGCTCGCCGAGGTGTCGCCCTGGGTCGTGCTCGCCACGCTGGCCGGCGAGGACGCTGCGTTCCGTCGGCACCCTGGCGTCGACCCGCTGGCGATCGCGCGGGCACTCTGGCTCGACGCGCGCGCCCGCCGCTTCGCCTACGGCGGCTCGACGCTCACCCAGCAGCTCGCCAAGAACCTGGCGCCCGAGCCGCGAAACCTCGCGGGCAAGCTGCGCGAGGCCTGGGACGCCTGGCGACTCGAGCGGACTCTGACCAAGGACGAGATCCTGGCTCAGTACCTCAACCGCGCGGATTACGGGCGCGGCACGACCGGTGTCGAGGCGGCGGCCGAGCGGTATTTCGACAAGCGGGCGCGAGACCTCGATCTCGCGGAGGGCTCGCTGTTGGCCATCCTGCCGCGCGCTCCCTCGCACTACGACCCCATCCGGCACCCGGAGCGCGCCCGCGCGCGCCGCGCCCACGTCCTCGGCCTGATGGTCGCGCGCGGGTTCGTCGACCCCGCTGCGGCCGCCGCGGCCGCCGCGGAGCCGCTGCCGACCGCGCGGGCGCCTCGGGCGCCGCGGGCCCGGCATGCGCTCGATCACGCGACCCTTCACGGTCACCTGCCGCCGGGCGCCGGGGAGGTGCGGCTCACCGTCGACACCGAGCTGACCGAGGCGCTCGAGCAGCGCGCGCGCGCGCACCTTTCGTCCCTCGCGGACGCCGGCGCGGAACAGGCGGGCATCGTCGTCATCGAGAACGCGACCGGCGACGTTCTCGCCATGGTCGGATCGCGCCGCTACGGCGAGGCCTCCGTGGCGGGCGCCGTCAACGCGACGACGGCGCTGCGCGCGCCGGGCTCCACGCTCAAGCCCTTCGTCTACGCCCTCGCGCTCGAGGATGGGGCGCACCCGTCGACGCCGGTCTTCGACGGGCCCGGCCACTGGCGGGGGTATCAGCCGCGGTCTCTGCGCGAGCACTACTTCGGCTCAGTCGCGCTGCGCGACGCCCTCGGGAGCTCACTGAACGTCCCCGCCGTTCAGACCACGGCGAAGGTAGGCGTCGAGCGCCTCGCCGCGCTGCTGCACGAAGCCGGGCTGGAGCGCCTGGACCCCGCGGCGCCCCACGGGCTCTCCCTGGCCCTCGGCGGGGCTTCGGTCTCGCTTGTGGAGCTGACCAACGCCTACGCCACGCTGGCACGCGGCGGTGAGTTCCTGCCCTGGCGACTCGCCGCCGAGCAACCTCGGCTCCGTGGCCGCCGGGCGCTCGCGCCGGAGACCGCGTTTCTAGTCACCGATGCCCTCGCCGACGCGCGGGCGAGGAGGCTCGAGTTCGGGATGGAGACGCCTCTGGAGCTCCCGTTCCCCGTGGCAGCCAAGACCGGAACCTCGCAGGGTTTCACCGACAACGTGGCCATCGGCTACACGACGGAGCTCACGGTCGGGGTCTGGGTCGGCAACTTCGATGGGCGGCCGCTCCGCGGTCTGCTCGCCATGCGCGGCGCGGCTCCGCTCTTCCGCGAGGCGATGCTGCGCGCCCACCGCGGTCGACCGCCGCGGCCGTTCGCGGCGCCGCCCGGCGTGGTGCGGCAAGAGGTCTGCGCTGACGACGGGTCCCCCGCTGCCGGGGCCTGCGCCAGACGGCGACTGGAGTGGGTCGCGGCGCGGAGCTCCTCTTCCGCGGCGGCGGTGTCCGTCGTGGGGGCGCCATGGGCGATGCTCGGCTGCTCGCCGGCGTCGATCGCGATCACCGCGCCCCCAGCCGGCGCGCGCTTCCTAGTCGATCCGCTGCTCGACCCGGCTCGTCAGCGCCTTGCGCTGCGCGCCGCCGTGGCGGAAGGGGAGCGCCGCCGCGTGCGTTGGCTGGTGGACGACGAAGTCCTCGACGAGGCGCTCGGCGTCGAGGTGGTGCACTGGACGCTCGCTCGCGGGCACCACCGCATCCGGGTCGAGGCCGTGGACGATCCCGCGGTCGCGGACGAGGTCGAACTGCAGGTGGAGGGATGAGATGACGCCGAACAAGAAATCGAGATCCACACGCGTGCGCGCCTCGGCTCGCGGACTCCTGGTGATCGCGCTGTTTGTCGTCTCGCAGGTGACGGCTCTTGGGACCTCGTGGGGGGACACCGCCGATCCGGGCGCGGCCCCGGCACCCTCGGCCAGCGATGGCGCGGGGCCGGCGCCGCTCGCGGTGCTCGACGCCGCGCCCACCTGCGCTCGGTGCGAGCCCGCCGCGACCGAGCTCGAGCTGCTCTTCTCGGTCCCCGTCGACGCGACGGATCTGTCCAACGCGATCGTCGTGGAGCCCTACGTGACCCTCATCCCCGATTCGCCCGGTGTTCGGCGGCGCGTGCGCCTCCGCGGCGTGTTGTCACCCCAGACGCACTACACCGTCACGCTCGATGGTGGCTTCTGCGCGCCGACGCGTGAGTGCCTCGTCGAGCCCAGCCGCTTCACCTTCCGCACCGGCGGTGGCTACCCGGTCGTGCGCATGCCCACTCGCGAAACCGTGCTCCCGCCGCAGGGGAAGATCCCGATGCGCCTGGTCCACGTCGAGCGCGCCGAGGTGCACCTCGTCGAGGTGAAGGCGGCGGAGATCGCGCCCGCGATGGCGTTCGTGGGGTACCACTACCCCGACGCCAACCCCTTCTTGAAGCTGCCCGCCGCGATGCAGGCCCGTGCCCGCCGGATCGAGATCGACGTCGACGGTCTGCCGGAGGACGGCGCCTTCGAGCTCGACCCGTTCGCGGGGAGCAGAGCGAAGGTCGTCCTGGTGCTGCTATCGGCCAAGGGCGCAGGGACACGGGTCGGGCTCTATCAGCGGGGCACGCTCGGCGCGCTGCTCAAGGTCGGAAGGGACGGTGGGCTGGTCTGGGTGACCGACACCAGCACTGGCCGACCCGTCGCCGGGGCCAACGTCAGCCTCCTCGACGGCACTCGGCCGCGTCACGCCGGCACCACCGGCGCGGACGGGCTGGCGCGGTTGCCACCGCGCGCGCGGCTGCGGGGCTCCGGTGACGCGGGACCGCTCGTCGCTTCCGTACAGGCCGGGGGGCAGACCGTCTTCGCCGCGGCCGAGTTCACGGACGGCGTGGAGCCGTGGAACTTCGACCTGCCTTACAACTACTACTCGGGGCAGGAGGGCCTCCGCGGCATGGTCACCACGGAGCGCGGGATCTACCGGCCCGGCGAGCCCGTGCACGTCCTCGCCGTGCTGCGCCAGCGGCTCGCCGACGGTCGTCTCGCCGCTCCGTCCGGCAACGTCGAGGTCACGCTCCGGGACCCGGACGGGATGGAGCTCGCGCGGCGCACCGCATCCCTCACCGCGTTCGGCACCGCGCGCTTCGAGCTGGCGCTCCCGCGCGTCGGCGCGCTCGGCGGACACTCGCTGGAGCTCAGCAAGGGTGGGGTCAGCTTCCACCACGCCTTCGAGGTGGGGGAGTATCGCGCCGCCTCCTTCGAAGTGCTCCTGCCGACCGCGAGCGACGCCGATCTGGTGGGCGACGAAGTTGTGATCCCGGTGGAGGCCCGTTACCTCTACGGCGCGCCGGTGACCGGCGGCAAGGCGGCGTGGACCGTGTCCTGGCGGCACCGTCACGTCGGGTTCCCGGGCTACGAGGCCTTCGGCTTCGCTGGGCCCCAGGACCACTACTACTCGTACCCGCAGCACCTGACGGAGGGGACGGCCGCGCTGGACGCCCACGGCCGTACGGTCATCCGGATCCCGCGCGCGGCCCTGCCCGGGGACGATGACGACGCGCAGGCGATCGATTTGGTGGTGGAGGCGACGGTGACGGACGCCGCCGACGACACGACCACGGCGCGCACCGTGCAGCGCCTGGACCGCACCGAGAGCTTCGTCGGTGTCGCCTCGGACCGCTGGGTCGTCGCGCCGCGCGAGGGCTGGGACCTGCGCGTGGTCGCGCTGGACCGCCGCGGACGCCCGCGTCCGGGCCAAACGCTCGAGCTCGAGCTCGAGCGGCGGTGGTACAACTCCGTGGCCGAGCCGGGGCCGCACGGCGTCCGCTACCGGACGAGCCGCGAGCAGACCGTGGTCGCGCGGCGGACGGTCAACACGAGCGACCGCCCCATCGCGGTCCATTTCGACCTGCCGGGCGGTGGCGACTACGAGGTGCGGGTGCGGGCGGCCGGTTCCCCCGCCGTGTCCGCGGCGCGCGTATGGGCCTGGGGTGACGGGGGCTCGGCCGCCGTCGAGAATCATCCTCGCGTCGAGCTCCGTCTCGATCGCGACGGCTACGCCCCCGGCGACGTGGCGCGCGTCCACGCCGCTCTCCCCTACCGCACGGCGACCGGCCTGCTCACGGTGGAACGTGGCGGGGTCCTGTCGGCGCGGGTAGTGGACCTCGGGGGCGGCGACGCCCCGCTCGAGGTGCCCGTCCTCGATCGCTACCTCCCCAACGTCTTCGTCGGCCTGGCCCTGGTGCCGCGCGACGCGGCCGGCGCCTCGCCCGCGAGTGGGTCCCCCCTCCGCGTCGGGTACGCGGAGCTGTCGGTGAGCCCCGAGGCGCGCCGCCTCGATGTGACGGTGGAGCCGGCCTCGCCCCAGCTCGAACCCGGCGAGTCGGCCAGCGTGAAGGTGCGCGTGCGTGACCACGCCGGCAAACCGGCGCGCGCAGAGGTCACCCTCTGGGCCGCGGACGAGGGGGTGCTGATGCTGACCGGATACCGCACGCCGGATCCCTTCGCGCCCGTCTACGCGCGCCACGAGCTCGACGTCTCCACCGCGAGCAACCTGCTGCGCTGGACCAGCTACGATCCCGAGCTATGGGAGGACGGCGGTGGTGACGGGGGCGGCGAGGGGACGGCGCTCCGCTCGCGCTTCCTCAGTACCGCATTCTTCTCGCGCGGAGTGGTGACTGATGGGCGCGGCGAGGCCACGGTGCGCTTCGATCTGCCCGACAACGTCACCCGCTGGCGGGTCATGGCCGTGGCTGCGGACGCCGGTGAACGGTTTGGTCGCGGCGAGTCCTCGGTGACCGCGTCCAAGCCGCTCCAGGTGACCCCGGCGCTGCCGAGATTCGCGACCGAGGGGGATCTGTTCGACGCGGGCTTCCTCGTGCACAACCACACCGGCTCCACCGCCACGGTCACGGTTCGCCTGGCCGCGGAGGGGGGTCGGATCCTCGGCGCCGCGGTCCGGGAGCTCAGCGTGGCCGACGGGGCCTCGGTGCCCGTCCGCTTCCCGTTGACGGTCGGTGCCCCGGGCTCGCTCAAACTCCGCACCGAGGTGACGGGCGGCGGCGCGCGCGACGCCCTCGCGCTCACGTTGCCGGTTCACGACCCAGCCCGCGTCGAGCGCAGGGTGCTCTCCGAGGGGGAGCTCGCCGGCGAGGTGGTGGCGGAGGTCGCGGTGCCCGCCGACGCACGCCCCGGCTCGGCTGCGATCGAGCTGGTGACCTCCCCGTCGCTGCTCGCCTCGCTGGCGCCCGGGATCGAGTCGCTGCTGGAGTATCCGTACGGGTGCGCCGAGCAGAAGACCTCTCGGCTCATCCCCCTGGTGGTGCTGGGCGATCTCATCGAAGCGCTCGGGATCCGCGGGTTCGATCCGCGCCGACACCGGGCGCGGCTCGAGGACACCATCGCCGAGCTCGAGCAGCACCAGACCGACGACGGCGGCTTCGGGCTCTGGGTGGGTTCGGAGGCCGATCCGTTCATCACGGCATACGTCGTCTTCGGGTGGCTCGTGGCGAAGGATCACGGTTACCCCGTCTCCGCCCCGCGCTTGGCGCGGGGGGTTCGCTACCTCGCGGACGGCGTTCGCCGCGGCGAGCCGATGCACGGCTACTTCTCGCTGCGTGCTGATCCGTTCGCGGGGTACGTCCTCGCCCGGGCCGGCGCCGACGACGGGGGCCTGCTCGAGCGGCTGGCGTCGAAGCCGGCCGAGCTGACGCGCGCCGACGAGGCGTTCGTGGCGGCAGGGCTGGCCTACCGGGCGCGAGAGGGGGATGGCACCGCCAGTCTGGCCGCGATTCTGGGGGATCTGCAGGCGGCGCGGCAGGGGACGAACGGCCGCGCCAGCATTCCGGAGCGGAGCTCGGGAGGCGGGCTCGGCACGAGCTCGGCGCTCGAGGCGACCGCGCTAGCGGCGCACGCGCTGGTGGTCGCTGGGCGCGCTGCGGACGCCGAGGCGCTGGTGCGCGGTGTCATCGACGCGCGGCTCGGTGACGGCACCTGGGGCTCCACCTACGACAACCTCCTCGCCGTGCTCGCCGTCGGGGACCTCGTCGCCGCGGCGCCGCCGGCATCCAGTCGCGGCGAGGTCGTGGCCTCCCTCGACGGCACGGTGCGGGCCCGGGTCAAGCTCGACAGTGCGTCGAGCGTCGGCCGGGTCGTGCTCGGCGCCGACGCGCTCCCGGCGCCGGGGAGCTCGGCGACGCTCCGCATCGTCCCGCCGCCGGGCGCTCGCTTCGAGCATCTGGTGAGCCTGCGCTACGTCCCCCTGGCTCGCAGCCAGGGCGCACGCTCCCGGGGCTACGGGATCGAGCGCGCCGTGTTCGACGCCGTGTCGGGCGCGCCGGTGACACAACCGACCGTGGGCCAGCTGCTCCGGGTGCAGCTCACCATCGACACCCCCGACGCGCGGCGCCAGGTCGCTGTCACCGACCGACTCCCCGCGGGGTTCGAGGCGGTCAACGCCCGCCTCGCCACCGAGCAGCAGCGGGTGAGCGCCAAGGAGCGCTGGGAGTGGGCGTCGAGCGAGGTGCGGGACGAGCGCGTGAGCTTCTTCGCGCACCACCTCTCCGGCGGGACGACCCAGGCCGAGTACCTCGCGCGGGTCTCGCGGTCGGGGGAGTTCGTCTGGCCGGCGGCGACCGTGGAGTCGATGTACCAGCCCGGTCAGGACGCCCGCACCGGCCTCGGTCAGGTGACGGTGGCGCGGTGAGGCGCGGCTCCGGGCGCTGCGCCCGGGGGAGCGTCGCTCTCCGCCGCCGTGGGGCCTGGAGCCGTCCCCCCCGGTCTCGCGAGGCCCTCGAGCGTCCGGTCGAACTCGCGATCGAACTCGGTGAGGTACCCGGCGACCGTGGGCGAGTCGAGCTCGGCCTGGATCCCCTCCACGGCGGCGCCGACGGGGCCGTCGGGCACTGCGGGCCCGTCCGGTGTCGCGCCCGCCCCGACCCGTCGCCGGAGCAGGGCGCGCGCGGCGCGGTAGGCCCCGCGCCCCAGGCCCCGCAGGCCCGTGAGCACCGCCGACACTGACCGACTGAAGACCATGGGGCTGACCCGCTTCAGCGTCTGGTCGAAGGCTGTCCGGATCAGCGCTGCCTGCTGCGCCAACCGTTCGGGCGGCTCCCCCTCGGAGAGCCACCCGCCGGCGAGAGCGCGCGCGATGGAGTGGCCGAGCAGGTAGGTGGACGCGGTGCGTTGGGACAGGCCCCGTACCGCCTGGACGACCTTCACGATCTTTCGGATCGGGTAGAGCAAGAGCTTGAGCGGGAGGTAGACGAGGAGCTCCACGATGCGGCTGAGGCAGCCGCTCTCCTCATAGAGCGGCGCGACGGCGCGCACGGGGTAGGTCCGGCGCGCGGAGCGAAGCGTGGCCAACACCATGTGGCGCAAGAGCCGCCGCGGGAGCAGGTCGTCCACGATCGGAACCGGCACGAACCCCGCAGCCGCGACCAGGACCGCGTACAGGGTGAGCCGGCGGGATGAGATCCGGTCCGGTAGCGGCGGGTTGGACCCCGGGCGCGCGAGCGCGGTCGTGCTCTCGGGGTCGTTCGTCGTCACGCGCCGACCGACGTTACCACCGCGTCGGGATCAGGGGCGGCCGGGCGCGCACCGGCGCCGTGGAGGCCGGCCCGTGTCTGGCACGAGCGGTCCTTTCGTTGTCTATTGGGCGCCATGAGCCAGGCGGGACAGCGTCCAGGCGGGGCAGGGGAGCGTCCCGAGGTGCTGTTTCGCGACGCCTGGCTGGTCGCAGTGAACAAGCCATCCGGGATGGCTGTGCACCGTGGCTGGTCGGAGGCAGGCCCCTGGGCGCTGCAGGTGGTGCGCGACCTCGTGGGCGCGCACGTCCACCCGGTGCACCGCCTCGACCGAGGGGCCAGCGGGGTGCTGCTGTTCGCCCTGGATCGGTCGACCCTCGCCGCTGCCGCCAGGGACTTCGCCGCCGGCAGGGTGAAAAAATCCTACCTTGCTGTAGTGCGCGGCGTTCCGGCGGAGGACTTCGTGGTGGATCACCCCCTCCGCTCGGCCCCGGACCTACCGGCCCGGCCCGCGTCCTCGCGGGTGATCCGTCTGTCCGTCTCGCCGCGCGAGCGCGCCAGCCTGGTCCTGGTCCTACCGCACGAAGGGCGCACGCATCAGGTCCGGCGTCACCTCAAGCACGCGAGCCACCCCCTGCTCGGCGACGTCCGTTACGGCAAGGGCGAGCTGAACCGCCGGCATCGCGCGGAGCACGGCCTCTTCCGTCTCGCGCTGCACGCCGTCGGGCTGGAGTTGTCGCACCCGAGCACCGGCGAGCCGCTCCGATTCACGGCGCCGCTGCCCGACGATCTCTCCGCCCCGCTCGCCGCGATGGGCCTCGAGGTCCCGGCGCTGCCCCTCCCCTCATGAGCGAAAACGCGATGCCGAGAGTCGGTGCCCTCGATCGCGAGCGAGTGCGTTAGGGTGGTTGCATGTAGGACGAGTGGACACCTGGGTGCGGCGCTCGTCACGGCGAGTGGATTGTGGTCTAATGACTCCACGTTGCTCGTCGCTACGACCCGATAGCTCGAACGATGGATCCCCGTTTCACGCGCATGGTGACGCTCTACCGATGGCGACCCCGCGTCCAGTCGGTGCCGTCGGGTGCCATGGCGCCCGCTCGCTCCCCGGAGCCGAGCGGACCCTTCGCGTCCCCTGGCGGGACCGACCCCGAGCCGACCCGCGCCCCCGACGAGCCCGGGCGAAAGCGCTGAACCGGCCACCCCGGGGCGCTCGCCGTCAGGAACCATCGACCCGGTCCGCCTGAGTGGGCATGCTTCGCGCGCCATGTCCGTCGCGCCGCTGGTGGCCACCGTCGCTCCCATCGTAGGGCTGACGCTCCCGCTGGGCATCGTCGGTACCCACCCGGTGATGCAGCAGCTGCTCAAGCGCGTCGTGCAGGTCGCCCAGACTCGCTCGACGGTCCTCATCCAGGGCGAAAGTGGCACGGGCAAGGAGCTGATCGCCGCCGCGGTCCACCAGCACTCGAAACGCCGCGAAGGCCCATTGGTCCGGCTCAACTGCGCGGCCCTCTCGGACTCCGTCCTCGAGTCGGAGCTCTTCGGGCACGAGCGCGGGGCCTTCACCGGTGCACTCCAGCGTCGCGAAGGGCGGTTCAAGCAGGCGGACGGGGGCACGCTATTCCTCGATGAGGTCAGCGAGATCCCGCTGGCGATGCAGGTCAAGCTGCTCCGGTTCCTGCAGGATCGGGAATTCGAGCGGGTGGGCAGCAACGAGAGCGTTCGCGTCGACGTGCGGGTGCTCGCCGCTTCCAACAAAGATCTTCGCGCGCTGGTTGAGAGCGGGCGCTTCCGTGAGGACCTCTACTATCGCCTCGGCGTCGTGACGCTGACCGTGCCGCCGCTGCGCGCGCGGCCGAGCGACATCCTGCTCCTCGCCGAGCACTTCCTCCGTGGCCTCGCGGCGGAGAACGAGGTTCAGGTGGAGGGGTTCACCGACGCGGCCAAGGCGGCGCTGCTCGCCTATCAGTGGCCGGGGAACGTGCGCGAGCTCAACAACTGTGTGGAGCAGGCGTTCGTGTTCGCCGAGGGCCCCCGGCTCGACGTCGCCGACTTGCCCATCGCGAGCGCGGTGCCCCGGGGCGAGGCGCTGCGCCTGATGATCCCCGGCGCCACGATGGCCGAGATCGAGCGACACGCCATCCTGGAGACGCTCCGGTCCGTCGGGGGCTCGACCACGCGGGCGGCGTCCATCCTCGGCATCAGCCCACGCACGATCCAGTACCGTCTCAAGGAGTGGGAGCTCGCGGGCAGGACCGGGGACGGTCCGGAGGATCACGCTGCCGGCGGCGAGGAGACGCCCGCTCCGGCGGCGGAGCGCCGGACCGTGGGCTCAGGCTGACGCGCGCGCTTGCCGTGTCGCCGCCGCCGCGCGGATCGTCGCCAGCACCCGCCGCGCGAGCGCTTCCCCCTCGCGCGCGCCGTCGACCACCACGATTGGGTGCGCTGGCGCTCCGCTTGGGGCGCGTCCGCCGGCGGAGGGAGCGACGAACAGGATCGGTAAGCCTGGGTTCGAGGTCATCATCCGGCAAGCTTCGGCCTCATTCGCGAGGGGCACCCCGATGACCAGCAGATCGGGCCGGCGGCGTGAGCGCTCGAGGTACCAGCACAGCGCGGCGAGCTCCCCCAGCTCGAAGACGTCCACCCCCGCGCCCCGCACGAAACAGGCGAGGGCCCGACGCCGCTCGGGGTCGGGCTCGAGCACGAGCACGAGCGGCTCCGCGTACCGCTGGGCCCGGCCCGACGCGGAGGCGTCAGGCGCCCGGATCGCCTTCCTCACCACGCTCTCGGTGAAGCACGGGGCGTGCCACGGGGGGGCAACGCCATTTTTGGGGGCGATGGAGCCCGATCCGGTCCGCCCTCTTCCCGCCGTGCGCCAAAGTTGCGGGTCGACGACGCGGGATTTTCGCCGGTGACGGGGGTGGACCCGGGGGCTTCCGCGGAGCCCGGCCGGGCTCGCCGGCCTCATGCTAGGCTACCGCCGGTGCCGAGCGCCAGACCGGGGCCCCGATGAGCGCGGACGCCACTCAGCTGCGACCGGGGCACGGGACCCTCGAGGGGGCCGACGGCGGCGTCCCGGAATCCGCGCGGGAGCCGGCGCGGCGCGCCGAGCGCGAGGGGGCCGCGCTGGAGGCCCGCCTCGAGCTGCTCGTCGAGGGGATGCAGGCCCTGCTCTGGTCGGCCACGCCCTCGCTCATCGTCACCCGCATCAGCCCCAGCGTCGAACGGATCCTCGGCCACGCGCCGCGCGAGGTCGAGGGGCGCTCCTGGCTGGAGCTGCTGCGGCCCGACGCGCGGGACGCCATCCCCGAGCAGCTCCGGTCGTTCCGTGACGCAGCGGGATCGGATCGTCTCGGCCCGCTCGAGCTGCCGTTGCTGCACCGCGATGGCAGCGTCGTTTGGTCGGAGCTGGTGGTGGCGCCGCTGCGCGGGGTGCGGGGTGAACTCGCGGGCTACCAGGGGATCCTGCGCGACGTCTCCGGGCGCAAGCGCTCGGAGGCGGAGCGCATGAAGCTCACCGAGCAACTCCACCAGGCGATGAAGATGGAGGCGATCGGGCGCCTAGCCGGGGGGATCGCGCACGAGTTCAACAACCTGTTGATGGGGATCCTGGGCAATCTCGAGCTGGTCCTCGGCGAGCTTCCGGAGGATCTCCCGGGGGTCGACGCGCTCGCCGACGCCCAGCTCGCCGCCGAGAGCGCGGCCGCGCTCACGCGGCAGCTCCTCGGCTTCTCGCGCCGGCAGATGATAAGGCCCGAGGTGGTGGACCTGAACGGCGTGGTCGGCGGCCTGCAGAGCATGGTCACGCGCCTCATCGGCGAGGACGTGCGGGTCGAATGGTCCCTGGAGCCGGACGTGGGCACGGTGCGGATCGACCCCGGCCAGCTCGAGCAGGTGCTGGTGAACCTCCTGATCAACTCGCGAGACGCGCTGCCGCGCGGTGGCACTATCGGCGTCTCCACGCGGCGCGTGCGCTTCGACGGGTCGAGCGAGCGCCGTCCGCCGGCGGCGGGGGGCGACGTGTACCTCCTGCTCCGCGTCGTGGACGACGGGGTCGGGATGGATGACGCGACGCGCGAGCGGGTGTTCGAGCCGTTCTTCACCACCAAGCGGCAGGGACGAGGCACGGGGCTGGGTCTGGCGACCACCTACGGAGCGGTCCGCCAGGCGGGCGGGTTCATCGAGGTCGAATCGGCGCCCGGACGTGGCGCCGCGTTCTCCGTCTACCTCCCTCCCGCCCCCGAAGCGGGCCCGGTCGCCGACCCCCTGGGGGCGCACGGCCCGGCGCGAGACGGCGCTCGCACCACCGTGCTCCTGGTGGAGGACGACCCGACGGTCCGGGGCGTCACCCATCGGGTGCTCGAGCGCCTCGGTTATGCGGTCCTCCCGGCCGGCTCCGGAGAGGAGGCGCTGGCCCTGGCGAGCGTCGCGGACGTTCGGATCGATCTTCTCATGACCGACGTTGTGATGCCGATCATGAGCGGTGTCGCGCTCGCGGACCGGGTGACCGCGCTCCGCCCCGGGCTCCGTGTGCTCTACACCTCGGGGCAGGCGGCGGACGGGATCGGAGGGGGCGCCGGCGCCGACGCCGAGGACGGTCGGGATTTCCTGGCCAAACCCTTCACGCCGCGCGTCCTCGCCGAGCGGCTCCGCGAGCTCCTGCCGCACGGCGTCCGGCCGGGCTCGGATGGCGGCGCACCGGAGGCGCCCGGGGGAACCTGAGCGGGGCTCGCCGGCGCGCTCCGCACCGCGCCGGCGAGATGGGGCCCGAGGCCGCACTCGTCCCCGAATTCCCCGCCGAGCGAGGACGAGCGGGCTCGCGAGGCCAGCCGTTCGACGCTATGATCATCGAATCGGAGGGCCTCGTGCGCTCGCCCTGCTTGCTGGCTCCTTTCTTCAGCTCTTGCGCCCTCGTGGCTGCCGGTGCCTTTGGTGGCTGCGCCAAGGGGGACGCCGGTGAGCTCGTGCTCCTGACCGGCGGCATGGGGGGCAGCGGGCCGCTCGTCACGGGCGGGGACGCCACCGGCGGGGACGCCACCGGTGGGGAGAGCACCAGCGGCGGTACCGGCGGCGACCCCAGCGGCGGCACCGGCGGATCGGGAGCGGAGGGGGGAGCCGTCTCGCCCTGCCCGCCGGAGGAGTACCTCTGCGCCGGCGAGTGCGCCAACCTGCTCACCAGCCGCCAGCATTGCGGCTCCTGCGGCGTCCGCTGCACCGGCGACCAGATCTGCGACGCCGGGACCTGCGTTTGCCCCTACGTCGAGTGCGGCGGGACCTGCGTGAACACCGCCGTGAGCGTCATCCACTGCGGCACCTGCAACAACCTCTGCGCCATCGGCGAGGCCTGCGTCGACGGCGCCTGCAGCTGCCAGGACGAGAGCCTCACCCGCTGCGGCGCGCTCTGCGTCGACGTGACGACCAACCCCGCCAATTGCGGCGCCTGCGGCGTCACCTGCGGGGAAACCCAGGTTTGCACCCAGGGCAACTGCAGCGACGACTGCATACCCCCGGAGACGCGCTGCGACCAGCCGGACGGCTCCGTCCGCTGCGCGGATCTGCAGGTCAGCATCGACAACTGCGGTGTCTGCGGGCTCGAGTGCGAGGTGGGCTACGCCTGCGTCGCCGGGATCTGCGAGTGCGCGCCGGGCACCGAGCTCTGCGGCACGGTCTGCGTGGACACGCTGACGTCCCTGGCGCACTGCGGCGGCTGCGACCAGAACTGCACCCACGTCTGCGAAGCGGGGGTGTGCGTCTGCGAGAGCGGCCTCATCGCCTGCGGCGACGAGTGCTTCGACATCGCGACCAGCACCCTGCACTGCGGCGGCTGCGATCGGCCCTGCGGCGTGGGCGCCTCCTGCGTGGAGGGGGCCTGCGTGTGCGAGGAGGGGCTCGATCCCTGCCCCGCGGCGGAGGGAGAGGGGACGATCTGCGCGGACCTGCAGCTCGACGACGTGAACTGCGGGGTTTGCGGGACGAGCTGCGGCGAGGAGGCCTCCTGCGTCGACGCCGTGTGCACCTGCGACGAGGAGGGGCTCACCTTCTGCTCGGGCGACTGCGCGGATCTCGACTACTCCCCGGCCCACTGCGGCGGCTGCGGCGAGCCCTGCGCGGCCGGTCAGATCTGCCAGGAGGGGGAGTGTCAGACGCCGGCGCTGGTGGTGCGCTCCAAATTGACCGACGGGCCCGAGGACCTGGAGAACCGGACCGAGCCGTCGATCCGCCTCTACAATCAGTCTTCCGACCCGGTGTCGCTGAGCGGCGTCACCATCAAGTACTGGTACACGAAGGACGGCACCACCACCGATCAGATCGCGGAGCTATACGGCGGGTCGAACGCCCCCGCGACGATCACCGCCACGCGCCTCGACCCCGCGCTGACCGACGCAGACTTCGTCCTCACCATCACCGTCACCGGGAACCCCTCGCTCGGCGGGAACGACCTCTACGTCGAGTACCAGGCGAACGTCCACGGCACCGAACAATGGATCACCGGCTATAAGCTCGACAACGACTGGTCGTATCAGTCCGGGGACTATGAAGTGAACGAGCACATCACGGTCTACCAGAACGACAACCTCATCTGGGGGACCGAGCCGCCGCCAAGGGCCGAGTAGCCCGCCGGGCGGGCCCTACCGGACCTCGGGGACCTGCGTGAGGCAGCCGTAGGCGACGTTCACCTTGCCGTTGGCGTCGCCCTCGGTCTGGTTGCAGGCGCTCGAGCACAGGACGATCTGCGTCGGGGCGTTCTCGTCGTCGTAGGTCCAGAACCAGGGGTTGCTGGGCGCCGGCGGCCCCGGGTTGGGACAGGTGAGCTGGGTGCCGCCGAGCTGGGCCGCGAGCGCCCCGGCGTAGTAGATCGGCTGCACGACGCCGCTGCCCGACACGAACTCGACGTTGACCTTGAGCTTGTCGAAACTCTCGCCCTCTGGCGGCGGGGGGATCTGGATGTTGCAGGGCGCCTGCACGCCCCGCACGGTGCTGAGGGCCGCCGTGAGCTGCGCCTGCGTCACCGCGGCGTCGCCGATGTCGACGATGAAGGCCTGCTCGGTGCCGCCGGCGGCCGCGATGGTGTGGAGGGGATCGGGCTCCACCTCTCCCATGCCGATCACGTAGGTCGGGATCCCCTCGGCCGCCCCCGCCTGGGCGGCCTGCGCGACGTAGGGGATCTCGTCCTCGTCGGGGCAGCCGGGCTCGCCGAAGCAGAAGCACTTCTCGTTGTAGTAGTTGTCCCCTTCGATCCGAGCGACCCCGGGCATGCCGTCGGTGACCAGCACCACGACCGAGGTGGAGCCGGGGTTGTCGGCCATGGTCTTGCGGGCGTACTCGAGGGCGCCCTGGAGCGCGGGCAGGGTCGGGGTGCCTCCGGCCGGGGTGGTGTTCTCGATCCGGGTGGCGAGGAGCTGTGCGGCCGCCGGATCGTCGAGTGACTGGAGCAGCACGGCCGGGGTGGCGTACGTGTTGATGCTGCAGGCGCCCGTGCCCGGGCCGCTCGGATCGCCGCCCTGCGGGAAGAACTCCAGGGAGGCGTAGAGCCCCTCGGCCCCGGGGTTCTGGAAGAAGGCCACCAGCGCGGCGCTGACTGGATCCCAGCGGAAGGCGGTGTTGTCCCAGTCCACGTCGTCGTCGAGGTCCCCGTCGCGGTTCGTGTCCTGGGCGCCCATGCTCCCGGACTTGTCGATCATGAAGATGATGTTGACGGGGGTGAGCCGAGCCGGCTCGGTCTGCGCCTCGCAGGCGACGATGCCGCCGTCGCCCTCGACGCCGCCCGTCGCGAGCAGGGAGCCCTCGCTGCCCGTGCCGACCAGCCCCGTGCCGCCGCTGGCGGAGCTGCCACTGGTGCCGCCGTTGCCGGTGATCTCACCGTATCCGGGGCCTTTGTTGGGGTCTGCCTCGCTGCAGGCGGCAACGGCGGCGAGGCCGAGGCCGACGGTGGCGGTGAGGGCGGTGGGAAGGATCTTGCTAAGCATGGTCGCGGGATGACTCCAACATGATCGCGAGGCGGGAACCGCCCCCGCGGGGCGACGTGCCCGCGGGATCGGCGCGCGGCGGGATCGAACGGGCGAGGGCCCTCACGGGCAGCAAGCGTAGGGGCTGTCGATCTCGTCTGTGCAGAGGCAGCCGTTGAAGTAGTGCGGGTGCATCTCCACGCAGGCGTCGAGTTCGAAGTTGTTGACGATGACGGTGCCGTTGACTTGGCCGCTCCCGTT
Source organism: uncultured Polyangiaceae bacterium (assembly GCA_964480725.1). Lineage (GTDB taxonomy): Bacteria > Myxococcota_A > Polyangia > Polyangiales > Polyangiaceae > JAFGBI01. Next base: position 965 of record CAYZQO010000030.1, on the reverse strand, counting down.
GGTGCCGAAGTCCGCATAGGGGGCGAGCATCGTCCCCTGCACCGCGGTCCCCGAAACCTTCACCGAGGTCGCCTCCGGGAAGTTCCACACCAGCCGGTTGCAGAAGTCGTCCAGATCGACGGAGCCCGACCCGCAGACCACGCCGTCCGGCAGCTCGGTGGCGCCGTTGACGAATTCTGCGGAGGGGCCCGTGACGTTGATGATGACCGTGGACGTCACCGGCGTGTCGATGACGAAGCCGTTCGACGCCGTCAGGTCAGCGCCGCTGATGTTGAAGACGTACAGGTACTGGTCATCGCCCTCGAAGAGCCTTGCCGCCTCCTCCACGGTGCCATGGAAGACGGTGTTCCCGCTCTCACTCACGGTGGTGGTGCCGTTGACCGGATAGTTGGAGAGCAGGCGGCTGTAGGCCTGCAGGGTCGTCTCCACGTACTCGAAGTCCACCGGCGGGTCCTCCGGGCCCCAGACCCCGCCGCACTGCGCCGTACCAGCGAGGTGCTCGCCGCCGACCCAGATGCGGCCCTTGATCCCGCCTCCAACGGAGAGATCGCCGCCCACCACCAGCACGAAGCCGTCGGCGTCGCACTCCGCGAGTTGGGCGCCGACGCCGTACCCGTCCAGGTTCGCGTTGCCGCCGACCCACATGCGGCCCTCGGTGTCGCAGCCGCTCGCGCTCGCGTTCTCGAAGACCACCAGATTGACCGCGTCCTCGCCGAAGCCGAGCAGATCGGGCACGCAGGTGGGGATGCAGGTGTCGATGGTGCCGCCGGTGCCCAGATCGATGGTGCCGCCCGTGCCCAGATCGATGGTGCCGCCGGTTCCCAGGTCGAGGGTGCCGCCGGTGCCCAGATCGAGCGTGCCACCGCTCGCCAGGTCCATGGTGCCACCGCTCGCCAGGTCCATGGTGCCCCCCGTGCCGACGTCGAAGGTCCGCCCACCCTCGTTGCCGGTGTCGCCGCCAGTGC
>CAYZQO010000029.1:24900-73896 GCA_964480725.1 uncultured Polyangiaceae bacterium | reverse complement strand
GTGGGCGGGACGACGGGCGGCACCGGCGGTGTGGGCGGGACGACGGGCGGTACTGGCGGCACCGGCGGTGGTCCCGCTCAGGGGGACTGCTGCACGGCGACGGAGGCCTGGGGCTGTCTCGACCAAGACGTCGAGGCCTGCGTCTGCGCGCTCGATGCCTACTGCTGCGTCAACGCCTGGGACGACATCTGCGTCGAGGAGGTCGAGGCGTTAGGCTGCGGCTCGTGCACTTCCTACTCGCTCATCGATGACATGGAGGATGGGATCGGCGACATCCTGTCCGTCGAGCAGCGCAACGGCTTCTGGTACACGTTCAACGATCAGAGCTCCGAGGGGTGGCAGGAGCCCGCCGACAACGACGCGCTCCTCGCCATGACGCCGATCGGCGATCGGCCCGGAAGCGCTTACGCTGCGAGCACCTGGGGTGGCGGCTTCATCGACTGGGGTGCGGGTCTGGGGTTCGCGTTCCGGCAGGTGGACGGCGTCCCCGTGGCCTACGACGCGAGCGAGTACGAGGGGATCTCCTTCTGGGCTCGTACCGACGCGGAGTTCGCCAACGTGTGGCGCGTCAACGTCCCCGACGTCTCCACCTCGCCGGACGGCGGTTGGTGCGGCGACGACTGCGGCGACCACTTCGGTTGGACCTTCGTCGTGACGACGCAGTGGCGGCAGTACTGGTTCTCGTGGTCGTCGCTGCGGCAGATCGGCTGGGGCCGCCCGCCGCCCACGGGCATCAGCCCCGCGCAACTCTACGGGATGGAGCTGCTCTTCGACGCGCAGGGGGTGGACTTCGTGATCTACGTCGACGACGTGGCGTTCTACCGGTGAGCGCGGGCGCCCGACCGTGCCGCCCGCGCGGCACTGGGGCGCTCCGTCCGTTCCCTTCCCGCCACGCGCCCGCCGCCACGCCGGGTTTCAGGACAGGCGTCCGCGGTAGTCCTCGTAGCCGAAGCGACGCACCACCAACAGCTCGTCGGTGTCGGGGTCGTAGGTGGCGATGGCGGGATGCCGGACGCCGTTGAACGTCGTGGTCTTCACCATCGTGTAGTGGATCATGTCCGCGAACACGATCCGGTCGCCGACGGCGAGCGGAGTGGGAAAAGAGTAGTCGCCGATCACGTCGCCCGCGAGGCAGGTGGGCCCGCCGAGCCGGTACGAGTGGGGGTGAACGCCGGGCGCGTCGGCCCCGATCACGCGGGGGCGGTAGGGCATCTCGAGCACGTCGGGCATGTGCGCGGTCGCTGATACGTCCAGGATCGCGATGGGACCGCCGTTGTCGATGACGTCGAGGACGGACGCGACCAGTACGCCCGTGTCGAGCGCGACCGCCTCGCCGGGCTCGAGGTACACCTCGAGCCCGTGGCGCTGCCGGAATTCGCACACCAGTCGGACCAGGCCGGCGACGTCGTAGTCGGGTCGGGTGACGTGGTGCCCGCCGCCAAAATTCACCCACTGAACGCGGCGGAGCTGGGCTGCGAACCGATCCTCGACGACGGCCAATGTCCGCGCGAGCGCGTCGGCGTTCTTCTCGCACAGGTTGTGGAAGTGCAGGCCGGTGAGCCCGGCGAAGTCGCCTCGCTCGAGCTCCGCCAGCGTGGTGCCCAGCCGGGAGCGGGGCGCGCAGGGGTCGTAGAGCGCCACCGCCACCTCCCGGTGCTCGGGGTTGATGCGGAGCCCGCAGCGGATGCGCCGCGGCGCCGTCGCCACCAGCGGCTCGAAGCGGCGCCACTGGCCGAGCGAGTTGAACACCAGGTGGTCGGCGATCGGCAATAGCTCGCGGACGTCCTGCTCCGAGAACGCCGGCGCGTAGACGTGCACCTCGCCGCCGTGCTCGTCGCGGCCGAGGCGCGCCTCGGCGACCGAGCTCGCGGCGATGCCGGGCAGCACCTCGCGCACCAGCGGGAACACGTGCCACAGGGCGAAGCCCTTGAGAGCGAGCAGGATCTTCGCGCCGCTCTGCGCCTGCGCCTCCCCCAGGATCGCGAGGTTGTGGCGGAAGGCGCCGAGGTCCAGGACGTAGGCAGGGGTCTCGACTCGCCTCGGGTCGAGGCGCATCGTCAGCGGAGCGCGCGGGGTCACGGCCATCGGAGCGGAAGCCGGCTCACGCCTCGACCGGCAGCTCCCGGACCTGCCACGGGAGTCCCATCGGGCCGAGTGCCTCGAGGAACGGCGCGGGATCCAGCTCTTCCAGGTTGAACACGCCCGCGCCGCGCCAGCGCCCGGTCAGCATCATCATGGCGCCGACCACGGCTGGGACGCCGGTGGTGTAGGAGATCGCTTGGGCGCGCACCTCGCGGTACGACGCCGCGTGATCGCAGACGTTGTAGATGAAGGCTCGCCGCCGTTCCCCGTCCTTCTCGCCGTCCACCAGGCAGCCGATGCAGGTCTTGCCCGTGTAGGACGGCGCTAGGCTAGCCGGGTCCGGCAGCAGCGCCTTCAAGAACTGAATCGGGACGATCTTCTGGCCCTGGAAGTCGACCGGGTCGATCCGCGTCATGCCCACGTTCTGCAGGACGCGCAGGTGGGTCAGGTACTCGTCCCCGAAGGTCATGAAGAAACGGATCCGCTCGAGACCGGGGAGGTTCTGGACCAGGGACTCGAGCTCCTCGTGGTAGAGGAGGTAGGACATCCGCGGGCCGACCTCCGGGTAGTCGAAGAGCTGGCGCTCCGACAGCGGAGGCGTCGTCTTCCATTCCCCGCGCTCCCAGAAGCGACCGGGTTGCGTGATCTCCCGGATGTTGATCTCCGGGTTGAAATTGGTCGCGAAGGGGTGCCCGTGGCTGCCCGCGTTGCAGTCCAGGATGTCGATGGTGCGAATCGAGTCGAACAGCTGGCGGCGGGCGTGGGCGCAGAACACATTGGTGACGCCCGGGTCGAAGCCCGAGCCGAGCAGCGCCATCCGCCCGGCGTCACGGAATCGCTCGCGATACGCCCACTGCCACCGGTACTCGAACTTGGCCACGTCGGGTGGCTCGTAATTGGCGGTGTCGAGGTAGTCCACCCCCGCCGCCAGGCACGCGTCCATGATCGCGAGGTCTTGGTAAGGCAGCGCCACGTGGATCACCAGCGCCGGGCGTTCGGCCTCGAGCAGCGCGGTGACCTGGCGCGCGTCGTCGGCGTCGACCGAGGCGGTGCGGAGACGCCGTCCCGAGAGCTCGGCGACCGAGCGGGCGATGGCATCGCAGCGCGCCACGGTGCGGCTCGCGAGGACGATCTCCGAGAAGACGTCTGGGCGCTGGGCGCATTTGTGCGCGACGACGTGGCCGACGCCCCCTGCACCGATGATGACGACCTTGCTCATGCGTACCTCCGCCGGGCGACGGTAGTGCAAGGCCACCGCGCCAGCAACCGACGAGCGCCCCGTGCTCGGGCCTCAGCGGGTGGTGACCAGGACGACGGCCTCGCCCGGGCGCAGATCGTAATGGAAGGGCTGGTGGACGTAGTCGAGTGGATTTTCGGGTGACACGCAGGTGAGCGCGGCCCCCGACTGCACGAGCCTCCGGAGGTCCTCCGACCGGAACTCGTGGCGGTGCTGGATGTCCTTGTTCAGGACGATGAGCGCCTCGTCGCGGCTGCGGGTGGCGCCCTTCCAGAGCACGAGGACGTTGGGGTCTTGGAAGGGCAGGATCTGTGTGGGGGCGTCCTCCTGAAAGACGCCGTACGACCGCTTCACGTGGTTGACGCGGCGGATGAAGTCGGTGAGATCGATGCTCGTCGTCTCCCACTCCTCGGGGGTCGTGTGGACGACGTGCGGCTTGCGGCGGAAGCCGAACTCGAAGCCCATTGGTGCCATGACCCCCCCGGAGAACAGTGCCGAGAACAGGTACCGCTGCTTGAGGCCGGCGACGTTGCCGTCGAGCACCTCGGCCAGGCGCGGGGTGTCGTGGCTCTCCGGAAAGGCGATGGACGGTACGATCTCGCGGACGAGGTCGTACTGCTCCATCAGCCAGTGGTCGTGGAAGTTCCAGTACTTGGCGCTGTTGAAGACATAGTGGAACCCACAGCGCGCCGTCTCCCGGGTCTGGTCCGGGGTGCAACCGAGGGTTTCGGCCACGAAGACGACGTCGGGGTGCCGCCGCTGCGTCTCCGCGATCAAGCGTCGCCAGACGTCGCCCGGAACCTGATACGCGGCGTCGCAGCGGAAGCCGTCGAAGCCGAGGGCGAGGAGGTGCTCGATGACGCGGACGAAGTAGGCGTGGAGGCCCTCCCGATCGCGGCCGTGGACGTGGTCGAACTGCGCGAGGTCCTGCCACACGACGCGGCGGCCATCGTCCTCGACGCAGGACGGGTGGGCGACGCGGCCGTCCGCCCGCCGGTACCAGTCGGGGTGCTCAGCCGTGAGCGGCGAGTCGATGGCGCTGTGATTGATGACCAGATCCGTCATCACGCGCAATCCGAGCCCGTGCGCCGCGGCCAGGGCGGCGCGGACCTGGGCCTCGGGGCGGGCCTCCGAGGCCGGGTCGATCAGCCTCGGGTGGTAGTCGAAGTAGTCGGCGATCGAGTAGAGGCTGCCGGAGCGCCCCGGTCGCTGGATCGGGTTGACGAAGACCCAGTCGAACTCCATCGCCGCGGCGCGCACCAGGTGCGGTGACCATTCCGTGAACCTTCCGGCGAGGAGCGGGAAGAGGTTGTAGATGATCATGGTGTGAGGCTTATCACGGGTGCCGGGCGACATCACGGGACGCCCGGTGACGTCGCGAAGGCCGGGCGGTGCGGTCGCGGACCGCACGCGCCAGAGCGCGACCGAGGGGGTGGCTCACGGGCGCTGGGCCTGGTGGAGGTCATCGAGCGCGCGCCGCACGGCCCGGCGGAACACCCGGCGCTCATGCGCCCCGGACACGAAGTAGCCGTTGATCACCACGCCGGGCGTGCCGCTGATGCCGGCCTGTTCCGCCACGGCGACATTCGCCTCGATGGCGCGCTCGTGGACGCCCCGCTCCAGCGCGGCGTTGAACCGCGCGTCGTCGAGCCCGATCCGGGCGGCGTGAGCGCGCAGGGCGGCGAGCTCGAGGCCTCCCGGGTCGCCCTGGTGCTGGAACAGGAGATCGTGCATCGCCCAGAAGCCGGCGTCCCCCCGCTGCGCGAAGGCCTCCCGGGCGGCCTCGGCCGCCAGCCGCGACTGCAGGTGGAACGAGAGCGGCAGATCTCGCCAAACGATCCGGAGGTCTCGCGGAAACTCCTGGGCCAGGGCCTCCAGAGTGGGCACCACCTGGGCGCAGAAAGGGCACTGGAAGTCGCAGAAGAGCGTGAGCACGACCTGCGCGCTCCGGGGGCCGCGGCTCGGTTCGGCCGCCGTCGGCGGGGGCACCTGCTTCTTCTTGGGTGGGGGCGGCGTCTTGCCCCGCTTCACGAGCTCGTCGTAGACGCGGGCCCGCGGCACCCCGTCGGCGACGAGCGCGCGCGCCTCCACGAGGCTCTGCTCGACGACGGTGGCGAACGTCGCCGCGGGCTGAGCGCCCGAGACGTGACGCCCGTTGACGAAGAAATTCGGCGTCCCGCGCGCCCCGAGGTCCTCCGCGAGGTTCGTGTCAGCGTCGGTGATCGCGAGGTGCGCCCGGGTCAGGATCGCGCGCTGGGTCGCGCCGAGGTCGAGGCCGAGCGCGCCAGCGATGCGGTCGAGATCGGCGTCCTCCAACGCGGGCGCGGAGGCCCAGAGCCGAGCGGCGGCGTCCCAGAAGCCGGGCTCGCCGCGCTGCCGCTGCGCCTCGATCGCGAGCATTGCGGCCGGCAGGCTGCGCGGGTGCATCGCGAGCGGGTGATGCTTGAACACGAAGCGGAGCTCGCCTGGGTAACGCTGCTCGATCTCGGCGAGGGTACGCTCGGCGCGCTGGCAGTAGGGACAGGCGAAGTCGGTGAACTCGACGATGGTGACGAGCGCGGTCGAGGGACCGCGGGTGGGAGAGGCTCCGATGGGGACCGCCCAGACCGTCGTGTCCGGTTCCGGCGCCGACACCTCGAGGTTGTCGGCGATCCGGGCGGCGTAGACCCGGTCCGGCCGCGTCCCTCCCGCGACCAGGGCGAGAGAGGCGGCGAGCTCAGCCTGAATCACGCTGGTGAAGGCCTCCACCGGTCGAGCGCCCGCGATCTCGACGCCGTTGACGCGGAAGACCGGGGTCCCGTGGGCGCCGACGAAGGCGGCGAGGGCGAGGTCGTCCGCGACCTTGCCGGTGACGCGGGGGTCCGACAGGGCGGTGCGGAACGCGGTGACGGGGATGTCGAGCGCGACGGCCTCGCGCTCGAGGCGCTCGGGCGTCAGCGCGCGCCCCTCGACCAGGAGGCGCCGCGAGTAGGCGAAGAAGGTCTCGTCACCGGCGAGCAGGTGCACGGCCTGCGCCGCGTGGGCCGCCGGCAGCGCGGAGCGGTGGAACGCCAGGGGGTTGTGCTTGACGACGATCCGGAGCTTGGCCTCTGGGTAGGCGCGCCGGAGCTCGTCCAGCGTGGGCCAGACCCGCGCGCAGAAGGGGCACTCGTAGTCCAGGAAGGCCACGAGCGTCACCGGGGCGTCGGGTGCCCCGGACACGGCGTCGTGCTCGCCGACGGGGAGCTCGTCCGCGGTGGCCTGCGCTGCGCGCGGTGCTGGCGCGTCGGCCATCGTGACGGCCTCCGCGCGAGGCGACCCGAGGTCCACCTCGCTCGGGGTCGCCGTCGGGGTGGCCCGGCTCCCCCCGCTGCAGGCGGCGAGCGCTCCCCAGAGCCACGGCAGGAGCGCGCTCGCCCAAGATACGGCCGACCTGGTCCGCCGGGGCGCCCCATCACGAGGGAGGGAGCGTTCCCGGCGGGCCGGGTCGGGGCAGATCACTTGGCTTCCTTGAGGGCGAGCTCGATGACCTTCTTGAACGCCGGGAACGGCTGCGCCCCGCTGACGTAGTACTTGTTGGCGACGACGGCGGGGGTGCCGCTGATGCCAGCGCCGCTGGCAACCTTCGTGTCCACTTCCACCCTGGCCTTGTGCTTGCGCGAGTCGAGCGCCGCCTTGAACTTGGCCAGGTCGAGGCCCTGCTCCTGAGCCAGCTTCTCCAGGCTCGGTTGCTTGAAGGCGTCAGGCTGCTTCTGCCGTGCGAACAGGGCGTCGTGGAACTTCCAGAACCCGGCGTTGCCTTTCTGAACGAAGGCCTCGACGGCCGCCTCGTGGGCGAGCGCAGCGTCCGGGTGCATGGGGAGTGGTAGGTGCCGCCACACGATCTTGACCTTGCCGCCGTAGGCCTTCTCGATCTCCTTGACGGTCGCCTCCGCGCGGTTCGAGAACGGACACTGGTAGTCGCCGAAGACTTGGACGACGACCTTCGCGTTCGCGCTGCCCTTGAACGGCGCGTCGCCCGGCGGCGCCGCGATGTCCTTGGTTTCTGGCGGCGGGGGCCCCTTCGCCGTCTCCATGATCTTGGCGTAGACGTCCGCCTTCGGAGTGCCGCTCGCTACGAGCTTCTTCGCCTCGGCCAGGCGCTTGTCGATCAGCTCCTGGAACTTCTCGAACGGCTGAGCGCCGCTCAATCGCTGCCCGTTGACGAAGAAGTGCGGCGTTCCGCGGGCGCTGAGCTCGGAGGCCTGATCCATGCTCTGCGTGATCTTCGCCTCGTACTTGTTGGTCGCGATCGCGGTCTTCACCGCATCCCAGCTCAGGCCGAGCTTCTTGCTGACCGCCTCGAGGTCCGCGTCCTCCAGCTTGGGGTGGCTCTCGAAGAGGGCCCGGTGCGCGTCCCAGAAGAGCTTGTCTCCACCCTTGTCGTAGGCAGCGCGGCCCACCGCTGCGGCTGGCTTGGCGCGGTTGTGGAAGGGTAGGGCGTTGTCCTTCCAAACGACGCGGACGTCGTCCTTGTACTTCTCGACGACCTTGTCCATCGTCTCTTCCACGCGCTTGCAGAAGGGGCACTGGAAGTCGGACCACTCCACGATGGTCACCAGCGCGTCCTTGGGCCCCCGGACGGGGTCGTCCTTGTCGACGGGGACCTTCCAGATCGTGGTGTCCTCGGCCGGCGGCTTGCGGTCCTCGTCGGGCTTGGCCTCCTTCTGGTCCTTGGGGTCCCCGGCGTTCTTCTTGAGGCGGGCGAGGTAGATGTCACCGGGCTTGGTGCCGGAGGCGGCGAGGCGCTTGGCCTCGGCGAGCTCGTTCTCGATCACCTCCTTGAACTTGTTCAGCGGCTGGGCGCCGCTCACCTCGACGCCGTTGATGCGGAAATTCGGCGTCCCGCGCGCTCCGATGGACCGCGCCATCGCGAGATCTTTGTCGACCTTGGCCTTGACCGCCGGGCTCTTCACGAGCTCCTTGTACTTGGCCATGTCCGTCCCGGACTGCTCCGCCCACTGCAGCAGGTTGCCCTCGGTGAGCGCCTTGCTGTTCTTGAAGGCGGTCTGGTGAAACTTCCAGAAGGCCTCGCTGCCCTTCTTCCCGCCGCCGGCGGCCTCGAAGACGGCGACCGACGCTTCGTGCGCGGCGCGAGCGTTCTTGTGGAAGGGAAGGGGGTTGTTCTTCCACACGATGCGGATCTTCTCCGGACCGTACTCGCTCTTGACCTGTTCGATGGTCGGCTCGACCCGTGAGCAGAACGGGCACTCGAAGTCACTGATCTCGACGATGGTCACCGGGGCGTCCAAGTTGCCCCAGATGGGGTCCTTGGCAGGGTCGACGGGGATGCTGGCGGTGGTGTGGTCGACCGGACCTGAGGCCTTCTCGGCCTTGATCGCGCCGGAGCCGCGGTTCTCGATCCCCCACATGAGGGCCATCCCGGCGAGGAAGCACAGGAAGAACCCGACGATGGCGGTTCCCTTGTTCATGAAAGTCTCCTGATTCTCGAATGATCGCTCTCGTTCACAGCCAGGGGCCGCGCTGCCGGTCGCCCCTCGTCCCGGCGAGGGCGAGCCCTCTCGACGGACCATTGCCGATGCGCGCCGCTACCGCAGGTGCGGCAGCGCGGCAACCTCCGGTCTGGCCCGAGGGCCCTGAAGCGGCACGGACGGCCACCGGGCCGGTGCCGCGGCGGCGACTTCCCCGTGCACCCTGCGAGGGCCGGGCGGGCTTTCGGGGGGAGGAAGGCCGTATCACGCCGTGCGGGGAGTCTAGTCCCGGGGTGCGACGGAACAACTCGGGCGAGCCACGCTCGCCCCGGGGTTAGCGCGCGCCAGCTTTCTTGGCCACCTACACCTACATTGGCACCATGGTGCCATGCAGCCCCGAGACCCGGCGACCTTCGACCCGAAGCCAGCGGAACGGAACGGAGAGCCCGCTGCGGGTGAGGCAGCCGCCGGGCAGCCCCCGGAGGCGCTTCTCCCGCGCCGCTTCGGGCGTCTCGTGCTGCTCAAGCACATGGCCCGGGGGGGCATGGGGGAGGTCTTCCTCGCCACGGCGGGTGGCATCGAGGGCGCCGAGCGGCCCTGCGTGGTGAAGATCATCCGGCGCGAGCATGCGGCGGACCGGTCGTTCCTCGCGCGGTTCCTGGACGAGGCCCGGATCCAGGCGCAGCTCTGCCACCCTGGCGTGGCTCAGATCCAGGAGGCGAGCATCGACCCGTCCGGAAAGCCCTACGTGGTGCTGGAGTACGTCGAGGGGCGCCACCTCGGCGAGCTCCGGCACCGGGCGACACAGCTCGGTACGCGCGTCTCGTGGCCCGACGCCGTCGCGATTGGGGTGGCGGTCACGGACGCGCTCGCGCACGTGCACGAGCGGACCGACGCGGCGGGACGACCGCTCGCCATCGTGCATCGCGACCTCAGCCCGCAGAACGTGATGGTGGGGTATGGCGGCGAGGTCAAGCTCATCGACTTCGGCACCGCGCGCGGCGAGAACCGCCGCTGTCACACCGTCGCCGGCGTCGTCTTCGCGAAGCCGGGCTACGTTGCGCCCGAGGTGGCCAACAACACGCCAGGCGGCGCGCCCGCGGACCTCTACGCGGTGGGCGTCATGCTCTGGGAGTTGCTGGCGGGGCGGCGCTTCCTCACCGGGGAGGCGAGCGAGCATCTGACCGCGGTCGCCGCGGGCGAACGGCGCTTGACCCCGCTCGCGGACGGGATCGACGCCCCCCACGAGCTCGACGCCATCGTCGCGAAGCTGACAGCCCACAAGATCTCCGCCCGGTACGCTTCGGCGCGCGAGGCCATGACGGATCTGGTCGCGCTCCTCAAGGGTGCCCCTTCCCCGGCGGATGGCGAGCGCAGCGTGCACGCGCGCGTCTCGAACCTCGTTCGGCGCCTCTACCCCGCCGAGCCGGCGCGGACCCGCGCCGAGTTCGCGCGTCTGGTCGCCGAGGCTCGCTCCCTCTCCGCCGACGCCCCCTCCTTCACGATGCGCGCCCCGCTCGCCGTCGAGGCCAGTGAAACGGGCCTGTTGCCGGGGACCCGCTACCGGTTGGTGCGGACGCTGGGGCAGGGCGCGATGGGCACCGTGTACGAGGCTGAGCACGTCGATCTCGGGCGCCGGGTGGCGATCAAGGCGCTCAGCGCGCCCGGGAGCGGGGCGAAGGAGCACTCCGAGCGCTTCCGGTCCGAGGCGCGCGCCATCGCGCAGCTGCGCCACGAGAACCTGGTCACGGTGTTCGATTTTGGCGTCGCCACGGACGGTCGTCCCTTCTACGTGATGGAGTACCTCGACGGAGAGGCGCTCGACCAGCGCCTCGGCCGCGCGCCCCAGCTCTCCTGGCGCGAGGTTGCCGACCTCGGCGTCCAGGCCTGTCGCGCGCTGGAGGTGGCGCACGCGGCCGGAGTGGTCCACCGAGACATCAAGCCGGGCAACCTCTTCTTTACCCGGAGCGGCACGCTGAAGCTGCTCGACTTCGGAGTGGCCGAGCGCATGGCGCGCGCGCCGACCGGGGAGCCCGTCGCCGAGGCGGTCGAAGTCTTCGGTACGCCCGAGTACATGGCACCCGAGCAGGCGCTCGGCACGGCGGACGTGCGCAGCGACGTGTACTCGCTCGGCGCCGTCCTCTACGAGCTGCTCACCGGCGCGCTGCCCCAGGACGGCGCGGGCGCCGTCCTGCTTTTCGGCGGCCGGCGCCGGCAGCAGCCCGAGCCCGTCTCCCGGCGGGCGCCCCAGGGAGGAATACCGAAGATGCTCGACCAGACGATCATGAAGGCTCTCGCGCGCAATCCGGAGCAGCGCTTCCAGTCCGCGAGCGCCCTCCGGGAAGCGCTGGAAATCGCGCTCGAGGAGCCGCGGCGGGCGCGCGTCCGGCGGCGGCGTTTCGTGGCTGCGTCCGCGGCGGTGGGGATCCTGGCGGCGGGTGGGCTGGTGGCTTGGGGCGTGGTCGACCCCGTCACCGTGCAGGGGCTCGGGGCGAGCGCGGGGTCGGCGCTCGCCCAGCTCGAGCGGTGGGTGCCGAAGCCGTCGACCGCACCGGCGGTACTCCCGGGCGAGGCCGCGCCGGCCTCGCCGGTTGCCGCGGCTCCCCTGGCGCCGCCCGCGCCGGCGGTCGCCCCCGAGGCCCCCCTCGTCGTCGAGGCGCCAATCGTCGTCGAGGCGCCAATCGTCGTCGAGACTGCCAACGGCGACGACACCGACGAGATGGAGCTCGCTCCGCCCGCGGGCGACGAAGCGGAGCGCGAGGAGGCGAGCGCCGAGCTCGCCGTCGCCGACGCCGACGGCGAAGCCGCTCCGGTCGCTCCGGTCGCCGCTCCGGCGGACGATCCGGTCGCCGCCGGGGTCGAGGCGGCCGCCGCGCTGCTCGAGGAGGGCCGGGAGCTCAAGGCCTACGGTGACCTCCGCGGCCTGGCCCGTCGCCACCCCGACGATCCCCGCGTCCTCGCCGCGCTGACGCGCGCGGCGGCCGCCACCGAGAGCTGGGGTGACGCCTACCGCGCCGCTCGCCGCTGGGCGGACGCCGAGCCCGGGGTCGAGTCCCGCGTGGAGCTCGCTCGCATGGCCCGCGCCGTGGGCAAGCGCGACGAGGCGGTGACGACGCTGAAGGCCGTGCTCACCGAGCAGCCCGAGTACGCCCCGGCGCGCGAATTGCTGGGCCGCATCAGCCCCGCTGCCGTCGTTGCGATGCAGTGAGCACGCGCGGCGCGCAGCGGCGCCCAGGTCAGGTCGCGGCGTCCGGCTCAGCCGGTATGGTTGGGCGATACTGCTCGACCAGGCGTCGGACCGACACGGCGAGCTCGGCGCTCAGCCCGTTCGGGGGCAGGCGCCAGGCCCAATTGCCGACGAAGGAGGCCGGGTCGTTCATGCGCGCGCGGCCGTCGAGCACCAGTAGATCCTGCATGGGGATGACGGCCACGTTGGAGCGGCACGCGATGGTGGCTTCGATCAGCGCCCAGACGACCCGTCCGACGTCGTCGTCGACGCTGAACCGGTAGTACTCAGCGATCTCCGCCTGTCGCTCGCGATCGAGGCCCCGCCACCAGCTCGCCACTGTGTCGTTGTCGTGCGTGCCCGTGTACGCAATCGTCTCTGGAGGAAAGACGTGGGGACGGTGGAGGTTGTCCGGCATGCCGTCGAAACCGAATTGCAGGATGCGCATCCCGAAGAGCCCATTGCCGTCGCGCAGCTGGTAGACGTCGTCGTCCAGGGTGCCGAGATCCTCGGCCACGAAGGGTCGGCTGGGGAAATGTCGGGCCAATACGTCCAAGAACGGCTGGCCCGGTCCTGGCCTCCAGCGGCCGCTGCGGGCGTCGACGGCGTCTCCCGGCACCTCCCAGTAGGCCGAGAGCGCGCGGAAATGGTCGATCCGGACCAGGTCTGACAGCTCGAGGCAGCGCCCGAGGCGGCGCACCCACCAGGCGTACCCGTCGCTCTTCATTCGCTCCCAGGCGTAGATGGGGTTAGCCCAGAGCTGTCCCGTCTCGCTGAAGTAGTCTGGGGGTACCCCCGACTGCACGACGAGCCCGCCCTCGTCGTCGAGTTCGAACTGGTCCTGGTGCACCCACACGTCGACCGAGTCGTGGTTCACATAGATGGGGAGATCGCCCAGGATGCGGATCCCCCGCGCGTTCGCGTAGGCTCGGAGATCGCGCCACTGCTGCTCGAACAGGAAGAAGACGGCGCGATGGATCTCGATCCTCGCCGCGAGCGCCTGGCGAGACGCCGTCACCGCGCCCGGCTCCCGAGCGCGCAGGGGCCGCGGCCACCGCCACCAAGGGGCGTCTCGGTGCTCCTCCTTCAGCGCGTAGTAGTGGCAGGTGTCCGTGAGCCAGTCCTGTTCCGCGCAGAAGGCGGCGAAGGCGGGGCGCCATGGGTGGTTCGGACTCTCGAGCAGCCGCCGCGCCGCCTCGAGGAGGGCCGGGCGCTTGCGGGTCGCCAGCTCCTCGAAGGGGATCCGGTGGTCGTGAGGCTCCGGGTAGAGGGAGGGGCGCTCGAGCAGCCCCGCCTCCGCGAGGAGCTCGAGATCGATGAGCCAGGGGTTGCCCGCGAAGGCAGACTCGCTGAAGTAGGGCGAGTCGTACTGGCCGTTCGGGGTCAAAGGGAGGATCTGCCAGAGGGTCGCGCCACAGGCGCCGAGCCAATCGACGAAGGCGAAGGCGGTCTTGCCGAGCGTCCCGACGTCCTCGCGATTGAAGAAGGAGGAGGGGTGAAGCAGGATCCCGAGCTCGCGTCGCGGGAAGGGTGACGGCGGATTTCGGGGAGGAGCTTTCTTCATCGGAGCCAAGGTCCCGGTGGGGGGCGGGGGAGCCGGCGTGAGGTCGATCACCCGACGGAGCCGCCAGGATCGCGCAGAACCGCAGCGTCCACAACGGATCTTCCGCCTCGCCCGGGGGGCCGCGCCTGGGCGTGGAGGGTGGTCACCGCCTCGAGGCGGCCGCGCCCTCGAGGATCGAGCAGGCGACGGAGGTGCGCACGGAGGGGTCGTCGTCCCCGAGCGCCGTCGCCGCCCGCGCCGGGTCCCCGAGCGCGATCAGTCCGAGCGCGGCTCGCCGTCGTCGGTACGAGCGCGGGGCCGTGAGCTCGGCGAGGAGCTGCGGGCGCATGGAGTCGTCACCCGTTGCCGCGAGCGCCGCCCGCGCCTGCTGCGCGACCGGGTCCTCGGGATCCGCCGCGGCGAGCTCGCGGAGGGACTCCCGTGCGGCGGTGCGGGTCCGCGCCCGCTCGACCAGTCGCGCGAGCGCCATCACCCGCACCTCACGCTCCGATTCGTCGGCGGCGGCCTCGATCGCCGCGAGCGCCTCGGGGGGCTCGAGTGGGGCGAGGCGAATGGCCTGGCGGCGCTCCGTGGCCGACCCGCTCGCGATCCCGCGCACGAGCGTTGCCACCCCGGCAAGGCCTTCCGCGCCACCTCGCTTCGCCAGCGCGGCCGCGGCTTCGAGCGCCGGAAGGCCGGCGGAGTCGGTCACGACGTGCAGCAGGCGTTCGCGTCCTCCGGCCTCGTAGGACGCGGGTGCGCTCCAGGCGCTCACCGTCGCGCGGCGGACGGGCTCGTCCGCCCGCGCCCAGCGGTCGGCCAGCGCCTCCACGGCGCGCGAGCCGCCGAGCGCCCCCGCCGCGTGGACGGCGAGGACCCGCGCTTCGGGGTCCGGATCGACGCGGGCGACGGCCAGCAGGGCCGCCAGATCGTCGGGCGCCGGGCTCACCATCGCGGCGGTCAGCGCGGCGCGGCGGACGCGCTCGTCGGGGTCGACCATCGCGGCTTGACGAGCGAGCCAGTCCTCAGGCGCGATCATCGCGCGCGCGGCCACGGCCCGCCACGCACCGCTCGCCGAGTCACGGTACCTCGCCACCAGGGGCGCGGGGCGCAGGTGCCCGGCCTCGAGCAGGATCGTGGTCGCTGCGGCTCCGGCGTCGTCACGGCGCCGGGCGCGGTCGCGGACGACGCGGCGCAGGCGGTCGGCGCACGGTCGCACCTGCTCGAGCCGTCGCACCGCGGCGTCTCCCGTGGCGGAGCGCACCTCTCGGCTCGCCACCGCCGCGGCGAGATCGGCGAGCGCTGCCGGCCGGACCCGATGGTCGGACTGGGCAGCGGCGATCTCTCGCTGGAGCGAGCCGAGATCGCCGTGCAGGGCGGTCTCGACGACTTCCGTGCGCGCGCAGCCGAGCCCCGCCCACAGTCCCATCACCGCGAGGCGCCGCTTCATCCCCGTCTGATACCACAGGCCCCCCAGGGCTCCCCCAGCCCCCACGAGCGTCCTGTCCCGAGCGGCCGGCCCGCCTCCGGGCGCGCGCCACGCCGCACCGGCCGGTGACCGCGGGCTTTCTCTCGGCACCGACCCTCACCGCGCCTCGCGTCCCGCGGTCCGCGGCGTCGAGGATCGTTCCCTTCGTCGACGGGGCAAGCTAGCGTCCCGCCCGCTATCGGGGCAGGGCGCCGGCGATGCCGAGCGCCTCCGCTCGAGAAGGGTGCGCCGTACTGGCAGCGCCCGGGGCCAGAAAGGGAAATGACGATGATGAAGCTTGCTGGATTCGAGAAGGGGTTCCTCGCGCTGACCGTGCTGGGCGTGCTCCTCGCGTGCAAGAACCCGCTGGGTGGCAGCAAAGAGGAGAAGGCCGAGGCCAGCAGCGAGGGCGGCGGCGACAAGATCGGGGTCGCCGAGTGCGACGAGTACATCGAGAAGTACGAGAAGTGCCTCAACACCAGCACCAAGATCCCCGACGAAGCGAAGAAGAGCATGAAGGGGGCCTTCGATCAGATGCGCACGAGCTGGAAGCAGGCCGCCGCGTCACCGGCGGGGAAGGCGAGCCTCGCCATGGGCTGCAAGCAGGCCATGGAGTCGACCAAGCAGGCGATGGCGCCGTACAACTGCGAGTGGTGAGCGGCGCCGGGCGTCGTCGTCCCGCGCTCGGCCCTGCGCGTCCGCTCCGCGCTGCCCTTGCGGCGCGGAGTCCGCGCGGGGGGCCGGGCGCCGCGCGCCCGCCCCGCCTCACCCCGATCGCGCCACCGGTGTCCGGGAGTCGCGCCCGGGCGCTCAGCTGAGCCTTCGCACCCCCTCGGAGGGGGAGGGCTCGTCCTCGGTGGCGCCGGGGACGGGATCGACCAGGTCGCGGCGGAACACCGCGGCGGCGACGAAGGCCGAGAACAGCGGGTGCGCCGCGAGCGGACGGCTCTTGAACTCCGGGTGGAACTGGCAGCCGACGAAGTGGGGGTGATCCCGGAGCTCCACCGTCTCGACCAGGCGTCCGTCGGGGCTCTTCCCGCTCAGCACCAGCCCGGCCGTGGACAGGCGCTCGCGGTACGAGTTGTTGAACTCGTACCGGTGGCGATGGCGTTCGCTGATCTCCCGCGCGTCGTAGATGCGCTCGACCAGGCTCCCCGCGTCCGTTGCACAGGGGTAGGCACCGAGCCGCATGGTTCCTCCCCGGTCTTTCACCCCGCGCTGGTCCGCCATGAGGTCGATGACGGGGTGGGGACAGTCGCGGACGAACTCGGTCGAGTTCGCGTCCGTCAGACCGCAGACGTGCCGGGCGAACTCCACCACAGCCAGCTGCATGCCAAGGCAGATGCCGAAGAAGGGGACCCGCTGCTCGCGGGCCCACCGGATGGCCGCGATCTTCCCCTCGATGCCGCGATCCCCGAAGCCGCCCGGTACCAGCACGCCGTGCGCGCCGCCGACCAGCTCACTGGCCGAGCCGCGCTCGATCTCCTCGGAGTCGATGTACGCGAGCTCCACCGCCACCTCGTTGGCGAGCGCGCCGTGGACCAGCGCCTCGTGGAGCGACTTGTAGCTGTCCTTGAGGTGGACGTACTTGCCGACCACCGCGATCTTGACCGTCCCGCGCCGCGGCTTCTTGAACTTCTCGACGGTGGCCTGCCACGGGGACAGATCCGGCTGTCGCGACCAGATGTTCAGCCGCTCGGTGATCACCTCGTCCAAGCCCTCGGCGTGCAGCACGAGGGGGAGCTCGTAGATGCACCCGACGTCCGGGGCGGCGATCACGCGGTTGACCGGCACGTTCGAGAAGAGCGCGATCTTCTCCTTGAGGCCGTGCGCGATGGGCCGGTCGCAGCGGCAGACGAGCACGTCCGGCTGGATCCCGATCTCGCGCATCTCGGCGACCGAGTGCTGCGTCGGCTTGGTCTTGAGCTCGCCGGAGCCGGCGATGTACGGGACCAGGGTGACGTGTAGGCTGAGCGCGTTCTGGGGGCCAGCCTCGTGCTTGAGCTGCCGCAGTGCTTCCAGGAAAGGCAGCGACTCGATGTCGCCGACGGTGCCGCCCACCTCGATGATGCCGATGTCGGCGTCGGCCGTCCCCTCGTAGACGCGGGCCTTGATCTCGTCGGTGATGTGCGGGATCACCTGCACCGTCCCGCCGAGGTACTGCCCCTCGCGCTCCTTGGTGATGACGGACCAGTAGATGCGGCCCGTCGTCACGTTGGCCTTCTGGGTGAGACGGCAGCTGGTGAAGCGCTCGTAGTGACCGAGGTCGAGGTCGGTCTCAGCGCCGTCGTCCGTCACGAACACCTCGCCGTGCTGGTACGGCGACATCGTCCCCGGATCGACGTTGATGTAGGGGTCGAGCTTCATGTGCGTGACCTTCAGGCCACGCGCCTCCATCAGCGCGCCCACGCTCGCCGAGGTGAGCCCCTTGCCGATCGAAGAGACCACTCCGCCGGTGATTAAGACGAACTTCGTTCGTCGGCTCACCGGGCGGCCTCCATCGGGGCGCTCGCTAACACGACTCTCGCGGTTGTGCAATCGCGCAGCCGCGATCACGCATCGCCGCCGCGGGGGCGTCGCGTCAGAAGCGACCGCGCAGCCCGAGGCCGATGCCCTCGCGGCCAACCCGCACTGGTGCGAGACGGAAGCCGGTCTCGGTGGGTCGACGCGTGTTCATCCACAAGCTCTCGCTCGCGATCGCGAGGCCTCCGACCTGCGCAACGGCATCGATCGAGGTGAGCACGGCGCGAAACACGACCGGAAACAGAGCGCAGTCCGGGTCGTCGTCCGGACAGCCCGTATCGGCGAGCGAGAGCCACGGGCCGGCCACCGGGATGCGGAGCTCCTCGGCGCCGGGCGCGTCCGGGTGCAAGAACGAGGCGCCAAGAGACAGCGCGTAAAAGCCCGCCGTGAGAGAGAGCCCGACGAGGGCGACGCGGGGCCGCGCGCTGCGTGGGGGAAGGGCCTCAGGGCGGCTCTCCAGCGTTCGCGTCGGCTCCTCCGCGTGCGCGGTCCCGGGCGCCACGACGACCAGCCCGAGCAGGAGGGGAGCGGAACGGAGCCAGGGGGCCAAGGCGCGGCACTTGTCGCCGAGCCGGCCCGCGAATGCAAGCGGCCGAGCGCTGCCTAGGGCGATCCACCGGCCGGCCTCGTCATTGCGTCAGACGTCGGGCCCGTCGTGACGCGTCGGAGCGGCGATCGGTTGGCTTGGCGCGGCAGACCAACGCTCCAGAGCGAAGAACAAGCCGCAGATCTCGCCGAAGTCCGGCTGGGCGGCGCCCCCTCACCCCTGGCAACCCTTGGTGCCAGGGGGGTGTCGACCGGGGCGCCGAAACAGCAGGCGAACCGCTTGTCGCTCTCGTGCGAGGCTCTCGGGCCGATCGCGCCGAGCGGAGAGGCGGGGGCGCGCGGAGAGCGCAGGCGGTTCGCCAAGCCGTCGAACGGGGTTGAGCCGCACCCCCGGGTCTCGGTATCGCGTCACCGTGACGGTTCGAATGCCTCGAGGGCGGTGGTCCGTGCCACTGCTCGTTGGGTCGCTGGTCGCGGGACTCTCGCTGCTCGCGGGGTGGCCGGCGCTGGCGCGCCCCGTCCCCGTCGTGCCCACGGGAGGCACCCCGGCAGGCGGCGCGGCCGAGGCCGCTCCGGCCCGTTCGAAGCCCGACCGCGGAGGCAACGCGGCGGTCCAGGCGGCTGCGGAGGCGCTGGGGACGTGGGCGCGCGAGCGGGGGGGCGTCGCCGGAGTGGCGGTCATCGACCCCGGCGACGGGCGTCACCTCGCGCGCGTCGCCGAGCGCACGCCGCTCAACCCGGCCTCGAACGCCAAGCTCTTCACCGCGGCGGTGGCCCTCGCCAGGCTGGGTCCGCACCACCGCTTTGTCACCGGTCTGTACGGCGAGATCCGCGGGGATCACATCGGGGACCTGGTGCTCCGTGGGTCCGGCGATCCCTCGCTCACCACCGACGATCTCGCGGGGCTCGTCCGGCAGCTCTCCGCCATGGGCGTGCGCCGGATCGAGGGGCGCATCCTGGTCGACGGCTCGCGGTTCGATACCCAGACCGTGCCGCCGGCCTTCGACCAGCAGCCGAACGAGTGGGCGAGCTTTCGGGCGCCCGTCTGCGCGCTCTCGCTGGATCGCAACGCGGTGACCGCCAACGTGCTCCCCCTGCAGGCCGGACAACCCGCGCGGGTGTGGTTCGAGCCCCCGGGTCTGGTGGCTCCGTCGGGGAGCTTCGTCACGGCGCCCGCGGGGCGTGGCCAGGATTTGCGCATCGATTGGCGAGAGCGAGCGGGCGGCATTGACGCCCGACTCTCGGGGGAGGTGGCGGAGGGGCTCCCCCGGCTCCGCTTCGCGCGGCGGGTGGACGACCCCACGCTGCTGGCCGGTCGCGTGCTCGAGCATCTGTTGGAGCGCGCGGGGATCCCCGTTCGCGGCGAGGTTGCCACGGGCGGGAGCGGCGAGCGCCGGAGCCTCGCCCTCCACGCCTCCGCGCCGCTCGGTCACCTGCTCGCCGAGCTGGGCAAGAAGAGCGACAACTTCTACGCGGAGATGGTGTTCAAGTCGCTCGGCGTGGGGCCGAACGGCGAACCGGCGTCGTTCGCTCGTGCCGCCGCGGTCGTCACCGAGTGGGTCCGCACCGTCGGGGCGGCTGATGCGGGGTTCCGCGTTACCAACGGGTCCGGCCTCTTCGATGCGAACCGGGCCAGCGCCGACACCATCGCCAAGGTCCTCGTGGCGGTGCAGCGCGATCCTGCCCTGGCCAGCGAGTTTGTCGCGCAGCTCGCGGTCGGGGGGCTCGACGGGACGCTCACGTCCAGGTTCCGCGCGCAGAAGCGGGCGCGGTCAGTGCGGGCCAAGACCGGCACGCTCGCTCGGGCCGACGCGCTCAGCGGCTACGTGTTGTTGCCCGGGCGTGGCACGCCGGTTGTGTTCTCCGTGGTCGTCAACGGCGTCACGGAGCACGGCGCGGCGCGGCAGCGCATCGACCGCGTCGTCGAGGCGATCCTCGCGTGTGACGAGCCCGCGGCGGCCGCTCCAGGCTCGCTCCCATCTCCCCGCCAGCCATGACCGTCGGCGCTCCGCCGCGTTCGATCGCAGCCGGGCCTCAGGGTAGCTCGATGTCCGGCACGACCGATGGCGGCGGAGCTCCCGCGTCCGCCATCGAGGCGCTCGGGCTCGGGTTGGCGGCGGGGATCGAGGGCGCCGCCGCGGCCGAGCCGGTGGGCGCTAGAGTCTCCGTGACCCCTGGTGCCCTTGTCGTCGCGTCCGCGCCGCTCGCGCCATCGTCCATCAGCGCGTAGCCGATCAACGCCACCACGGTCACTAGCACCACGAAGGCGCCAGCCACGAACAGCAGGCTCGACGGCTCACCGTGACGCGGGGTCACGGTGACCACGGTGGCAGCGCTCGCAATGCCCTCCGATGTCGGCGCTCCGCTCGCCAGGGCGAGCGGGCCCGAGGGCTCCGGCGTTGGCTCAACGGGGGCCTGGAATGGCGACTCCAGCAGGTTCACCGGGGACGGGTCGGGCGGGCGGTGGGGCTTCGGGGGCGGCCTGACCGATCGTCGTGGGGGCGACACCGGCGACACCACGGCGGCGGCGATCTCGGCCCCCTTCGTCGCGGTCACGTTGCCGGTCTCCTCGTCGAAGTCGGCGTCGGTCAGGATGTCGTCGGCGGGGCGCGCCCGACCGTCGAGCAGGATGTCGTGGTCCCGGATGATGTCGTCGAAGGCGCTGCTCGACGAGGCCTCCTCCTCCGGCGAGGCTGGGAGCCCGAGCGCCCCCGCGATCCGCGCGCCAGTGGGCTCAATCTCCTCTTCATCGTCCTCCGCGGTCCGCCGGGCGGCGGCGAGCGAGCGCGCTGGCCGCGAGCCGACGTCGTCGATCGCGCAGACGCGGCGGAGCTCGGCCGCCATCTCTCGCGCCGATCGGAAACGATCGTCGACCCGGCGCGCCACCCCGCGCGCGAACCAGGCGTCGAACCCGTCCGGCACGCGGCCGAGCCGCGAGGGGATCGGGATGGGGCCGTCGTGGATCGCGTGGAGCAAGTCGGGCAGATCGTCGCCGATGAAGGGGAGCGTGCCGGTGAGGCACTCGAACGCGATCACGGCCATCGCCCAGAGGTCTGTCCGTCGGTCGACCGGCTCCCCGGCGGCCTGCTCTGCGCTCATGTAGGCGGGCGTCCCCAGGAGCTTGCCGGCGGAGGTCAGGGTCGCGGCGTAGGCGCCCTCGCCGGCCTTCGCCACGCCGAAGTCGAGCACCTTCGCGAACTCCTCCTCCTCCTCCCTCACGATGTAGATGTTGTCCGGCTTGAGATCGCGGTGCACGACGCCCGCGTCGTGCGCCTTGCCGACGGCGCGCGCGACGTGGGTGATGATCAGCGCCGTCTCCGCGGGGCTGAGCCGTCCCGAGCGGCGGACGCGCGCGCCGAGCGTCTCCCCCCGCAAGAGCTCCATCGCGATGTACGGGACCCCGCCCACGACACCGAAGTCGTGGATCTGCACCACGTGGACGCTCTTGAGCGACGCGGCCGAGCGCGCCTCCCTCATGAAGCGCGCGAGCGCCACGCTGTGGCGGGCGATGGACTCGTCCAGCAGCTTGATCGCGACCTCGGAGCCCAGCGTCAGGTGCTCGGCGCGCCAGACGGATCCCATGCTCCCCTCGCCCAACCTCTCGATGAGGCGATAGCGGTCAGCGATGACGGTGCCGTTGGCGATGGAGGTCACGGGGCGATTGGCCTCAGGATAGCGCGAACGCACGCTGCGCGCGCGGCACGCGCCGCCCGCGGCGGTTTGCCGGCCGGATCCGGCGGCGTGCCCCGGGCGCCGGCGCGGTCAACGCGCGTCGCGCGACCGCACCGGGCGTTCACCGCAGCGTCTTCATGTACTCGACCAGGCCCGCGGTTTCGGCGCCGTCGATCCTCCCCTGGTAGGTCGGCATGGCGGGGGCGTAACCCTTCACGATCTTCGCCTGCGGCTGCAGGACCGACTCGATGAGGTATCCCTCGTTGGCCCACAGGCGGGTGCCGTCCGTCAGCAAGACCTCGCGGCCGAAGAGCCCCCGGAGCGTCGGCCCCACCAGCGAGCGTCCATCGGTCGAGTGGCAGGTGGCGCAGGCGTGCTTCCGATAGAGCTCCGCGCCGAGCTCCACCGGATCCTTCGGCATGCTCTCCTGCTCGCGTGTCTCCAGCCACTTTTCGTAGCCGTCGGGCTCGTGCACGACGACCGTCGCGTGCATGTCTGCGTGGCCGGGGCCGCAGTGCTCGGCGCAGAAGGCCGGGAATTGCCCGACCCGAGTCGCCTCGAACCACAGCTCGGTTTCTCGGCCCGGCACCGCGTCCACCTTGGTGCGGAAGTCGGGGAGGTGCAGGCTGTGGGTTGCGTCCTCGGAGCTCAGGACGAGGCGTACCGGCGTGTCGATGGGGACGTGCAGGGTGCCGTCGGAGATGCCATTCGGGTAGGTGAAGCACCAGGCGTACCGCCGGGCGTCGACGCGGATTTCGATCGCGTCCGACGGGGCGATCCGGAGGTCGAGGTACCCGGCGACCCCGCCGGCGAGGAGCGCGGCGACCAGACCCAGGGGTAGGACGGTCCACGTCAACGCGCGTGTCAGGCGGCGTGTGGCGGGCCCGGACGTCGGGGGGACTGGACCTCGCGGCAGGCCCCGACGGACCGTGACCATGACCATCGCGGCCAGTGTGCCGACGGCCGTCGCGGCGGCGACGACCAGCAGCATCGTGAAGAGCCCGTCGAAGTGCGCCGCCGCGGTCGAGCTCGCGGTCGGCACCCAGAACGAGGGGGACGCTGGCACGACGGGCAGCGTGCGTGGGGCCGTGCTCGCGCAAGCCGCGGGCGTCCCCGCGAGCTCGATCGCGGCGGCCGCGACGAGGATCATCGGAACGGCCTCCTCCGCGGTGGTGGGGGCGGCCGGAGTGTCACCGATCCGGGGAGCTCAGCGCGGCGCATCGATCGAGGTGCGAGGTGGGAGTGGGGTCGAGGGGGAGGGCGGCGGTGCAGCCGGCGTCGGGAGCGATCCGGGGGGCTCGGGGGACGCGCTCGCCGGAGCACGCGCTAGCTGCTCGACCACCAGCTCCATGGCGCGGTCAATCGGGATGGACAGGACCCCCGCCTGCCGGTCCACCCACTGCGTTTCCTCCTCGAGTTCGGCGCGCTGGGCGTTCTCGAGGTCGAGGTGGGCGCGGGTGCTCACCTCGCCGCCCTTTCGCGTCACCTCCCGTTCGGTGGCGATTTGAACCAGGACCGTCACGGTGCTGAGGGTGCCGACCAGGGCGAGCCCCACGATCGCCGCCAAGGTGGCGGCGGCGCCCACGTGCGGTCTTTCGGCTCCGGTCGTCATGGTCGCTCCTCAGGGGATCTCGCGCGCCCTCTCGGTGGAGCGCCGGGGGGCGCGCGCCGGTGTGAGGTCACAGTGCCGGGCCCGACGCGTGACGTCGGCGGCGAGGAGCGCCAGCAGGCCGAGGGAGCACGTGGCGTCGAGCGGGTGCCAAGGAACCGCGGTGGGGTCGAGCGCTGGCGTCACGACGAAGTGCAGGTCGACGAGGTGCATGGTGAGGAGCCATCCTGCCCAGAAGGAGAGCGCCCGGCCGTGGCGCTTCGCGCGGCCCGTGAGCAAGCCGAGAAAGGGGAGCAGGAAATGGCCAAGGATGAGCCCGACCGCGACGCCGAGCCAACCGCCGCGGGCTCGCACGGCGTAATGTGCCATCTCCTCAGGGACGGCGGCGTACCAGATCAGCAAGAACTGGGAGAACGCCAGGTACGCCCAGGATAGGGCACAGACGAACAGGGTCCGTCCCAGATCGTGGAGGTGGGGCGTGGTGACGGTGCGCAGGAGGCGCCCGTGCTGGTGGAGGAACGCGACCATCAGCACCATCGCCGCGACCGCCGCGGTCACGCAGCCGGAGAGGAAGTAGACGCCGAAGAGGGCGGAGTGCCAGGTCGGGTCGAGGGACATCACGTAGTCGACGGACGCGAAGGTCACGGTCAGCGCGATCCCGATCATCACGAGCGGGCTCAGTTCGCGCACGCGGCGGAGCGGAGCGAGGTCGCCCGCGTCGTCCTGAGCGACGGAACGGCGGAGCATCCAGCTCCCGACGGCGATCCAGAAGCCGAAGTAGAGCGCCCACCGGGCGCCGAAGAAACCCCGGGTCAGGTACGGGCGTCCCGCCGCGTTCCCGGGCTGCGGCTCCGTCCCGGCGCCCTCCAGCCAGGGGAAGAGCTGGGCGGAGCCGAGCAGCGCCGGCACCACGATCGGAAGCGAGAGTACCGCCAGCGTTGGCATCGACGAGGCCAGGAGCTCGCCGAGGCGGCGGACCGCGACGCTCCGACGGGCGCCGACGAGGTGTTGCAGCGTTACCCAGAAGAGTGCGCCCAGCCCCAAGCTCAGCACGAGCAGGAACGCCACCAGGTAGGAGGAGGAGAGCCGGTGGAGGCTGTCGCCCTCCGCCACGCCCAGCGCGACGCTGGCGAGGAGCAACCCGGCTCCGGTGGCAGCGGTGGCGCGCTCCACGCGAGGGCTGAGGTCGCCGAGGCGCACGGCGCCGTCGGGCTCGTCGCCGCCAGGCTCGCCCGCCATCGGAAGGGGGGTCACGGTCACGGCTGCCGTTCCTTACTCGAGAGCCCGTTGCTGGGCGGCGGGCACGTCCGCGAGCGAGGCCGCCGACCGCCGCTGCAGCGCGCGGAGGTACAGGAGGCTCCACCAGCGCTCCTCCGGGGGGATGAGCTGACCGTAGGCGGGCATGGTCCGGACTCCGTTTGAGACGGTGGCGAAGAGCTGCCCCACCGGTTGCGCACGGACGTAGGCCAGGGTCAGGTCGGTGGGGGGGACCCATACCCCCTGCGCCAGCGCCTCGGCGCGTCGAGCGACCATGCCGTCGCCGTCGCCGACTAGGCCGTGGCAAGGCGCGCAGTAGACCTCGAAACTCCGCTGACCGTCCGTCATGGCCGCGCGGTCCGTGGCCACCTCGCGCGGGAAGGTGTGGCTCGGGGCGCCGTCGGTGACTCCCAGCATGAGGTGCTCGTCGAGCCGCTGCTCGCGGGCAACCGTGCCCGGCAGCGCGGCGCGCGAGCCGCGCCCATCGGCGAAGAAGGGGGACGCCCGGTCGGCCTTCACTACGGGCTGGAAGTCCATGTCCTTCACGAGGTGCAGCCGGGGTCGCCGTCCCTTCGTCACTCGCGCCTGCACCACGAGGCCCAGCGATACGACCGCCGCGACGCCGAGCACGACCACGGCGCGGAGCAGACCCCGCGGCAGGCGCGCTTTCGCTGCCGGCTCTCCCGCCACCGCCTCGATGGCGACGGCTCGGCTCTCGTCCAGCAAGGCGCGCGCTCGCACTGCGTCCGGCCCCGGGTCGTCGGCCTCGATCAGCAGGAAGAAGCGGTCGTTCGTCGCGCGTGTGAAGCGGGCGTGCCGGTCGAGCGGGTGCGCGAGGCGCGGGAATTCATCGCGAGCCCATACGCCCGCGAACGCCGCCAGCGCGCCGAAGAGGATGGCCAGCTCGAAGGCGATGGGGACGTGGGCCGGGAGGCTCCAGAGCGGTTTCCCGCTGACGAGCCAGGGCCAGTCGACGGTGTTGGTGAGGTACTGCAGGGTGAGGCCCGCGGCCCCCCCCACCCCGCACGCCCCGAGCACGATCCAGGGTAGGGGAGACTCCCTCGGTGTCACCGTGGCGTCGAGGCCGAGCACGGGGAACGGCGTGTAGGCCTCCCACCGCTGGAAGCCGGCCTCGCGCAGGCGCGCCGCCGCTGCGACCAGCGCCTCCGGGGTTTCGAACTCGGCGAGGAGCCCGTGCGTTGGGGGCGCCGCCGGGGCCCGCGCACGGCCCTGGGTTGCGGACGGGGCCGTCATGACTCGCTGGCCTCCGTGGGAAGGGCGTCATGGTGCTTCGCCTTCACCTCGGCCATGGCCACCGTGGGCAGGTAGCGGCAGAAGAGGAGAAAGAGGGTGAAGAAGAGGCCGAAGCTGCCGGCGAGCATGAGGACGTCGTGGGCGGTGGGCCGGAAGACCCCCCAGCTCGACGGGAGGAAATCGCGCGTGAGGGAGACGCAGACGATCACGAAGCGCTCCAACCACATGCCGATGCTGACCAGCACCCCCACCGCGAGGGAAACCCAGACGTTGGTGCGGGCCGTTCTGAACCAGAAGACGTGCGGCGCCGCGACGTTGCAGAGCACCATCGTCCAGTACGCCCAGGCGTAGGGGCCAAAGGCGCGGTTCAGGAGCGCGAACCGATCGTGGCCCTGCCCGCCGTACCAGGCGACGAAGGCCTCCATCCCGTAGGAGTAGGCGACCATCATCGACGTGGCGAGGACGATCTTGTTCATGTGCTCGAGGTGCCGGATCTCGATCAGGCGCTCCAGGCCGAGGAACTGACGCGCAGGGACCGCCAGCGTCACCACCATGGCGAACCCGCCGAAGACGGCGCCGGTGACGAAGTACGGGGGGAAGAGGGTCGAGTGCCAGCCGGGCAGCTGCGTCACGGCGAAATCGAAGGACACCACCGAGTGCACGCTCAGCACGAGCGGGGTGGCGAGCGCCGCCAGCAAGAAGTACGCGCGCTCGTGGCGGCGCCACTGTCGCGAGGACCCCCGCCAACCCATCGCGGCGATCCCGAAGGCCGCGCGGCGCCCGGCGCCGGAGGCGCGATCGCGCAGGGTTGCCAGATCCGGGATCATGCCCAGGTACCAGAAGAGGAGGCTCACGACGAAGTAGGTGCCGACCGCGAAGATGTCCCACTCGAGGGGGCTGCGAAACTGTGGCCACATCCCCATCTGGTTCGGGTACGGGAGCATCCAGTAGGCAAGCCAGGGGCGGCCGAGGTGGATCCCCGGGAAGATGGCGGCGCAGACGACGGCGATCACGGTCATCGCCTCGGCGAAGCGGTTGATGGACGTCCGCCACCCCTGGCGCAAGAGGAGCAGGATCGCGCTGATCAACGTCCCGGCGTGGCCGATGCCGATCCAGAAGACGAAGTTCACGATCGGCAGCCCCCAGGCGACGGGGTGCGAAGTGCCCAGCAGTCCCACGCCGAACCAGGCGACCAGCCCCAGGTTCACCAGGAAGGCAAGCAGCAGGGTCGCCGAGACGCCGAACGCGATGGTCCAGCCGAGCGGGGGGCGCGCCTCGGCGACCCGGCACACGGCCTCGGTGACCGCGGCGCAGGCTTCGTCTTCGTCGTGGGGCACCTCGCCCGGGCCGGTCGCGACGAGCGTCATGAGCTAGCCGTGCTCCGGTGGCTGGCGTGCTGGCGCGGGAGCCTGGTCGCCGCCCCTCGCCGTCGGGTCGAGATCGGGGTGGGGGTTGCGCGCGCGGGCGAGGTAGGTCACGCGCGGGCGAACGCCGAGCTCGCCCAGCAGCTCGTAGGCACGCCGGCTCCGACCCGCTGCGGCAACCCGGCTCTCGGGGTCGCCGAGGTCCCCGAAGACGATCGCCTGCGTCGGGCAGGCCTGCTCGCACGCCGTGACGATCTCCCCGTCGCGCAGGGGCCGGCGCGCGTTGCGGGCTTCGATCTTGGCCTGCTGGATCCGCTGCACGCAGAAGGAGCACTTTTCCATCACGCCCCGAGAACGGACCGTCACCTCGGGGTTGAGGCCGAGGCGCCGGATCCCCTGTGACGGGGCGTCGAGGTCGAGGTTGTAGTTGAAGTAGTTGTACCGGCGGACCTTGTAGGGGCACCCGTTCGAGCAGTATCGGGTGCCGATGCAGCGGTTGTAGACCATGTCGTTGAGGCCCTCGCTCGAGTGGAGGGTCGCCCCCACCGGGCAGACCTGCTCGCAGGGCGCGTTCTCGCAGTGTTGGCAGGCGACGGGGAGGAAGGCGACCCCGGGGTCCTCCGGGGAGCCGGTGAAATAGCGGTCGACGCGGAGCCAGTGCATCTCGCGGCCCCGGCGCACTTCCTCCCTGCCGACCACCGGAACGTTGTTCTCCGCGGTGCAGGCCACCACGCAGGCGCTGCAGCCGATGCAGGCGGACAGATCGATCACCATCCCCCAACGGCGCCCGTCGCGGCGCACCGGGTCGGACCAGAGGTCCCCGCTCGGCGGGTGGCGGAGGGTTGGGCGCGCCCGGTACGTGGGGTCCGCGAGCCCGGCGAGCGTTACCTCGCGCGCGATGGCCGGCGTCCGCTCGGCCTCGGCGCGGCGACCGAGCCGGTCGATCCCGAGCGGGTGTTGGGTCGACGCGAGTCTTGCCCGGGCTCCGGTGGCGCGGACGGTGAGTCCGACAGCGATGTATGGCGTGTCCGTCGTGCGCAGCGCGTAGGCGCTGGCGCCGACCGGGGCGACGCCGCGGTCCGGCGCGCCGCCAACGCCGCCGGCTCGGGTCCGTCCGTAGCCGAGGGCGACGCGGACCGAGCCTGGCGCCTGCCCTGGGGCGTGGATCGCGGGCAGGGTCAGGGAGCGCCCGCCGAGCTCGAGCGATATCAGGCTCCCGTCGGCGACGCCGAGCTGAGCGGCGGTGCGCGGCGCGATCAGCGCCGCGTTGCCCCACGTTAGCTTGGTGAACGGATCCGGCAGCTCCTGGAGCCAGGCGTTGTTGGCGAAGCGGCCGTCGAAGACGCGGGGGTCTGTCAGGAACGTGAGCTCGAGCGCGCCGTTGTCGACGTCGGTGCCGCCGCGCTGCCGGTCGTCGAGCGCGAAGCGGGGGAGGGGACGTAGCGCGGGTCGCGTGACGGCGTCGGGACCGGCAACGAGGCCGTCCTGGACGGCCCGGGCCCAGCGGCGATCGTCGCCGAGCCGCCCGGCGTGCGTCCGCCGTACGATCGCGCGGCCCTCGACGACGCCGTCGTCCAGCAGCAACGCCAGCAGCTCGAGGTCGGAGCGCGCCCCGTGGAGCGGGGCGATCAGCGGCTGCGCCAGGGTGAGGGTTCCATCCCAGGCCGTGCCGTCGCCCCACGCCTCGAGGAAGTGGGCGAGCGGCACGTGCCAATCGGTGTGGATGGAGGTTTCTTCCTCCGCCAGGCTCGCGTGCACGCTCAGCTTGGCCCTGGCGAGCGCGGCCTCGAACCGGAGGTCGACGGGGGCATCGTAGACGGGATTCGAGCCGAGGATCAGCAGGGTGTCGACCTCCCCGGCCTCCAGGGATGCGGCGAGCGCCCGGAGCGCTGCGATGGGCGAGGCGGGGTCGGGCACGCGGTCCGCGACGTAGTCGACCGTGCTCCCGACGTTGCCGAGGAGCACGTCGAGGCGGTGGCAGAGCGCGTGGACGGCGGCTGGTTGCTGCGGCCCGGCCAGGATCAGGCCCCGCCCGACGTTCTCGAGGAGCTCCCGGGCGACGGCGGCCACGAAATCGGCGATCCCGCCTTCGGCAAGGAACTTGGCCTCGGGGTGCGATTGGGCGGGTCCGTGCTCGGGCAGGGGCTGGGCGGCGGCGGAGATGACGGCGTCGAGCGCTGCCGCGAGCGGCAGGATCAGTTCGGAGCGGAGCGGGAGCCGATGGTCGGCGAGCGCGCCGGTGGCGGAGAAGCAGCTCTCGACCGCGTAGACGCGGGCCATCCGTCCGCCGTCCGGGCAGCGGGCGCGCCGGATGGCCCGCGCGTGGGTGAGCGCCGCGGGGTGGGCCTGGAGCGGGTCGGCGTCGAGGCACAGGATCACCTCGGCGGCGTCGAAGCGATAGAGTGCGCGGTGCGGCGCGCCGAAGGCGAGCGTCGAGCCTTCCCGTTCGGCCTCGCGGGTCGCGGGCTCCCACGGGTACCAGCGCATTCCCGGCAGCGCGGCGGCGAGCCGGGAGCGCAGATCGAGCAGGCTCGGCGAGGAGCGCTGCCCGGAGAGCACGGCGAGGCCCCTCCCGCCGCGGGCGCGGAGGCGCGTCAACGCCTCGCCCAGCGCCGCGGTGAAGTCCTCGAAGGTCGCGGGTGCCCGGCCGTCGGGGATCCGTCGGGTCGGCTGCGGGCTTCGGTCGGGGTCGTACAGATCGAGCACGCTCGCCTGGTGAAAGGCGCGGGTCGCGCCGCCGCTGTCGGGGTGGAGCGGGTTGCCTTCGACCTTGATCGGACGGCCCTCGAAGCTGGTGACGAGGAGCCCCGTCGCCGCCCCCTCGAGATCCATCGAGGTGGCGTAATGCCGGAAACCCCCGGGGATGGCCCCCTCCGTGCGGCGGGTTGGGGTGAGGGTGTGATCCCGCTCCCAGCGGCAGCCGGCAGCGCCCGCGAGCGCCGCGGACGCGCCCATCAGCTGCAGGAAGCGGCGGCGGCCGGGGTCGTTGGCGCTCGGCTCGGTGACCTCGCGGACCCCACGCACCGGCGAGCCCTCGCCTTCGGCGCGGCTCGGGCGTCGGCGCGTGGGGTCAGGGGGATCTACCGGTGACATGTCGAGCAATCCGTTGGCGGCGCGATCCCCTCCCGGTCTCGCAGCGCTCGGCCGTAAGTTGCCTCGTCCCCAGCCGGGGCTCGCCACGTCATGTTCGTCACCTGCGCGAGTGGCCGCAGGTGCGGCCCCGGGGCCCGGTGGCACGCGAGGCACCACTTCATCGAGAGAGGCTGGTCCTGCCAGACCTCCACCATCTGGTCGACGCGCCCATGACAGGACACGCAGCCGACGCCGCGCCCGACGTGCGCGCTGTGGTCGAAGAACACGAAGTCGGGCAGGTCGTGCACTCGCACCCAGGGCACCGGCGCGCCCGTCTCTGCGCTCTCGCGCAGCCGGGTGAGCTGGGGGCTCTCCGTCCAGATCGTCCGGTGGCAGTTCATGCAAGTCGTGGGCGTCGGCACCGGGGCGTTCGCGGCGCGATCGACCCCCGCGTGGCAGTAGCGGCAGTCCATCCCCAGCCCGCCCGCATGCAGGGCGTGGCTGTTCGGGATCGGCTGCGGTGGCATGTAACCGACGTCCGTGGTGCGGGGAGCTCCGGCGAGGAGCGTCCCCGTGATCGCGTAGGCTGGAGCGACCCAGAGCAGCAGCCCCGCCAGGCCCCGCGCCTGGTCGATCCATGCGGGGAACGTCCACCGCCTCATCGCGCGGCCCTCGACGCCCCCGGGCTCGTCGCGGGAGGGGGGAGCGCGCCGAGGCAGGATTGGACGACTCGTGGCATGGCCCCTTGGCGGAGTCGGAGTCGGTGCGAAGTGGAGCCCGGACCGGCGCGTCGATGGGCGACGCGCCAACCACAGCAGATCGACCCGCCGGCGCCCGGACGGTACGCGAGGTCCCCTTCGACTGCAAACGTGCGGCCCGGCGCGTCGCGGTGGCTCGGCCTCCGGCGGCCAGCACCCTCCCGAGCATGCCGCCGAGGCGGTCAACCGACCGTTCGGGCCGCCAGCGCGGTGCTCGTCCGCGGCCTGGGCTCACCTCGACGTCGAGCGACCTCGCCGGAGCACCGATCAGTTCGCCGACGGGGGCCGCACCCTGAACCCCCCCCTGGCACCAGTGGTTGTCAGGGGTGAGGGGACGCCTCCCCGGGGCGCCAGGGGCGAGATCCGCTGGCGGCTCGGGGCTCCAGGTCATCGATCTCTCGCGGCAATCAAACCGATTGCCGCCCCGGAGCCGGTCGCTGCCGCCGCGGCGTCCGACTCAGAAGTCGCGCATCTGCCTGCGGATCTTGCCGATCGCCTGCTCCTGCAGCTGGCGGATCCGCTCGCGCGAGAGGTTGTATTTGTCGCCGATCTCCTTGAGCGTGAGCTCGTCCTCGTTGTCGAGCCCGAACCGCCACCGGATGATGCGCGACTCGATCGGCGTCAGCGTGCCGAGCAGCCGCTGCACCTCCTCCGCCCACTTCTGGTTGGCGAGGTTGTCGTAGGGCGACACGGAGTTCTCCTCCACCAGAAAATCGATGAAGCGCCGGCCGTCCTCGTCCCCGACGGGACGGTCGAGCGAGAACGGGGTGTCGGCGTAGAGATCCTTCACCTTGTCGAGCTTCTCGCGGGGGACCCCGGTCTCCTTCTCGAGCTCGTCGATGGTCGGCTCGCGGCCGGTGCGCGCGATGATGGTCTGCGTCGCGCGCGACACGCGGTTGTACGTGTCGAGCATGTGGACCGGGATGCGAACGGCCCGCCCCTTGTCGGCGAGCGCCCGGCTGATGGCGTGCCGGATCCACCACGAGGCGTAGGTGCTGAACCGGTAGCCGCGCGCGTGGTCGAAGCGCTCCACCGCCTTCATCAGCCCGATGTTGCCCTCCTGGATCAGGTCGATGAGCGGCAGCCGACCGCGATTATAGCGGCGCGCGATGCTCACCACCAGGCGCAGGTTGGCCTTGACGAAGCGGTTCTTTGCTCGGCGCTGGAGGACGTCGGTCCGCTTCACGCGGTCGATGAACCGGTGGTAGGAGGGCGTCTCCGGGAGCACCGACCTCTCTTCGCCGTCCTCGGGAGTGAGGATCGCGGCGCGCGCGATGCGGTTGGCGTTCGCCACCCAGATCCGGTCGGAGTCCGGGAGCCGCACGAGGCGCGACAGATCCTCCGTGCACTCGTCCCACCGCCGCGCCTGGAGCGCGAGCAGCTTGGAGCGCTGGGCGCGGTAGGCCTGCGCGAGCGCGCGGAGTTCGGCCACCTGCGGGATCGACGGACGCTCCTCCTCGGCGATCGTGGCGATGTCGCGCTCGAGCTGGTCGAGCACGAGCTCCGCGACGGGCACGTAGGAGAGCAGGGCCTTCCAGTGATCGACCTCGGTCCGCTCGACCTCCTGCGCGGTCTGCAGCTCCTCGTCCGGCCCCATCACCTGGTGCCCGGACATCTCGCGGAAGTAGCGCGAGAGCATCGAGTCGTTCGCCGCCTCTACCCCCTCGGTGCGGCGCGCGGAGTCCCGCTCCACCTCGCCGAGGGCGCTGGCGTCGGGCGGGGGGAGGCTCTCGCCGAGCGTCGGCTCGTCCCCGAGCTCGTCGAGGTCCGCGGCGCGCTTGACGCGCACCGACGTCGTCTCGAGGGCGTCGTCGTCTTGGAGCTGAGCGATGGCGGCTTCGTCCGACATGGTGGTGGGTTCCGCTGGTTCAAGGTCGGCCCCCGCGATCGCGGGTGTGGAGGGCGCGGACGCCGGGGCCGAAGTGGGGAACAACTCGGAGCCTTGGCCGATTCCCCGGTCGCCGACCGATGTCGCTGTCTCCCGGGCGGGAGCGCGACCTCGGGCGGACGTGGCGGGGGAGGCTCTGCGGGACGCGGCGGCGGGGTTGGCTCCGCGAGAACGTCGAGAAAGGGAAGCAATATTCGTACCGGAGCCGGGGCGCTGGCTGGTGCCGGGGCAACTCGGCCGGGGGGTACGGATTGGCTTCGTCGAAACCTTGGGTTCGATCATCGGGGTGTCTCGGGGATTCGAGCTGCGCTGGGTTGGAGCCGCCGCAGTCGACAAACGGTACGAACGGACGTTGATTCAGATCCCGCTCATCACGAGATAAGGGCGCAAACCTGGCCGCGCCCAGCCGGGAGCGGCCGCGTCGGTGTCGGCTCCCGACCCGGCGCGCGGCACGAGTGCTTCCGTGCAGCGCGCGCCACGGAACGAGCCGGCGCGCTCCGGCACCGGCCTCGACGGGGACGGCGTCGGTTGAGCGGCCGGGGCTCGTAGCACGGGATCTCTAGGGATGCCACTCTTTGTCGTCAATTGCCGCCGCAGCAGGCACCCACGGGCGTCGCTCCGACTCCCAGCACCATGCCGCTGAAATTGCGGGACATTTAGTCAGGTGCCCGGCGCAGTGCCGAACCGTGGGCCTGGGGGTGTCGTCGCAATCCCTGGCTGTCGGGGCAAAGGTTTGCGGGGGAACCCCTTTGGTGGCATGCGCCCTGATCCTGCTGTCGTGGCGGCCAGCGGTTCTGGCACTCCCTGCGCGCCCCGACCCGGGTGCGAAGTGGGGGACGCCCCCGCGCGCCGGCGGAGGGGGGGCCGACCGCTCCTCTCGCGCGGGACGCCGTCAGAACTGGGCGAGCAGGCGCGGATCGTTCTCGAAGAGGAGCCGGATGTCGGGGATGCCGTAACGCAGCATCGCGACACGCTCCACGCCCAGACCGAAGGCGAAGCCGGTGTAGCGCTCCGCGTCGATGCCACAGTGCCCGAGCACCTCGGGGTGGACCATGCCGGAGCCCAGCACCTCGAGCCAGCCGCTGCCCTTGCACACACGGCAGTTCGAGCGCGAGCTCGCGTCGCTTGCGCAGAAGACGCAGCCGATGTCCACCTCGGCGCCGGGCTCGACGAACGGGAAGTAACTGGGACGAAAGCGCACCGGCGTCCGCTCGCCGTAGAGGCGACGGACGAACTCCGTCAATACGCCCTTGAGCGACGCGAAGGTGACGCCCTCGTCAACGAGGAACCCCTCGATCTGGTGGAACATCGGCGAGTGGGTCACGTCGTCGTCACGCCGATAGACGGCCCCACCACTGACGATTGCGAGCGGCGGGGCATGGGTGCTCATCTCCCGCACCTGCACGCTGCTCGTGTGCGTGCGGAGCAGCAAGCGCGCGTCCGGGGGAGCGCCGGCGACGCGGACCCAGAAACTGTCCTGCATGTCCGTCGCCGGGTGATCCGGTGGGAAAGCGAGCTTGGTGAAGTTGTTCGTCTCGTGCTCGACCTCGGGGCCCCACGCCACCTCGAAGCCGAGCGACCGGAACGTGTCGAGGATCTCGTGCCTGACTCGGGTGATCGGGTGCACGTGCCCGCGGGGGGCCGGCGCACGACCCGGGAGCGTGAGGTCGAAGGGCGGCGCCTCCAGGTCGGCGACACGGGCGGCACGCTGCAGCTCGGCGAGCCGCGCGGCAAAGCAGTCCTCGACGCGCGCTCGCGTCGCGTTGACCTGCTCGCCAAGTTCGCGCCTGCGGTCGGCAGGCACCTTGCCGAGCAGCTTGAGCAGCCCGGTGAGCTCCCCCTTCTTTCCCAGCACGGCCGCGTTGGCTGCCCGGAGCTCTGCTTCGGACGGGCAGGCCGCGAAGATGGCGCGGAAGCGCTCACCGAGCACGGCGAGCCCCGTCTCGATCTCCGCGGCGACCGTCGCGCTCGACGTCTCGTTCATGCTCGCTCCCACGGTGGTGACCGTCCCGGCAATGCGCCCGGCGCGCACCCGAACGCCGCGGGCGGATCCTAGCTCGGCTCGGCGTGACTGGCTCGAATTGACGCGCCAGGGCGCGACTCGGCGCGCCAGGGCTCAATTCGGCGCGGAGGCGCTCGGCTTCGCCGCGAGCGCGGCGAGTTCCTTGAAGGCCGGCGCGTCGTGCACCGCGAGATCGGCCAGGATCTTGCGATCGAGCTCGATGTTCGCCTTCTTCAGTGCGCCCATGAGCCGGGAGTACGACGTCCCGTGCAGGCGGCAGGCCGCGTTGATGCGCACGATCCAGAGCCGCCGGAAGTCGCGCTTGCGGCGCTTCCGCCCGACGTACATGTACTGCCAGGACTTCCAGAGGACGCGGAAGGCCTGGCGCCAGCGGTTCTTGCGGCCGCCCCAAAAGCCTTTGGTCTGGGCGAAGACACGGTTACGCCGACGTCGGGGGGTAGGGCCTCGCTTGACGCGCGACATGGGTGACGCTCCTGGTCTGGACGGGATCCGCTCTCGCAATGAGGAACGGGGGAACTACGGGCTTTGGGTCGAGGCGCCGGGTGCCTGCCGACGTACCGCCCGGCGCTGGTGGCCGGAGGGGCGCCGAGTTGCGGCGGAGTGTTCAGCCGTACGGCAGCAGGATGCGAATTCGCTTCGCGGTGTCCGGCGACACCATGTCGTTGTCGCGGAGGCGACGCCGACGTTTACGGGACTTCCCGATGAACATGTGGGAGCCGCCGGCCTTGCCACGCCGGATCCGGCCGGTCCCGGTCACCTTGAAGCGCTTGGCGGCGGCCCGCTTGGTCTTCATCTTGGGCATGGTCGACTCCGTGATGCCGGGGCAGGTCTTTTCGCCACGGCCGCCGGGGCGGCGGTCGGGACGATCGGTGATCGTCCCCGGACCTCGCCCGGGGCCGCGTCTTATGACGGAAGCGGCGGCCCCAGTCAATAGCGGCCCGTGGGCCTGCCCCGCCAACGAGGCAACCTCCACGAACTGAGCGTTTCCCCCATACCTCGAACGGGGATTCCCCGCAACGGGCGGCGGCCTGTGCTAAACGCCCCGCGATGCCGCGCCGGGAAGACATCAGCCGGATCCTCCTCATCGGGTCCGGTCCGATCGTCATCGGGCAGGCCTGCGAGTTCGACTACTCGGGGACCCAGGGCGCCAAGGCGCTCCGGGGCCTGGGTTACGACGTGGTGCTCGTCAACTCGAACCCGGCCACCATCATGACGGACCCGGATCTGGTCCGGCGGACGTACATCGAGCCCCTCGACGTCGATTCGCTCACCGCGATCATCGAACGGGAACGCCCCGACGCGCTCCTGCCGACGCTCGGCGGCCAGA
Source organism: uncultured Polyangiaceae bacterium (assembly GCA_964480725.1). GTDB lineage: Bacteria > Myxococcota_A > Polyangia > Polyangiales > Polyangiaceae > JAFGBI01. The sequence continues at coordinate 37,597 of CAYZQO010000029.1, read as the reverse complement.
CCGCGCTCAATCTCGCCCTCGAGGTCCATGAGCGGGGCGTGCTCTCCCGACACGGCATCAAGCTCATCGGGGCCCAGGTCGACGCCATCCGCAAGGCGGAGGACCGCCAGCTCTTCAAGGAGGCGATGGCCGCCGCCGGGCTCGAGTGCCCGCGGTCGGGATTCGCGCGCAGCGTGCGGGAGGCGCGCGAGGTCGTCGAGACGACGGGTTACCCCGTCATCTTGCGTCCGAGCTTCACCCTCGGGGGTACCGGCGGCTCCGTGGTGGAGCGCCCCGAGGACCTCGATGCACGCGTACAGTGGGCGCTCGAATGCTCGCCCACCCACCAGGTGCTGGTCGAGGAGAGCGTCATCGGCTGGAAGGAGTTCGAGCTCGAGGTGGTCCGCGACCGCGCGGACAACTTCGTCGTGGTCTGCACCATCGAGAACATCGACCCCATGGGCGTGCACACGGGCGACTCGATCACCGTGGCGCCGGCGATGACGCTGACGGATCGCGAGTACCAGCGCCTGCGCGACGCATCGCGCGCCGTGATGCGGGAGATCGGGGTGGAGACCGGCGGTTCGAACGTGCAGTTCGCGGTGAACCCCCGGGACGGGCGCGTGCTTGTCATCGAGATGAACCCGCGCGTGAGCCGCTCGAGCGCGCTCGCGTCCAAGGCCACCGGCTACCCCATCGCCAAGATCGCCGCCAAGCTCGCCGTCGGGCTCACCCTCGACGAACTCGAGAACGACATCACCGGCACCAGCGCCGCGTTCGAGCCGACCATCGACTACGTTGTGGTCAAGTGGCCCCGGTTCGCCTTCGAGAAGTTTCCGGGCGCGGACCCGACGCTCGGCCCGCAGATGAAGAGCGTCGGGGAGGTGATGAGCATCGCGCGCACCTTCCCCGAGGCGCTGCAGAAGGCGGCGCGCTCGCTGGAGACAGGCAAGACCGGGCTCGACAGTCTGGTCCAACGGGTCGACTACTGGGCGCTCGCCGAGGAACGGAAGTCGCGGAATCTGCAGTTCGAGGCGCCGCCCGCCGCGCGGCCCCGGCCGAGCCGCCCGCCGCCCTCGGGGTCGGACCTCGCCCGCGTGCTGGAGAAGGTGATCGCCGTGCCCACCGCGGATCGGCTCTTCTACGTGGGCGACGCGCTCCGGGCGGGGCTCACGGTGGAGCGAGTGCACGAGCGGACCGGGATCGATCCGTGGTTCCTGCGGCAGCTCGGGCGGATCGTCGCCCAGGAGCAGGCCATCGTTACGGCGCCGGAGCTCACGGCCGAGCTCCTTCGCGAGAGCAAACGGCTCGGCTTCGGGGACGCTCAGCTCGCGGAGCTGCGCGGCGTCACGGAGCTCGAAATCCGCGAGCTCCGTGAGCGGCTGGGCGTACGGGTCGTCTATGGGCGGGTGGACACCTGCGCCGCGGAGTTCCCGGCCCGGACGCCCTACCTCTACTCCACCTACGAGACGGAGTCGGAGAGCGAGGTGACGGGTCGGCGCAAGGTGATCATCCTGGGCGGCGGACCGAACCGCATCGGGCAGGGGATCGAGTTCGACTATTGCTGCTGCCACGCCGTGTTCGCGCTGCGACAGCTCGGGATCGAGGCGGTGATGGTCAACTGCAACCCGGAGACCGTCTCCACCGACTACGACACCTCCGATCGGCTCTACTTCGAGCCGCTCACCCTCGAGGACGTGCTGGGGATTTGCCGGGAGGAGGCCCGGGCGGGAGAGCTGCTCGGTGTCATCGTGCAGTTCGGGGGTCAGACCCCGCTCAAGCTGGCGGTCCCGCTCGAGCAGAGCGGAGTGCCCCTGCTGGGGACCCCCGCCGACGCCATCGACCGTGCCGAGGACCGGGAGCGGTTCGACGCGCTGCTGACCCGGCTCGGGTTCCGGCGGCCGCGGGCGGGGATCGCACGGAGCACGGCGGAGGCGGTCCGGATCGCGACGGAGATCGGGCTCCCCGTGCTGGTGCGCCCCTCCTACGTGCTCGGGGGGCGCGCGATGATGGTCTGCTGGACCGAGGACGATCTCGAGGCCTACGTGGGCCTGGCGCTCGAGGCCGCCCGGGACGAGCGCGGCTCTCCGACGCTCCTCATCGACGAGTTCCTGAAGAGCGCGATCGAGGTCGACGTCGACTGCGTCGCCGACGGGCGGCGGGCGGTGATCGGGGGCGTGATGCAGCACGTCGAGGCGGCGGGGATCCACTCCGGGGACTCCACCAGCGTGCTGCCGCCCTACTCGCTGCACCCCGCGGTCGTAGCCCAGATCGAGGAGCAGACGCGCGCGCTCGCCCTCGAGCTCGGTGTCGTCGGGTTGATGAACGTCCAGTTCGCGGTGAAGGACCGCGACGTCTACGTGATCGAGGTGAACCCGCGGGCCTCGCGGACGGTTCCCTTCGTCGCCAAGGCGACGGGACGCCCGCTCGCCAAGATCGCCGCCCAGGTGATGGTGGGGCGCACGCTGGACGAGCTGGGCGTCCACGACGCGCCGATCCCGAGGCATGTATCCATCAAGGAGAGCGTCTTCCCGTTCAGCAAGCTCCCCGGTGTGGACACCCTGCTTGGTCCCGAGATGCGCTCGACGGGCGAGGTGATGGGCGTGGCCACGGCCATGTCGCTCGCGTTCGCCAAGTCGACCGCGGCGGCGGGCATGGCACTGCCGGACCGGGGGCGCGTCTTCGTGAGCGTCCGCGACGAGGACAAGGCCGCCATCTGTCAGATCGCGCGTCGGCTGCGCAACCTCGACTTCGAGGTGATCGCCACGGAGGGCACCGCGCGCGCCATCTCGATGGCACGGATCCCCGTGCAGCGCGTGAACAAGGTCACCGAGGGCTCGCCGCACGTGGTGGACGCGATGACCCGCGGCGATATCCAGATCGTGATCAACACGACGCACGGGGCCCAGGCCATCCGCGACAGCTATGCGATTCGGCGCCACGCCCTGCTGGGCCGAATCCCGTATTTTACCACCGTCGAGGCGGCGCTCGCGCTCGCGGACGCCCTCGAGGCGCGCCACCTGCTCGGCGACCGCGCGGCGCCGGTACGGAGCGTCCAGGAGTGGCACGCCCGCTCCGGAGGGTGACGGGACGCGCCCCCGCCGCGCCACGGATCCGCGCTGTCGGCCGCCTCAGCGGGGCGAGATCAGCGGGCTGGCGCGGTACTCCCCGGCGAGGCTCCAGACCGCTCGCTCGTAGTCCTGCCCGTCGCTAGTGAAGTAGGTGGCGCGTTGCAGCTCCCGCGCGAAGGCTCGCGGATCGCCCACCCGCACGGCCGCGAGAGCGCGCGGAAAGCGGTCCCGTAGCTGAGAGACGTAGTCGCGCGCCCCGTCCTCGGGCGTGGCGTAGGCACGGAAACGGAGGCGGACCCGCTGGGTTTCGCCGTCGATCCGCTCGCTCGTCCACCAAACGGCGCTGCCGCCGTCGGGGGCCGTCCCCTGGATGCCGGCGAAGTTGTAGTCGCGCATCCAGAGTCCGCGGCCCGTCTCGAGCGCCCAGTGGGCCCAGAGGATGGACAGCGCCTCGATCGTCGGCGGTCCTCCGACGACCGCCTCCCAGGCTTGGGTCAGGTGCGCCGCGGCTTCCTCCGGGCGCATTGGCGTCGGTCGTTTGCGCCGGTCCACGCGGGGCGGTGGCGCGGCCTCGGTCGGTTCGGGGGGGGAGGCCGGCAGCGCGAGGCCCAGCGCCATCGGGGGCGCCTCCTCCCGGTCGGGAGGCCGCGGCGCGGCCGCCTCCGCGCCCGACCAGGCCAGCGCGGCCCCCAAAGCGCCCCCCACCAGCACGGCCCCGCGCGCGGCGAGGCCGCGCCGCAGTGAGCGGAGCCGGGCCCCGGCCGTCACCGCTCGCGACCACGCGACGCGGAGGCGGGGGGTCCCGGCAAACGGCATGGCATCGCTCCCAACCCGTCGCGTTCTGCCGTGAGCGGGTGAGGACGGCCAAGAATGCGGCAGGGGGAAACGGCGCGGTCCCCCGCAGCGCCGGTTGGTGACGTATGATGTCGAACCAGGAGGACGCCATGAACTCATCCTGGGGAGTGACCCTGGTCCTGTCGACCGCCCTGCTGCTCGCCGGTTGCGACGAAGACTCGAGCGGAGGCGACGACGACGGCGGCGACACAGGCGGCAGGGGCGCTGGCGGCGGTGGCTCGGGCACGGGCGGCCTCTCACCCGCGGCGGGCGGCTCGCCCGCGCACGAGGGCGGCGGCCCCCCGGCGGGCAACCCCGACGGTGACTGCGCGGTGCCCGCCGAGGCTGGCGCGGTCGATACCGCCTCGCCCGATCGCGTGATCGGCGACGGGACCCCCGCGAGCTGCACCTCTTCGGCCGTGGTGGACGCGATCGCGCAGGGCGGCATCATCACCTTCGATTGCGGGCCCGATCCGCTGACCATCACCCTGGAGGAGACGGCCAAGATCTTCAACGACACCGGGCCCGACATCGTGATCGACGGCGGGGGGCTCGTCACGCTCAGCGGGGGCGGCGAGCGGCGCATCCTGTACATGAACACCTGCGACGAGGCCCAGGTCTGGCTCACCGACCACTGCCAGGATCAGGACCAGCCCCGGCTGACCCTCCAGAACCTGACCTTCATCGAGGGCAACTCGTCGAGCGAGACGGAGTACGACGGTGGCGGCGCGGTCTGGGTGCGGGGCGGCCGCCTCAAGGTCGTCAACAGCCGGTTCTTCAACAACGCCTGCGCCGCCGAGGGGCCCGACGTCGGTGGGGCCGGGATCCGCGTGTTCAGCCAGTTCCAGGGGCTCCCGGTGTACGTCGTGAACAGCACGTTTGGGGGCGCCGAGGGCTACGGCAACCAGTGCTCGAACGGTGGCGGCATCAGCAGCATCGACGTCTCCTGGACCATCATCAACAGCCTGTTCTCCCACAACCGCGCCCTCGGCTGCTGCGGCAACCCGGCCGAGGACGGCACCCCGGGCGGCGGCAGCGGTGGGGGGATCTACAACGACGGCAACACGATGACGCTCTCGCTCTGCGGGACGCGCATCGAGCACAACGAGGTCAACGCCTACGGCAGCGCGGTCTTCTTCGTGAGCAACGACCACACCGGCGACATCGCGATCGATCAGTCGGTGATCACGAACAACGTCGGCGGCGGCTGGTACCCGCTCTACCCGCAGATCTCGCACCACGACGACACCCCGGTCACGGTCACCGACTCGATCATCGAGTGAGCGCCGACGGCGGTGGGGTCGGGTCGTGCGCCACCGGCGGCGCGGCGTGGCGCCACTCGGGCCCGGCGGCGCCCCAGGGGTTGCCCACGGTCGGGCGCCGGCCGAGCGATCGCGCGAGGTGGATCGCCACCGCGGCGAGCCCGAGCGCGAGCGTCAGGGCGCCCGCGCCCGCCGCCCGCTCGAGCCACTCGAAGGCGAGCGGGTAGGTTGCCGACCGTCGCGGCAGGCCCCGCGCGCCCAGCAGCAGGAGCGGGAGGTTGGCGGCGAGGACTCCTGCCGTCGTGATCAGCGCCGCCGCCCGTCCGGGTGACTCCGTCGCGGGCGCGCCGGTGAGCAGCGGCCACCAGAAGTACGTCGCGGCGATGGTGGCGAGCAGGAAGCTCCCGAAGAGCAAGTGCGCGTGGCCGACCACGAAGGTGGTCCCGTGCAGGTGCACGGCGAGGCTCGGCGTCGCGAGGAAGAGGCCTGACAGCGCGCCGAGGACGAAGCACAGCGCGGAGCCGAGCGCGAACAGCAGCGGGGTCGTGGGGCGGGCGCTGGGCGAGAGCGTGGCGAGCCAGGTTCCGACCAGGTGCGTCGCGGGGACCGCGCCGAGCAGGGACAGCAGTGAGAACCACACCACCAAGGTCATCGACTGGTCGCGGGTCGGCAGGTGCACTCCCCAGGCGATCACGCTCACCAGCGCCAGCGCCGAGATCCCGAACGCGACGCTCCGTCGGCTCGCCAGCGGACGGGCGGCGAAGGTCGTCACGATCTCGGTCGTGACCCCGAGCGCCGGCAGGAGCGCGCCGTAGAGTGCGCCGTGGACGCCGAACCAGAAGAGGTGGTCGAAGCGCGCAGGATCGCCGCCGCGTGCAGGATCGAAGAGGACGAGGCCGAGTCGGTGTTCGGCAGCGAGGGCGAGCGCTGTCAGCGCCAGGACGGGCGCGGTGAGCAGGGTGACCGCGGAGTGCGCGTACAGGGACCACTCGAGGGGCCCGGAGCCCTCTCCGGCGCGGTTCGGCGCCGGCGGCGCGTGCAGCGTGGCGACGATCACCGCGGCGCGGAGCGTGGCGGCCCCCGCGAGCACGACCAGCGCGGCCAGGGTGGTGGCCGGGACCTTCACCCCGCCGGTGACCGGGGGCGGCAGCATCGCGTGCGTGGCGTCGGCCCCGCCGCCGAGCGCGGTGAGCCCCAGCAGGAGCGCGCCGAGGACCCAGAGGTACAGCGCGGCGAGGTTGAGGCGCGGGCAAGCGAGGTTCGGGACGCCGAGACGCAGCGGCAAGACGAAGCTCCCGAGGGTGGCTGGGATCCCCGGGACCAGCACCAGGTAGACCATCAGCAGCCCGTGGAACGCGAGGGCGCGCGCGTGGTGCGCGGGATCGAGCCAAGCGGTGTAGGGCCCCAGGAGCTCGGCGCGCACCGCGAGCCCGACCGCGACTCCCACCGCCGCAGCGACGCCCACGCCGACGAGCTGCAGCAGGGCGACGCGGCGGTGGTCGAGCGGGAGGAGCCACGACCGGGCGCGACCCGCGGTCGGACGGCCCCGGTCGGCGGGCGTCCGGCGGGCGGTCCGCCGGGGAGCCGTCACTGCTGCGGCTTGGGCGCGATGCCGACCTTGGAGGCGTACTTCAGGGTCCCGAACTTCGGATCCTCGATGACGAGGCTGTACCGGTCGGGCAGGGTCATCGGGATCTCGCGCTGACCCTGGAAGATTTGCTGGATGCCGCGGCCCTGGCCCGTGAGCTTGAGCGTGAACGCGGCGCCGGACTCGTTCGCGAATTCGGCCGGAGACTGGAACACCTGCGTCAGCGAGGTGCCTTTGCGCACGAACACGACCCAGAAGACCTGGCCCTCGGCGTCCTTGTAGAACTGCAGCACGTCGGCCTTGAACGTCGCGCGCTCCTTGTCCAGGCAAGCGGCGAACTGGCTCGGCTTGTCCTTGAGCGCCTTGCACTTCTCCTCGTGCTTCGCCCTGAGCGCGCTCGCGTTGTAATCGAAGGCGAACGCGACGTCCGGCGCCGTCATCACCTCGCTCGGCTTGGGCTGCTCCTCGGCCTTCGGGGCCTCCGGCTCGGCCTCTGCCTTCTCCTCGGCGGCGGGCTCCTCGGCGGTCTCCTCGGCGGTCGGGGCGGCGACGGCGTCGTCGGGCCCCTTGGCGGCGGGCTTCTCGCCCCCCGCGGCGCAGGCGAAAAGGCAGAGGGCGATCCCAGGGGCGATGTGCTGGATGAACGAGCGAGACATGAAAGACCTTCCTCCGCCGTCGCGCCGATCGTGGAGCCGGGGGGGCCGACGGCGCCGGGGAGTGTAGCCGGCCCAGCGGCGGCGTCACGCCGCGCGCGCCGGGAGCGGGGCGGCCCCCCGAACGGCCCCCTTCCCACCCCGGCGCCTCGCCCCGGCCGCGCGCCAGCGCTGGGAGCCGGCGGCGCGCCGGTGTATCACGACGGCCATGGTCAAGCGGGCGCTCATCACCGGGATCACGGGCCAGGACGGGTCGTACCTCGCCGAGCTCCTGCTCGCGAAGGGGTACGAGGTGCACGGGATCGTCCGTCGCTCCTCCAGCTTCAACACGGACCGGATCGAGCACCTGTACCGCGATCCCCACGAGCCCGACGTCCGGCTCCGGCTCCACTACGGCGACCTGAACGACGCCTCGTCGCTCTCGGCCATCCTCGGCGCGGTGCGGCCGCACGAGGTCTACAACCTGGCCGCGCAGAGCCACGTGCGGGTCAGTTTCGACGTGCCCGAGTACACGAGCGAGATCGTGGCCCTCGGGGCCGTGCGCCTGCTCGAGTCGCTGCACCGCCTGGGGCTCGACGCGCGCTTCTACCAGGCCTCGTCGAGCGAGCTCTTCGGCCAGGTCGCCGAGGTCCCGCAGCGCGAGACGACGCCGTTCCACCCGCGGAGCCCCTACGCCTGCGCGAAGGCGTACGCGTACTACATCACCCAGAATTATCGGGAAGCGTACGGTATGTTCGCCGTCAACGGCGTCCTCTTCAACCACGAGAGCCCGCGGCGCGGCGAAACCTTCGTGACCCGGAAGATCACGCGCGCGGCCTCCCGCATCAAGCTCGGGCTACAGGACAAGCTCTTCCTCGGCAACCTTGAGGCGCAGCGCGACTGGGGCTTCGCGGGGGACTACGTGGAGGCGATGTGGCTCATGCTGCAGGCCGACGAGCCCGACGATTTCGTGGTGGCCACGGGACAGACCCACTCCGTGCGGGAGTTCCTGGAGGCGACCTTCGCGAGGCTCGATCTCGACCCCGCGCGGCACGTGGAGCTGGATCCGCGCTACCTCCGACCCGCCGAGGTGGACCTGCTGCTCGGCGACGCGTCCAAGGCCCGGCAGAAGCTCGGTTGGGCGCCGAGGGTGGGGTTCGACGAGCTCGTCGAGATGATGGTGGAGCACGACCTCGCCCTCGCGCGGCGGGAGCGCGCGCTCGCCGACCACGACGCGCGCGAGGCCGAGCGCGGGCGGGCGGGCCGGCGGGGTGAGGGCTAGGTTCGGAGGGTTCGCACCGCGCCGCCGTCCGGGCGGGGCGGGCCGCTGCGCCGGGGGGGGCGAGTCCAGGGGCACGGGTGCCCCGCTCGAAACCGCGCAGGCGGTGCTGACCGGGAGCCCGATCGGGCGTAGAGTGCGCCGCAAATGTCCGGCACTGGCGGCAACGGCAAGCAGCACAACGGCGAGAAGGCGCTCGAGGCGCTGGGGCGGTTCCTCACCGATCACGGCTGGAACCCACGCGCGCTCGATCAGGTCGCGGGCTACAGCGTCGGCTTCGAGGGTGACCACGGCAGCTACCACTGCGTCGCCGAGATCCTGATCGAGATCCAGCAGTTCCTGTTCTACGTGATCCACCCGGCGCGCGTCCCTACGGAGCGTCGTCTCGCGGTCGCGGAGGCGATCACGCGCGCGAACTATGGCATGCGGATCGGCAACTTCGAGCTCGACTTCAGCGACGGCGAGGTCCGTTACAAGAGCAGCCTCGACTTCGACGACGAGATCCTGACGCCGCCGCTCATCCGCAACGCGATCTACGCGGCGGTGGAGACGATGGATCGCTACGCGACCGCCCTGGTCGCCGTGGGGCGGGGCGAGAAGACCGCGGCGGACGCCATCGCGGAGGTCGAGGGCTATCGCTGATCCTGGGTTCGTGGCCTGGCGCCGGGGAGCCAGGGCCGGTGAGCACCTGGGCGCCGTGCTCGGAGCAATGCATGCCGACGTTCGAGTTTCTCTGCGAGAGTTGCGGTCGACAGTTCGAGGAGCTGGTGCTCCGGCGCGACGAGGTGGTTCTTTGCCCCGACTGCGGGTCCGACCGGGCCACGAAGCTGATGAGCGCCTTCGCGGTGACGGGGGGGGCGCGCCTCGCCGGCGGGGGCTGCGGCACGTGCCGGCCCTCCGCGGGCAAGTGTCGCGGGTGTGGCGGCCACTGACTTCGGCAGGCGCTGCGGCCGGGTGCCCGCGGGGCCGAGGGAGTGGCGGAGCGCGGCGCTTGAGCGCACACGAAGTCGCCTGCCGGGGGCCGGTGCGGTAGGTTCTGCGGGCGGTGACGAGTCGGTACCCCCTGGAGGCGCTGCAGCGGCTGCGCGAGGCCGCCGTCGCGGCCCGGGCCCGTGTGCTCGGGGAGCGCGCGGCGTCGCGGGAGCGCGCCGCCCACGCCACGGCCGTCGCCGCCGCCGCGCGGGAGACGGCCGCGGCCGACCGTCGCCTGGTGGCGGCGGCGGAGCAGGCCCGGCTCGAGGCCGGGCAGACGACGGCCGCCGATCTCGCGCGCGGCGCCGAGTTCGCGGCGGGGGCCACGGCGCGCGCGGTGGCTCTCGCGCGGGGCGAGCAGGTCGCGCGGGAGCGGGAGAGCGACGCGGTGGCGGCTGAGGGCGCTGCGCGCCACGCCCTCGGCGAAGCGCGCGCCGCGTCGGAGTCGCTCGACCGCCACCGCGGCCGCTGGGAGGCGACGCGGGCCCGTCGGGCGGAGGCCGGGGCCGAGCAGGAGGCGCTCGAGCAGTGGACCGCCCGTCGGGGCCGACGGTCCGGGGGCGGCCCGTGAGGCGCCGCGGTGCCACCCGCGCTGCGGTCGTGGTGGCCCTCACCGTGGGCGCTGCCTGCTCGGGGCCGCGGGGGCCGTCGGCGAGCCACGGGGTGGCGACCCCGCTCGGGCTCGACGCGGGCTCACCACCCGCTCCTTCCGCGCCGCGGCCCCCGGACGGGGCCGCGGGCGGCGAGGTCACCCTCGAGGAGTTCACGCCGCTGCTCGCGTTGCCCGGGCTTTCCTCTGCGGCTCGCGCCCTAGAGGAGGAGGCCCCGGGGCGGGCCGCCCGCGAGGTCGAGCGGGTGATGATCGAGGCACCACCCACCGCGGGCGACGTCGTGCGGTGGCAGTTCCTGCTTGGCAGGCTGCGCGAGCAGGCGGGCGAGCTCGCTGGCGCCGCCGCCTCGTTCGACCTGGCGGCGAGCGAGCCCTGGCCCCTCCGCGACTATGCGCGCGTCGCGGCCGCGCGGACCCTCGTGCGCGCTGGGCGCCACGCCGAAGCGCTGGTGCGCGTCGCGGGGCTCGGGCCCCCGGGGCCCCTCGCCTCGGACCTGCGCCTGATCACCGCCGAGGCCGCGCTCGGCGCTGCGGATCGGGATCGCGCGGTGGCCCTCTGGCGCGAGCACCTCGCCTCCGGTGCGGCTCCCGCGGACGGCGCCAACGTGGCCCTTCGCCTCGCCGACGCGCTGCTCGCTACGCCGCCCGACGCGGCGGCCCCCGCTCCGTCGCGGGTTGTCGAGGCGCTCGCGCTGGCGCGCGAAGTGCGCGGCCGTCACGTCGGCGATCGTGCGCTGGCGGAGCGCGCCGACGCCCTTGCGGAGCGGGCGCTCGCGGCCCTGCCGGCGTCCGAGCGCGACCGCCGCCGCCGCCTCGGGGCCGAGGAGCAGCTCGTCGCCATCGAGGGGCACGTCCAGGCGGGGCTCTTCACCGAGGCGCTCACGCGCGTCCAGGCGCTCGTCGGAGCGCTCCCCCGCGCGGAGCGCTGGGGGTCGGTCGGTTGTGCGGTGACCGTGCTGCAGGCGCGCGCGCTGGCGGGCAACAAGCACGCCGGCGAGGCGGCGACGGTGCTCGAGGACTTCGTGAAGCGCTGTCCGGAGCCGCAGGGTGACCGGCTGCGCCCGCGCGCGCTCTACCTCGCCGGGCAGTATTCGGCGCGTGACGGGCGCCACGCCCGCGCGGTGCAGCTCTTCGAGCAGCTCGAGCGCGAGGCGCCCACCGATCGGCTCGCGGACGACGCGCGCCTGCTCGCGGCGCGGAGCTACCGCGCGCTGGGCTCGGAGGCGCGCTTCACCGAGCTGCTCGCGCGCATCGCCGAGGACTTCCCCGAGGGCGACATGGTGCTCGACGGCGTCTTCGAGCTCGCGCTCCAGCGGATCGAGCGGGGCGACTGGTCCGGAGCCGCCAGCGTGCTCGACCGGGCGGCCACCGCGATCGTTGAGCACGACTGCGCGCGCGGCACCGAGCACAGCGGGCGCGAGCGGTACTGGCGCGCGCGCGCCTGGATCGAGACGGGCGAGCGGGACCGCGGGCTCGAGGAGCTCGCCACCATCGTGCGCGATCTGCCGCTCTCCTATTACATGCTGCACGCCTACTCCCGCCTGAGCCGACTCGATCCGGAGCGGGCCCGCCGCGCGCGCGCCGAGGGGATCGAGCGCTCCGAGCAGCAACCGTTCCGCATCGAACAGCAACCGGCGCTGCGCACCCCGGCGTTCGACCGCGCGCGGGAGTTGCTGCGGGTGGGGGAGGTCGACCTCGCGGCGCGTGAGATCGACGCCCTCGAGGTGGCGCGGCCCGGCACGGCCCCCGAGATCCTGTGGGGGGTAGCCCTGCTGTACGCGCGCGCCGACGCGCCCAAGCTCTCGCACGCCGTCGCCAGGAACTTGCTCACCGACTGGCTCGCTCGTTGGCCGGCGGGCGACTGGCGTCGTGCTTGGGAGATCGCCTTCCCACGGCCCTGGTACCCCATCGTCGCCGCGCAGGCGAAGCGACACGAGGTGCCCGAGTATCTGGTTTACGCCGTGATGCGCGAGGAGTCGGCGTTCGATCCGGCGGCGGAGAGCCCCGCGCGGGCCTTCGGCCTCATGCAGCTCATCGTGCCGACCGCGCGCGCCTACGCCGCGCCGCTCGGCCTCGGATCGTCCCCGGCGGCGCTGCGCGTGCCGGCGACGAACATCGCGCTCGGCAGCCGCGTGCTCGGGGACCTGACGCAGCGCTTCGCGAAGAACCCCCTGCTCGCCATCCCCGGCTACAACGCCGGCCCGGGGCGACCACGGCAGTGGGCGGCCGCCCGTCCCCTGGCGGATTTCGACACCTGGATCGAGCTCATCCCGTTTCGGGAGACGCGGCGCTACACCAAGCGCGTGCTCGCCTCGCGCGCCGCCTATGCCACCCTCTACCACCCGGCAGAAGCGGAGCAGATCATGGCGCTGCCTCTCACTCTGGGGTATTGACCCGCTTCCCAAGGGAAGGGGTGCGGTGGCCACGGGCCGGTCGCCGCGGATGAGCGCGGATGAGCGGAGCGCGGATG
>CAYZQO010000029.1:0-24800 GCA_964480725.1 uncultured Polyangiaceae bacterium | reverse complement strand
GCGGTGGCCACGGGCCGGTCGCCGCGGATGAGCGCGGATGAGCGGAGCGCGGATGAGCGGAGCGCGGAGAACCGCCGGAGCATGGGCGAGCGCGTCCGGCTTCGGGACGGGCTGGCTGTCACGGGCATCAGGGCTTCTGTTCGCCTTCCCTGTCTGCCTGCGCGGTTCACCTGTACTGCTCACCTGTACTGTTCACCTGTAGGGCAGTGCGGTGATGGACCGATTGACGGCGAATCTGGAATAGGTGTAGAAACTATAGAGTTGGACGGGGTTGCGCCGAGTGGGCGTGGCCCAGGACGGCGGCCTTGCCGCGGGGGTTTCGTTGCGCGCGACAGTGAAGCTGAAACAGGTAGGTCCGGGCGTCTTCCGCGTCAGCGTGCTGCGCGGCAGCGACGTGACCGCGCGTGTCGACTGTGACTGGTCGCGAGCCAGCCGGCTCGCCTGGCGGGCCGTGGCGCTGCTCGGGCGCTGGGAGCCGCGCGTCCAGACGAGCTCGGGTCCCGGACGCTTCGTTGTGCTCGACACCGGCATCCCCAGTGAGGACCCGCCCCTGCCGGGGGGGTTCGAGGGCCAGGTGATCGGCTGCTTCAGGTCGCTCGAGCCGGCCCGCGCGCTCGCGCGGGAGGAGATCGGGATCGGCAACCTCGGTATCGTGGTCATCGATCGCGCCGCTCAGACCCAGGTCTTCCCACGGCCGCGCATGGACTCGGCGCTCCACGCCCTCGGGCGCGCCTCGGTGAAGGCCGCCGCGGGGTGAGCCCGGCGCCGCTCCGGGCCGGACCCCGGTGCCAGGGCTGCGCCGACTGCTGCCGCACCGTCCGTGTCCCGCTGACCCACCGCGATCTAGAGCGCCTGGTGGCAGCGACGGGCCTCGCCGCCGACGCCGTCGGTGAATGGCTTGCGCCCGGAGAGATCGACATGACGGGCGAGCCCGAGTCGTTCGTTCGGCTGCGTCCGGGACGCCGTCTGCTGGTCCTGCGCCACCTCGGGGGAGGCTGCGGCTTGCTCGTCGGGGACCGCTGCTCGGTCTACTCCGCGCGGCCGCTCTGCTGCGCCGCGTTCCCCTTCGACCTGGCCGAGACGGGCACGGGCTCGCCCGCGGTGGTCGGTCTGGCGGGGGCGCCCTGCAGCCTCCCCACTCCGCCCGACGAGGCGGCCCTCCGGGACTGCCTCCGGGCGCTGCGCTCCGAGCTCGTCGAGTACGTGTCCCTGGTCGGCGCATGGAACCGGCGCCAGCGCCGCCGGGAGCGGCTCGGACGCCTCCCCGAGCCAGCGGAGCGCTTCTTCGAGTTTCTCGAGAGCGCGCGCCCCCCCGCGCGTCCTACGCGTCCTGCAGCGCCGGCGGCGGCCGGCTTCGCAGACTCGCGCGCATCAAATCCACGATGAGCAGCGTGTCCCGAGCCGGCAGCGCGCCGAACGCCACCCCGAAATGCTCGCCGTGGCTCCAGCGCACGGTGGCGGCGAGCCGCGAGAGCTCGCGCGCGCCGGGCAGGCGCGCCAGGACGGCGACGGGCGCACCCGCTGGCGGTGGGTCCAGCGTCTGCAACCGTGAGCCGCCGAGGCCGATGTCGATCACGCACGCTGGGCGCGGTGCGACGCCGGGCAACTCGACCTCGACCTCGAGCCTGGCCAACACCCGAAGGTGCGCACGCCGCTCCCCGCTGGTTCCCCCCTGCACGCCTCCATCCTACGCTGGCCGGACCCGGTGCTCAATCCCCGGGGCTCAGCGCCTGCGGACGGAGCCATCGGGTCGGCGGGTGCGTCCCGCGTGGCGGGTCACCGCGGCGCGGTGACCAGCGCCTCGATCACGGCCTCGACGGAGGGCAGCAGGCGGACGACCGCCCGGTGCGTCGGCGCGATGAAGCCGCTCGCGACCGCGTGGTCGAGCAGCGCGGCGAGCGGGGCGTAGTAGCCACCGACGTCGAGGACGAAGATCGGCTTCTCGTGCATGCCGAGCTGAGCCCAGGTGACCACCTCGAAGAGCTCCTCGAACGTGCCGTATCCCCCGGGCAGCGCCACGAAGGCGTCCCCGAGCTCCGCCATGAGCGCCTTGCGTGCGTGCATGTCGGCGACGACGTGCGTTTGGGTGAGCCGCGGGTGGAGCAGCTCGACCGTGGCTAGCGCCTCGGGGATCACTCCGACCACCTCGCCGCCGGCAGCGAGGGCGGCGTCAGCCAGGATGCCCATCAGGCCGCAGCCGCCCGCCCCGTACACGAGGCCGAGGCCGTGCTGCGCCAGGGAGCGCGCGAGCGCGGCGGCCGCCGCGGCGTGTCGCGGATCGTGACCCGTTCGGGAGCCGCAGAAGACCGTCACGCGCATCGAGACCTCCGGGAGCCAGGACCGTGCTAAAAGCGGCCGGCTATGGCCGCCGGCGACGACGATCTAGCGCTCGCGGGCGCGGTTCTCCAGCAGCGCCTCCGTTTGTTGCGCCTGGTGGGCGCGGGCGGGATCGGGGTGGTCTACGAGGCGGCGCCCCTCTCGGGCGAGGGCCGACTGGCGGTCAAGCTACTCCGGCGGGAGCTCCGCGACGACGAGGTCGTGGTGGCGCGGTTCCTCGGCGAGTCCGCGGCGAGCGCGCGCATCGACCACCCCGGGGTGGTGCACACCCTCGACCAAGGCCGCGCCGAGGACGGGACCCCTTACCTGGTGATGCCGTTGCTCGCGGGGGAGCCGCTGAGCCGGACGATGAACCGCGGCCGGTTGCCGGTGCAGCGGGCGACCGCGATCACCGCGGCCCTGCTCGATGCGCTGGCGGTCGCCCACGCCGCCGGGGTCGTGCATCGCGACCTCAAGCCGGACAACGTGTTCCTGGTCGAGGGCGTGGCGGGCGCCGACGGCGTACGGATCCTCGACTTCGGTCTCGCGCGGGTCATCGACGTCGCCGGCGGCGCCGCACGCCGCACCAGCACCGGGATGCTGCTCGGGACCCCGGGCTACATGAGCCCCGAGCAAGTGCGCAACGCCAAGGAGGTGGGGCCCCTGACCGACCTCTGGGCTGTGGCCATCATGCTCTTCGAGATGCTCGTTGGCGCGCGCGCCTACGCCGCCGCCAACGAGTTCGAGCGGATGACCAAGGTGCTGACCGAGGCGCCGCCGTCGATCGCGCGCGCCGCGCCGCAGTACGCCCACTGGGAGGCGTTTTTTGCGCGCGCGCTCGCCCGCGAGCCCCGCGAGCGGTTCCCCGACGCCCCCTCGATGCTCGCGGCGCTCGAGCAGGTTTCTCGCGGCCGTGAGCTCGAGCCGGTGTCGATGGCGGTGCCGGGCCAGTCCGGCCTCGCCCCGCCGGTGGGGGCGACCGTCTCCGCCGCGTCCGTCCCCGTCGGTACCGTGACCGCCGGGCTGGTGCCCGTGGCGGGCGCTCCCGTCGCGGTCGCTCTCGTTCCGGGCGCGTCTCCGGCGGGTGCGCCCGTCGCTGGCCCCGTCCTCACCCCGGTGCCGACGCCGCCCTTGCCGGGCGCCTCGGCCACGACGGGGCCGTTCGGGGGCGTCCCCACCGCGATCTCGCCCGGTGCGGCGCCGACCGGCGCCGAACCCGGCGTCACCGACGGGAACCCCAACGTCCAGGTCGTGAGGGCCGCGCCGCGCGGGTACTCGCTCGCTGCGCTCCTCACCGTCGCGCTCGCCACCTGGCTGCTCGGGCTGGTGGCGGGGTACCTGGTGGGCAGTCGATGATCAGCCGTCGTCAGCACCTTTGCGCTAGCGCCGGGCTCCTCGCCCTGACCCTCTCCGGTGGGTCGCCGCCGACGGCCGAGGCCGCCGAGCCGCCGGTCCCGGTGGTGGACCTGCACGTGGATCTGGCCTACCAGCTCGCCTTCAAGGACCGACCCCTCGAGCGGGGCAGCGGGCAGTGGCTCGCGAGCGAGCTCGTCCGCGCCGGGGTGGCGGGCGTCGTGCTCCCGCTCTACGTGCCGCACGAGGTTTCGGCGCAGGGGCCGCGCCTCGAGGATCTGGAGCGCGCGTACCAGCGCCTCTTCCCCGCGCTCGCGGCCACGCCGCCCTACGCCTTGCCGGGGACGGTGCCGGGTGAGCGTCCCGTGCGGACCTGGCTCGCGTTCGAGGGCGCGGCGCCGCTCGCCGGGCGTCCCGAGGCGCTCGTGGCCTGGGTCGCGCGCGGGCTGCGCGTCGTCGGCCTGGTCCACGCGCACGACAACGCCCTCGCCAGCTCCGCGGGCACCAGCGGGGTCTTCCGGGCCGTCGAGCACGGCCTCACCGCGGCGGGGCGCGCGCTCGTCGAGCAGGCGCTGGCGCTCGGGATCACGGTGGACGTCTCTCACGCCTCGGACGCGGCCGTGGCCGACGTGCTCGAGATCGCGCGCTCGGTGGGGCGCGCCGTGATCGCGACCCACTCGAACGCCCGCGCTCTCTGCCGGCACCCGCGCAATCTCACCGACGATCAGCTCCGTGGCATCGCCGCTACCGGGGGCGTCGTGGGGATCAACTTCCACGGCGGCTACCTCGCGGTGGGTCGGACGGCGACGCTCGATGACGTCGTCCGTCACCTCCGGCACGCGATCGACCGCGCCGGGGTCGAGCACGTCGCCCTCGGCTCCGACTTCGAGGGCGGGATCCAGGCGCCGGCGGGGCTCGGGGACGTGCACGGCTTCGCGCGGCTCGCGGACGCCCTCCGCGCCGGCGGCCTGTCGCGCGCGGACGTGGAGCGCGTCTTCGCCGGCAACGCGCGCCGGGTGCTCGACGCCGTGGCGTGAGCGCGGGGGGACGCCCCGCCCCGGCCGCGATTCCGGGTTCTCCGCGGCGGCGGCCGGTGGTATGGCCTGGTCCGATCCTCGAGGGAGCGACCGATGTCCGATCAAGAAGACCGTTGGCTCGACGCCTTCCCTGAGTGGCTGCGCGACCTCGGGACGGACGCGCGCGCCCTCGCCGACGTGGTGGAGGACGCTTCGCTGTCCGAGGCCGCGCGCCGCCACTGCGCGGCCGCGCTCAACTACCTCTGCAAGTCGGTGGATCTGGTCCCCGACGGGATCGAGGATCTCGGGTTCGTCGACGACGCCTTCGTGTTCCGTGTCGTCGCCGCGGGGGCGCTCGCCGCGAGCGGCGCGGAGAGCGGGTCACCCGCGGGCGCGTCCCTGGCGCGCCTGGCGGCGGAGGCCGAGCTGGTGCGCGAGTTCCTCGGGACGCTCTTCCCCCGACTCCAGGCCTACGTCGACGGGCTGGAGGCCACGAGCGTGCGGGGGCGCACCGCGGCGGACCTCGTCGCCGACGAGGCGGTGCGCGCGGAGGCGCTCGGCGAGGTGCGCGCCTGGGCGGAGCGCTACCGCGCGCCGTCGTTCGAGCGCGACGCGAAGAACCTGGTCAAGCTCCGCGCGTTCCTCGACGTGAAGCTCCCGGCTTGACCGGTCGCTCCGGCGCTTTGCGGCGAGGGCGGTTCGGCGGGGAGCGCTGGGGGCGTGCCGCGGCGGCCCCGCGGTAGTTGGCGAGCGCCGCGGTGAGCTCGGCGGTGACGCGCTCGACGAGCTCCGGCGGCTCCATCGCGGTGGCGTGCGGTCCCCACTCCAGCACCCAGCTGGTGACCTGCTGGAGGCTGCCGATCGTCATCGTCAGCCGGACCCCGCCGCCAGCGAGTGTTCCGAGCCGCTGGGTGGCATGCACCTTGCGCATGCGGACGTACTCTGCCGCGTGGGCGTCGAAGTCGATCACGACCCGGTGGCGCACCTCGGAGCGCCAGACGCCGAACTCCCCCTGGAAGTAGTCGTCGATGTCGAAGTTGGTGGGCAGGGCAAAGCGCTCGGTCACCAGGCAGTGCGAGTTTCGCATCCGGTCGAGCAGGAATGTCCGCACCTCGTCGTGTTCGACGTGGTGCCCGACGCAGTAGATCGAGTCACGGTGGAGCACCAGGGCGTAGGGGTGGATGACGATCCGCTCCTCGCGGGTCTTGCCCGCGCTGCGGTACAGGGTCATCAGCGGTTTGAGATCCGACACGGCCTGGAACAACTCGTCGAGCTCGTCCGTCTTCTGGGAGTAGTCCTTGGGTGCGTGCGGCAGGTAGACGAAGCGCCGCTCGAGCTCCGCGTCCGCCAGCCCCGCGTTGGGCCCACGCCCAGGCCGCCGGGCGAAGCTCGTGAGCTTGCTCACGGCCAGATCGATCTCGTCGAACAGGGTCGAGCCCCGCAGCGGCTCGAAGATGCGGCGGGCAGCGAGGAAGGCGTAGGCCTGGGTGCGACGCAGCTCGACCTTGCGGGGCAGGTCGCTGGCGCGGATTCGCCACAGGAGCGGTCCGCCGCCGCGGGTCGGTGCGTGCTCGAGCTCGAATTCGTGCCGGACCTCGTTGAGGTAGCGGCGCAAGGTGCGAGTGGTGACGCCGATCCGGTCGGCGAGCTCGTACAGCGTGAGCCCCTTGGGGTGGTGACTCAACAGCTCGCGGAGCACGTCGAGGCGGCGGTGCTGCGTGAAGCGGCCCTTCGGTCTGCCGAGCGCCCGGGGCATGGTCACCGGATTATGCCTGCGCCTCGGCGCCGCGGGAAGGCGCGGCTCCGCGCGCGCTCGCGGGCAAGTCGGCTATCATGGGGGACGCGATGGCCCCACCCGTCAAGTCCCGGCGCGCCAGCCCCACTAGCCCGGTCGCGCTGATCGTGAAGAAGCGCGACGGCGAGCGGCTGACGGCGCAACAGATCCAGGATTTCGTCGCCGGCTTCGTCGCCGAGCGGGTCACGGACTACCAGATGAGCGCCTGGCTCATGGCCGCGCTGCTGGTGGGGCTCGATGACGAGGAGACGGCCGCGCTGACCGAGGCCATGCTCCGCTCGGGCAAGATTCTGCGGCTCGCGTCGGTGCGGCGCTACAAGGTCGACAAGCACTCGACCGGCGGTGTCGGCGACAAGATCAGCATCTGCCTGGCCCCGCTGGTGGCGGCCTGCGGCGTCGCCGTGCCGATGATCTCCGGGCGCGGGCTCGGGCACACGGGCGGCACGCTCGACAAGCTCGAGGCCATCCCGGGCTACGACACCCGGCTCGATGCCCGGCGCTTCGAGCGGGTGGTGCGTGAGGTCGGCGCCTCGATCATCGGCCAGACGGCGGAGCTCGCGCCCGCCGACCGCCGCATCTACGCCCTCCGGGACGTCACCGGCACGGTCGAGTCGATCCCGCTCATCGTCGCCAGCATCCTCTCCAAGAAGCTCGCCGCGGGCCTCGACGGCCTCGTGCTCGACGTGAAGGTGGGTCGAGGGGCCTTCATGAGCGATCTCGCCTCGGCGCGGGCGCTCGCCCGCGCGCTGGTGCGCGTTGGCCGCGCCGCGGGCAAGCAGGTGGTCGCGCTCCTGACCGACATGTCCGCGCCCATCGGGCTCACCATCGGCAATGCCCTGGAGACGCGCGAGGCGATCGAGGTCCTCCGCGGTGAGGGCCCGCCCGACACTGTGGCCCTGACGCTGGCCCTGGGGACGGAGATGCTCCTGCTCGGCGGCGTGGAGGCGCGGCGCGGCGCGGCGCGGCGCCGGCTCGAGCGCGCGCTCGCCTCCGGTGCGGGCCTCGAGCGGCTCGCGCAGATGATCGCCGCCCAGGGGGGCGATCCGCGGGTCACCGACGAGCCCGCGCGCCTGCCGTGCGCCCCCGCGCGCGTCCCCGTGCTCGCCCCCGCCAGCGGCGTCGTGACGGCGATCGATCCGCGGGAGCTCGCGCTGGTCGCGCTCGCGCTCGGCGCCGGGCGCACCCGCGCCGACCAGGCCATCGACCCCCGGGTCGGCGTCGAGCTCGCCGTCGCACGGGGCGGGCGCGTCGAGCGGGGCGAGCCGCTCGCGTTCCTGCACGTCGCGCGCCGCGAGCAGGCGCGGGCGGAGGCCGCGCGGGTGACAGCCGCGTTCACCCTCGGCGCGCGCGCCCCGGTCGCTCTGCCGCTGGTGATGGGTCGCGTCACGCGCTGAACGTTCGCCCGTCGCGGGCGGCTTGCGGCGCCGACGGGTGCCGGGCAAAGTGCGCAGTCGGGGGAGCCGGGATGGTTCCTCGGGGAGCGAGCTCCGCATGGCCGCCTGGCCGCCGATCCGTCGTTCGTTGCGCCGCGCCTGCCGCGCGCGGGCGTCCTCCTCCCGGTACCGCGCCGCCCTTTCAGCGGCGCCGCTGCTGATCCTGCTCGTCGCCGCCTGTGGCGGCCGGGTCGACCAGAGCGACGAGGACGGCGCGATCGGTGGCATCGGTGGGTTCTCGCTCGGGCACGGCGGCCTCGGGGGCCGCTCGGGGGGCGAGGGCGGGGGCGTCGCCGACGGGGGGGAGGCCGCGGGCGGCGCTGGCGACGCGGGGGAGTCGTCTGGCGGCGTCGCGATCGGCGGCCGCCCGATGGGCGGCGCTCCCGCGGGCGGCCAGTCGTCGGGTGGGGCTCGAACCGGCGGTGCCCCGGCGGGGGGCGCCGCGGGCGCGGGCGGCGAGCCCACGGGCGGCCGCGAGCCGAGCACGGGCGGCACGCCCGACCCCGGCAGCGGCGGCACGCCCGACGGGGGCACCGGCGCGGCGGGCGGCACGCCCACGGGCGGCGGGGGCGCGAGCGGCGGCGTCGAGACCACCGGGGGTCGCCTTGGCCTCGGCGGCGGCGCGGGGGAGGGGGGCATGGCGGGCGCTGCCGGTGCGCCCGCGGAGCCCGTGGTCGAGTGCGTGCTGGCCGTCCCCGCGGCGCTCTCGGAGCTCGCCGGCCCGACCTTCTTCGATCACCCCTGGCCGAGCGATCTGCGCCGCGACGCCGCCGGCGCGCTCGCGGTCGAGGGGTTCCCGAACCCCGAGGCGAGCAGCCTGCTCGCGGGCTACGTGACGCTGATCGACGGCGTCGTGGAGGGCTTTTCGCTCGCCGCCGCGGGGTACCTCCGCTTCACCGGCGCCATCGACGCTGGGAGCCTCCCGCGGGATCCGCTGGCCGCGCGCGAGGCCGCGAGCAGCGTGCAGCTCGTCGACGTCGATCCGGCCTCGGCGCGTCGCGGCGAGCGGCAGCTCGTCACGCTCGCGCTCCACCCGGTCGCGGACGGCTACCTCGGCGACGACACGCTCGCCTTCCAGCCGACGCCCGGCTTCCCGCTCCGGCCCGGCACCCGCTACGCGCTGGTGGTGACCGACGCGCTGATGGCGCGCGAGGGCGCGGTCGGGGCCTGCCCGGAGCTGCGCCAGGTGCTGGCGCTCGAGCCGGCGAGCGGTCCCACCGCGGCGCTCCAGGAGGAATGGGCCGACGCCGTGGCCACCCTGGAGCGCGACGCGGGGCTCCGCCGCGAGTCGCTCGTGCACCTGACGGTGTTCACGACCGACGATCCGACGTGCCCGGCGCGCGAGCTCCGGGACGCCGTCCGCGACGGCTACCCCGCGCCGGCCGTGGACGCGCTCGCGCTGGTCGAGGAGCGCGCCGCGCTCGACGTGTACGAGGGCAGCTACGGCCCGTCTCCCGACTTCCAGGCGGGGACGCCGCCGTTCCTGCTCGCGGGGGGCGGGATCGACCGGGACGCGAGCGGCGCTCCGCTCGTGGCGCGCGAGCTCGAGCTCCGGTTCCTGCTCACGGTGCCGGACGCCGCCACCTGCCCGGCGCCCGCCGCGGGCTACCCGGTCGCGCTCTATGCGCACGGCACCGGCGGCGACACCCGCTCCGCCCTCGACGACGGCACCGCCGAGCGCCTGGCTGCGGAGTGCGTCGCCACCTTCACCATCGACCAGATCTTCCACGGTACCCGCCCGGGCGGCCCCTGCACCGCGCGGGGCAACGTGCAGCCGTGTAACGTCCTGAACGACGAGGCGATGGCGGTCTTCAACACCCTGAACCCCACCTCGATGCGATACACCAACCTGCAGGCGACGGTGGATCTCGTCCAGCAGGCGCGCCTGGTGACGACCGGCGCGCTCGTGGTTCCCGCCGCTGTCTCCGCCACCGGCGCCCGGATCGCGTTCGATCCGGCGCGCGTGCTCCTGCGCGTGCACTCGCAGGGCGCGGTCAACGGGGTCCTGGCGCTCGCCGTCGACGACCAGCTTGCGGGCGCGGCGCTGAGCGGTGCGGCGGCGATGGTGAGCCTGTCGCTGCTCGGCCGGGAGGAGCCCCAGGACCTCGGCGAGCTCCTCGCCAGTGAGCTCTACGGCGCTGGTTCCGGCGTCGCGGTGACGCTCGACCACCCCGCGCTCTCGCTCCTGCAGACGGCGCTCGACGTCGGCGATCCCCTGAGCTTCGGGCGCCTCGTCGTCGCCGAGCCGCCGGCGGGCTTCCCGCCGCGGAGCGTCCTCCTGGTGGAGGGCGTCGGCGCCGACGGGGAGAGCGACGGCTTCGTATCGAGCCACGCCATCGAGGTGAACGCCCTCGCGATGGGGCTCCCGGCCCTCCTCCCGCTGGTGGCGCCCATCGCCGAGCTCGCCTGGGGCGGTCCCGAGACGATCTCGCTCCCCGCTGGCGGCCTCGCCCAGAACCTCGCCGACGGGCGCGCGACGGGCGCGCTCGTGCAGTTCGCGCCGCCCACCGGCGCCGATCCGCACTTCGTCGTCTTCGACGTCGAGGCCGCCGCCGCGCAGACCGCCGCGTTCCTCGGCAGCCTGGCGCGGGACGGGGTGGGGCGGATCGAGTGAAGAAGCGTCGGGAACACCGGCTGGGCGGACACAGGGAGCCCAGCCGGTGCCCACCCCCGTCCTGCTCGCCGCTTTGCGGCTGCGCGGTCGACCCCTCCCCAATCGCGCGCATTCGCGCGCTCAGGGAGGGGTGCAATGGCAGTCCACGCGTCATCCGGTTCACTACCTCGCTCCAGTCGCAGCTCGCTGCCGTCGAAGCTCGGGACGCCAAGTTCGCGGACCAGTTGCGGCGATCACTGTCGGTCGGCTTGAGCCGGAGCGGGCGGAGTCCAGCAGACTGGACGGAGTCCACGGAGGACCACGGAGCGAGGGGGCGCCCAACGGGCGCAGTGAACCTCGGTGAAGGTTACGGTGCGTCCGGTGGCGAGAAGCGCCGCGCCTATCGTGTGGCTCGGGCCGACGCGGCAGAGCTGGAGATGGGCCTCGAGATGGTGGTCGCTCTGGGGTGCTGCGGGCTCAGCGCACCGCAGCGGGATGCCCTCCAGCGTACGCCCACGCCCACCAAGCGCGGCCGCCTGCGGGCCGCCGCGGTTGGGGGGCGCCGAGCGATCGTTCGGCGTGGGTGGGCCCCGGATTCGGCTGCTGCGCCGCCCCTCACGGCGGGATCGTCGCGCCGAGCCGCCGGTCCGACAGGTAATCCCGGGGGGCCTTGCCGAAGCGGGCGCGAAACACGCGGTGAAACTGCGCGTAGCTGCCGAACCCCGCGCTGAGGGCGGCCTCCAGGAGGTTGCCGCCGCGGGCGTCCACGCGCCCCAGGAACCGGGCGAGGCGGAGCTCGTTGCGGTGATCGACGATCGACGTGTGCGCTTGCCGTTTGAACGTCCGTGCC
Organism: uncultured Polyangiaceae bacterium; assembly: GCA_964480725.1. Lineage (GTDB taxonomy): Bacteria > Myxococcota_A > Polyangia > Polyangiales > Polyangiaceae > JAFGBI01. The sequence continues at coordinate 13,444 of CAYZQO010000029.1, read as the reverse complement.
AGCGTCGTGGTGCTGACGCGCAGCTCCGCCGCCAGCGCGGCGCAGCTCATGGTCGGGTCGTTCACCAGGAGGCGGGTCGCCGCCCGGACCAGCGGGTGCTGCGGTTCGACCGGGGCGGGGTCCGCCTCGAAGAGTGCCGTCCGGCAGGGCTCGAGCGCGCGCCCGATCAGCGAGCAGAGCACGGCCGCGCGCGCCTGCTTCGCCTCGTCGAGGGGCTCGTGGGTGATCGCGGAGTCGTTGAAGAGGGTGCCGAGCGGCCCGCTCGGCCCCACGATCGCCGTGCACGCCACCCAGCCGCGGCCGATCACGCGGTTGTGCCCCTGGTCCTGGGTGATGTGCGGGCAGTCGTCGTACGCGGTCCACGCGAAGCCTTGCTCCGCCCGCCGGAAGACCTCGCGATCGATGTCGCCGAAGTCGTACATGATGTCGTGCTCGTCGACCGTCTCACCGGTGGCGTCGGTGCCCCAGGTCCCCACCATCGCCAGGTGGTGCGCGTCGAAGAGGAACACCGCCGTCCGTTCGAGACGGATCACCGAGCGCGCGACCTCCACCACGCGCCGGAGGACCAGATCGGCCGTCGCCGCGGACGGCTCGGCGAGGGCCGCCGAGGCGATCGCCGCGAGCTCCGTGGTCGGCGCCGACGGCTCCATGAGGCGCGCCTTCGGCGGGTCGCCGGCCATGGTCACGCTCCAGTCGATGTTGCGGCGACTCGGGAAATCCGGCATCTCTCCCGCGAGATTACCCTCCGATCGCCCGAGGCGGCAAACGAGGTCGGCCGGGGGGCACCGTCGCCGCCGCCAGAAAACGAAGATCCTGCGTCCCGGCCCGAGAGATGACGCTCCGAGGCGGTCCGGCTGCCCCGCTGCCGCCGTGCGGACCCCTCATCGCTCTCGGGACTTCGGCGTCGCAGCGTTGCTCGCCTCGTTCGGTTTCGGCGCCGGCGGCTGCGTCGACGACGCGGACGATCCCGCCGGGGGCGCGGGCGGGGGCGCCGCGGATGGGCCCGGTGGCGGCGGGGCTAGCGGGGCGGGCGCTGGTGCCGACGTGGACCAGCCCCGCGCGTCCGGCGTCACCGCGGACGACCAGGGTGAGGCCCCCTGGGACTGGGTCGGGATCATCGGCACCGGACCGAGCCTTTCGGTCGCCACCACCCCCATCGAGTCGACCACCCAGCCTTACGACAACCTCATGCTCTCGCTGGGCGACGCCACCGTGCCGTCCTGGGACTCGACCGATCTCGCGCTCGAGGTCGCCCACGCCCTGAGCTCGCAGGGGGGCCGGCCGTCAACGGCGTCGCGGGCGGTGCGCTGGGGTCAGCTCCGCGACGCGGATCCGTTCGTCGGCTCCAGCAAGGGCCTGCGCAACCCGAGCCACGCCGTCTCGTTCCGCATGCCGGTGCCCGAGCGGCTCCCCGTCAGCTCGACGCTGGCGCGCTCGCGGTCGCGCTGGTCGGCGCCTTGCCGCGCTTGCGCCAGCGATCGGTCAGCGCGTAGACCGACGGGATCAGCACCAGAGTGACCAGCGTGGAGATGGTCACTCCGCCAACGACCGCTATCGCCATGGGCTGCCAGATCTCGGAGCCCTCACCCCAGCCGATGGCCAACGGGATCATGCCGCCGATGATGGCGAGCGCGGTCATGAGCACGGGCCGTAGGCGCCGTTCCCCGCCGACCCGGATGGCCTCCTCGAGCCCCATCCCTTGGTCGCGCATCAGGTTGATGTAGTCCACCATGACGATGGCGTTCTTGACCACGATGCCCACCGTCATGATCATGCCGATCAGGGACACCATCGACAGCGTCGTGCCGGTCAGGGGGAGCATGATCAGCGCGCCGGTGATGCCGAACGGGACCGAGAACATCACCACGAACGGGTCCAGCGTCGACTCGAACTGCCCCGCCATCACCATGTAGACCAGCGCCACCGCGAGGAGCAGCGCGAGGGCGAGGTTCACCAGCATCTCCCGCTGCTCCTTGACGTCGCCGGTGAAACTGGTGGTGATCCCGGCGGGGATCTCGCCGGCGGCCTGTGCAGCCGCGATGGCCCGCTCCGCGTCCTCGGCCACGTCACTCAGGGCGCGCCCGGTCACGTCGGCCATCACCCGGATGGTGCGCTGCTGGTTGAGGCGCTTGACCTCCACCGGGCTCGCCCCCGTGACGACGCGAGCGAGGCTCGAGAGGCGGATTTGTGCGCCCGTCAGGGAGGGGACGGTGAGGTTCGAGATGTCGGTGACGCTCTTCCGGTCCTCCTCCCGCAGCCGCAGGAACAGGTCGATGTCCTTGGCGCCACCGCGGTAGCGGGTCTCGACGTTGCCGTACATGGCGGTCCGCACGGCGGCGGCGATGGAGGCGATTGGCACGCCGAGCCGGGACGCCTCCAGCCGGTCGATCGCGATCTGGAGCTCGGTGTTGTCCTCCATGAGGTCGGTCGTGATCCCGGTCGCGCCCGGCGTGCGGCGCAGGATGTCGCGGATGGTGCGGGCCGCCGTGCGAAGCTCGGTGATGTCTCCCGCCACCGAGTAGGTTTCGACCGTGATGGCCTTGCCGCTGCCGCCGGTGAGGCTCGCCTGCTGGGAGCCGGACACCTCCAGGGTGAGGATGTCCGGGATGGCCGCGATCCGGGGCCGGATCGCGTCGGCCATCTGGAAGGTGGAGCGGTCGCGCTCCTTCACCGCCGGCACGCGGGCGTTCAGCGTGGCGATGTTCGAGCCCTGGCGGCCGCCGAAGACGGCCGCGAAGGCGTTCTTGGAGGCTCCGGCCTGGATCGACACCACCTCGACTTCGTGGATCTCCTCGCGGATGATCTGCTCGATCTGCTTGGCGATCGCGAAGGTCCGGTCGACGTTGGTGCCGACCGCGAGCTCCGCCTTCACGATGACCTCGCCCTCATCGTACTTGGGCATGAAGTCAGCGCCGACGAAGGCGGTCACCCCGAGGCTCGCCACGAACGCCCCCAGGGAGAGGCCCACCACCTTCTTGCGGTTGCCGAGGGCCCAGTGGATGACGCGCCCGTAGGCGCCCTCGACCCGCAGCAGCAGCCGCTCGCTGGCGCTCCAGATCCACCCCTTCTTCGCCTGGCCGCCGCGGCGGAGCAGCCGGTCGCCGAGCACGGGCACCAGCATCAGCGCCACGGCGAGCGAGGCGAGCAGGGTGGTGACCATGACGAAGGCGAATTCCGTGAACATCACCCCGACGAGTCCGCCCACGAAGAGGACCGGCATGAAGATGGCGGCGTTGGTCAGGGTGGCGGCGGTCACCGCGTTGGTGACCTCCGAGGCGCCGTCGGCCGCGGCTTGGTCGGCGGGTTGGCCCCGGTCGAGGTGGCGCGTGATGTTGTCGATGACGACGATGGAGTCATCGACGACCAGACCGATGGCGATGGAGAGCGAGGCCAACGAGATGACGTTGAGCGTGTAGCCACCGGCGCGGAGCATCGCGAAGGCGGCCACCAGCGAGGTCGGGATGCTGAGGATCACGATGAAGCTCGTGCGCCAGCGCCGGAGGAAGAACAGCACCACGGCCCCGACCAGCAGCACGGCCACCCAGATGGTCTCGGACAGCGAGCCGATGATGCGGACGATTCCCTCGGAGAGGTCGGCGATGACGCCGACCTGGAACCGCTTGGGGAGCTGCGGGCCCAGCTCCTCCAGGCGGGACATCACCCCGCGCGCGGTGTCGACCGGGTTCGCCCCGGAGAGGCGCTGCACCATCATCAGGAGCGCCGGCCGACCGTCGATGGTGGCCACGCTGGTGCGATCCTCGATACCGAGGCGCACCTCCGCGATGTCCTTGAGGTAGACCAGGCCGCCGGCGCTCTGGCCGACGATGACGTTCTCGACGTCCTCGACACTCCGGAACTCGCCGGGCGCCCGGATCGCGTAGACGCTGCGCCCCACCTCGACGGTGCCGGCGGGCAGCGAGAGGTTGCTGGCCTGCAGTGCCCCGCCCACCGCCTGCAGGGAGAGGCCGTAGGCCTCCAGGCGGCGCCGGTCGACCTCGACCAGGAGCTGCTTCTCGCGCTGGTTGAAGAGGGTTACGGTGGCCACTCCGTCGACGCGCTTCAGCTCGTTGACGATGCGGTCCTCGACGAAGTCGGCCTGGGTCTCGATGTCGCCGCTGTCCACGGTGACGGCCAGGATGAGGATCGGCATCTGGGCGAGGTTGAGCCGGAAGACGATGGAGTCCTGGACGTCGTCCGGCATCAGGGACTCGGCCATCGAGATGGACGTGCGGATCGAGTTGACCGCCTCGGCCAGGTCGGTGCCCCAGCCGAACTTGAGCGAGACGATGGACACGTTGTCCATCGCCGTCGAGGAGAGCTCCTCGAGGTCCGCCGTGGCGGCGAGCTGCTCCTCCAGCGGCTTGGTGACCTTCTCCTCGACGTCCTTGGCGCTGGCGCCGTACCAGGGCGTGATGACGCTCACCATCGGCGGCTCGATCTTGGGGAACATGTCGAGCGGCAGCTGGTAGAGCGACAGCAGGCCGACCAGCGCCACGCCGATGAACACCATGGTCACGGCGACCCGGCGCCGGACCGAGAAGGAGGCGAGGCTCACGGCTGGGCGCCCTCCACCGCGACCGCCTGGCCCTCCTCGAGCTTCTCCTGTCCGCCCCGCACGACCTCGTCGCCGGCCGCGAGGCCCTTGCGGACCTCCACCAGGTCACCCCCACGCTGGCCCAGGACCACCTGCCGTCGACGCGCGCGGCCGTCCTCCACCACGACGACCTCGCCCCGCGAGGCGCCGAGTTCGCCCTTGATGATGGCGTCGTCGGGCACCGCGGGCGCGTCGGACTTGCCGAGGTCGAGGACGACGCGTGCGCTCATCCCCGGTTGGAGCCGTCGGTCGGGGTTGGGCAACACCACGCGCACCGTCGCCGTGCGCGTGCGCGGGTCGACGACGGGCTCGATGCGGTCGACCACCGCCTCGATGGGGGTCGCGCCGAGGGCCTCGACGGTGACGCGCGCCGGGCCGCCCACCTTGACGAGGGGGAGATCACCCTCGGGGACCCCGCCATCGACCTTGACGCTGCTGAGGTCGAGGACGGTCAAGAGCGGCGCCTGCGGCATCACCCGGGCCCCCGTGTCGACCATCCGCTTGCCGATCATCCCGGCGAAGGGGGCGCGGAGCGTGGTGTAGCCGAGGTTGGTGGCGGCGGCGTCCACCGCCACCTGGCCGAGCTGGAACTGCGCCTCCGCGCCCTTGAGCTGGGCGGCGGTGACCTTGCGCTGCCCATCGACGTCGTCGAAGCTGCTCGGCGAGACGGCGTCCTTCTCGACCAGGGCAGCGACCCGCGCGCGGGAGACGTCCACGGCGTCGAGCCCCGCCTTGGCCGTCTCGACACCGGCCTGCGCCGCGGCGAGCTGGGCCCGGGCCTGACGCAGCGCCAGCGCGAAGTCGCGCCGGTCCAGTTGGACCAGGACCTGACCCTCCTTGACCGCATCGCCCTCGGCGACGTTGACCTTCTGGATCTCGCCGGGGACTTTGGAGACGATGGTGACGTCCTGGGCGGCGAGGAGCGTCGCCGGAAACTCGACCTGGCGCGCAAAGGCCCGCTGCGGGACGCGGAAGGTCGACACCCGGACGGGCGCCGCGGCGACGCTGTTGGCCTGCTCGGCCGAGGCGCCCTGGCTCTGGCAGCCGGCGCTGGCGAGCAGCGTCAGACCCAGCAGGGAGAGCCCGAGCCGGACTCTGGTTCCGTGCCCTTCGGCCAGGAAGGAGCGAATCATGGGGTACCTCTCTCGCGGTGCCCGCTCGCTGACCAGCCTCTCCGGGAGGCCGCGCGGGCCGCGCTTCGCAGGCGCAGTAGGTAGTCTCAGTCGTGGCCGAGGGCAAACCGTTCAGTCAGTTACAACGCCAGAGGCCGGCCGGATGGCCGACGAGTCGGATCCACGGCGGCTCGGTGCCCGACGTGGTGCCGCTATCCCCACTGTCAGGCGAGGCGATCGGGGGAGCCTCCGTCCTCCCGCCGCGGCGCGGTCAGTGGATGCGCTGGCCGGGCTTCGCGCCGGCGTCGGGGGCGAGCACGAACACCTCCGCGCCGCCGGGGCCCGCGGCGCAGATCATCCCCTCGCTGGTGCCGAACTTCATCTTGCGCGGGGCGAGGTTGGCCACGATCACGACCAGGCGTCCGACGAGCTCCTCGGGGCGGTACGCGGCCTTGATGCCGGCGAAGAGGGTGCGGCGCTCGTCGCCGCCGAGGCTTACCGTGAGCTGGAGTAGCTTCTGCGCCTCCTTCACGTCCTCGGCCGCCACCACGCGCGCCACGCGGAGATCGACCTTGGTGAAGTCGTCCAGAGTGCACTCCGGGGCGAGCGGCTCGGCGGCGAGCGGGGCGCCGTCGTCCGCGGCCGTCGCCGCTGACCCCACGGGGGCGGACCCCGCCGCCTCGGCCGCGACCGTGCTCTCGGCGATCATGGCGGCGACCGCCTTGGGGTCGACGCGCCCGAGCAGGTGCTGGAACCGGCCGATGGGGGCGCCGAGCAGGGGCCTCTCGGCCTGAGCGAGCGCGGTGATCGGCTCCCCGAGCAGCGCGGCCGTGTCGGCGGCGAGCTTCGGGAGCACCGGGGCGAGGTAGATGGCGAGCTGCCGGAAGAGGTTCAGCGCCACCGTGCAGACGTTCACCAGTTCGGCTGCACTCCCCGGCTGCTTCTTGAGTTGCCACGGCTGCTTGCGGTCGACGTACTCGTTCGCGCGGTCGGCGAGCGCCATCACCTCGCGCATGGCGCGGGCGAAGTCGCACTCGTCGTATGCGCGCGCGATCTCGGCCCCCCGGGCGGCGGCGGCCGCGAAGAGCCCTTCGTCGTCCGGGTAAGCGGCGGCGAGCGACTGCCCCTCGAGGAAGCGCGCGCTGCGGCTGGCGAGGTTCACCACCTTGCCGATCAGGTGGGAGTTGACCCGGTCGACCAGCTCGTCCAGGTTCAGGTCGAGATCCTCGACGCGCGGCCCGAGCTTGCTCGCGTAGTAGTAGCGGAGGAAGGCCGGATCGAGGTGCTCGAGGTAGGTGCGGGCCAGCACGAAGGTGCCGGTGCGCTTGCTCATCTTCTCGCCGTTGACGGTGAGGAACCCGTGGATCTGCACCCGGCGCGGGAGGGTGAGGCCGGCGGTCTTCAGCATCGCGGGCCAGAACAGGGTGTGAAAGTAGGTGATGTCCTTGCCGATGAAATGGTGGATCTCGACCTCGTCGCTTCGCCACCAATCGTCGAAGTGCTCGCCGGTCTTCGCGCACCAGTCCGCCGTCGCGGCGACGTACCCCAGGGGCGCGTCGAACCAGACGTAGAAGTAGTTGCCGGGGGAGTCGGGGATCTCGAAGCCGAAATAGGGCGCCGGGCGCGACACGTCCCAGGGCCGGAGCGGCTCCAAGCCCGCCCCCTCCCGCGCCGGTTTCTCGAGAAAATGGCCGCGGAGGTAGTTGGTGATCTCGGGCTGGAGCCGCTCGCCGCCGCCGATCCAGTCGACCAGGAACGGCCGCATCTGCTCCAAGTCCACGAACAGGTGTTGCGCGCTCCGGATCTCGGGGGTGGCGCCGCTCAGCGTGCTCACCGGCCCCTCGAGCTCGGTCGGCGCGTAGGTGCGGCCGCAGCTCGAGCAGTTGTCGCCGGCCTGGTCTGGGGCATGGCAGTGCGGGCAGCTCCCGCGCACGAAGCGGTCGGCGAGGAACACGCCGCGCACGGGGTCGAAGAGCTGCGCCACGCTCTGCTCGAAGACATGCCCCGCGCGGCGGTGCGCCGCCCAGACCTCGTGGACGACCCGCCGGTTCGACTCCGAGTGGGTGCTCCCGAAGTGGTCGAACTCGACCTGGAAGTCCGCGAAATCGCGCTGGTGCGCCGCGCTCATCTCGGCGATCAGGGCCTCCTCGGGGCGCCCCTCCTCGGCCGCGCGGATCATGATGGCGGTCCCGTGCGTGTCGTCCGCGCAGACGAAGACGCAGCGGTGGCCCGCCAGGCGCTGGAAACGGGCCCAGATGTCGGTCTGCAGGTACTCGACCAAGTGACCGAGGTGGATGTGCCCGTTGGCGTACGGCAGGGCGCTGGTGACCAAGATGCGGCGGGACATGGGGGCGCGAGCCTAGCGAACGCGGTCGGTGGCGTCACCCCGCGCGGCCGGTCGGTGGGGCGATGGAGCGCGGGAGCGCGCGGGGGCTCCCTTGCCAGGGGGGCGCGGAGGGCCCACCATCGTCGACCGTGCGCGCCTGGCTCTCGGTACTGCTCGCGGCCGTCACCGCGCTGGTGGTTCCGGGGTGGTGGTGTCCTCCGCCCGGCGCGACCCGCTGCGTCGATGCGATCGAGACGGGCGAGGAGCTGAGGCGACCGGAGCCACCGGACCGTCCGGTGGCGAAGCCGCCGGCGCCGGCGGGCGTCGTCGCCGTGAAGGAGCGGCAGCCCGAGCTCTCGACGCCCGACGCGGAGCTCCGTGCCGTCCTGGTCGCCACCGTCACCCTCCACGGAGTCGCGGCGGAGGGCTGCGAGGCGCCGGCGCCCCTTTGGGCGCCGTGGTCGCTGACGGTGTGGCGTCGCGCCGGGCACCGCGCGCGCGCGCCACCGGTCTGAGTGGCCGCGATGGGCGCAGCCGGTGGTCGTTCGGACCGGTGGCGTCCCCCCGATGTACACCTCGACGGCGTGCTTCACGCACGCAGAGCGTTCTCGACGTGGTCCGGTGCTGGGAGGCGGAGCCGCACCGTTCCCAGGGGGCGTGGCCCACGCTCGCCGTGCCGGCGAGGGCGCCGCGCGTCCCCCGCGATCCTCCCTCCGCCGATGGGAAGCGATGTCATGTCGCAGACGAATCAGACGCCGACGAATGGGTCGGTGCAGTCCGATCTGGAGCCAGTGGTGGAGCCGGCGTCGGCCCTCATCCGGCCGCTGCTCTGGATCTTGATCCCGCTGGCCGGCGTGATCGTGTACGCCGTGTTCCTGATGTAGCGGGCGACGCCGCCGCCGCGTCCCTCCGGGGTCGCGGCGGCGGCGGACCGTCGCGGGCACGCTGGGCGTCTCGTTCAAGTACGGTGGCGTTCGGGCCGCGCGTGGTTCCCTGGGGCGCGCTGGCACGCTAGCCTGCCGTTGGTGCCTCGCGCCCGTCGTCATGGTGTCGCCCTCTGCCTCGCGCTCGGCGGGCTCGCGGTGGCGCGCACGGCGCACGCCGAGGAAGCCTGGTGGGGGAGGGACAAAGCGCTCCACTTCGGGGTGGGGGTTGCCGTTGGGGGTGGCGGCTACGCGCTGGCGGTCCCGCTCCTGGACGCCTGCTGGCAGCGCGCGGCCGTCGGCGGTGCGGCCGCCCTGGGCGCCGGCCTGGCGAAGGAGGGGTGGGACGCGCTCGGTCACGGGGACCCCTCGGCCGCGGATCTCGCCTGGGACATCGCCGGCGGCGCCGTGGGGGTCGGCCTCGCGCTCGCCGTCGATCTGCTGGTGCGCGGGCCGCGGTCGCGCTCGTCACCGCCGCGGACCGGCCTGCTCGTCGTCGGCGCCGCGCCGGGGGCGCCGCCCTGGCTCGCGCGGTGACTGCGGCTATGCTCCGCGCGTCCGAGGCAACGATGGTGAACCCCAGCGTCCGTCCCACCCCCGTCGGCCCGCAGTCCATCGTGAGCGTGTTGGGCATGACCTACGTCCACCGCCACACCAGCGACGGGGGCGACATGTATCACACGGAGTTCGGGCTCCCCTTCGCCGATCTGCTGGAGCTCGAGAACTGGCACGAGCGGTCCTGGTTTCTGGCCCACCGCGAGCGGCTGCAGGGCACCAGCGCGGTCTATCGGGTCAAGACCAAGGAGATCGAGGGACGGAGCCTCAACCTGGTGGTGAAGAACTGCCGCGTCGGCGAGGACGTGCCCCTGGACACCAAGACGCTGCTCGAGTTCATCAACACGGAGTTCAACAGTCCTTGGGAAGAGTTCGCGCTGGTGCTGGAGCTCCGGCAAGGCAGGCACGGCCCTGCCTCACTGCAGATCCACACGCAGGAGCCGCTCGCCATCTACGTGCCGCCGCAGGTGATGCAGCTCTGGCAGAGCGGTCGCTCCGTCGACAAGTTCAACCGGATCAAGGCGCGCCACCCCGGCGTAGACATCGACATCCTGCGCCAGTACAAGCTCATCTACCGCTGGATCGAGGGGGAGGACATCGTCCAAGTGCTGAGCGAGCGCGCGCGCCTCGAGGGCGAGGCGCTGCGGCGTCGCCTCGACGCGTTGACGAAGGCGGCGATCGCCGACCTCGACCGCAAGGGCTTCGGCGTCGCCGACATGAAGCCGGCGCACGTGATCATCCGCGAGCGCGACGTCGCCGAGATTGACGCTATCGGACGGGACGGGGGGCCGCGTGCCCGACCGCGCCAGGTCGCGCGCGTCCGTCGCCTGGTCCGGCAAGGGCGATACTCGGTCGTCGACTACGAGCTGCTCCTCCGAACGGCCGCGTGGGAGGCCGAGGTCAATGCCGAGCGACGCCACACCTACCTCGACGATCAGCGGGCGCGGTACGTCCCGACCCAGCTCCCCGAGCACCTCAGGAGCACGGAGATCCTCGGGGTGCCCTACGTGTGCGGGCACGTGGAGAGCACCGGCGGCATGCTGTGGGTGGTCGGTCGCAACGGGCGTCTCTTCGACTACTTCCTCCCCGAACGCTGGCGGACTGGCCAGAACGTCCTGCTGTCGACCTCGAACGAGGTCTACTACGTGCGGACGAAGGACAACATTCACCTCGTGCGCAAGACGTCGCGGGTCGGCGAGATCCCGGCCCCGGTCTTCGGGGACGAGCGGGACGCCATCGCGCGTGAGCGCGGCTTCAACAGCCCCTTCGAGGCCTTTGCGGTCGCCAAGCGACTCTCGGACGCGGGTGTCCCCACTGTGTTCGTGCGGGCCATCTACCGGACGGGTACCGCGAAGGTGGAGGCCTCGGCCGACCCGAGCCGCTTCGCGACCCACGCCGAGCTGCGGGGCATCGACGGGGCGCCCATCCTGCAGCCGGAGCGCAACTACCTCACGCTCCGCGGCTACTTCAACGGCAGCGACAATTGGGCCGCGGGTGGCGAGGGTCTGGTCCTGCGCCCGATCGACCTCCGGGCGGCGCGGCTCGCCGGGCTGCTGCCGCGCGAGCTCGCCGATCACGTCCTCGAGCGGGTTCGAGCTCGCGTCCACGAGGCGGGGTTCGACGGCACGCTGCTGGCGGAGAACGACCTGCTCCTCTCCATCGCGCCGGGCCAGGGCTTCATCGTCGACGACGAGGGCGAGATCGAGGCCCGGATCTCCAACCTCGAGCTCATCTACCCGCTTTGACGGCGCGGCCGGGGTTTCCCCTGGCGGCGGGGCGGTGCTACGCCCCCGAGGGCGGGCGAGCGCGGTGCCCGCCTGGAGCGGACGTCGTGGGACACCTGGCAGGTAAGGTCGCGCTCGTCACCGGTGCCGGCGGCGGCATCGGTCGCGCGGTGGCGCGCCTGTTCGCTGCGGAGGGGGCCGCGGTGGTGGCCGTGGACCTCGGGGGAGACCGCGACGGCCTCAGCGGTGATCCCGCGGTGGCGGGCGGGGTCGCCCAGCAGATCGTCGCCGAGGGGGGGCGCGCGATCGCCGTGACCGAGTCGGTGGCCACGACGGCCGGCGCGGCCGCCATCGTCGCCGCTGCGGTCGGGACCTTCGGGCAGCTCGACGTGCTGGTGAACGCCGCGGGCGTCGCTGGGGACGCCCGGCTCGAGGAGGTCACCGACCTCGATTGGGAGGCGGTCCTGGGCGCGCAGGCGGCCGGCACCCTGCGCACGATGCGCGCGGCGCTCCCGGCGCTGCGGGCGGTGCGGGGGCGGATCGTGAACACCGGGAGCCTCGCGGGCATGATCGGCGCCGGCGGTCACGGTTGCCACGCGGCGGCCGACGCCGCGATCCACGCGCTGACGCGAACGGCCGCCATCGAGCTCCAGCGCCACGGGGTGACGGCGAACCTCGTGGTCCCGCTCGCCCGGACGCGGCTCACCGAGGCGCTCCCCGAGCTCGACGCCTTGACACCGGAGCACGTCGCACCCGCATACCTGTTCCTGGGCAGCGACCTCTGCGGCGATCGGACGGGGCAGGTCGTCGCCATCGCGGGTGGCCGCGTCAGCACCTACCGGGTCCAGGAGTCCGCCGGGCGGTTCACGGAGGCAGCGGGCGGCCTGTGGACGGCCGCCGAGATTGCCGAGCAATGGAGCTCGATCGCGAAGGGGTAAGGGCTCCCCGCGCCTGCGCCTCGCCGTCCGCTGCTGCTCGCGTCGTCCGGGTGGCGCCGCCGCGGGCCGGCCGGGGTGGCGCGGATTGCTGGCCCGGCGGTCGGGTGTTAGCTTTCCCGGCCCCGGGGCGACCGAACCGCTGGGTCCCTCGGCGCACCGATGCTGCGCGAGCCGACGATACCGATCTTCCTCTGGATCGCGACGGCCATCCTGCTTCACATCGTTGGGGTCGGGGGCTCGGAGCGGGTGGTTTCCCACGTCGAGGCGCGCCGGGATCTGCAGCGGTTCGTCGGCGCGGTCGTTCGCGAGGCCCAGTTCGGCGCCCAGGAGTTCGAGGTCGCGCTCCTCGACGTCCCGCCCGGCTCCACGGAGGAGCCCGCGACCGACGATCCCCCAGAGCAGCCGCCGCCGGAGGAGCCGCCGCCGGAAGAGCCGCCGCCGGAGCAGCCGCCCCTCGTGCCCGAGCCGGAGCCGCCCACGCTCCCCGACCAACCTCCGGAGGACCTCGCGGCGGCGGAGCCCACGCCCGAGCCGCCCAAGCCCCCGGAGCTCGTCGTCGCGCCGAATGATCGGCGCGTCGCGGTGGTGCAGCACGTCGACGATCCCGATCAAGAGGACAACCCGGACGCGAGGTTCATCGGCGACCAGGCGAACCACGTCGACGAGGAGACGCAGGCTTCCATCACCGCCCTCGACCGGAATGACCCCCTGCCGAGCCCCGGCGGGGCCCACGAAGGGCCGTCGCTGGATCCGGGTGACGCCGACGAGACACGCGTCGCGCAGTCCGAGGACACACCCGGGGAGGCCGTCCCGCCGGATCCCGAGCCCAAGCCCGCCGGTGAGCCTGCCGCCACGGGCCTACCGCCGCCGCCGCCCCCACCCCCGGCGGCGCTGGCGCGGGCCGCGCGGCCTCCGGCGGCCTCGGTGCCGGGGGTGGCGCCGAGGCCCGCCGCGGACGCGGTCGAGTCGAGCACCGAGCTCGTCGGGAGCGAGAAGGGCACCTGGTCCGCCTCGTCCGCCGCACCCATTCTGCCGCGGCGGCTGCCTCCGCGCGCGGGTCGCGAGGAGTGGCTCGGTTACGGGCGACAGGGGACCACCGCGAGCGGCGTGAACCTCAACCTGAGCCGCGAGGACGCGACGGCCGTCGTTGGGGCCGACCAGCTCGTCCGGGAGCGTCGCCGCGACGGGGAACGCCGGCGGAGCGAGCATCGCGGGTCGTGGTCACCGATGGGCATCGAGCGCTGGCGCGCCTCCATCGAGAACTACGTGGCC
>CAYZQO010000028.1:0-74497 GCA_964480725.1 uncultured Polyangiaceae bacterium | reverse complement strand
TTGGGCTCGCCCATCGTCAAGTACGCCAATCGATCACCGTGGAAGACTCGATTCCCAGGAACGGGGACGCACCAATCCCATGAGGCGAGCGCCAAGAGCGGATAGGCCACGCAAGCATCGCTCGTCGGGCTTTGGCGCCGCAGAGAATGGCACCTATCCCGCCCCCCGGTCCCGGGCGCCTGCTCCGCCCCGGCCACCGGGAGCCCCCAGAACCGTGCGGGACGATCCTGTCAGGACTGGGGGCTGACGCGCGAGACGGAACACCACTGGGTACAGAACACGTTGAGGTGGGGTGCGGACCGTCGCACGCTGTCCCCTGGCCGGCCGAGCACGACCGCCTGGCGGAACCTCAGCGCCACCCGAAGTATCGGAACTGTCCGCCAATCGTCAGTGATGCCTGCTTCTACTACGCGCGGCGTCGGCCAGAGCTCACGACGCTGTACGAGGTGGTGCGGGACAACCTGGCCACGCTGTACGCCGCGTCGGACGCGGGCTTCAGTAGCCCGCTACCGGGGTTCGTGAGGAGCGAGCTCGAGGCGTACCTCGAGTGTGGGTTGCTCTGCCGGGGCTTCGCGGTCATGGCGTGCACCGAGCCAGAGTGCGGCACGACCCGTCGAACCGCAACCGCGACTCGCGATGCCTCCCTGGCACGTCGCTCGGCGGGCACCAGCCAGGCCCCGACAAGCACCGCGCCGAACGCGCCCCTCGAGGCGCCGACGCCGGTACGCCTCACGCACCCACGAGCAGCATGAAGACGCCGACCAAGGCGAGCTGCGCGACCATACACAGGATCCAGAGCCGCATCTCGCGCGTGAATCCGTAGCGCCCCGCGTTGTCCCAGCCCCAGAAGATCAGATAGATCCCGCAGAGCAGCGCGAGCACCGTCTTGGTTGCCCCCTCGGCACGGTGGAGCTTCACCAGGACGAAGAGCGCCAGCGCGAAGTTCGCCAGGCCGAGCAGCGAGGCGATCCCCTGCATGACCCACAGCCAGGCTGGCATACGATCCACTATGGCCAGGTCACACCGGCCGCGTCAATGGAGCACGGCGCCCCAGGCTGGGCTCCGACGCGCCCCGCGGCGCGGTATCCTTGGACCGCGATGAACGACCGGGAACCGGGGGCGCGCCGCCACGAGACTGGCGGCCCACGACCCGCGCTGTCCGCGTTCTCTCCCCTCGAGTTCACCTTCTCGATGCTCGAGCGGGACTTCTCCGGGACACTTCTCCCCCTGCTCGCCGCCGGTGCGCTGGTGACTGCGGACTGGACGGTGCTCAGCCTGGGGCTCATCCCGAGCGGGGGCGACGCGGTCGCACTCCTGGCTGCATGGACGCTCCCCAGCTGCTGCTTCGGTGCTGGCATGCTCGACTTCTGCGCGCGGATCGCTCGCCGCGAGCCGTACTCCTGGCGCGGGCTCGCGCGCCTCGACCGCTCGGTGGTCGGGCTCGCGGTGCTCAAGCTGCTGTTCTACGGGGGCGTGGCGGCGAGCGGCTGCCTGGTGCAGGCAATGTCGGGCTCGGATGCCGAGCTGCCACCACTTTCGCTCGGTGGGCTGCTGGGGACCGTTCGCCAGGAGTCGCCCCCCGGACCCGTGCTCCAGGGCCTGGTGTGGTTGGCGCTGGTGGCGATCTGGGTGGTGGTGCTCGTGCGCTCGGCCATCGCCCCCGTGCTGGTCGCCGTCGAGGGGATGGGGCCCGCGACGGCTCTCGCGAGCAGCGTGCGGTGGACTCGAGGCAACGCCAAGGCGATTGGCCTGTACGGCCTCGTGCTGCTCCTGCTGGTCGGGATGGGCGAGACGCTCTTCACCGTCGCTGTCGCCGTCGCTCTGGGCGCCCCGGGCTTGGTCTACCTCGGGCTCAACCTGGCTCCTCCCCGCTCCGAGCGGACGCGCCCAAGTCCGTAGCGCCTGGCCGCGCGCAGCATCTGCGTTGCCGCCCCCAACGTCGCCTCCCGCGATTGCCCTCCGGACCGAGGAGTGCTCATTGCCAGCACACGAGCTCTTCCTCCTTAGATGTCCGTCTCGCAGGACTCCAGGGCGGCGCCTTCGAGCAGGAGGACCTCGCAGAGCGGCTCCTCCCCCGCCACCGGCGCGTCCGGCACGGCCCACCCCAGCGACTCGGGGCATCCCGGCTCACGCGGCCTCACGAAGAGCCGGCAAGTGAAGGGTCCGTTCCGGAGCTTCGGCGGGAGGTCGAGGCACCGGTGGGAACAGCGCCCCCCACCAGTCGCGACGCCAGGCTGCCCTCCTCCCCGGGACGCCAGGACCGGGTAAGGTACGTTCCCAGCACCAGGCGCTCCTGCGCACGGCCGACCGGAGCCTCCCGGCTCAGACGCGGAGCCACGGGCTCTCCCTCGAGCGGGCCGTCGACCCGCTGCATGCGTCCACGGCGCGGATCGCCCTGGCACCGGGGCTCGACGACCGGCACCCGAGCCACGTCGAGCGCCACGACGACCGCGTGGAGCTCTTCTTCGACCGGCTCCCCGCCGGCTCCTCCCGCGTCGCCGAGCTCGCCCGCGCGACTGTCGCGGGAGAGTTCGTGGTGCCGCCGGCCACCGTAGAGTGCCTGTACGCGCCGGACATGCATGGCAGCACGGGGGCGATGAGGGTGACGGTGGCGGGCGCCCCGTGATCTTGCGAGGCCGAGCGCTGGATCGCCCAGATCGACGCCGGCAACGAGCAGCGCCGACGCGCCGACCTTCCACCCACTGCCGCACCTCCTCCGCTCGCGCGCAGGGCCACCGGCCCGAGCACGAGCTTGGAGGAGGTCGGCGCGGCGCAGCCGCGACGGGTGGAGGCAACCCCAGACCTGCCCCCGCGCTCCCCGGCCCGCGACCCACCCTACTTCCGGAGCGAGGTGGTCCGGCGCAAGCTCACGCAGCCGCTCCCGCAGCAACTGCTGCTGGCTTGAGGCGACCCCGGCCGTGGTGTCCGGGCCCAGCGCGGCGGATCCGGGGCAGGGGGTGATCGGACAGAGGGCTCCGCAGGACGTGCGCGGACCGCGGCGAGGGGTCCGCGCGACCTGCAGCATCGGGAGCTGACCTTGGGGCGTCTGCCAATGCAATGGCTGCCGAGCGACAGCGCGATCTGAGCGAGTCGGACCTTCCTTCGAGCACGCCCCGCGTGATCCCCGTGCGCGAACGAGTGGCGGAGCCACGAACCTGGTAGACTTCTGGCGCGGTGAATTTCACAGCGGAAGGGCGGTGGCGGCGACACAGGATAACCTGGGGCCTCTTCACGCTGGGCTTCTTCGGCCTCGGCATGCTGCTCATCGCGTTCTGCGACGGGCGGCCCGAGATCGTGTCGCAAGAGCTAGGGTGGGGCACCGTCCTCGAGGTGGGCCAGCCCAACGAGCGCGGCGTGCGCCGTATGCTCGTTCGCATGCCGAACGGCGACCAGGTGCGCCTCCCGTTCGAGCACGTACCACCCGTGGTGGGCACCGAGGTTCCGGTGTGGACCGTCCTGCTCAAGGACGGCGACCTGAGCTACCACCTCGATGCGAGCGAGCGGCGCCGGGAAGGCTACTGATCGTCACGCCACGGGCACGCTCGTCGGCGGTCTGCGCAGGATCGACCTCGAGTCGGTGTCGGATTCGGAGCGAGACGGCGGCTGGACCCGTACCATCACGAAGCTGACAGAGGCGCTGACAGGCAAGTACGGCGAGCCAACGCGACGCCAGAGCGACTGGCCGTCGGATTGTCGCGACGAGGGCAAGGTGGTGGATTGCCTGCGCGCCGGCCGCGCGCGGTTTCGCGTCAAATGGGACTGGGGACGATCGCGGGGCATCGTGCTCGCAATGGGCAAGCCCGAGCAAGGGGAGGCGTCGATCCGCCTCTCGTACTCCGCGGGAGCGGTGGGCGCGGCCGAAGGATTGTAGGCAGCGACCGTGCCCGCGCGCGGCCGTGGTGCGCCGCGACGTTCGCCGGCGCGACGGTGAGCCGAGCGAGCCCGTTCAAGGTCCGTGCCGCTGCCGACGCCACGGCGACGGCGGACGGGTTTCCGGCGTCACGGTCGCGCGTGGCTCGGACGGAGGGATCCGGCAACCTGGCCGCGGGGCGAGGGCGGATCGACGTCCTGGCCTCCGGTGCGGTACGGCGTGTGGCGCCCGCACCCGGGGCACGGTGCCACGGGCTCGGCCCGGTACGGGCTGGCTCGCCCCCACGTGATCAACCGAGCGTGAGGCGGTGTCGCGGCGCGGTCCGCAACGTGGGAAGCCCGGCGTGCCGCCGGGGCTCGCTTCGGGCGCTGGGGTGCAGCTCCGACGCGATCCACAGCTTGCCTGGGCGGCAACCGGTGGAGATCCGCGCCGAAACGATACCGCTCCTCCTCCGTCAGGCCCCGGGTTATCCTCGGCTACTGGCGCCGCTGGCTCGAGGGCATCCGGCGCTCGCGCTGCCCCGAGGCCGTTGGCGCTCGAGTCTCTCGCATGACTCCCACCCAGCACAACCAGCCGAAAGCGGACGGTGGCTGGTGGATGGCCTGGGTGGCGCCTCACCCGCGCCTCCTCGAACCGACTGAGCGCCTCGGTGCGCGGCTCTTCGCTGGGATCATTCTGTTGCACCTGCTGCTGGTGCTGGTCGTGCTCATCATCGCCCACCCGGTGTCGCTCGCCGTCGCCGAGCTCCCGATCTGGGCAAACCACGACGTACAGATCGCCCTGGCCACGTGGTTCGTGATCATCGGCACCTACGTGCTGGTGCGCCGCGGCCATTACCGCGTCGGGGCTGCGGCCTACGTGGGGATCGTCAGCATCATGGCGGTCGCGCTGCCGTTCGCAACGACCGACCCCGGTGCCGTCTCCGCGATCGCGATTGGGACTCTCGCCATCGTCCTGGCCAGCATTTTCCTGCCTCTCCGGTGGTGCGTCGGTCTACTGCTCCTCATCGCGGGAACCACGGGGACGCTGTTTTTCGTGGTGGACCTGCCGCAGCACAACCTCGCTACCGGCTTTGGCCTGCTCGTGATCTCGGCCATCACGGCGAGTCTGGCGCTGGTGGTCCGCCGCCACACGGAGATCGTGGAACGGGCTCGCCTGCGGGTGATCGCCGAGCAGGAAGCGCTGCTCCATGGCTTCGTCACCAACACCGAAGTGGGGACGTACCTCACGGATGAGGACGGCAAGCTCGTCGAGTGGAACTTGGCGCTCGAGCGGCTCACCGGCCTCCGCCGCGACGACGTGCTCGGTCGAGCACTGGCCGACGTGACCGCGACCTGGACGGATCAGAGCTCTCCGAACGATGGCCATTCGGTCGCCGGGAGCGAGGATGCGCCCACGCCCGCCCAGCACGGCGAGGGACCAGTCACACGCGAGCTCAGGATCCCGGACCGGGGCGTCACCCTGCTCGAGTCGCGCCTTCCGATCCACACCGCCTCGGGCCGGCGCTTCGGTGCCCTGCTGCAGGACGTCAGCTCGCGAGCTCGGGCCGAGGAAGAGCGCCGGAAGCTCGAGCAGAAGCTGCACCAGGCCGCGAAGATGGAGTCGATTGGGGTGCTCGCCGGTGGTGTCGCCCACGACTTCAACAACCTGTTGACGGGGATCATCGGCAACACCGACCTCGTGCTGTCGAGCGTGAGTCCGGAGGACCCCAATCGAGAGCTCCTTGAGGACGTGCTCCGTGCGGGTGAGAGCGCGTCGTCGTTGACGCGCCAGCTCCTCGCCTTCTCCCGCAAGCAGGTGATCGAGCCCCGGACCCTCGATCTGAATCGGGTCGTCGACGGGTTGCGCAAGATGCTCGGCCGGCTGCTCGGTGAAGACGTGACGCTCGACCTCTCCCTCGGCGCCGCGCCCGCGACGTTCCGCGCCGATCCGAGCCAGATCGAACAGATCTTGGTCAACCTGGCCGTGAACGCCCGTGACGCCATGCCGAACGGAGGACGCCTGCAGATCGAAACCTCCACCGTCCATCTCGAACGCGACTCCTCACGCCGCCCAAGCACCACCCAGTCTGGAACCTACGTCCGACTCAGGGTGAGCGACAGCGGGGTGGGCATGAGCGAGGAAGTGAAACGGCACCTCTTCGAGCCGTTCTTCACCACCAAGGCGAGCGGACGAGGCACGGGGTTTGGGCTTGCCATGGTGTATGGCGCCGTCCAGCAGAACCAGGGAGAGATCGAGGTCTATTCGGAGGTGGGATGGGGAACAACGTTCTGCGTCCACTTCCCGTGCGTCGAGCAGACGCCCGAGCCACCGGTGGCCATGCCACGGTCGCCCGCGAGCTTCGCTGGGGTGACGGTCTTGGTGGTGGAGGACGAGGCGATGGTCCGCCGGCTGTGCGTCGCGGCCCTCGAACAGCTCGGGTGCGTCGCGCTGGCCGCCCCCGACGGCGAGTCCGCGATCGAGCTGGCCCGGCGCCACCCCGGCGCCCTCGACGTACTCCTGACCGACGTGATCCTACCCGGAATCAACGGCCACGACCTCGCGCGCAAGATCCAGCAGGAACGACCCGAGATCACGGTCATCTTCTCGTCAGGTTACCCGGAAAACGTCATCGCCCACCGTGGGGTGCTCGAGCCGGGGCTCTTCTTCATCGGCAAGCCGTACACCAAGGCTCAGCTCGGCGCCAAGCTGAGCGAAGCGCTCGGCAGCAAGAAGCCGGCGCCGCGCGATGAGGAGTCGAATCCCGCATGAATCGACGGGCTGGCCGACGCGATGGCCGCCGTCGATGCCAGCAGTAGCACCAGCGTGTTCGACGACGGCGTGGCCGCGGTGCTCGGCAACGACTGTGCGGGACCCGGCACGGTCGATCCCAGGCGACGGTCGCGAACCAGACCCCCGGCCCTACCGCGACGTGAACGAGCCCACCGCGCGATGCTGGAAGATCCTCGGCGAGCTCTAGGGGGGCCTGCCGCGGCAGGGGCCCGGCAACCGCGCCTGCGCGCCGCGGCATTCCAGCTTCGCTCGCGAAACGCGACCGGCCGCGAACGGTGGTCCCGCGCAGACCGCTCACGTCGCGCAGTCCCGCTGCGGCGAGCGGGCACCGACCGAACCCCCTGACCTCCAGGGACTCAAGGGCGTATGGTTTCCGGATGGGAACGCGCACGACGAGATCGAGAATCGCTGCGGGAGCCGGGCCGATCGCGCTGCTGGCCCTGACGCTCGGCTGCGACGACGCCGAGCACGCCGACGCGAACCGCGACACGATGGGGGCCGACCAAAACTGCGTGATCGTCTCCACCACGGCGGTCGAGTGGACCGCGGAGACGTCGCTCGGGACGCCCGCAGAGGTCTTCGCCAGCGCCACCGGCAGCTGCGAGGCCGACCTCGCCTGGGACGGCTCGGGCTGGTCCTCGCTCGCGATCACGCCCGAGTCCGGGACCGACCGGGTCACCGCGACGGTGACCGTGGACGAGGGCTCCGCGCGGTGGGTCGAGCAGCGCAGGGACGAGGCGGCCTTCGGCGACGTCGCCTGCGGTCCCTACCTCGAGGTCGACGCCGCGGTGACGCTCGAGACCACGGACGGGACCATCGCGCGCGACGCGCCGACCACGATACGGACCTACGGCGACGAGACGGCCCCGACCGTGGATGTCGAGCTCACGCCGGGGGACGTCGAGGACTGGATCGAGATCTCCGCGCCCGCCGACACCACGGTCCGCCTCTTCGCCCAGCTCGCACCGCTCGGCGAGGCGTGCGTGGGAGAGATGACGCTGCGGGCCGAAACCTCGCACGGGAACACCGGCACCGGCGCGGCGCAGACCGGGTTCGCCACCTGGTCCGACACCGACTGCGGCGTCGGCGAATTCGCCGTCGACCTCACCGAGCCGTTCCGGGGCGTGGATCTCCTGGCGGAGCTCGCGAGCGCGTTCGGCGCGGCCGAGGTCAGCGCGACCTGGAACGACGAGAGCGAAACCGTCCTCGACCTCGCGGTGAGCACCGAGGCGACCGAGGCCTGCGCGCGGGACCTCGATGAGAACGCGGAGATCGCCGGCATCCCCATCGAGGTGACGCTCGCGACCGACGACGGTCGCCTGGTCGCGCTCACGGCGCCCGGCGAGGCCCGCGCGGTCTTCTCGCCCGACGGCCTGCTCGAGCTCCAGATCGGGTTCAGCACGGACCTCGAGTGCGACTCGGAGGCCGACGCACTCCCCTACCGGTCGCCGGACTGCGCCGAGGTCACGAGCGTTACCGCGCAGCTCATGGCGAATCATTACGCCACGGACCCCGGGCAGGACGGCGGCACCTTCGAGGCCTACGTCACCCTCCGTGAGAGGACCGCCGTCCCCGGCGCCGCCGACACCGTCGAGTCACTGCGCTGGGGCCCGTAGGCCCGGAGCGCCCCCTCCCGACCCGGAGCTCGCCCCGCCCCCGTCGCTTCCACGGTGACACGCGCCGCGAGGAAGCCGGGACGCCGCAACCACAACGGGCGAACGCCTCGGCCTCCACCGTCATTGGATGGGATTCGCCTGCAAGTGCGCCAGCGTCTCCTCGGCCACGACCGTCGGCTGTTCGTCGACGATGAAATGGCCGCCGTCCGGCTGCACGACGCGATAGCTGCCCGTCATGAGCGGTGCGGTATCGGTCACCGTGCTCTGCCCCATGTCGTCACTGCCGAAGATGAGGAGCGTGGGGACGTCTACCTCCCAGGGCTCAAAATCCTCGATCACGCTCCGGTGGCCTCGCGACGCCCGGTACCAGTTCAGGGCCGCGGTCATGGCGCCCGGCTCCATCATGTGCGCGATGGTCGCCTCAGTCTGTTCAGCAGGCTTCGCCGTCCACATGTTCCTCATCGCCTCCGGTGTCCAGAAGGCTTCTCCGTCGCCTTCGGTCATCCAGATGTCGAGCAACGAGAGGTAGGTAGCCATTCCCTGGTCTTCGTAGACCGAGCGCGCCCAGACCTGGTAGTGCGGGATCGAGATCGCGGTGAAGGAGGCGATCGGCGAGGGATCCGTGGCGAGCATGAGCCACCCCACGTTCGCACCCCAATCGTGTGCAACCAGGTGAAACCGATCGCCGAGCTCGCGGCCGAAGGCGAACGCATCCGCGATGAGCTCCTCGTACCGGTAGGCGTCCACCTCGGTCGGGCGCGCGCCGGGGCTGTACCCGCGCTGGTCCGGGGCGAGGCAGTGGTAGCCGTTGCTCGACAACAGCGGCATCAGGCCGGACCACATCAACGACGTGTCGGGGAAACCATGGAGCAGCAGGACCGGCTCGCCGTCGGACCCGATCTCGAGCGCATCGAAGGTGAGCCCTTCCACCTCGATCGTGCGCGCGTGCATCGCTTCGCCGCCCCCCGCCCCGCCGCTCTCTGGTGCTCCGCCGGAGCCCCCTGCGCCCCCGGTGCCCACGCCACCGCTCGAGCCGCCGCTCGACGGGGATCCCCCGGTGCCGGCGGTGCCACCCGAGCCCGCGGCACCACCCGTTTCGGTAACGCCACCCGCAGGCGCCCCGCCGCTCTCTGGTGCGCCGCCCGAGCCAGGTGCGCCCCCACTGCGTGCGTCCCCGCCCGAGCCGCCGCTCGGGGTGGATCCCCCGGTGCTGGTGGTGCCGCCCGAGCTCGGGACACCGCCCGTTCCGGTAGCGCCCCCTGACGTGGGCTGCATCCCACCGCTGGGCTGTGCGCCACCCGAGCCAGGTGCGCCTCCAGTGCGTGCGTCGCCTCCCGTGCCGGCGCTCGGGGTGGATCCCCCGGTGCTGGAAGTGCCGCCCGAGCGTGCGCCGCCACCCGTGTCGCTGGAGCCACCCGAATCCGATGCGCAGGCCGCCGCCAGCACCGGCAGTGCCACGACGCCCACGGACAGAAGAGTCAATCTCATGAGGACCTCTGCAGAATGCGAGCGCGAGAACAGACCGTAGCGCCTATTCCCCGTCGCGCGTCGGTCGATCGAACGGGATTCCTTGGATCGAACGTAGGCCGGTGCCACCCGAGCTATCCCACGAGCAACCGCTCGTCGGGGCTCGGTTCGCTTGAGGGTCTTTCGAAGCCGCATCGATCCTATATTGCATTGGTCGGTGGACGCCCGAGCAGGTGAGAAAAACCGCGCCGGGAGCCGGCGACGTCCGCATCGAAATCATTCACGAGGAACCGACGAGCTCGGCGCCTGTTCACGCGGGAGCTCGAGGCCGAGGCGGTGGGCTTCTGCTCGACTGAGCGGGCGAGAGCAGACCCATCCACTTCCAGGCGCTCCTCGCACCGCGGCCCGGAGCTTCCCGGACCAGCCGCGCAGCCACGGGCTCTCCATCGAGGGAGCGCTGCGCCCGCCGTCGGCGACGGCCGCCGGCAGCCCGCAGCGAAGCGCATCACGTTCGGCGACTGGACGGAGCTCTCCGCCGTGGCGACGATCCCGACGCCTCGACGCGTCCTCCCGGAAGCGCTGGCCCTGGGGGGCCTGTTGGCCTACGACGTCTACCTGCCGAGGGGCCGCCCCCCCCTCCCCGACGGAGCGTCAGACCGCCGCTCGTGCGGTCAGCCGGGCACGGTTCCGCCACGCTGACGGTCTTCGCCTCACTCGAGGCGAGAAGGACGCTTCCAAGCGCGGCCTACGGCGGTACCGACGGCGTGCCGGTGTGCGTCCACCACGCGGTGTGGTAACCGTCTGACCGCCCGCCTGTCAGGCTCCGGCGAGTCCGTTCCCATTCGAACGCCTCGCCCGCGCAAGTCAGGGAGCGGAGGGATCAAGAAGTTGACCGATTCAATCCCACAGGGAGAGGTCCTCCAGAGCGCTCGGAGTTCACGGCACGTGGATCGCAGCGGTCCTTGCCGGAGAAGGCTGGGCAGGATTGCCAAGGGCTCGGTGGTCGTGGGCGGACTGCTCCTGATCGCGCTCGCCGTGACCTGGGATCATTGGTACGTGCGCCCCTGCCCGCCGTTCGTCGGGCTCAAAGCCCGCCCTCGCCCTTTTCTGAGCCTGCAGCAGCCACAGGGGCGCCTCGATACCGACGCCGGGGTGCCGACCCTCACGGCCCGAGGCGAGGGGGTCGAACGAGCCGCCTTCATCGGTTTGGCGCTGAAGAACCAGATCCAGCACCTGCGTGTCGCGTACTTCCCTCGCTACTTCCAGGGTGTTCTCGAAGAGTCCACCGCTCGCGCCAATCGCATGATTCCCTACCTGGAGGCGGACGAGGTCGCTGCACTGAACGCCCTGGCGAACGCTAGCGGCGTCAGCTTCGACGAAGCGCTGCTCTTCAGTACCTTCCTCGACGTTCAATTGACGATGGGGTGCAGCACCCTCGGAGTCCTGCGACCCGTCGCTGCGGGGGGACCGCTCCTGGGCCGTAACCTCGATTTCGGGAGCTTCGGGGTCGCCGATGGTTACGACGTCCTGGTGATCGAGAAGCCACCGAGCCCTCGGGAAAAGGAGTACGCGTTCGCCTCGGTGACCTGGCCGGGCGTCCTCGGCGTACTCAGCGGCATGAACGAGCACGGGCTCGCGTTGGCCCTGATGGTGAGCCTGGATGGCCCTCGGAAGAAGCCGGGGGTGCCGACGCTGCTCCTCTTGCGGCGCGTCCTACGCCGGGCGAAGACCGTGAGGGAGGCGGTCGAGATGATGCGACAGGCGCCAATCGCCTCCGCCAACAACGTGATGGTGATCGACGCAACCGGCGAAGCCACCGTTGCGGAGCTGAGTCCGCTCCACAGCGTCTTTCGTGAACCGGAGGCCGGGGTGATCGCTGCGGCCAACTCGTTCTTGCACCCGGTGCATGCGGGGTCCGGACCCTGTCAACGTTATCGGGCGCTCATGCAGGGTGCTCAGGGCAAGGTGGGGGTCTTCACGGTGGAGATGATGCAGGAGCTCCTGGAGTCGACGGCTCTCGGGCCGATGAACCTCCAGGCCATGGTGTTTGCCCCGACCTCGCGCCGCGCCTGGCTATCGCTGGAATCGATCCCAGCGGGCGCGGGACCCTACCAGGCCATCGACCTGTCACCGCTCTTCGATCGGTAGCACAAGGGTGCCTCGTCCTGTCTGGGGCACCCCGTTTCGAGAGCGTTCGTGGTCGGAATCGGCGCACGAGTCCCATTCGTGTTCCCGATGGCGGCGGCGTCCTGGCGGATGCCCTCGTGCCGGGCGAGAAGTCCTTCCGCGATCCTCCCCTGCAGGGGTCTGCTCGCCGCCGCGGCGAGGGGCAGGGCGGGAGCGCGGGCGATTCTGCGGGCGGCGCACCGTCCTCCAGTCGGCGTCAGCGAGTTCCGGTGGAGGCTTGTCGTCCCGCTGGGTACAATCACGCCGTGGTGGGTTCTGGCGACTCCGGAGACGATGCAGCACGCCAGGCCCCGGCGAACCGGCCCGGTGCGCTCTTCTCGGGGGCCGGGGGTCCGCACGCTTCGACCGAGCCCGCGTTGACTGAAGCCGAAGGAGTTGACGGCCGACCGTCGGAAGCGGCGCTCGCGGACGAACTTCGAGACCTGCTGTTCGACGGGGCTTCGGACGGCCTCATCCTCATCGATTCGGAGGGGCGTCTGGTGGCGGCGAACCACCGCTTCCGCCAGCTCTCGGGCTTCTCCGCCGAGGAACTCATCGGTTCGGCGCTGGACGATCGGGTTGTCTCCCTAGCGGGGCGAGCCGAATGGGGGCGACGGGATGCCGTCGGCTCCAAGCCGCTCGTGGCGGGGCCCTGCCGGATCGTGTGCCGGGACGGTCAGGTTCGCCAAGCGACGGTGGAGCTCCAGAAGCTGTCGGACGGCCGCACCCTCGCCTGGATACGCGGCGCGGTCCCGCTCCCGCGCGCAGCAGAGGCCGGCGTGGTCGAGCAGGCGCTGCGCGGCAGTGAAGCCCGTTACCGCGAGGTCTTCGAGAACGCCTTGGAGGGCATGTTCCAGACCACCCCCGAGGGACGGTTCGTCAGCGCGAACCCGGCGCTGGCACGCATCCTCGGGTATGCGTCGGTCGACGATCTGATCCAGTCCGTCCAAGACATCGGCGTTCAGGTCTACGCGAACCCGGAGGTTCGCCGGCGACAGATCGAGGGGACCTTGGTGGACGGTCGCCCGCGAACCGCGGAGGTGGAGCTGCGCCGCAAGGACGGGAGCCCGGTGTGGGTCCTGCTCCACCATTGGGCGGCGACGACCGGACGTGATGGCCCGCCTCGGATCGCGGGGTTCGTGGTCGACATCACCGAGCGCAAGCGCGCCGAGTCCGAGCTGCGGCACAACGAGCAGGAGTACCGGGCGCTCTCCCAGCAGTTTCGCGGCATCTTGAACGCGGTCCCCGACGCGATGTGCCTGATCTCTCGTGATCTTCGGCTCATCTGGGCCAACGACGTGGCCGCGACCAACATGGGGATGACCCTGCCGGAGTTCCTTGGGAAGCACTGCTACGAGTCGCGCCACGGGCGCAAGGAACGCTGCGAACGGTGTCTGGTGCTGGAGAGCTTCGACTCCGGCACGCCCCTCACCGGCGAGGGCAGGACCCCGGACGGTCGGGTGTGGGAGCTGAGCGCGCTGCCGATCCTCGCCGACGACGGGAGCGTGACGAGCGTTATCGAGGCAGCGCGCGACATCACCGATCGAAAGCTGGCCGAGGACGACCGATTGAGGCTGCAGGCGCAGCTCGCACAAGCCCAGAAGATGGAATCGGTCGGTCGACTCGCCGGTGGAGTCGCCCACGACTTCAACAACATGCTGATGGTCATCCTCGGACAGGCGGAGCTGGCTCTCGCTGGGCTCGAGCCCGATCGGCCTCCGTTCGCGGAGCTGCAGGCGATTCGCACCGCTGCCGGCCGCTCGGCGGAGCTCACGCGACAACTCCTCGCGTTCGCCCGCAAGCAGACGGTCGCCCCGCAGGTCGTGGACATCAACGCGGTCATCGAGCGGACGCTCACCATGCTCCGCCGCCTCATCGGTGAGGATGTCAGTCTCTGCTGGCTTCCGGGTCAGGATCTCTGGCCGGTGAAGGTCGACCCGACGCAGCTCGACCAGATCCTCGCCAACCTGTGTGTCAACGCTCGGGACGCGATCGGAGAGATCGGAACCATCACCATCGAGACGAGCAACGTCGCCGTCGACAACGAGGTCTGCGCGGGGCACGCTGGATTCGTCCCCGGCGACTTCGTCATGCTAGCGGTGAGCGATGACGGATGCGGCATGGACGCCGACACCCAGGCTCGGTTGTTCGAGCCCTTCTTCACCACGAAAGAGCTCGGCAAGGGCACTGGGCTCGGCCTTGCCACCATCTACGGGATCGTCAAGCAGAACCACGGCTTCATCAACGTGTACAGCGAGGCGGGTCAGGGATCGGCCTTTCGGGTCTACCTACCGCGGCACGCGGGCGCCACGGACCCAGCGACCCCAGCGACCGCGCTCAGGAGCCAGATCCAAGGGAATGGCACGATCCTGGTCGTCGAGGACGAGCCGACCATCCTGATCCTGGTGCGGACGATGCTGGAGAGGCGGGGCTTCACGGTGCTAGCAGCGTCGACCCCGGAGGAAGCCCTTCGCCTGGGGGCCGGGCACGACAGTGAGCTCGACCTCTTGTTGACCGATGTCATCATGCCCGGCATGAACGGCCGCGAGCTCGCTCACCGCTTGGTCGCGTTCCACCCCAATCTGAAGACCCTCTTCATGTCCGGATACTCGGCGGACGTCATCGCGCACCACGGGGTGCTCGAGGCCAGGGTGCACTTCATCGCCAAGCCTTTCTCGTCGGTCGATCTCACCGCCAAGATCGAGGCAGTGCTGCAAGACCGTCTCTGAAGTGATGCGTTCGCTTCCCGCCGTGGCTCACGATGAGGGACGCGCGCCGGTGTGAAGATCGCGCAGACCCGTAGCCGTAACCTCGAAGACCTGGCCGCTGCCAACCTGCTCCAGCGGAGCGATCTGCGCCGGGGCCATTCGACTGGGGAGATCGGTGCCGTGGCAGGCGTGCCACCGGGGCAAGCGAAGCCGGGCGAGGCAGGCGACGGTGCCGGCCAGTTGCGCTGCGGGGGGCTGCTTGCCGAACGGTCTCACCCTGCCGAGGACGACCTTGCCCTTCGACTTCGGCGCGGACTCCGTCGCCCGCCTGGACCGATCTCAACGGGCGTCCGGAGACGACCGCTGAAACACCCACACCGAGGACGGCGGACCGTACTTGAGCGACGGCGGCAACCCCAAGACAACCGACCGTTCTTGGTCGAGTTGCAGGTGGGCCTCCGCCGCCAGCCGAACGGCCTCGACACGGCTCAGGTACGAGTAGGGAAGCGGCATCGGAGCCACCCCGTCAGGGGCCGGGCCTGGCAACAGGACATGGCCGAACGTGTCCTCCAGGCACATCAACCTGGCCTGATGTCCCGCGCTCGCACGGTAGAAGCGACTCGACCACGATCGGTAGGGCTCGGCCCACGCATCCTGTGGCCACGCAGGGTGTTCAGAGCGGCAGCGGGCGAAGGATGCCCGATCCACGGCATCGGTTCCCACGGAGGCTTCGAGCACTAGCAGTCTCCCCGCGGGCGCCAAAACCTGCGCCAGGTCTAGCATTACGCGGCACTGGTCGGCCGGATCCATGTGGTGCAGCACGTACGTGACGATCACCAGATCCACCGGCTCCGCCACCGCCGAGGCGAGCGACTGCTCCCGCAGGTCGCGCAGGAAGATCCCCCGCTCTGGATCCTCCAGGGCGCCACTTCGACGTTCGACATCCACGCCGATGACCGTCGGAACGGGCCGGCCCCGGGCGCAGAAGTCCTCTTGAAGCGCCCTGGCCAGGCGATTGTGGCCGCAGCCGAAATCCAGAATGCGTCCGGGGGCCAGCTCCTGCAGCTGAGGTTGGAGCAGCGGCATGATGAAGTGATGCTCGTAGTCTGCCTCCAGGTCGCGCCGGGCGACGAGGCATTCACGCGGTCCACGCGGCCCGATCGCATCCGGGAAGCGCCGCCAGAAGCGCTCCGCCAGTCGGTGCTGGTCCCCGTCGGCTCCGGTCGTCACCAGCTGGTCGACGAACTGCTCCACCAACTCGAGTGCCGACACGACTCCCTCACCCAGGGTCACGGTGCCTTGGCGGGATCGCTCGTCGTCGGGCCAGGTGCCGAAGAGGTGCACGTACGGGCTCAAGTCGAAGCGCTGCAGCGTGAGAAACTCGGCGAACAGCTGCCGGAAGTCGGGCTCGCTCAGGGCCCGCAGTGAGCTCGCCAGGAGGGGATGCATGGCGGGAACGATACCCGACCGGAAAGGGGCGGCAATCGTCCCTGGTAGGGCGAGAAGGTTGCGGTTCGTTCGCCCCGATGGCCGTGGCTGCGCGATAGACGGTGACGGCGGATCTCGCGGTGTGCCTCGCTCCCGTCCCGCGCCACCGCCGCACTCTCCGGTGATCACGGCGTGAAGCAGCGCTCGGGGCTCGGAGGTTCGAGGACACGCTCCGCGAGGGGGGCGATGCGCGCCGTCGGACGGCGGCGCTCCGGCGGGGTCCGTCCTCACCGACTCGCGCCTGGTCCCGCAGCACCGCTGCTCCGAGTTCGACTTCCCCGAGCGATCCACGCGGGTGCGCTGCGACGGGTCCTCTCCGGCGAGCTGCGGGTGTCGCGTGACCGGCGAGAGCACCGACTTCGTCGTCCACGGCCCCGCAGCAGATCCCTGCGCCCTCGTCGCCCGGTCGTGCGTCGAAACCGCAGCGGATGCTCGTCGCACCCGACGGGCGCCTCGCCTTCCCGGGCGCCCCTCGGCTCAGCTCTGAGTTGACTTGCCTAATTGCACCCGCCCGCTGGGCACCGTGCCGGTACGAACGTCGACTGGCCGACGTCCTGGCCGGAATAGAACGAAGCCGCCTGACCCTTCGGGATCTCGTCGCTGCAGCTGTTGTTGATGCAGGTGGGGGGGTACTCGCCGCTGGTGTTCGAGTAGATCTCGAACATCCTGAAGTCAGCGCGCTCGTACGCCTGATACGAGTTGTGATAGAAAGTACCCCCATCCTCTGACACAGCGTACAGATAGTCGCACACATATCCGTCCGCGTGCGTGATGCGCAGGAACGTGTCGTTGACGGTGAACCAGCTACCGTTGGCGAGGATGATCGACTGCCCCCCATCGATGACGACGAACCTGAACTCGTCGGGGTCCACGTCCTTCCGGTAATTGTGCGTGCCACCGGCGTTGATGTTGTTCTGGAACCATCCCTGGCCCACTCCGTCGAGCAGCCGCGGATCCTGACCCTTGGCCGACTCCGGGATGTTCTCCATGTCGACCATCTTGTAGTTGGGCCCAGCCGCCGCGGCCAGTGCCGCGCCGTCTTGTAGGTTGGCTATGGTCGGCTTGGTAACGCTATCCCCCGACTCCTTCGCGATCCTCCCGATGAAGCCGCCGGTCCCGAAGCCAAAGCCCGCATTGGAGAGCAACGACCCCTGCGTCTCATCCAGGAAGATGTACTGGTAGGTCACGCTTTCGCCTGAATTCGGGACAAACACGAAGGCGATGTTGTTCGAAGTGAACCACTGACCGTCAACGTTGCCTTGCCGGGCGGTGCCGTCCTCCCAGACCCGGAGATCCATGGTGCCAAACCCCAGTTCGGCACCCGCAACCCAGTGCATGTCGCTACCGGTAATCCACCGCGGGTCGCGGTAGGAGTTGTCCGGCTCCTCCACCTTCAGGGGGCAGATCTCGCACGGCGGCACGTACTCCTCCGGGTACTCCATCTCATTCGAGACGACCAAGCGGCAAGCGGGGCCGATGCCGTCGATGGAACGGATGAGGCGCCCGGTGATGTTGTCGCCGGTCGCCTTGTCGCGCCGCGTCTTCTGAGTGTGCATTCCACTGGCCGCCCCCACGGGGTCAGTGAGGTCCGTCGAGTGGGTATTGCTCCAAGAGTTGTACGCCCACTCTTCGCTGCCGTCGATCTGCGACAACTGGCTCAGGTGATTCTTGGCCGCATATTCGAACTCGGCCTCGGTCTGCATCCGATACGCCCTGCCGGTCTGGCGGCCCAGCTCACAAGCGAGCCGGATGCAGTCGTACCAGTTGCCGCTGCCGAAGCCCCCCGATGAACTCTCGCCCGTCACGGCCTCCCTCAGGGCCGCCGACACCTCGTTCTTCATCATGTGATAGCCGCTGACGGATACGCCCGACACGGGGCTCGTATCGGCATCGCAGCTACCGCCTTCACACCCCAGAGTGAAGGTGCCACCCGGTATGTAGACCATGTCGAAGGACACACCGCCGACCTCTTCCGCGTAGTCTGCCGCTGGCGCCGGGTTGTCCAGAACCGGCAGGGTGGTGTCGCAATCGGGGTCGTCGGTGCCACCGGTTGCGGCGCCGGCGCCGCCGGTCGTGGCGCCGCCGGTCGTGGCGCCGCCGGTCGTGGCGCCGCCGGTCGTGGTCCCACCGACGGTGACGCCACCCGTCGTGGCGCCGCCGCTGGTGGCTCCACCGCCGCCGCTCGTGGTCCCACCGCCACCGGTCGCGGCCCCACCGCCGCCGGTCGTGGCCCCGCCGCCGCCGGTCGTGGCCCCGCCGCCGCCGGTCGTGGTCCCGCCGGCGCCCGCGCCGCCGGAGCCGGTGCTGCCGGTGCACGCCCCATTGGTGCAGCTCTGGCCAGCAGCGCAGGCGTTGTCACAAGCGCCGCAGTGCGCGGCGTTGGTTTGCACGTCCACGCACGCGCCACCGCAGAGGAGCTGACCCGTGACCGCGCACTGACAGACGCCCGCGCTGCAGGCCTGGCCGGCCGCGCAGGGGACGTCGCATGCGCCGCAGTGCTGGAGGCTGGTGTCGGTGTCGACGCAGCTCGTGCCGCAGGCGGTCAGGTCCCCCGCGCAGGCGCCCGAGCAGGTGCCCATCGAGCAGACCTGCGGGGCGACGCAGGCGTTGCCGCAGGCGCCACAGTTGTTGCCGTCCTCGTTGGTGTTCGTGCAACCCGCCCCGCAGGCGGTCAGCCCCGTTTGGCACTGGCACTGCGAGCTCTGGCAGGTCATCCCCGCCGCACAGACGGTGCCGCAGGCGCCGCAGTTGCTCGGATCCACGCGGGGGTCCACGCACGCATCGCCGCACTGGAGCTGGTCGGGGAGGCACCCCTCCGCGGGGTCAGCCCCCTCCGCCGGGTCGCTGGAACAGCCACCCACGCCGAGCAGCGACGCGACGATAACCCAGGGAAACGCACGCACGACACGAGAGCCAACCCGCTTCATTTCCAATCTCCAGTGTTGAGACTCGTTGCAGTATACCTTGGATGTCGGGCAACGTCTGCCGAAAATCGGCGTCCGCTTGCGGTTCAAAGGTCCGCGCGTAGCGGTGACGGCGGTGGCGGGTCCATGCGCTGGGAGGCGGAGAAATCGGCATGGAACGTCACCGACGGCGGGCTGCGAACGGCCACCGGGAGCGCTCGCAGGTGTGAAGAACTGCACCCCCGTTCCATAGGATTCACGCGAGACTTGATTGCTTGTTTAGACTTGCCGTGTTCGCGCATTTCGCGGCAGGCCGATCGCGCACTTCGCGGCAGCGCGGGCGATGGGTTGGGGACCTCGTGGTCCGCTCCGTCCCGATGCCGATCCGTGGCGCCCACGCCCCGCTCGCGGCCACCGCGACCCGGTGACACGGCCGGCCGTCAGTTCAGCGGACCGCGTCCCCCTTGGGTCGGGAGGACCGCGA
The DNA here is from genome assembly GCA_964480725.1 of uncultured Polyangiaceae bacterium. GTDB lineage: Bacteria > Myxococcota_A > Polyangia > Polyangiales > Polyangiaceae > JAFGBI01. Next base: position 55,022 of record CAYZQO010000028.1, on the reverse strand, counting down.
GGCAGCGACGGCCTCTCCCCGAGCCCCGCAACCCACGCGGAGCGGAGACGATCACCAGCGACCGTAGCTATCCCCGGTTCCGACTCGCCTTGCCGAGGCGCACCTCGTTGGGTCGCGCTCGCCCGCGCGACCATGGAAGGGGAGTTGGTGTTGCCGCGAGCAACCCCCGATTGAGTGTGCGTAGCGACGCCGGCGGCAACGCGGTGGCGAGGAGGGATTGCCACCAGTCACGAGGTGACTCCGGGGTCGCACTGAGAAGGCGGCTCGAGAAACAGGCACTCCTCCGCCAGGTCCCCGAGATCCGGGTTCCATCGGCGCGCGGTCGCGGATAGGGTCGGGGCTCCCCCGCTTTCCGGCAGCCGGGGGGCCCCTCGGGCCACCATGGAGACTCTCGACCTGGGCCTCATGCTCGCGCTGGGCTTCGCCTCGTCGCTCCACTGCACGACGATGTGTGGACCAATCATCGCCGTAGCCTCGGCGCCACTCGGTGCCTTGCCCAGCACCGATACGGCGAGCCCGAGTCACCCGCCCGTGATGGCGACGCCCGACGGCAGCAGCCTCGGGAATTGCAGGGGACAGCAGGGCTGTGCTCAGACCGCGGCCGGCGGGGGGCGCTTCGGGGGGCGGCTCGCCGGTTGGCAGTTCGCCTACCACGCCGGTCGTGGCATCGGCTACGCGCTGATCGGCATGCTGCTCGGGGCGGCGGGGGTTGCCATCGGCTCGCTCTTCGCGTCGCGCGCGGTGGGCGGGTGGATCCAGCTGTTGCTCGGGGTCGGCATCGTCGCCGTCGGTCTGCTGGAACTGCGCCGCCCGGCGGTGTATCGCGGCGGGGCGGGAGGGGTGTTGACGCGCGGGCTGCGGCGGCTGGTCACCTCGGGGCATGGGCTCGGCATGTTCGGGCTGGGGCTCCTCACAGCGCTCTTGCCCTGCGGCGTGCTCTACGTCGCGTTCGCGCGGGCCGTCACCGCGGGCTCGGCGCTCGGCGGCGGGCTCGCGATGCTGGCGTTCTGGGCGGGCACCGTCCCGCTGCTCGCCGCCGTGGGGCTCGTCTCCGGGCACGCCTTTCGCAGGTTCGGGCGGCTGGCGCCGGTGTTGCTCGCCGTGGCCATGACGGTGACGGGGGGCTGGCTCGTGTTCAAGGGACAGCGGAACCTCTCGTCCTTGGCCCAGGCGGGCACCGCGTCTCCCCCACCCGTCCCCCATCACCGTTGATGGCTTCAGCGCCGGCTTCCGACGAGGATCGTTCATGGAGAGACGCAGGTTCCTCGAACTGATGGGGCTGATCGGCGCGGCGACGGCGACCTCCTGCCACGGGGCGCCCAAGGAGCGACTCCAGGCGTACCTGACGCCGCTGCGCGAACTGACCCCGGGCGTCGCCGCCTACTTCGCCACCGTCTGCCGCGCGTGCCCCGCGGGCTGCGGGGTGGTGGTCAAGACGCGGGAGGCACGCCCCATCAAGCTCGAAGGCAACCCCGCGCACCCCATCAACCAGGGCGCCCTCTGCGCGCGCGGTCAGGCGTTCATCCAGGGGCTCTACTCGCCCCACCGCGTGGCTCGCCCGCTGATCCGGCGCGAAGGGCGCCTGGTGGACGCGAGCTGGGAGGAGGCGCTGGGCGAGGTCGCGACCCGTCTCCGGGGCGCTCGCAGCCTCGGCGTCTTCACCGGGCTCGAGAGCGGGGCCTTCGAGGAGCTGCTGGCAGACGCGCTGGCGACCTGGCCCGGAGCCACCCTGGTGCACCACGAGCCCGCGGCCCTGACCGCGCTAGCTCACGCGTCGGGCGTGGTGTTCGACAGGTCAGAGGTCCCCTTCGTCGACCTCCGCGGGACGGACTTCGTCGCCTCCCTCGGCGCGGATTTCCTCGACGGCTTCCTGTCACCGGTCAAGCTATCGCGCGAGTGGGCCGCCGAGCACGGCTTCGGCGCCTCGGGCCGTCGGATGGCGCTCGAGTACTGGGGTCCACGGCGCAACCTCACGGCGACCGGGGCCGATCGATTTCGCGCCGTCCCCGCCGATGCCCTGAGCGCCGCGGCCGTGGAACTCCTCGGGGCCGTGTTCCGGCGACGGCGAGACGGCCTGCCGGCGGAGCGCGCGGCGCGGTATCAGGCCGCGATCGCCGCGCTGGGCGCGCCCCGGAGTGGGATCGACGTCGAGCCGCTCGCCGAGCTGCTGGTCACCGCGCACGCCCCGCTCGTGCTCTACGGCGGTTCGGAGGTCGCCACCGCGCAAGCGAGCTCGGTGCACGCGGCGGTCCTGCTCACCAACGCCCTGCTGGGCGCCGTCGGGCGCGCGCTCCGCTACGGAGCGGAGACGGCCCTGTCCAAGGCCAGCCCGACGCGCGCCGCAATCGCCCTCGCCGCGAGCGCGGCCGACCTGGACGTCCTGCTCGTGCAGGGGTCCAACCCCGCCCACTCGCTGCCGCAGGAGGCGGCCGCGCGCCTCGGCGCCAGCAAGTTCCTGGTCGCCCTCGCCGCCGAGCACGACGAAACCACCGCGCAGGCGCACGTCGTCCTTCCGGTACACCATCCCCTGGAGTCCTGGGGTGATTTCGACGTGGCGCGGGGGATCTCCGGCATGATGCAGCCGGTCCGTGCGCCCCTCCACGCCTCGCGCCACGCGGGCGACGTGCTGATAGATTTGGTCCGCCGCGCAGGGCGCTCGACCCGGCACAGCGACTTCAAGCCTTACGTGGTGGAGCGCTGGGCCCGGCGCACGTCGCGGGAGCTCGACGACGTCCTGGTCGTCGGCGGCTCGTTCGCCGAAGACGTGCCCGCGACGGCCGTCGAGCTCTCCGCGGGCCTCCCCCGAGGGCTCGAGGTGGTCCCGAGCCCCACGACCTCAGCGGCAGCTGATGCCGCGCTCGTTGTCGCCATGTCCTCCCTGCTCCACGATGGGCGGGAGGCGACGCGGTCCTGGCTGCTCGAAACCCCCGACTCGCTCACGCAGACGGCCTGGGAGGTGCCCGTCGAGGTGTCCGCAGATCTGGCCGAGTCGCACGGGATCCGCCCCGGCGATCGGCTCAGCCTGGAGGCGCGGGGTGTCGAGCTCCGGGGACCCGCGCTGATCGATCCCGAGCTGGCACCGGGCACGGTCGCCGTCCGCTGCGGCGGGGGGCGCCTCCACACCGCAGACGGGATGGCGAGCGGCAACGTCATGGCCCTCGTCGCGCCGGTGCTCGACGCCCCGAGCGGAGCCCTCGCGCTCGCCGCCACCCGGGTCGCGGTGACCCGCCTCGGCCCGGGCGAGCTCACCAGCGTCTCCGGGGGCACGGAGTCGGCAGAGCGCTTCCTGGCCCTCGGGGTCGAGCTGCCCGACGCTCGCGTGGGCCGGTTCCCGATCCTGACCCGACACGGTGAGGAGCTGCCGCCACCGGGGGAGGAGCCGCACGGCAAGCCGCTGCCGATGCCGGCAGACGAGGTCTTTTCGGGCGGGCAGCCCGTCCCGGAGAACATAGTGCCGCTGACCACGCACCCGGAGCACCGCTGGGGGATGGTGGTCGACCTCGACCTGTGCACAGGCTGCGGCGCCTGTGTGGTGGCCTGCTACGCCGAGAACAACGTGGCCACGGTGGGGCAGCAGCAGGTGCGCCTGGGGCGCGAACAGTCCTGGATTCGCATCGAGAAACACGTGGCCCCGGCGCCCCGGGGGGGGCAGCGGATCCGCTGGCTTCCGGTCATGTGCCAGCACTGCACCCAGGCCCCCTGCGAAACCGTGTGCCCGGTGTTCGCCGCCTATCACACGCCCGACGGGCTCAACGCACAGATCTACAACCGGTGCATCGGGACCCGCTACTGCGCCAACAACTGCCCCTACAAGGTCCGGCGGTTCAACTACTTCGACTGGCCCCGCCCCGAGCCGGAGAACCAGCAGCTCAATCCGGACGTGACCGTTCGTTCCCGCGGCGTAATGGAGAAGTGCACGTTCTGCATCCAGCGCATCCGCGAGGCTACCAACCGCGCCAAGGCCGAGGGGCGGACGGTGCGCGATCAGGAGATCCGACCCGCCTGCGTGCAGACCTGTCCGACCGGGGCGCTCAGCTTCGGAGACTTCCGGGAGAGCTCGGCCCGAGTCACGCAACTGGCGCAGGATCCGCGGGCGTACCGCCTGCTCGACTGGTCGCTGAACACCCGGCCCGGGGTGGTCTACCTCCGGCGGGTGCACTCGACGCCGGAGGAGGTGTAGTGTGAGCGCCGCGGCGCACCACGTCGACCCCGTCCGGGTGAGGAACCAGGGCGATTTCAGCTACGCCCGCGTCGAGGACGACATTCTGGCCACGCTCGGTCGGCCGGGGCGTTGGTATCTAGCGTTGCTCGGCCTGTGCCTGGCGCTGGTCGCCTTGGGTGGGGGTTGCTGGACCTACCTCGTCTTCCAGGGCATGGGCGTGACCGGCCTGAACAACCCCGTGGGCTGGGGAGCGCTGATCACCACCTTCGTGTTCTGGGTCGGCATCGGCCACGCCGGCACGCTGGTTTCGGCGATCTTGTTCCTGCTCCGAGTGCCGTGGCGCACCGCCATCTTCCGGGCGGCGGAGACGTCCACCATCTTCGCCGTGATGACGGCCGGACTCTTCCCGCTCATCCACCTGGGGCGGCTCTGGGTGATGTACTACATCTTGCCGTACCCCAACGGCCGGGAGCTGTGGCCGAACTTCCGGTCACCGCTGGTCTGGGACGTGCTCGCGATCAGCACCTACCTGACGGTGAGCGCCGTCTTCTTCTATATCGGCCTGGTCCCCGACATCGCGTCCATCCGGGAGCGCGAGTCGCGCCCGCTCTTGCGTCCGGTGTGGCGGATCCTGAGCCTGGGGTGGGTGGGCTCGGTGCGCCAGTGGAAGCATTATGGCGCGGCGTACGTCCTGCTCGCGGGGCTCGCCACGCCGCTGGTCATCTCGGTGCACTCGGTGGTCAGCTGGGATTTCGCGATGAGCGTGGTCCCCGGCTGGCACACCACCATCTTCGCTCCCTACTTCGTCGCCGGGGCGATCCTGTCCGGGTTGGCCATGGTCCTGACCATCGGCATCCCCCTCCGGCGCGTGTTCCGCGTGGAGCACATCATCCGCATCTACCACCTCGAGGGCATGGCGAAGGTGCTGCTCTTCACCTCCCTGGTGGTCGGCTACGCCTACGGCGTCGAGTTCTTCCTGGCCTGGTACATGGGCAATCCCTTCGAGGTCGCGGTGTTCCGGTACCGCCCCACCGGCGAGTACGCGGTGGTCTTCTGGGGCATGGTGCTGTGCAACGCGGTCATCCCGCTGCTGTTTTTCTCGAAGCGCGTCCGGACCAGCCTGCTGGGTCTGTTCCTGGTCAGCATGGCCGTCAACCTCGGCATGTGGTTCGAGCGCTTCAACATCATCGTCACCTCGCTCGCCCACGACTTCCTGCCGCACGCCTGGGGCACGTACTGGCCAACCTGGGTGGAGTGGGGGATCGTCGCCGGGTCCTTCGGCTGGTTCTTCCTCCTGTTCCTCGGGTTCATCAAGGTCCTCCCCGCCCTGTCGGTCGCCGAGGTGAAGGAATCGATGCCGCACCCGGTGCGGGGAGGCGCCTCGTGAGCCGGCGCCGCGACCGCGGGGTGGACCGCTCCGGGCAGGGCCTGCTCGGCGTCTTTGCCCACGTGGACTGCCTGCATGCCGCCCTGTGCGGGCTCGGCGACGGCAAGCTCGCGGTGGTCGACGTCTACTCTCCGGTCCCCGACGAGCGGGTGCTGCGGATGGTCAGCCCGGGTCGAAGCGGGGTCCGGTTCGTCACCTTCACCGGCGCTGCCGCCGGGCTGATCACCGGCCTCGTACTAGCCCTCTTGACCGCGGCGGTCTGGGAGCTGGTCGTGGGCGGCAAGCCGGTCTACTCGGTGGTGCCGATCGTGGTCGTCGGCTTCGAGCTCACCATCCTCTTCGGCGCCCTGTTCACCCTCGGCGGACTGCTCGCGTTCGCGGGGCTGCCCGCCTTCGGGCCCCCGCCGCGCGGCTACCGCGCCGCGTTCGCCCGCGACCGGTTCGGGGTCTGGGTTGTGGGTGACGACCGCGAGCTCGAACGGGCGCGCGAAATCCTGGAGAACGCCGGGGCCGTCGAGGTGCAAAGGCTCGCCGAGGAGGGGCGCCCGTGAGCCGGCGCAAGCTCGTCGAACGCGTGCTCCAGGCGGCGCCGCGCGCGGTCGGCCCGGGCGTGAAGACCGCCGCCGTCGCGTCCCTCGGCCTCGGCGCCGTCGGGATCGCCGCCAGCCTCGTCGGCGGGCGACCGGCGGCCGCGTACGTCGCCCTGCTCGTGAGCACGGTCATGGTGGCCGGCCTCGGGGTGTCGGGCCCCGTGCTCTCCGCGATCTTCCAGCTCACTGGGGCGAAGTGGGGGCGCGCCTATCGACGACTCGCCGAGGGGAGCCTCGTGCTGATGCCCCTCGCCGTTGTCGGCGTCCTCCTGTTGCTCGGCTTCGGCGGTGACTTCCTCCCCTGGGCGCACGCTCACCACCTGCAGGGGGGCCGGGCGGCGTGGCTGGTGCGGGGGTTCTGGGACGCCCGGGTGCTCGGGTGTCTGGGCCTGGCGTACGGCGTCTCGCTGTGGTTCCTCTATTACTCGTTCCGGCGCGATTTTTGCCTGCCTCAGGTCCGTCGTCGCTTCGACGATGGGCTTGGTCGGTGGCTCGCCCAGGGCATCGAGGACGGCGCGGCGGAGGCCCTCCGCTGCGAGCGTCGCCTGGCGGTGTTGGCGCCGGCCGTGTGCATCGTGTTCGCCACCTGCTTCTCCCTGCTCGGCTTCGACCTGGTGATGGCGCTCGACCCGACCTGGATCAGCACGCTCTTCGGGGCCTGGCACTTCATCGGCGCGCTGTTCTCGGGGCTCGCGCTCCTGGTGCTGTTGTCCCTCGGCCTGCGGCGGACCCTGCCGCTGTCGCACTTCCTCACCGCGCCGCGCCAGCGGGACCTCGCGACCTTGCTCTTCGCCTTCACCCTCGTGAACACTGACTTTTTCTGGTCGCAGTACCTCACCATCTGGTACGGCAACCTGCCGGAGGAAACCTCCTACCTCATCACCCGCGAACGGGGGGTCGGCACCCCCTGGGCGAGCGTCTCCTGGCTCACGCTCGGCCTCTACTTCCTCGTCCCGTTCTCGGCGCTGCTCTTCCGCAAGGTCAAGTCAAGCCGAGCCCTGCTCGGCCCGGTCGCCGCCGCCGTCGTGGTTGGGATCTTCCTCGCCCGGTTCGTCGAGATCGCGCCGCCGATCCTCGCCCTCGCTGGCGCCGGACCTGCGGAGGCGCACTCGCTCCACGACGCCGCGCCGCTCGGACCTCTCGCCACCTCGGCCCTGGCGCTCCTGGGCTGCCTCGGCCTGGGTTGGTACGCGGTCCATGCCCTGTTCACCCGGGTCCCCATCATGCCGGTCGGAGACGAGATCTTCGCCCGCGAGTTCGGCGGCGGCTCGCCGGAGACGAGGCCATGAGCGCGGCGACGAACCCGGAATCGCGGCGACTCCGCGGCGGGATCGCGGGACCGCTGCTGGTCGCCCTCTTCGGCGTGGTGGCCATCGGCACCGTCGTCGCGCTCGAGCTCTTGCCCCGCTGGTCCCGGGACTACGGCCAGGAGCTGGCCTTCGATCGGGCGATGTTCTCGGGCCCGCTCGAGCAGCCCATCGCGTTCTCCCACCGGCTGCACGCGACAGACAAGGCGATCGACTGCAATTACTGCCACGACTCCGCCGAGCGTTCGCAGAACGCGGGCATCCCCGCGGCGTCCAAATGCCTCGGCTGCCACGACCACATCATTCCCCACCACCCGGAGATCGAGACGCTGAAGGGCTTCGTCGCTCGCGGCGAGGAGGTGCCCTGGGTCCGCGTCTACTACAACCCCGATCACGTGTATTTCCCCCACTTCCGTCACCTGACCTCCGGCGTCCGCTGCCAGGAATGCCACGGCGACGTCGAGCAGGTGGATCGGCTGCGGAAAGTGACCTTCTACATGGGGTTCTGCCTCGATTGCCACACCGAGCGGGACGCACCGAGGACCTGCGTGGCGTGCCACCAGTGACGCCGAGTCCGGAGCCATGCACATGGGCCAGGTGATCGACCTTCTGCTGCCGAGCGAGCCGGGGAGCGCGTCGCGCCGGTTCTTCGCCACCTCCGCCCTCTGGCTCTCCGTCGCCCTCCTGCTCGGGCTCACCGCGGCCTACCAGATGGTAGCCCCCGACCTGCTGCCCTCGGTGCCCCAGCTCTCGTTCGGTCGACTGCGCCCAACCCACATCAACCTGGTCATCTTCGGGTTCCTGCTCCCGGCCTACTTCGGGGGCTTCCTCCACGTCGTCCCCGCCGTCTGCCGTTCACAGCTCCCCTCGGAGCGGATGGCGAACTTCGCGGTCTGGTACTGGAACCTCCTTTGCCTCGGCATCCTCTTCGCGCTCCCACACGGCCTGACCCAAGGACGGGAGTACGCGGAACTGCCGTGGCTGCTCGACGTCGGGATCCTCGCGGCGGTGGCGGTGCTCATCTATCTCGTCTTCGGCACCATCGCCCAGCGCCGGGAGCCGCTGCTCTACGTCAGCGTGTGGTACGTCGCGGGCGGGCTGCTGTGGACGTTCTTCGTGTACGCCGTGGGCAACGTCGTCTGGCGGCCCTCGGCGGGATCGTGGGAGGGGATCGACGATCAGATCCTGCTGTGGTTCTACGGGCACAACGTGGTGGGCCTGGTGATCACGCCGCAAGCCATCGCGCTAGCCTACTACATCCTGCCCCGCGCCACGCGGACGCCCCTCTGGAGCCACACCCTATCGCTGTTCGGCTTCTGGGCGCTGATCGTGATGTACACTCACACGGGCACCCACCACCTGCTCCAGGCGCCGGTCCCGCAGTGGCTCAAGGTGATCTCCGTCGTCAACTCCATTGCGCTGGTGATCCCGGTGTTCGCGTTCCTGACCAACGTCTGGCTGCCGGTGCGGGGCCGCCTCGACCGCCTGCTCGACGACGTCGGGGCCAAGTACGTGTTCACGGGCACCCTGTGGTACCTGGTCACCTGCCTCCAGGGCCCGTTCCAGTCGCTGCCCAGCGTGCAGCGGGTCACCCACTTCACGCAGTGGGTGGTCGCCCACGCGCACATTGCCCTGCTGGGCTTTGGCGGCTTCATCGCCATGGGGTCCGTCTACTCCCTTCTCCCCGTGGTCACGCGCCGTCCGCTCCACTCGACGCGCCTCGCGGACATCCAATTCTGGTTGATGCTCCTGGGGACCGTGGGTATCTTCCTATCGCTCACCTTCGCTGGGCTCATCCAGGGGGAGGGATGGCTGAGCGGTGAAGACGTCTATCGCCTGCTTCCCGCGCTCCACCGTTACTTCGTGGTGAGAGCGATCTCGGGGATCTTGGTGTTCACGGGCGCGATCCTGTTCGTCTACAACGTGCTGCGGAGCGTGCTCGAATCAACCGCGGGCGCCGGGGATTCACTCACCGAGGCGACGCGGATTCAGCGAGCGGAGGCCCGCGAGCGGGGCGACCCGTCCCCACCCCTAGTCCCTCGCGAGACTCAGGAAGGCGTGGTGGCGCCATGATCGTGATGGACGCCAAGATCCTGGGGATTGGCACCACGGGGATCCTGGTACTGATCTTCTTCGCCGTGGTCGTCACCCCGGGGTTGACCAATCCGCAGCACAACGTCCCCTCCCCGAACCGGGTACCAGCCACGCCGCTCCAGCAGGAGGGAAAGAGACTTTATATCCAGTATGGCTGCCAGTACTGCCACACCCAGTACATCCGCAAGTTCGACTGGGGACCGATGGCGGGACGCCTGGCGGAAGCCGGGGATTACGCGGGCGAGCAGGCGCCCCAGCTCGGCTCCAACCGCAACGGGCCGGACCTCTCTCAGGCGGGCGGTCAGCGCACCGACGACTGGCACCGCGCCCACTTCTACAACCCCAGGTGGACCCGACCCGACTCGTTCATGCCGGCCTTCTCTCACCTAGATGCTGCCGATCAGGACCGGGTGATCGCGTACGTGCAGAGCCTCGGCGGCAAGCTGGCCAAGGAGCGGAACGATCGCCAGTGGCACTGGCGGCGCCAGGCCATCGACGCGTACCAGCGCGGCGCCGACGAGAACATCGAGTGGCTGCACCGGCACGTGCCCCGCGGGTGGCTCGAGGTCCCGAACCCCTACCCCATCACGGAGGCGCTCCTGGCCCGAGGTGCGGTGGTCTACCAGCGGAATTGCCTCGGCTGCCACGGGCCCGTCGGCGACGGACAGGGGCCGGCGGCAGCGTTCGTCTACCCGCCACCCCTCAACTTCACCACCCTGCGCCGCCACGGTCTGGCGGGGGGCGCGACGGGCGGGATGCTCTATTATCAGGTCATGAACGGCGTCACCGGGACGGCGATGCCGAGCTTCAAGCACGAGCTCGAGAGCGAAAAGATCTGGGACGTCTCGGGCTACGTGGCCCGGCTCTTCATCGGGATCGACGACGGCAACGCCGAGCCGCGCGGCATCGACGCCGCGTTCGAGCCCGCCGATCCAAGGTCGTCGCGGCCGAGCCCGGAGGTTCGGTGATGTTCGTTCCCTTCTGGCTCTTCTACCTGATCAGCGGCACCGTGATGGCGGTGCTGGTGCTCCTGTGGGCGCTGCGCACCCGGCAGTTCGACGACCAGGATCGCGCTCGTTACCTCCCCCTCGCCGGAGCGAGCGCCGCGGAGCCGCGCGCCACGCCGTCGCGACGCCGGCTGTCCTACGTGGCGGTGGGCGCCGTCCTGCTCACGGGGGGCCTCGCCCTCCTGTCCACCCTGGCCGTCGTGCTGCAGACCCTCGACTGAAAGGAGAGCTTCGGATGCCGCCGTACTCGATGCTAGGCCGACTCGACGCCATCCTGATCACCGGGCTCGGCTTGCTCCTCGTCCTGGCCGTCGCCCTGGCCAGGTCGAGCCGTGGGCTGACGTTCTCCTTCACCAAACGGACCGAGCAGGAGCTGGAGGAGGGGGTGCACCATTTCGGGGGTGACGTGAGCGAGACCGAGCGGCCGACGCCGTGGCTCGTCTGGCTCGTGTTCGTCGGGTACTTCTTGTGGGCGGTGACCTACATCATCCTCACGGGGCAGACCGGGGTCTGAGGATCGCGATGGCCGAAGGAGCGGAAAAGAGCGGCTCGAGAGGAGCCTTCGTCCTGGTCGGGCTCGGCGCAGCCTACGTGATCGCCACGGTCCTGCTCGCCATCGCGACCAACACGCCGCCGGTGCCGACGACGCTCGACCTCGGTGGAACCCCGTTCGTGCCGGCGAGTGACCCCCGCGCGGACGGGTATTTCCTTCCCGTGACGACGGCACCGCCCTCGCCCCCTCCCGGAGGCGAGAAGTGACCGAGCCTCGGCGTCCCGCGCGGGGCTGGGGGCTGCGGCTCGGCGTGGCCGCGCTGCTGGTCGGCGTCGCGCTCCTCCCGCTCGCCCTGTTCGACCGCGGAGACTGGTTCCCCTTTGAGCGCACCATCCGGGCTGCCGTCGGCGGCTGGGACATGTGGGCGACGCCAGCTGTGCGGCCCTTCGAGGGGCCGATGCCACCGGCTCCGGAGGGCGCAGTGAAGTTCGGGGGCACCGTCAGCTTCGAGACGGCGAGCGCCGCGGTCGCAAGCATGACTCCCGACGCCCGGAGCGCTGCCGGCAAGGAGGCGTACCGGAGGTACTGCAGCCACTGCCATGCCGCCGCCGGCGACGCACGGAGCATCGTGGGCGAGAGCTTCGCGCCGAAGCCGACCGATCTTCGGTCCGAGCGGGTTCAGTCCCGGCCCACCCGGGAGCTTTTCCGATCGGTCCGAGACGGCCAGGGCGCCATGCTGCCGCTGGCGGACACGCTGACACCAGAACAGACCCTGCTCGCCCTCGAGCACGTCCGGACGCTGGCCGGAGCCAGCGCGGGCTCGGGCCCCGTGTTCCCGCCGCGGGACACCGCACCGCTCCGGTGAGCCGTGGGCGAGGGGGTGCAGCCGGGATCGGGTCGCTGTCGCCTGTGCGGCGCGCCCATGCGCCCCGGCGGCGGGGAGTTCTGCTGCAGCGGCTGCGCGCGCGTCCACGAGGTCCTGTCCGGCCTGGACGAGCACGCCGGACAGGCCTATCTCGAAGCGGCACGGCGCCTGGGGATCGTGCCCGGCGGCGACGAATCGCCGGCCCCCAACGAGCCGCTCCCGCCGGACCCCGAAGCGGAGCGCGAGGAGCGCTTCTTCGTCGATGGGATGATGTGCCCCTCCTGCGCGTGGGTGGTCGAGCAACTCCTCGGCAGCCAGCCCGGGGTGCGTGCGGCGCGCTTCGAGTTCCTGAGCGGGGCGGGCACGCTGCGCTACGACCTCCGCCAGACCTCCGCGACCGCGCTCCACGGGCTGCTCGCCCCGCTCGGCTACGAGCTTCGCCGCGTGGAGGACGAGCAGAAGAGCCGACTCGGCCGGGGGCTCACCTTCCGGTTCGTGGCGGCCGCCGTCATCACCATGAATCTGATGTCGTTGGCGGTGCTCCGCTACGCCCACGATCTCGGGTGGATGGATCAGGCGCCGCGGTTCTTGCTCTGGACGGAGTTCGTCCTCTGTCTGCCCGTGATGTGGCTCGGGTGGGTGCCGGCCGTGCGACGTGCGGTTTCCTCCCTCAGGGCGCGGCGGCCCGGCATGGACGTGCTGATCGCGCTCTCGGTGGGGGCCGCCTTCGTGCTGTCCGTCGCCGCATTGCTCGCGAGCAGCGACCAGGTCTACTTCGAAACCGCCGCGGGCCTCGTCACCGTGTCGCTGCTGGGCCGGATGATCGAGGCGCGCCTGCGCGAGCGGGCGTTCCGCGAGACGGCGGCCTTGATGCGCCTCGAGTCGAGCCGCGTGCGAGTCCCGGGCCCCGACGGGGCGGACGCTTATCGTCCCGTCTCGGAGGTGGCTCGAGGCGATCGGGTCCTGCTCCGCGCCGATGAGATCGTGCCCTTCGACGGCGTGGCCGAGGGGGAGCTGGTGCACGTCAGCGAGGCGGTGCTAACCGGTGAGCCCGCCCCCATCGCGAAGCGCGCGGGTGACCCCGTGGTCGCGGGCTCTCTGGTGCTCGACGGGGAACTCTGCCTGAGCGTCACCCGTTCTCACTCGGAGACGGCGCTCCGTCGCATCGTCCGCGAGATCGAGCAGTCGCTCCAGCAGAGCGAGAGCCGGCTCCAGTCGGCGGACGTGCTCGCGAGCTGGTTCGTGCCCCTGGTGGTGCTGGTAGCGCTGGGCGCGTGGTTCGCACGCCTGGGCGCCTTCGGCCTCGCGCAGGGGCTGTCCGCGGCGGGCTGGTTCCCTTCGGTGGCGGTCCTGGCCGTGGCCTGTCCCTGCGCCTTCAGCCTCGCCGGGGTGGCAGCGGTCGCCGCGGCCACCGGGGCGCTGGCGCGGCGGGGCACGCTGGTGCGGGACTCGGGCGCGCTGGAGCGGATCGGCCGCGTCCAGACCGTGATCTTCGACAAGACCGGCACCCTGACGGAGGGCAGGCTCGAGGTCGAGCGGATCGTCTGGACCGAGGGCGAACGCACCGACTGGCTCCCCGTCGTCCTCGCCCTCGAGGCGGGCGCGACCCACCCGGTGGCTCGCTCCATCCATGCTCACCTGACTGCCTTGCAGATCGAGCCCACCAAGCTCACAGGTCCCGTGGAGGACGTGCCGGGACGAGGCCGCGCCACCATGCTCGACGGGCGCCGGGTTGCGGTGGGCGCGCGCGGGCTGTTCCCTGACGCACCCTCCCCTGCGGGCGCTGCCGATCGTCAGACGCTCGTCTGGTTTGGCTTCTGCGACGAGCCCGCCGGCTGCCTGCTGCTCGGGGACGTCCTCCGCGGCGACGCCCCCGAAACCGTCCACCAGCTCCAGCGGCTCGGGCTCGCGGTCGAGATCCTCACCGGTGATCGGCAGCCCGTCGCCGACCAGGTCCGAGCTGCGCTCGGCGCCCGCGCGGCCCGGGGCGGCGTCAGCCTCGAGGAGAAGGTCACCCTGGTGGGTCGCCGCGCGGCGGGCGGCGAGCCCATCCTCTACGTCGGCGATGGCACCAACGACGCGCTCGCGATGCGGGAGGCGACCGCGTCGGTGTCCCTCGCCTGTTCGACGGACGAGGCCCTCACCGCCGCGAGCTTCGTGGCCACCCACGGGCGGCTGACGGACGTGCCCCTGCTCGTGCTGACCGGGCGCAAGCTCGCCCGGGTCGTGCGCACGAACTACCTCTGGGCCTTCGGCTTCAACGGGCTCTTCGTCCCGGTGGCGGCGGCGGGGTGGCTGACGCCGCTCCTGGCGATGCTCCTGATGGTCCTGAGCTCCGCCACGGTCCTGACGAACTCCCTACGCCTCCGGTCGCTGCCCCCGAGCACGGGCTGACGGCGCCCCCCCCCGCCGAGGGCAGCGGCCCCGCTACGCGTCACCGCCGGCCCCGTCGAAGACCCGGTAGAGCCACCCCAGCAGCGGCACGACGACGGCGAGCACCGCGGTGAGCCCGATCACGAGCCAGAGCTGGGTCACGAACGGGGCGGAGGCACCTGCCAGCGTCAGCGGACCCTCCGTGGTGCGGAGCATCGCGGGCGTCTGGGCGTGGAGCCAGCCGGTCAAGATCGCCAGGACCTGGGCGCCGGCGGCGAAGCGCATGCCCCAGCGGGCCTCGCGGCGATGGGCCCACCAAAGGCCGCCGATCCCCGCCGCGGCGACCAGCTGGCAGCCGATCTGGACCGGGTGCAGCGCCATCCCGAGCGGCACGCGCGCGGTGAGCGCCCCCATGCCGAGCACGGCGCCGCCGAGAAAGAAGGTCGCGACGAAGAAGGCCTGTGCGCGCCGCCAGACGACCTCTCGCTCCTCGGCCAGCGCGAGCTCCCCGTAGAAGAACACCGCCGCCAGGTACCCGAAGAGCGCCGCCACGAACAGCCCGCAGAGCAGGCCGAAGGGGTGGAGCCACGGCGCCACGTACACGGCGGCGAAGGTCGCGTCGCTGGGGACCCCGAGGGGACCGCCGGGGTGCTCGCTGACCAGCCCCCCCACGATCAGGCCGAAGCAGACGGGGGCCATGGCGCTGCTGGTGCGGAAAAGCGCGGAGTAAAGCCAGGCGAGCCGGGGCCCGGGGTCGGGGTCGTACTTGCGCTGCGCGAAGGAGACGCCACGGAGCAGGACCGCAACCAGGGCGAGGCTCAGCGGCAGGAAGAGCCGCGTGGAACCCTGCGCGTAGGCGCGTGGGAAGCCGACGAACAGGACGACCACGACGGCGATGAGCCAGACATGGTTCGCCTCCCACACCGGCGCGAGGGTCGCTTCCAGGCGCCGCCGCAGCCGAGTCGTCGGCAGGGTCGCCTCCAGGATGCCGCCGCCGAAGTCAGCGCCCCCGAAGAGCACGTAGGCGGCGAGCGCGACGACGAGGTAGGCAGCGACGACCGCGGTCACGGCGACCCCTCCCCGCCGGCGGTGGGCGCCGCGCCGGTGCCATCCGGGACGTTGGCCTCGGGGGGCCGGAGCTCGCGCGTGAAGAGTCGGCCCAGGACCCCGAGCAGCGCCAGGCCGAGCGCGGCGTAGAGGAGCACCTGCAGCAGGAACACGGTGCCGATCCCCGGCATGGGCGTCACCGCGTCCGCGGTCCGCATCACGCGGTACACGATCCAGGGCTGCCGCCCGACCTCGGTGACGAGCCACCCCGTCTCCAGAGCGATGAACCCGGCCGGGATGAGCGCCACCAGCAGCCAGAGGAACCACCGCGCCTCGAGCCAGGCCGGGCGCCGCCAGCGAGCGAAGGCCCAGAGCCCCGCGACCGCGGCGAGCAGCGTCCCGACCCCCACCATCGTCTGGAAGGACAGGTGCGTGAGCAGCACCGGCGGGCGGTCCTCGGGGCGGAAGGCGTCGAGCCCGGTGACCGTGGCGCGCGGATCGCCGTGGGCGAGGAAGCTCAGCCCATAGGGGATCTCGACGGAGTAAGGGACGGTCTCCGTGCGCTCGTCGGGCAGGCCCCCGACGATCAGCGGCACCGCCGCCCGGGTGTGGAAATGCGCCTCCATGGCGGCCAGCTTCTCCGGCTGCCGGACAGCGATAGCCTTGGCCGAAAAATCGCCGACGAGCGGCTGCGCGAGCGACGCGACCGCGGTGAGCGGCAGGACGATGCGCAGCGCCGCACGGTGAAGCTCCGGGACCTTGCCGCGCAGCAGGGCGAGGGCGTGCAGCCCCGCGGCGGCGAAGCCAGTGGCCTGGATGGCGGCGAGCTGCATGTGCACCGTCTGCAGGAGCCACGCGCGGTTGAACATGGCCGCCCAGGGATCGATGTCCGTGGCGCCGGCGTCGGTCCAGCGGAACCCGGCGGGCGCGTTCATCCAGCCGTTCGCCGCCGTCACCAGCACGCCCGACGCGAAGGCGAACACGCCGACGAGCACGCCGCACCAGAAGTGCACCCGCTCGGGGAGCCGGCGCCACCCGTACAGGAACAGACCCAGGAAGATCGCCTCCAGGAAGAACGCCGCTCCCTCCAGGGAGAACGGCATCCCGATGATGGGCCCGGCGTGCTCCATGAAACCGGGCCAGAGCAGCCCGAGCTGGAAGCTGATGGTGGTCCCGGTGACGGCACCGGTGGCGAACAGGACGGCGGTCGCGTGGGACCAGAACCGGGTGAGGCGCAGGTGCGTGGGCTCGCGGGTGCGCAGGTACCGCCGGTGGGCGAGCGCCATGAACACCGGCATCACCATGCCAATGCTGGCGAAGATGATGTGGAACGCGAGGCTGAAGCCGAATTGGCTGCGCGCCCAGAACAGATCGCTCAAGCTTGCCGTGCCTCTCTGCCGCTCGCGGGGCGGTCCATCCTTAGCAAATGTGGGGGCCGGGCACAGCGGGACTCGGGGCGGGCCGGCGCCCGGATCGAGGAGCGCCGGGGGCCGCGGGCTGCCCCGCGCGGCGGCCCGCCGCGCGCGCTCGGAACGGTAACTTGGGGGCCGGCTTGCGGCCCGGGGACTCCTCCTTCAGAGTGCCCTCCGGCGCGCGGCCCGCGCGTCCCGTTTTCATGGAGACGAAGCGATGAAGGCACCCCGCGCCGCGGCGATCCTGGTCCTAGCCCTCCTCACCGCATCCGTCGCGGCATGCTCCGACGACGACGACGCGGGCGCAGCGCCGATGGACACCCAACCCTTCGCCTTCCTCGTCGGCGACTGGAGCGTGCAGACCTCCCCGGCCTTCTCCAACTGCGACGGCGAGCGCTACTCCCCCGCCGAGACGTGGATCGTCAGCAACGTGCTCGCCTCGTTGCGCGTCACCCCGCTCCCCGACCGAAGCGCCCCCCCCGAGCCGGTGCCGGTGACCGCAACGCCGACGGAAGAGACGGACGCACCGACCGAGCCCACGGACGAGGACGAGGGCACGACCGAGGCGGCGCCGCCGAGCTTCTCGGGCCTTCTGGGCGAGACGCTGGCCTGGACCGCCTCCGGCAAGGAGGAGCGCATCGAGGAGGGCGGCTGCCTCGAGCAGCGCACCACCCTGCTCGAGCTCCAGTTCACGCCCGAGGCCGAGGTCACGGGGACTCGCGCCGTGTTTGTCACGCACGCGGGCGGGGCGGACTGCCCCGTGGACTGCCGCATGACCTTCGACGTGGAAGGCGCGTTAGAAACCGAATAGCAGGTACACTCGGGAGCGAGGTCGCGCTCGCGCGCGCTCGCGAGGGCGCCACGCGGCACGAGCCGGACCGCGACGCGACGAACACGCGGAGCGCCGCGAGGCGACGGGCGACCGGCGACTGACAGCGGCCGGTGGAGTATCCTCCGCCGCATGTTGCGACCGGGGATGGCGCTCGGGCAGTTCGATCTCGTGGAGCCCGTGGTCGAGGACGGGGTCACCGCCGTCTGGCGGGCGCGGCGGCGCGCAACCGGGGAGGACTGCCTGGTGGAGGCGCTGGCGCCAGGGCTGGCCGGGAGCCTGACGGCACGCTCGGCGTTCCTGGCAGCGGCCGGAGCTGCGGCCCAGGCCTCGCTCGACCGGCGCCTGCTGCGGGTGATCGACTTCGGCGAGGACGCGGCCGCCGGGTTGCCTTTCGTCGCCACCGACGACGACCCCGGGCCAACCCTCGCGGCGCGTCTGCGCGGCGGCGTTCCGCTCGCGCGCGCCGAGGTGGCAAGCCTCACCCGGGGCCTCGCCGAGCTCTGCGGCGCCCTTCACCCGCGCGGCCGCGCGCACGGCGAGCTCGCACCCCGCAACCTCGTCCTCCCCGAGACGCCGGGCGCGGAGACCGCCGTCCGCGGACTCGTCCGCGGACCGGTCATCGGCCAATGCCCCCCAGGCGAGGTCGGCGCGACGATGACCTACGTGGCGCCCGAGCTGCGCGGCGGCGGCGCGAGCCCCACCCCCGCCGGCGACGTGTACGGCCTGGCCCTGCTCGCGCTCGCCTTGCTCACCGGCGAGGAGCCGGCCGGGCCGTGGGAGTCAGCGTCGGATCCCGGCACGGTGCGGCGCCCCTCCACGGTGAGCCCAGCCGCGGCCGAGCGCCTCCCCGCCGGCTTCGACGACTGGTTCCTGGCGGCGACGAGCACCGATCCGGCAGCGCGCCCGCGGTTCGACGCCGCCGCTCGGGCACTCGTGGGCCTGATCACGGGGCAGGGCGCCGCGCGTGCTCCGGTGACCAGAGTGGAGGCGCCGGAGCCACGCTCGCCCTGGGAGCCGGAGCCCGCCGTGCCGGCGCCGGCGGCGCCGCAGGACGGCTCGAGCTCGACCCTCCTCGTGGTGGCGGTGGTCGTGAGCGTCTCCCTACTGCTGCTCGCCGTGCTCGGCCTGGTCGCGGGCGCGGGGGTGCTCGCCTACGTGGGGGCCCGGCGCGCGGCGGTAGCCGCAGCGGCGAGCGCGAGCGTGGCAGCACGAGCCGAGACGCCCCCGCCAGCGCATCAGGTCGCCGCCGTGCCCGTGAGCGCGGACGACCCGTCTCAGGGCAGCCACCTCGCGCCGGTCACCGTGGTCGTCTTCAACGACCTGCAGTGTCCCTTCAGCCGGCGCCTCGCCCCGGCCCTCGCTGACCTCCGGCGCGAGTTCGGTGACGACACCCTCCGCGTCGTCTACAAGCATTACCCGCTCAACTTCCACCAGCAGGCCGAGCCCGCCCAGCAAGCCGCGGTCGCCACCTTCCTTGCCGCGGGCGGCGGCGCGACCGGGAGCGAGGTGTTCGCGCGCTTCCAGGACCTGGCCTTCGCCCACCAGAACGAGCTCGAGCCGAGCAACTACGAAACCTGGGCCCTGCGGGCGGGGGCGGAGGCGGTCCCCTTCCGCGTCGAGCTCGCCAGCGACCGGCCCCGCCAGAAGGTCGCGGCGGACCAGGCGCTCGCCCAGCGCATCGGCGTCAAGGGCACGCCGACCTGCTTCATCAACGGGGTCCTGCTCTCCGGCGCCCAGCCCGCAACGGCCTTCCGCGAGAGGATCCGGGCCGAGGTCACGGCAGCGGAGGCCCTGGTCGCCAGCGGCACCGCGCCCGAGCTGGTCTACCCGGCGCGCGTCGGCGTGAACTTCCAGGCACCCACGGCGACGGCGACCGCGACGGCGACCGCAACCGCCGCGGCCGACGACACGACGATCTGGCGCGTCGACGTGGCAACCGACGATCCGAGCCTTGGCCCCGCCGACGCGCTGGTGACCATGGTCGAGTGGAGCGATTTTCAGTGCCCCTTCTGCAAGCGCGTGAATGCCACCCTGACCGAGCTCCGCCAGCGCCACCCGGGCGACCTGCGGCTGGTGTGGAAGGACAACCCCCTGCCGTTCCACACGCGAGCGAAGCCGGCGGCGGCGCTGGCGCGGCTGGCCTACGAACGGCAGGGCAGCCCCGGGTTCTTCCGCGCCCACGACGCCCTGTTCGCGAGCGCTCCGGCGCTCGAGGACACCGACCTCGCGCGGGTCGCGGCGTCGCTGGCGATCCCCTGGGGCGAGGCCAAGGCGGCGATCGACTCCGGGCGCTTCGACCCGCGGCTCGCGGAGAGCATCGACCAGGCCGCGACGCTGAACGCCCGCGGCACGCCCCAGTTCTTCCTGAACGGGTACCGCCTCAAGGGGGCGCAGCCGCTCGAGAGGTTCGAGAGCGTCTTCGCCGAGCGGCTGGCGGCGGCGCGCGCGCTCGTGACCGCGGGGACGCCGCGGAGTCAGATCTACGCCCGCATCATGGCGGACGCGAAGGGCCCGCCGCCACCCGAGACGAGGATCCTGCCCCCGCCGCGGGTGACCAGCCCCTGGCGCGGCGCCCCGGCAGCGCCGGTGGTGATCCAGATCTTCGCGGACTTCCAATGCCCCTTCTGCGCCCGCCTCCGCCCCACCCTCGCCGAACTCGAGCGGGCGTACCCGGGCAAGGTCAGGATCGTGTGGCGGCATTTGCCGCTGGCCTTCCATAAGGACGCGGCCCTCGCCGCCGAGGCCGCGCAGGAGGCCTTCGCCCAGCGCGGCAACGCCGGGTTCTGGAGCTATCACGACGCGCTGTTCGATCAGCAGAGCGGCGCCGGGCTCGGGCGCGCGGAGCTCGAGCGCATCGCCGCGGCGAAGGGGCTCGACCTCCCGCGCTTTCGGGCCGCCCTCGACGCGCGGACCCACCGGCCCACCGTCGAGGCCGACGCGGCGGTGGCGAAGGCCGCCGGGATCACGGGGACGCCCACCTCGGTGGTCGGCCGCTACCTGGTTTCGGGTGCGCGGCCCGTCGGCGACTTCTCCCGCGCCGTGGAGCGCGCGCTCGGCGCGCCGTGACGACCGGCGGGCGCAAGGCGAAGGCCGCGCTACCATCGGGCGCCATGAGCCAGAAACCGCCCCCCTCCCCGCCGCTCGACGCCGTCATCGAGTCCGTGCTCTCGAGCCTGTGGGCCGCCGCCAACGACCTCAGCCGCCTGCGCCCAGCGCGCGAGGGTGAGTACCGCGTGAGTATCTTCGGCTCGGCGCGGATCACGCCGGCCGACCCCGTGTACGCCGAGGTCCGGGAGCTCGCCCGCCGGCTCGCCGCGCTGGGGTGCACCATCGTCACCGGCGGCGGCCCCGGGCTGATGCAGGCCGCCAACGAGGGGGAGCGCCAGGGCGATCCCGAGAACCTCCGCCAGACCATCGGCATCCGCGTCGAGCTGCCCTTCGAGCAGGGGGCGAATCCCTTCGTCGAGCAGGACCATACGCACCGGACCTTCTTCACCCGGCTGCACCACTTCGCGCGCCTCTCGGACGCCTTCGTCGTCGTCGATGGCGGCATCGGCACCACCCTCGAATCGCTGATGATCTGGCAGCTCTTGCAGGTGAAGCACCTGCCAGAGGTGCCGCTGATCTTCGTCGGTCCCATGTGGCGCGCGCTGGTGGACTGGGCCCGCGCCACCATGCTCCGCCCCGAGCGCCCGCTGGCGAGCCCGCGCGACCTCGACCTCCCGGTCTGCGTCGCCACCACCGACGAGGCAGTGGCAGTGATCGAGCGGGAGCTGGCGCGCCGCCGCCCGGCGTAGCCAGCGCCCGTAGCCACGAGGCGGGGGCTCGGGGCCGCCGCCGGCTCCCGGCGGGCCACCCCGAGCGCTGCCCGTCTTCTACGCTGGCGAGAGTCCTGGCTCGTTCACTCTGCGACGCCGTTCCAACCGGCGAGGCGGGCGAAGAGATGCCAGGCCGCCGCGCCCTTCAGCACGCAGTTGAGGTTGGCTTCTACCGGTGTGTCCGAGTGCGCGCAGCCGCTCGTTCCAGCGAAGCCCTCGACCCCCAGCGTGAGCAACGTGAAGTCGTGCTCGGGGTTGCCGGCGATCCACTCCACGGCCCAATTGCCAGCGTCGTGGTTCAGGTTGTCGTAGAGCCCCGCGTCCCAATAGTAGGTTCCGTCCGGGTCGTAGGCCTCGATGTCCGCGAAGTCGAAGAGCCACCGGTCGTTGGCGCGACAGTGCTCGCGGATCAGCTGGTTGTTGTAGTGGACCCCGTTCTCGCTCAGCTCCTCGCCCGCGCCCTCCGCGTGACCGGTCATGAACACGAAGATGACGGATGGATACTCACGGATGAGCTTCTCCATGTTGTCCACGTAGCGCTGAGCGTCGTGGCCGTTGATGGAGCACCAGGACCACATCACCACATTGACATGGGCATTGGAGGGATCATCGAGCAGCGCCCGCGTCCCCACCACCCAGGGAGTGTCCCCATTGGCGTCCTCCGCGTCGCCCTGGCTCAGATCGGCAACGTCGGCGGGGATGCCATCATCATCGAGGTCGAGCGTGTCGCTGTCGCCCGAGTCGCTCCAGGCGTAGCGGGCTCCGTAGTCGGGGAAGCTCGCCAGCGAATTCATCCCGGTGATGAGCTGGCTGCCGTGGCTGGTGTGCTGGTACGCGATGCGGAGGGTCTGCTTGGCCGCCGTCAGCGCTCCGGCCGGGATCGCAGCGAGGTCGGTGTCGTCGTGGCCGATCACCCGACCGCCGGGTTCCGGGTCGGGGGTCTGCCCGCCCGCTCCATTCCCCGCGGCGCCACCGGTCGAAGCGACTGGATCGCCCGCTGCGCCCCCGCTCGAAGTGGCCGGTTCGCCCGCGACGCCGCCGCTCGAGGTTTCGGGAGCGCCGGCCGCGCCCCCACTGCCGGTCGTCCCCCCTTCACCGCCGCCCGTGCCGCCCACGGCGCTCCCGCAGTCGCAGAGCTCCCACCCGGACCCATCCGCGCGGCAGGCCTGCGTTCCCACGCAGGCGCTGGAACCGTTGCAGAGCCGGGTTTCGTTGGGGACGCAGAGGGTGCCGGGCGCGCCCCCGGTAGGGCTTGCCCCGCCGACGCCGGTGCCCCCGCCCGTCGCAACGCCACCCGTCGCCGCTCCAGCGCTGCCGACTGTCCCGCGGTCACCCGCCCCACCACCATCGCCCGTTGAGCCCGCATGGCTCGCCTCCCCGCCCTCGCTGGCGACGCCACCGATCGGGTCGGCCCCGGGGCTCCCGCCCTCGGCTCCGCCTGCGCCGCCAATCCGACCCGCAGCGCCAGCGTCGTCATTGTCACCGCCGCCCGAGCACCCAAGCGCCAGAACGGCAGCCAGCGTCATCCACGTCGTCGTTCGAAGCACCAGCGGTTTGCGGTTCATCGTTACCTACGCTCCCTCCGCGTGGGCACCGCGAACTGCGGCTGCCCCGGGCATCCGCGCGCACTGTAGCGCAGGATCCGAGGCCACGCACCGGGCGCGTGCTTTCGCTCCTCTCCGGAGCGGGAGGCCGAGCGCCAGCCGCCGCGCCCTGTTTGAACCACCTGCCCGCCGCGCGAGATAACGTCGGTCGGAAATAGAACTGCGGCTGGCCGGCTCGGGGCCGCCGCCGGTTCCCGGCGGGCCACCCCGAGCGCTGCCCGTCTTCTACGCTGGCGAGAGTCCTGGCTCGTTCACTCTGCGACGCCGTTCCAACCGGCGAGGCGGGCGAAGAGATGCCAGGCCGCCGCGCCCTTCAGCACGCAGTTGAGGTTGGCTTCTACCGGTGTGTCCGAGTGCGCGCAGCCGCTCGTTCCAGCGAAGCCCTCGACCCCCAGCGTGAGCAACGTGAAGTCGTGCTCGGGGTTGCCGGCGATCCACTCCACGGCCCAATTGCCAGCGTCGTGGTTCAGGTTGTCGTAGAGCCCCGCGTCCCAATAGTAGGTTCCGTCCGGGTCGTAGGCCTCGATGTCCGCGAAGTCGAAGAGCCACCGGTCGTTGGCGCGACAGTGCTCGCGGATCAGCTGGTTGTTGTAGTGGACCCCGTTCTCGCTCAGCTCCTCGCCCGCGCCCTCCGCGTGACCGGTCATGAACACGAAGATGACGGATGGATACTCACGGATGAGCTTCTCCATGTTGTCCACGTAGCGCTGAGCGTCGTGGCCGTTGATGGAGCACCAGGACCACATCACCACATTGACATGGGCATTGGAGGGATCATCGAGCAGCGCCCGCGTCCCCACCACCCAGGGAGTGTCCCCATTGGCGTCCTCCGCGTCGCCCTGGCTCAGATCGGCAACGTCGGCGGGGATGCCATCATCATCGAGGTCGAGCGTGTCGCTGTCGCCCGAGTCGCTCCAGGCGTAGCGGGCTCCGTAGTCGGGGAAGCTCGCCAGCGAATTCATCCCGGTGATGAGCTGGCTGCCGTGGCTGGTGTGCTGGTACGCGATGCGGAGGGTCTGCTTGGCCGCCGTCAGCGCTCCGGCCGGGATCGCAGCGAGGTCGGTGTCGTCGTGGCCGATCACCCGACCGCCGGGTTCCGGGTCGGGGGTCTGCCCGCCCGCTCCATTCCCCGCGGCGCCACCACTGCTGGTCGTCTCCCCGAGGCTCCCGCCTTCGGGTCCGCCTTCGCCTCCCGTCCGACCCGCGGCGCCGGCTTCGTCATCGTCACCGCCGCCCGAGCACCCGAGCGCCAGAACCGCAGCCAGCGTCATCCACGTCGTCGTTCGCAGCACCAGCGATTTTCGGTCCATCGTTTCCTACGCTCCCTCCGCGTGGGCACCGCGAAACGCGGCTGCCCCGGGCGTCCGCACGGACTCTAGCGCAGGATCCGAGGCCACACACCGGGTGCGTGCTTTCCCTGATCTCCCGGGCGGTGCCCCGCCCCTCGTCGCCACGGGCCGCGGCCGAGCACGGTCTTGCCCCGGCTGGTACGGCGGCTCCGCCCGTGGCAGCGCCATCGCGAGCTCGAACTGGCAGGAACGCCGAGCGGCGCCCCGCCGAACGGGGCGCCGCGTCGTCAGCGACCTGGGAGTGCGGCCGCGCTCAGCGGCGGCGGCGCAGCGCGCCGAGGCCGACCAGCCCGAGCAGGAGGCCCAGCGCCGAGCCGCCGGCGCGCGAGCCCATGGCCACCTGACAGCCGCCGTCGTCCTCCGCGTCGGCGGCGTTGCCGGCGGCCTCGTCCGCGCCATCCTCCTCGTCGTCGGCGGGCTCCTCGTCGTCGTCGGCGGGCTCCTCGCCCTCGTTGGCAGCCCCACCCTCGCCCTCGTCGAGGTCATCGACCGTGTCGTCGTCCTCCGCGGGTCGTGGATCGGTCGTGACCTCGCCGCCGGCGCCGGGGCTGTTGCTGTCGTCGCTGCCGCCGAGCGTCACCCAGCCGCCCCACTCCGGGGGCTCGCAGCGGTTCGGCTCCGGCTCGGGCTGGACGCACTCCCCGTCAGGGGTGGCGGGATCGCAGTCCACGGCAGCCGTGGGCCCGCTGACGCAGGCCCAGCCCTCGGGGCAGGCGGCGTCCGTCTCGCAGGAGATCTCCTGCAACTCGCAGTAGTTGGTGCCGGTGGGCTCGCAAGTGCAGGTCACGTCCGACGGGACGTCGCCACCCGAGTCGGTGGCGCCCGTGGATGGCTCCACGGTGTCATCCTCCGCAGGCGCGCCGCCCACCCCCGAGCTGGTGTCGGGGCGGTCCTCGCTCGACGCGCCACCCGTGCCCGAGCGCGGGATCGGCATGTCCTCACTGCCGCCCGAGCCCGCGCACCAGCAGGACTCCGCCGGGACGCAGTCGAACCCCTCGCCGCAATCGTCCGCGGTTTCGCAAGGGCCGACGTATTTCGGGGCGCAGAAGCGCTCGGTGTAGGTGGTGCAGTCCTCGGTGATCTCCACCGCCTCCGGCTCGGGGCAATCCGAGCCCGGGGGACAGGGGTCAGTAGTCGGTTCGGCGGACCCCGTGCACTCCCTCCAGGTGTCCTCGAAACACTTCAGGGCCTCGTCTCCGCAGTCGGCGTCGACGGTGCAGCTCTTCGGCTCGCACCAGGCGAGTGACCCGTCGTCCGGGACCACGCAGGTGAGGCCGGCCCCGCAGTCCGCGTCCACCGCGCAGGGGGGCGCGACGCACTCGCGGATCTCGAACTCCTCGCAAACGGGCTCGACGTCGCATTCCTCGCCCTCCGGACAGGCGGGCATCGCGCAGGAACCCCCACCGCCGACCACGGCGCAGATGAGCCCCTCGGCACAGTCGGTGTTGGACTCGCACTCGCTCGTCTGGGCCAGAACCGGAGCGGAAAAGGCGAACGCCGCGGCCGCAGCGGCAGCGGCCAGGAACGGGTGACAGAAAGCATTGCGCATCGTCGATCCTCCTTGGTGCTAGGGCGCTGAAGCATGGGCCGTGCCAGGTTGGGGCGGCAGCCCCCAACGGCCTCCAGACCGTCCTGGCGCGGGGTTCTCCGGCCTAGCCCCTGATCGAGACGCCCCGTGCCTGTGCCATTGTGCCAGACGGCATCGCCCCCCCGCCACCCCACCGGGGCGACGCGCCGGGGTAACCCTCAAGGCCCATTGGTGCCCGTACGGCCCTGCCGCGGGCTGGAGGGAGGGCTCTTCAGGCGCGAATGCTCACGGTCGGCGCCGCGCAGGCGGCAGTCCTTGCAGACGGGGTCTCCGTCGAGGTTGCGCCGACAAACGGGCCGCTCGCGCCCACAGCTCGCGCAGATCTGGATGTTGCAGGTCCGCTGGTAGCAGCGAGCGCAGAGCGGCCTGCCCGCCGCGTCGCGGAAGTGCACGGGCCGCCGCTGCTGGCAGCGCGAGCAGGGCTCCGCGTTGAGCTCCCAGCCGTAGCAGCGGCGGCAAAGCGGCGCGCGCTCGGGCCCGATCCGGCGGTGCACGGGGCGGAGTTGGCCGCAGACCGAGCAGATCTCCGGGCGGGTCCGGTAGCCCCGCCCGTCGGGGCCGATGAAGCGACGGAGACGAGCGCGGAGCGCCTCGAGCGACGCCTCGTTGGGGAGCACCAGCTGGGCGCCGTCGTGCAGAGCGCCCTGCTCGCTCTCGATGGCGGACTCGAGGCGGAGCGCGTACTCGCCAGGGGGCCGACCGGTGAGCGCCACGAAGCGTCGCCGGCAGACGTGAACGCGCGCCGACAGGCACAAGAGGCACACTCGACGCGGGTAATTGGCCTCGAGCCAGCGGATCGTGACCAGGCTCCGGACCCCCACCAGCACGATGGGAGAGGTCACCGCCCGGAGCCGCTCCCGGAGCTCGGCCTGGAAGCGCTCGGGCGCTTCGAACTCGACCCGTGCCGCGTCGGAGTAATGGAAGCGGCCACGCCCTCGCGCGAGCGAGGACGGCGGCGGCTCGCCCGGCTCGAGCGCGCGAGCCCCCAGCGCGTCAGCCTCCTCGACGGGCCAGCCCCGCTCCTCGCCGAGCAGAGCGGCCGCCGTCGTCTTGCCCGCGAGCGGACGTCCCGCGATGCAGACGATACAACCCCGACCCGGGGCCCCTTGCTCCGTCATGAGTCGCCTCCGGCGGACCAGAGCGCCCCTGGCCGCGCCCAAGTGTTTTGAGCATATGCGCAAAACACTCGGGGTCAAGCCGCGGCAGGGCCGCCTTCATCGCACCGACGGCAGCAATCCAGGAACGGTGAGACGCGGGGGGGTACCGGGGGCCGGCGCCGTCCCCCCCGGATCCACGCCGCGCCGGATGGCGGCGGGGCGCGTGGCGAGGGCGGAGCCGAGCTCGTCGGTCGCGCCGAGCTCGGGGGGGCACATCGCCGACCAGGAGAGGATCGAGGCGACCACGGCGAGGGCGAAGCCAGCGCCGAGCACCACACCGAGGTCGGGCCGCAGGCGCCGCTTCGCCCGGGGGGCCAGGCTGGTGCGCTCGACGCGGTAGGCGAGCGGGCCCCGCGCTACCCAGGCGGAACCGTTCCGCGGCACCGCCAGCAGCGCGCTCGGTCCCTCGCCGGTGTAGCGAAGGACCAGGGCCTCCCCCTCGCCCACGGCGGGCTTGACCCGACCGCGAAAGGGGCCGACCTCGAAGTGCTCGCCGACCTCGGCGACCACGGTGTCGAGCGGGTATTCGTCCCAGAACCGGGTGAGGATGACGCAGTCGCTCATGCAGCGGTGGACACCGGGCCCCCGGGTGAGTTCCCGCCTCGCCCGCTACTGCGCCGTCCAGCCGCCGTCCACCGGGAGCACGGCACCGTTGACCATGCGCGCGGCGTCGGAGGCGAGGTAGAGCACGGCCGCGGCGACGTCGTCGATGGTGGCCACGTCGCCGACCGGGATCCGGTCGACCACACGGCGGCGATAGTCGGGCTGGTCGAGCCGGTCGGCCGTGCCCGGCGTGTAGACGAAAGTGGGCGCCACGGCGTTGACGGTGACGCCGAGCGGGCCCCACTCGAGGGCGAGCACGCGGACGAGCTGGTTCACGCCGCCCTTGGACGCGCAGTACACGGCGTGATCGCGGATCCCGACCAGGCTCGCCTGCGAGCTCATGGCGACGATGCGACCGCGACCGCGCGGGATCAGGTGGCGTGCGGCCGCCTGGCACGAGAAGAACAGTCCACGGAGGTTCACGGCCATCAGCTCGTCGAAGTCGGCCTCCGTGACGTCCAGCGCCGCATGGTTGGCGCCGAGCCCGGCGTTGGCGACCAGGACATCGAGTCCCCCGAGTGCCGACGCGGCGCGATCGGTGCCGGCACGGATGCTGGCGACGGAGCCGAGGTCCATCGGCACCGCGAGGCCGCCGATCTCGGCGGCGAGGGCGTCGAGGCGGGCCTCGTCGCGAGCAGCCAAGGCGACGCGCGCGCCCGCGGCGGCGAGCGCACGAGCCACGCCGGCGCCGATGCCTCGACTCGCGCCGGTCACCAGGGCGACGCGGCCGTCGAGGCGAAAGAGGGGATTGAGGGGCGGGCTGGGCTGGCTCATGGCGGCGATCCTCGCGGCGCCCACTCTAGACGTCGTCGGCCGCGGAACCAATGGAGTCCACCCGTCACGGCGCCGTGCTCGCCCCCCGCTCCGCAATCCCCGCCCCCACCCCCCAAAGGAGCCCGTGGGCGAATTGTGCTGGCCGCCCGGCGACGTCGGGTATGCTGCGCGGCCGTGACGGGACTGAGCGGCGTGGCGCGACGAGCGGTGGGTCGGGGCTCCGGGTGGGCGCTGCTCCTCTTGGGCTGCGCCCGCGCGACGGCGGCGCCCGCGACGCCCGTGCACGACGCGCCGGTGCCCGCGGACGAGCCCCGCGCCGAGCTCGCGGTCGCGCTCGAGCTCGCGCCGGCCCCCGACTGCGAGGAGCGGTTCGACCTCGCCCTGTACGTCGAGCCGGGCGTCGAGTTGGTGGCGTGGGACGGGCGCACGGGCCGCTGCGAGGACCGCCGTGCGACCATCCGCTATTACCCCCGCCGGCTCGATCACGACGCCCTGCTCGGCAGGGTGCGCGAGCTGGCGGTAACGGCGAGGCCCGTCGAGGGCCCGGGTACGGAGTGACGCTCATGCGACAACCGATCGAACGACGGAGCCGACGAACCCTCGCGCCCTGGCTCGGGCGCTGCGGCCTGGCCATCGGCCTTGGCGTCGCGGCCCTCCTGCCCTCGCTCGGCGCCGTGGTGCCGGCGAGCGCAGGGGAGTGGGCGGGCGCGGGGGCCGACGACGACACGGACCACGCCGCCCGACGGCGCGCGGCGCTGCTGCGGGCCATCCCCAAGGACCCGACCGTCCTCATCAACGTCACCGGCGCGGACGTCCCGGCGAGCGACGACATCCTGAACCTCGGGCGCCGCAGCCGCGAGGCGCTCGAGCGGTGCCTGGCCGACAACGTCGACGACCCGATGCGGAGCTACTGCGCGACGCTGCTCGGCTACCTCGGCGACCGGCGCTCGCTCCCCGCGCTGCACACGGCGCTCGACGACTGGGAGGGGTCGGTGCGGGGCGCCGTGGTGGGGGCCCTCGCCCAGATCCCGGATGCTTCCTCTTTCGAGCCGCTGCGCAAGGTCTTCCGCCGCAAGGACGAGGAGCACCCCGTGCGCGCCAGCGCGCTCTACACGCTGGGGCTCATCGGCAGCCCCGCCGCCGTTCGCCTGCTCCGCGAGGAGCTCCGCCTCGACCCCGAGGGTGAGGTCGCCAAGAAGCGTGGCAGCTTCCGCAGCACGGCCTTCGCGGGCCTCTGGCGCTCCCGTCACCTGATGGCGCGCACCACCCTGGAGGGCGACGTCGCCTACGCCCTGCGCAGCGACGAAACCGACCTCGTCCTCGCGGGCGCGGAGCTGGCAGCGGAGCTCCGGGCGCCGAGCCTGGTCACGCCGCTGGTCGCGCTGGTGGACAACCCCAACCTCGAGATCCGCAACAAGGCCGTGCATGCGCTCGGGCTCATCGGCAACCCGGCGGCCACCCGGGCGCTGGTCGACGCCCTGCCACGCGTGCGCGAGGCGCGGATGCTCAACAACATCGCCTTCGCCCTCGAGCGGCTCGACCGGGCCGCCTTCCACCGGGCGGCGAACACCCTCATGGGGCACCGGCAGGCGATCATCCGGCTCAACGCAGCCTTCGTCCTTGGCGACGTCAAGGCGCGCGACGAGCGACCCCTGCTCGAGGCGGCGCTCACCGATTCGAGCGACTTCGTGCGCACGAGCGCCGTCGTCGCGCTCGGCAAGGTCGGCGACGAGGCGGCAGCGCCCGCCCTCGAACGGCTACTGGACGACGCGAACCCCACCGTGCGCGAGGAGGCCGTGTACGCCCTGTTCGCGCTGAGCGGCGAGCGGCGCACCGACCTGGTCCACGACCGCCTCTTCGCCAGCCCCTTCGCCCGCTCGCCCGCGGGACGGGCGACCCGCGAACGCGCCGCGCTGGTGCTCGGCCGCGCCGGCGACCCGCGGGTGCGCGAGATGCTGCTCGCCTGCTACGAAACCGGGGGCTGCGCGCTGCGCGACGTGGACGATTTCTTCCGCCAGGATCGCTCACCCGAGGTCGCGCGGCGCCTGCTCGTCGCCTGGACCTCGGGCCGCCATGAGCTCGGCGACCATGTCGCCACGGCCAAACTCCCGGGGCTCACCCAGCTGGTGATCGGCAAGCAGGAGGCGGCCGCCAGCGGCGGGGATCGCTCGACCCTGACCCACACGGTGGACCTGCTCGGCCGCGTCGGCGACGCCGCCTCGCGCCCGGCGCTCGCGCGCTACGCCGCCGCGCGCGACGTGCGCTTTCGGATGCGCGTCACGGCGGCGTTGCTAGAGCTCGGGGACGGTCCCGCCGCCGCGCGCCTCCTCGCCGACCTGGACGCGCTGCCCGCCGAGTGGCTCCCGGCCGCCTCTCGCGTCCTCGCCCGCCTCAACGCGCCCGCGGCGCGCGCCGCCCTCGCGCCGGAGCTCTCCGCCCGCGCCCGCGGTGCCGACGTGGACCAAGCGCTCGCCGCCGCCTCGGTCCTGCTCGCCTGGGATCCCGAGCCGGGCTTCTTCCGCTTCCTCGACGCGCTCTCCGCCAGCTCGGTGCGGGAACGCGATCTGGCGGAGGAGTACCTCGCTCGCGACCGCTCCCGGGAGCTCACCTGGGTGATGCGCCGCGCCCTGGCCCGCGAGGGCCGCGACTTCACCCGCGACCGGCTGCGCCGCCTGCTCGACGCGCGGAGCTGAGGGGACCGACACCCGTGACCCCGACCCGGGCGCGCCAGGCGCTGGGGATCGCCGCCGGGTGCGCCATCGTCGCCCAGCACCCCGCGGTCACCACGGCCGCGACCCAGCGGGTGGCCGCGCTCGCGGTGGCCGTCGCCGCGACCGCCGCCCTCGTCGCCGCGACCCTGACGGGACGCTGGGCGCCCCGGGCCGCGCCGGGTGCGCCGGCGCTCGCCTTCGCGGCCTTCGCGGGCTGGGCGGCGGGCTCGCTCGCCTGGGGCTCCCCCGCGGGGATCGATCTGGTGACGACGCTCGGCGCGGCGAGCCTGCTCGGCCTGGTCGCCGCCGCCCTCCGAGCGCCCGCGCCGCGCCCCCGCAACGGCGCGCAAAGCCTCGCCCCGGCCACGCTCGCCGCCCTCGTCGCCGGCGCGGTCACCGCCGTGCGGGTCGGGGTCGACCTCGCACGGGGGGAGCGGGGGGCCGCGCTCGACGGCGGCCAGGGCAACGCAAACTGGGCGGGGCTGCTGCTCGGGCTCGCGCTCCTGCCGGTGATCGAGTTCGCGTTCGAGCAGCGGCGCTGGGCGCGCGCGGGCGCGGCGACGGTGGCGATCGGGATCGCAGCGGCTGGCACCGTCGTCGAGTCGCGCGCGGCCTTCGTCGGGCTCGGCGCAGGGCTGACGCTGGCACTGGTGACGGCGTGGACCGGACGGCATGCCGGGGGCCCTGCCGGCGGCCCCCGCACCGCACTGATCACGGCGGCGCCCTTCGCGGGCGGGCTCGGGCTGACCGCGCTCGCGCTGGCCGTCGCCCCCCCCATCGTCGCAGGAGCGAGCGGGGCCGGCGCGGCGCTGGCGGGGCGCGCGTGGATCTGGCGGGTGAGCGCCGACGTCGCCGCCGCGAGCCTGCCGCTCGGGACCGGAGCCGGCGCCTTCACCGCCGGTTACCTGCCGGCGCAGGCGCGGCGGCTCGCGGGGTTGCCGCTCGCGGAGGCCGCGCGGAGGGCACACGACGTCGTCGACGCCCACCACGACTGGCTCGCGGTGCTCGCCGTCCTCGGCCCGGTCGGTGTCGCCCTGCTCGGCACCGCGCTCGCGGCGGGGATCGCGGCGGCCGTCCGCGCCCGGCGGCCGCTCCAGGTCGGCGCCCTGGCCTTCACTGTGGCGGCGATGAGCGGCGACGTGCTGGTGGAGCGGCCCGGCGTCGCGCTCCTGCTCGCGCTCCTGCTCGCAGACGCCGGGGGGCCCGCGCCCTCCGGTGAGCGCACGCCCCGGGGACCCCGCGCCCGTCTGCGTGCCGCCTTCCGTACGCCCTGGCCGTGGCTCGGCGCCCTGGCCCTGTCCGCGCTGCTCCTGCGCAACACGACCACGGCCTGGCTCGCCGAGCACGACCTCGCCCGCGCCGACGCGGCGGGGCCCCGGGCGCGCCGGGCACGGCTCGAGCGCGCCTGGGTCCGCAACCCGCGCTCCCCCGTCCTCGCCGTCGATCTGGGCGTGGCCCGTCTTCAGGACGGCGATGCCACCGGCGCCGAGCGCGTGCTCGCGACGGCGGTCGCGCTCCGCCCCAGCGTCGGCGGCCTCATAGCCCTCGGCAACGCCCGCCGTGAGCTCGCGGCGCCGGCGGCAGCGCGACGCACCTACGAGCGCGCGGTCGCCCTCGCCCCAACCTCGTTCCGAGCGCGCGTGAGCCTCTCGAGCGCGCTGCTCGCCGCGCGCGATCTCGACGGCGCCGATCGGCACCTCACCGTTGCCCGCGCGCTCTACCCCGGCGATCCACGCGTCGCCGAGCTCACCGAACGCCTGCGCCGCGCCCGGCTCGCGAGAGCGACGGAGAGGTAGCGCCGACGGCGCGTTCAGCGCGACCCGTCTCCAGGGGTCGCACGGGCACCATCAGAACCGCCCCGACGCGCGACGCGACCAGACCGTGCATCCGGGGGCGACCCACGAGCGTCATGGCCTCAGAGCAGGACGGCCCCCTCGGCGTCCCAGCGGTGGCGGAGCCGGCCGTCGGGGAAGAAGATGAGGTTTCGCATCTCGTCGGGGCGCGTCGGCCGCGGATCGAGGCAGTGGTTCAGGCAGACGTTCTGCCCCTCCACGTCGTACACGCGCGCCCCGTGCGGCAGCTCCAGGACGGGCGTGCCGTGGTACTCGAGCCACTTGTGGATCGCGCGCAGGTCGCCGCGACCGAGCGCGTGCGCCCCGACCCAGGCCGCGGCCTCCCGATCGTGCGTCGCGTCGGGGCTGGTCACCGGCAGGAGGGTGAGCTGCTCGACCCGCTCGGCGCGGGCGAAGGTGACGAGCTCCGTCACCCGCTCTGGGCCGTCGATCATGCCCTTGAGCATCACGCAGATGAGGCGGACGGTGAAGCCGACGTCGTGCAGGACGCCGACGGTCGCCACCAGGTCCGGGTACGGCTGCTGGGGGGTGTAGATGGAGCGGTTCTCCTCGGGGTCGAGGCTGGCGACGCTGACGGCCACCGTGGAGAGCCCGAGCGCGTACCACGCCTCGAGGGTCGCGCGGTCGACGCGCCCGCGCGCGACGCCGAGCCCGTTCGTCTGCAGCTCCACCAGGGGGATCGGGTGCCGTCGCAGCCGCTCGAGATGCTCGGTGATGAGCTCGGGCCACAGCGTGGGCTCCCCCTTGCCGGTCAGCATGGCGGTGGTCGCCCCGGCACGCACCGCGAGCTGGCAGGCGATCTCGAAGTTGCGCCAGCGGGGCGGGACCGGCTTGGCGGGCGCCGCCCCCGTCAGGCGGCTGACGCAGAACGGGCAGCGGGCGTCGCACGCCCCCGATCCGGTGACGATGCTGAAAGTGCTGATGCGCAAGGGGACCGCTCCGACGGGCGGCAGGTTATCAGCCGCACCGGCGGCGGTCGACGCCGCCCCCCGGACCTCCGGCGGTCGTCCCCTTGACAGGCCCGGGGGACGCTTCAAGGTCAGGCCTCGACCGATGCCGACGCTCGCAGATTTCTACCGTCCATCGCTGGCGCTGCTGACGGACCTGTACCAGCTCACGATGGCCTTCGGGTACTTCAAGACCGGCGCGGCCCGGAAGGACGCCAGCTTCTCCCTCACCTTCCGGCGGCACCCCTTCGGCGGCGGGTTCACCGTCGCCTGCGGGCTGGAGCAGGCCATCCAGTACCTCGAGGCCCTCCGCTTCGAGCTGGCCGATCTCGACTACCTCGCCACCCTCACCGGCAACGACGACCAGCCGCTCTTCGACGACCAATTCCTCGAGTATCTCCGCCGCTTTACCTTCCGCTGCGACGTCCACGCGGTGCCGGAGGGCACCGTGGTCTTCCCCCACGAGCCACTGGTCCGCGTCACCGGGCCGCTGCTCGAGGCCCAGCTGGTCGAGACAGCCCTGTTGACCATCATTAACTTCCAGACTTTGATAGCTACCAAGGCCGCCCGCATCTGCGCGGCGGCGGAGGGCGAGCCGGTGCTGGAGTTCGGGCTTCGCCGCGCCCAGGGGATCGACGGGGGCCTGGCGGCGAGCCGCGCCGCCCACGTCGGCGGCTGCGCCGCGACCTCCAACGTGCTGGCCGGGCGCCTCTTCGGGATCCCCGTGCGCGGCACCCACGCCCACAGCTGGGTGATGGCCTTCGGTGACGAGCTCGAGGCCTTCGTCGCCTACGCGGCGGCCATGCCGGCCAACTGCGTGTTCCTGGTCGACACCTACGACACCCTCGCCGGCGTGCGCCACGCCTGCGAGGTGGGGCGGGCGCTGCGCGAGCGCGGCCACCGCCTCGCCGGCGTGCGGCTCGACTCCGGGGATCTGGCCTACCTCAGCGTCGAGGCGCGCCACCTCCTCGACGCCGAGGGGTTCCCCGACGCCGCGGTCGTGGCCAGCAACGATCTGGACGAGCACCTGATCGCGGATCTGAAGCGGCAAGGGGCGGCCATCGCGGTGTGGGGCGTCGGGACCAAGCTGGTGACGGGCCACGACCAACCGGCGCTCGGCGGCGTGTACAAGCTCAACGCGCTCCGCGAGCCCGGCGGCCGCTGGGAGCCTCGCGTCAAGCTCTCGGAGCAGGCGGTGAAGACGTCCAACCCCGGACTGCTCCAGGTGCGCCGCTACTCCGACGCGCACGGCGCCGTCGCCGACGCCATCTACGACGAGCTCGTTCCCCTGGAGTCGGAGCCGACCATCGTCGACCCGGTCGATCCCCTGCGACGGCGACGGCTGGCCCCCGGGCTCACGAGCCGCGATCTGTTGGTGCCGATCTTCCGCGGCGGCGAGCGGATCTACGAGCCGCCGGGCCTCGCGGCGATTCGGGAGCACACACGGGCGGAGCTGGCGGGGTTCCACGCCGGCATCAAGCGCTTCTCCAACCCCCACACCTACCCCGTGGGCCTCGAGGCGTCCCTGTTCGAGCTCAAGAGCCACCTCGTCCTGAGCGCGCGCGCCGCGCGCGAGGTGGCCCGACCATGAGCTACACCTACCGGTACCCGCGGCCCGCGCTCACGGTCGACTGCGTCGTGTTCGGGCTCGACGAGCCCGCGCTGCGGGTCCTGCTCATCCAGCGCGACCGTCCCCCGTTCGAGGGGTGCTGGGCGCTGCCGGGCGGGTTCGTCGACGAGGGCGAGACGGTCGAGGCAGCCGCGCGGCGCGAGCTCCGGGAGGAGACGGGGCTCGACGGGGTGGCCCTCGAGCAGCTCCGGGCGTTCAGCGCGGTCGACCGGGACCCGCGCGAACGGGTGATCTCGATCCCGCACTGGGCCCTGGTCCGCGCCGCCGAACACCCGGCGCAGGCGGCGGACGATGCGCGCGCCGCCGCCTGGCTCCCCCTCGCCGAGGTTTCGGGGCTGGCCTTCGATCACGACGCGATCCTCGCGCTCGCGCTCCGACGCCTCCGCGAGCACGCCGTCTGCCAGCCGATCGGCCTCGAGCTCCTGCCAGCGCGCTTTCCCCTCGCCGCCCTGCGCGGCGTCTACGAGGCCATCCTCGGTCGCCGGCTGGACGCGCGGACCTTTCGCCGCGAGGTGCTCGGCGGGGGCGCGCTGGTGCCCGCCCCGGGGCCGCAGCGCGGCGCCCCGCACCTGTACCGCTTCGATCGCCGCCGTTACGCGCGGCGGCTGGAGCGGGGTCCAAGCTTCCCGGGCTGAACGGGGGCGGGCGCCCGCGGGTTCGATGGGCTTGTGGTCAGGACGCGAGGAGCGAGGAGCGAGGAGCGAGGAGCGAACCATGCGCGAGGTGATCCTGCTGATCGACGTGCAGAACGATTTCATGCCCTGGGGCTCCCTGCCGGTGCCGCGGGGCGATGAGGTGATCCCGGTCGCGAACCGCCTCGTCGCGCGGCTCACCGACCACCCCGTGATCGCCACCCAAGACTGGCATCCGCCCGTACACCAGAGCTTCGCGACGCAGCACCCGGGACGGCGCCCCCTCGACGTCGTGGACCTCGGCGGCGTCCCCCAGGTGCTCTGGCCCGACCACTGCATCGCCCTCACCCACGGCGCGCACCTGGCCGCAGCCCTCGACACGCGCCGCGTCGAGCGGCTCTTCCTCAAGGGGGTCGATCCCGCCGTCGACAGCTACTCCGGCTTCTTCGACAACGCGCGGCGCCGCGCCACGGGGCTCGGGGCCTGGCTCCGGGAGCGTGGCGTCGGCGGCGTCGTCGTGCTCGGGCTCGCAACCGACTACTGCGTCAAGGCGACCGCGCTCGACGCGCTCGAGCTCGGCTTCGCGACCACGCTGGTCGTCGACGGCTGCCGCGGGGTCGAGGTCACGCCCGGCGACGGTGAGGCCGCGCTGGCCGCGGTTTCGGCGGCGGGCGGGCGGCTCGTGCAGAGCGATGAGCTCCGGGCGCGGTAGGCGCGCCTGACCGCTGCGACTGCCCGCCGTCACCGCCGGCGGAAGCTCGCGAGGAAGTAGCCGTCCGTCTGGTGCGCCGCCGGGTGCAGGCGGAGGGCGGTCGCGCCCGGCGGGAACAGGGCGCCGAGCTCGGGCGCGTCGAACGGCGTGGGCTCGAGCAGATCCGTCACCGCCGCGACCACGGCCTCGCCCTCCTCGGGAAGGACCGAGCAGACCGCGAACAGGACCCGCCCACCGGGCCGCGCGCGGGTGGCCGCACGGCGGAGGATGGCCGCCGCCAGCGCGCCGAGCCGCGCCGGATCCCCGGCGTCGAGCCGGGCGGTGAGGTCCGGGCGACGGCGAAGCGTCCCGGTGCCGCTGCAGGGCGCGTCCACGAGCACGCGGTCGAACGCTCCTTCGGGGACGGGGCCGGGTCCCACCGTCCAGTCGACCGCGCCCGTGCGCGGCGCGGGGAGCCGGAGCCGCGTGTGCTCCGCCGCGAGCGCCGCGAGCTTGGCGGGGTAGAGGTCCGTGGCCCAAACCAGGCCGCGCTGCCCCACCTGCTCGGCGAGGAGCGACGCCTTCTGCCCTCGGCCCGCGCAAGCGTCGAGCACCGTCTCGCCGGCGCGCGCGCCGAGCGCGAGAGCCACCGCCTGCGCGCCCTCCTCCTGCACCGTGAAGACCCCCTCGGCGTGACCCGCGAGGCGGCGCGGATCGCCAACGCCGCGCACCAGGCGGCACCGGGGCGAGATCCGGCCCGGCGGGGCCTCCGCGAGCCAGCTCGGGAGGGCGCGGCCGGCCACCACCCGCAGGGCCAGCGGCAGCCCGTGGCCGGCGTCGGGGTCGGCGCCGAGCAAGGCACGGACGCCGTCGTCGCCCAAGACCGCGGTGAGACGAGCCACCAGCCACCCGGGCGCACTCTCGAGGGTCGCGGCGGCCAGCGCGACCGCGCCGCGCTCGGCGGCGAGCCGGCGGAGCACCGCGTTGGCGAAGCCGCCCACCCGCCGACCGCGGAGCGAGGTGACGGCGCGGACCGCAGCGTCGACGGCGGCGTGCGGCGGCACGCGGTCGAGGAAGAGCAGCTGGTAGGCGGCGAGCTCGAGCTCGATCCGGACCCTTGGATCGCCGCTCGCCACGCCCCGTGGCGCAAGCGCGGCGAGGCGCGCGGTGAGCGCCGGCCCCGTGCGCAGACAGCCGTAGACCAGCTCGGTCGCCAGCGCCCGGTCACGGCCGGCGAGCTGCGGGTACCGCGCGAGCTCCGCATCGAGGGCCGCGCTCGCGAACGCGCGGTCGCGCGCGACGCGCTCGAGCACGTGCGCGGCGAGCTCCCGGGCTGTCGGCAGCCGCGCCGGGCGCCCTCGCGGTTCACGCCCCGGCGGCGCCGCGCCGTCGCCCGCCACTAGCGCACCAGCTCCCGGATCTGCCCCACGATCACGTCTCCCTGCCGATCGAAGTCGTTCTTGAACACGAACACCATCAGGGCAACGAGGATCCCCATGCCGACCAGGTGCGCGACCTCCCGCATCCTGAGCGGCACGGGCCGCCGCATCGCCGTCTCCAGCGCCAGGAAGACGAGGTGGCCGCCGTCGAGCACGGGGATCGGCAGCAGATTGAGCAGCCCCAGGTTGATGCTGATGAGGGCCATCACCCACACGAAGTACCCGGGCCCCTTGCGGCCCTCCTCGCCAGCGACGCGGTAGATCGTGATGGGTCCCGAGAGCGAGTCGAGGCTGATCCGGCCCTGGAGGAGGCGCACGAAGAGCACGCCAGTGAACCGGGTCACGCGCACGGTTTCCTCGATCGCCTTGGAGAGCGCGTACCGCACCGGCGTCGGGTGCTCGACGGGGCTCTCGATAGCCACCGGCGCCCAGTGATCGATCACCGAGCGCCCCAGCATGTAGACGACGAAGGACTGGCCGTGCTCGTCGGTGAACTCCATGCGCCGCACCTCGAACGTCCCCGAGTGGCGCCGCCCGTCCCGGGCCGCGAGGAACTCGATGCGGTGCGGGCGATCGCTCGCCTTCTTCACCCGCTCCAGGAAGGTGGACCAGGCGGGGATGGGCTCGTCGTCCAGGCGCAGCAGCTTGTCGCCGGGGCGGAGATCCGCCTTGTGGAAGGACGATCCCTCCCGCACGAAGGCGACGTAGAGATCAGCCGACTCGATGCCGGTGCGGCTGGTGAGGTCGAGCCCCGCCGTATCCGGCGTCAGGGCCACCACGCCGGCCTCGAACACGGCCATCTCCGCCAGGGCGCCGAGCGCGTCCGGCACCGGTACCGGACGGAGGTAGGTGACCGGGACGGTTTCGCCGCGGGTCGCCGCGAATTCCGCCTCGAGATCCATGAAGCGCCGCACCGGGCGGCCGGCGATTTGGGTCACCACGTCGAAGGTGCGGAGTCCGGCGCGGTAGGCCGGAGACTCCGGGTCCGCGATCCCGACCACCGGCGCGGGCGCGCTCGACATGATGCCGATCGAGCCGATCCGCTCCTCCACGTCGAGCGCCGTGGTCGGCACTCGGTCGCCATGCACCGCGCTGCCGAGGAGGGCGGTGGTTTCCTCCGCCACCACCTCGACGTCGAGCTGCCGGTTGTCGCGAAAGACGCGCAGCCGCAGGGGTTTGCCCGGGCTCTTCGCCACCGTGCGCTGCAACTCGTCGAAGGTGCCGATCTCCTGCGCGTTGATCGCCATCACGCGGTCCCCCGGCAGGAGCTTCCCGTCCGCCGGGTGCCCGGGCAGCACCACGCCCACGGTGGGCGCGAGGTGCGGTCCCTCCGAGACAAACACTGCGAAATAGAGGAGCACGGGGAACAGGAGGTTCATCACCGGTCCCGCCAGGACGACCGTCACCCGCTTGAGCACGGACAGCGACTCGAAGGTGCGGTGTCGATCCTCGGGCAACACGATGTCGCTCTTCGACGCCTCCAGCATCTTCACGTACCCGCCGAGCGGCAGCAGCCCCAGGCAGTACTCGGTCTCCCGGCCGCGGAGGCGGACGAGCTTCGGCCCGAAGCCGAGGCTGAAGGTCATCACCTTCACGCCGAACAGCTTCGCGAACAAAAAATGGCCGAGCTCGTGCACGAAGATGAGCGAGCTCACCAGGATGACGAAGTAGAAAAGATCCATCCCGCTCGGGTTCGTGCGCGGCCGGCGCCCAGCTCGACGACGAGGACGGTCACCGGGACCGCCGACGCGCCGAAGCTACCGCGATTCCGTCCGCCGCAAAGGGCACGGGCGCCGTTCCGGGCAAAGGGCCGGCCACGGCGCTCGGGGCCGAGCGCTGGATCGCCCAGCCGTTTGACCCCTCCGGGGTTCTCTGGTAGCCCGCGGGCCGACACACGGGCCTGTTGCCCCACGCGGGTCCGCGGCCGCCTCGTGAGGAGGGACGCCTCCATGGGCCGGCGGAATCCCTGGCGCGGTCGCGCCCGAAGCACTACTTTCCCGCCTCTTTGCCCGGCGGCGCTCGAGCCACCGAGGACGGCTACCGCATGCTCACCTGGATCGCCCGCAAGCTCTTCGGCACCTCCAACGAACGGACCCTCCGTCGGCTGCAGCCCAAGGTGGTGGCGATCAACGCCCTCGAGGACCGCATCCAGCGCCTCAGCGACACCGAGCTCCAGGCGAAGACCGCCGAATTCAAGGAACGGATCGACAACGGCGCGTCCGTCGACAGCCTGCTCGTCGAGGCCTTCGCCGTGTGCCGAGAGGCGGGCCGGCGCTCCCTGCGCATGCGCCACTACGACGTGCAGCTCATCGGCGGGATGGTGCTGCACAACGGCGCCATCGCGGAGATGAAGACCGGCGAGGGCAAGACCCTGGTCGCGACGCTGCCGGTCTACCTCAACGCGCTCACCGGCAAGGGCGTCCACGTCATCACCGTCAACGACTACCTCGCCCGGCGCGACGCCGAGTGGATGGGCAAGCTCTACAATTTCTTGGGGCTCACGGTGGGCACCATCGTGAGCCAGCAACCCGATCGCGACAAGCGCGACATCTACCGTCGCGACATTTGCTACGGGCAGAACAACGAATTCGGCTTCGACTATCTCCGCGACAACATGAAGTTCTCGGCGCTGGAATACGCCCAGCGCCCCCTCCACTACGCGATCGTCGACGAGGTCGACTCGATCCTCATCGACGAGGCCCGCACTCCCCTCATCATCAGCGGGACGGCGGAGGCCGCCAGCGAGAAATACCGCACCCTCAACGAGGTGGTGCTGCGGCTGGTCAAGGACGAGCACTACACCGTCGACGAGAAGGGCTTCAGCGCCGCGCTCACCGACGCTGGGGTAGAGGCCGTCCAGCGGATGACGGGGGTGTCGAACCTGTACGAGCCGGTCAACGTCCAGTCGCTCCACATCGTCAACCAGCTCTTGCGGGCGCACGCGCTGTACAAGCGCGACCAGCACTACATGGTGACGCCGGAGGGAAAGGTCCTCATCATCGACGAGTTCACCGGGCGCGTCCTACCGGGACGTCGGTGGAGCGACGGACTGCATCAGGCGGTGGAGGCGAAGGAGAACGTGCGGATCCAAGAGGAGAGCCGCACAATGGCCACCATCACCTTCCAGAACCTCTTCCGTCTCTACGAGAAGCTGGCGGGGATGACCGGCACCGCGCAGACCGAAGCGCAGGAGTTCATGTCCACCTACAAGCTGGACGTGACAGCGATCCCGACCAATCAAGCCATGATCCGCGCCGACCACGAGGACATGGTCTACAAGACGGAGCGGGAGAAATTCACCGCCGCCATCCGCGAGATCCTCGAAGAGAACGCGAAGGGGCGTCCGATCCTGGTCGGCACGACCAGCGTGGAGAAGAGCGCGGCGATCGCCCGCATCCTGAAGAAGAAGAACGTTCCGCACCACGTCCTCAACGCCAAGCACCACGAAAACGAGGCCTACGTCGTGGCCCAGGCGGGCAAGCGGGGCGCGATCACCGTCTCGACCAACATGGCCGGTCGGGGCACCGACATCATGTTGGGCGGTAACCCGGAGATGCTCGCGCGCCTCGCGTTCAAGGAGTCCGGACGCGACGCCGACCTGGATCCCGACGCCTTCCACGCCATGGTCGAGCAGTTCGAGGCGGATTGCCGGCGCGAGCACGACGAGGTGGTCGAGCTGGGCGGGCTGCACATTCTGGGCACGGAGCGGCACGAGTCGCGGCGCATCGACAACCAGCTTCGGGGCCGCGCGGGGCGCCAGGGCGATCCCGGCTCGAGCCGCTTCTACCTGTCGCTCGAGGACGACCTGATGCGGATCTTCGCCGGCGACAAGGTGAAGAACCTCATGGATCGGATGGGCATGCCCGATGACGAGCCGATCGAGCACCCCTGGGTCACCAAGAGCGTGGAGAACGCGCAGCGCAAGGTGGAGGAGCGCAACTTCGACATCCGCAAGAACCTCCTCGAGTACGACGACGTGATGAACGCGCAGCGCAAGACGGTGTACGCGCTGCGGCAGTCCCTGCTGGTCGGCCGTTACGAGCCCGAGGAGGTCGACGAGGTCGGCAAGCCGACGGGAAGGGTGCGGCAGATCCCCGTGAACGAGGCGGTGGTGGCGGAGGTGACGCCGCTGGTCGGACGCCTCGTCGGGCTGTACGCGGAGGAGCCCCTGCAGCCCACCGACGCAGACGGCAAGCCGCGCGCCCTGACCCGCGCTGAGATCGAGCAGATCCCGCGCTTGGTGCAGCTCGCCGACCTGCAGCGCGAGGTCTATCACCTCTGGGGGGTGGTCATCGACATCGACCCACGCATCAAGCGCGATCCCATCGAGCTGTACGACGAGCTCGTCGAGCTGGTCGGGCGCGGGCTGTCCGAACAGCGCGAGCGGCTGCTCGATCTGACGGACCGGGTCGTCGTCGCGATGGTGGAGGAGAGCTGCCCGGCCAACAAGCTGCCGGAGGACTGGGACTGGAAGAGCCTACACCAGGGCTTCTACGAGCACTTCCAGACCCGGCTCGATCGGTCCATCGACGAGCTCGGGGACGTCGAGCGCCTGGTCCGGATCCTCTACGCCAAGGCCGAGCAGGTGTACGGGGAGAAGGAGCGCATCCTCGGCATCGAGAACATGCTGCGCCTGCTCCGGCACATCTACCTGGAGGCGATCGACGAGGCCTGGGTCGATCACCTCTCGAACATGGAGCACCTGCGAGACGGGATCGGACTGCGCGGGTACGGCCACCGCGACCCCAAGAACGAGTACAAGAAAGAGGGCTACAACCTCTTCCTCAACACGATGGCCAAGGTGTCGAGCAACGTCCTCGTCCGCTTGGTCGAGGCCCAGGCCCGCTCGCAGGCGGAGATCGAGGCGCTCGAGCAGCAGGACCAGCGCCGACACGACTCCGAGCTCCAGCAGACCGTCGCGCGACACCCGGGCGAGTCACAGTCCGTCCCCCCCCCCGAGGACGTCGCTCAGCTCGACGACGCCCTGGCCAGCCTCCGCGAGCAGGCGGCAGTGCTGTCGCGCCCCGTCAAGCGATCGCAGCCCAAGATCGGGCGCAACGATGCGTGCCCGTGTGGCTCGGGCAAGAAGTTCAAGCAGTGCCACGGCAAGTACGACGACGACGACGAAGAGGTCCAGGAGGCCTGAGCCTGCCTTGGACCGCATCCCGGTCGTCGCCCACTTCGTCTGGTTCGGGCAGGATTTCCCCTGGGTGCACTGGCTCGCGCTCTTCTCCGCGGCCCGGCGCGGGGGGTTCGACCGCGTGCTGTTGCACCACGCCGACCCGATCAGCGGCCCCCACTGGGAGGCTGCGCTAGCCATCCCCGGCGTGGAGGCGCACCGCCTCGACGCGGAGGGGTTGGTCGCCGCGGCGGGACCTTTCGGCCCGTCGCTGGTGGACCTGCTCCGGCGCCTCACGGCGCCCGCGGCCCGCGCCAACGTGGTGCGCGCCGCGCTCCTGCACCGCGAGGGGGGCGTGTACCTCGACCTCGACACGGTGACGGTGCGGCCCGTGGCGCCCCTGCTGGCGGACGCCGCCGTGTTCTGCGGGCTCGAGCGCCTCGCCTTTCCCGACGACCCGTGGCGACGCTTCCATCCGGGGCGCCTCGCGGCCGCCTGGACCCGCACGGCGGTCCGCGATCTGCTCCGCCGCGTGCCCGACGGCTGGCGCGGGTTTCGACGGATCGAGCGCTGGTACCCGACGGCACCCAACAACGCCGTGCTGGGAGCGCGCGCGGGCCACCCCTTGATCGGCGAGCTGCTGGAGCGGATGGTGCGCCTGCCGGACCGCCGAAAGCTGGTTCGCTTCGCACTTGGCACGCACCTGCTCGAGCACGCGGTGGCGGAATACCGCGGCGACGACCTCCGGGTCCTCCCGCCCGAGGTCTTCTACCCCCTCGGTCCCGAGATCAGCGAGCACTGGTTCCGGCGATCGTCCGCCGGCCTCGACGAGTTGTTGCCAGCGGCGACGTGCGTGGTGCACTGGTA
The DNA here is from genome assembly GCA_964480725.1 of uncultured Polyangiaceae bacterium. GTDB lineage: Bacteria > Myxococcota_A > Polyangia > Polyangiales > Polyangiaceae > JAFGBI01. The sequence continues at coordinate 10,671 of CAYZQO010000028.1, read as the reverse complement.
CGCCTCGGTGCGCACGCGGCGGGTCGTCCCGCACCTGTCGCCCGCGTGGGTATCGGACCACGCGGGTCAGGAACCCTTCAGCACGCTGGCAGCGTCCGTCCTCTCGGACCCCTGAGCGGGCCCGGACGGCGAGCGTCGACCCCACGCCCCGGGTGACGTACCCTGGGCCCGTGGAACCTCCGGCTGCACCCCCGCCCCCCGGCGGTGACTTCTCGCCCCCGCCGGGCGGCGCCCCGCTGACGCCCGCCGCCGCCCCGGTTCCCTCGACGGGCCCGGCCTTCCCGTCCCCACCGGTGGGTGGCTTCACGCCTCCCCCCGCGGGTCAGTACGGCGCGCGCCCGGCCACGCCCACCTCCACCGAAGCGATCATCGCGGTCGTGCTGGCGATCCTCGGGTTCACGACCTCGTGCTTCCCGCTCGGGCTCATCGGCTTTTACCTCGGCGCTCGGGCGCGCAAGCAGGCAAGGGAGATCGGCGAGCCGAGCGGCACGAACGCGACGCTCGGCCTGGTGGGCATGATCCTGGGCGGGATCTTCGGGGCGCTCTACGCGCTGTTCTGGCTCGTCTACGCGGGGATCATCGTCATCGCGGTGGTCGCCGGCGCGACCTCCGCGCCGTAGGGCGATCCCGGAAGGCCACCGTTGCGCGGCGAATGACCGAGCCCGGCACCGCGTTGGATAAGGCATGCTCTGCCGCTGCCTCGCGCTGGCCCTCGCCGCCGTCACCCTGCTCGACTGCCAGGCCTCGGAGGGGCCGGAGCCCCCGGCCGCGACCCCGGTCCACCACGACGCCGACGTCGACCCGCTGGCCGCCGAGGCGGCGCAGTGTCGCGCGCGCATCGCGGCGGCGCTCCATGCCGAGCCTCTCCCCGGAGCGCCCGAGTTCGAGGCCCATCGTGCGTCGATCCTGGGACGCGCGCCCGGCGAGGCCGTGCTGTGGGCGCGGGAGCCGGCGCCGACACCGGTGACGCAGCTCCCGGCGGCAGCCCGCGCCGTGCACGCCGCGCTCGTCAACGCACCCAGGGGGCGGCGCGTGGACCTGGCGCGACGACGGTTGCGCCACGACCCGGCGGCGCTGCGCGCGCTCGTCCTGCGCGAGGGCTACCTGTATGCCGCCGACCCCGCCGAGGCGCTGGCGCTCGTGCAGCGGCTCACGCTGACGGACCTCTTCACGGAGCCGGAGCTCCACCTCGCACGCGGCGGCCGGGTCGAGCGCCTGGTGCGCGCGGGGCGGCGCCCGGCGCGCTACGAGCACGTCGAAGGGCCGCTGACGGGACGGCCCGCGACGTTGCTGCTCGCCGATCGGGTCGCGACCACGGCGACCGCACTCGCCAATCCGCTGCACCGCGACGTGACGACGTTCGCGGAGGAAGTGGGCGCCGATCGCCTGGTCGTGGAGCACCAGGCGGAGCGCGCCGTCGTCGGTCGCCTCCGCTTCGGGAACACCTGGGTACGGGGGCTGCTCGACGTCGATGGCGCCCGGCTGTCGTTGGCTTGCCTCAACGCCGATCCGAGCCTTCAGCGCGCGGTGGCCGCGTGGCAGGCCGAGGATCGACCGCGACGGGACGCGCTCGTTCGCCTCCGCGCCGCGGTCACGGCGGCGGTCGTGGAGGCGCTCCCCTTCGACCGCCCCCGCGGCGCGCCCGATCACCTCGACGACGGGCAGCTCCGCCCGCTCTGGCGCTGGGCCTACGACCACGGACGCACGGCCTTCGTGCACCGCGAGCGGACCTACCCGGTCTTCGACGAACGGGGCCGACCGGTGCCGCCGCAGATGTGCGTGGACTTCGTCCTGGACAGCTACGAGCGCGCGTCGGGCACCTGGTTCGAGCCGCGACCCGACGGTCCGCGACGGACCCCCGGCGGGCTCGACTTCAGCCGCTTCGGGATCGGCAATCGCAGCGGTGTGCTCGCGTTCGAGACGTTCACCGAGCGGAATCCCGAGTTGTTCGACCACGTGCGCTTCGCCGGCGCCGCTCGGATCCCCTACGCCGAGCGCGAACGCTTCTTCGCGGCGCTGAGCGGGGACGAGGGCCGGATCCGGGCCGGAGACGTCGTCGCCATCCAGGGCGTCAAGGCCGACGGCCTGGTCCACCAGCACGCGATCCTGGTCGAGCGGACGGATCCGCTCACCGGCTTCCCCCACGCGCTGGCCGATCAGATGCGCTGGCCTCGCCGCCGCACCTGGGAGGGAATCATGGCGGAGGCGCCGCGGCGCAGCCTGCTGTTTCGGGTACGACCCAGGCCGGCGCTGCTCCGACTCGTCGCGGGCGCCGGGTGAGCGTCGCTTCCCCCTGAGAGGCACCGCCACGGTGTTCAGCACGGCGGTGTCGACAGTGAACTGCTCGGTCAGTCCGAGGGCTCCCTTCGGTCCTGAAGTCCACGACCGACTCCACACCCGGAGCACACAAAACGGCCGGCCGGCGTGGATTCTGCGATTGCGCTGTTCGCTCCCGTTACGTATGCGGTTGCGGCCGATTCGCCGTGCCGCCAACCGCCACCGCCGCGCGCTCGCGCTCCGGAAAGGGTTCGTCGTCGCGTGCACGGGCCGGCTCGGGCGCGGCGTGCCCCCCCATGGACTCCGGAGAGCTGAAGATCCTGACCAAGCGCCTGCGGCGAACGCCGGCGCACGAGGGACGCCCCACCGCGGCCGCGGTCGAGCACGGGGTGGCCGCGCTCGAGCGCATCCTGCCACACCGCGCCCCTTTCCTGCTGGTGGACGGGATCGACGCCGTCGACCTCGACCAGCGCACCATCCTCGGCCATCGCCACCTGGACCCATCGGATCCGGTCTTTGCCGGTCACTTCCCTGGCTTTCCGGTCTACCCGGGCGTCCTGCAGGTGGAGATGATCGGTCAGCTAGCGCTGTGCCTCACCCATTTTCTCTCGAAGCAAACCCTCGAGATCCCGGCCGAAACGACCCCGATCGCGGTGCGTGCGCTGGCGATTCACGCCGCGCAGTACCTGGAGCCGCTCCTGCCGGGCGACGACCTCGAGCTCCACGCCGTCATCATCGCCGAGGACGGCATGACCGCCACGGCCGCCGGACAGATCGTCAAGGGTGGTCGCGTGGCGTCCTACGCCGTGCAGGAGGTCTACCTTGTCGAGTAAGCGCATCGTCGTCACCGGGATGTCCGTCAACACCCCCCTGGGCGACACCCTCGAGCGTTTCCGTGACGGCCTCTTCGCCGGCCGCTCGGCGCTGTCGAACTGGAAGAAGTTCCCCACCGACCACATCTACAGCAAGGTCGGCGCCGATCTGAGCGGCTACGATATCTCCGCGAAGCTCGCGTCGTTCGAGGGTCGGATCCCCCCGGACATGTTCCGGCGGCTCCGCAAGCTGGTGTCGCGGGCGCCGTGGTCGACCAAGCTCAGCCTACTGCTCACGACCGACGCCTGGATCAATGCCGGACTGGTCGACGTCGAGCTCGACTCGAGCCTGACCGGCGTGATGGTCGCGGGTCACAACATCAACAGCCACTACTCCGACCAGAACCGCGACCAGTTCCGGGAGGAGCCGGATTACATCGATCCCTGGCTCGCCCTCCACGCGCTCGACACCGACCACGCATCGAGCGTGTCCGAGTTGGTGAGCGTGCGGGGACCGCTGACGACACTGGGGGCGGCGTGCGCGAGCGGCAACGTCGCGCTGCGGTACGCGATCGACGAGATCCGCCACCACGGCAACGAGCGCTTCCTGATCGTGGGCGCCGTGCTCGACATGTGCCCGATGGACCTGCACGCGATGGCGATGCTCGGCGCCATCTCGTACCAGAGCTTCCACGACGAGCCGACCCGCGCGAGCCGCCCCTTCGACAGCCGCCGCGAGGGCTTCGTCCCCGCGCACGGGGGCGCCGTCTTGGTGGTCGAGGAGTTGGAGACGGCGCGGAGGCGCGGCGCCCGGATCCACGCCGAGGTGCTCGGTTCCGAGGCGAACGCCGACGCCAACCACCTCCCGAACCCCTCCGAAGAGGGGCAAACGCGCCTGATGCGGCGCCTGCTGGAGCAGACCGGCGTGCGCGCGGACGAGGTGGACTACGTGAGCATGCACGCCACCTCGACTCCGCTGGGCGACCTCACAGAGACGCGGTCCATCAAGAACGTCTTCGGCGAGCACCCCAAGCACCTGAAGGTGAACGCGACCAAGTCCCTGCTCGGCCACACCTGCTGGGCCGCCGCGACGGTGGAGACGGTCGCCGGAATCCTGCAGATGCAGGCCGGGATGCTCCACCCGTCGATCAACGTCGACGACCTCGATCCCGAGGTCGATCTGGACATCTGCCGCGGCACCAGCCCGGTTCCGCACGATGTGCGCTACTTCATGAAGAACTCCTTCGGCTTCGGCGGGATCAACTGCGTGAGCCTGTTCAAGCGTTACGAGGGCTGAGCGAGGCGAAAGAAATGGTGTTCCTGGTAACGGGTGGCTCACGTGGCATCGGCCGCGGCATCGTGCTCGACGCGGCGGCTGCCGGGCACGACGTCGCCTTCACCTACGTCTCGCGCCCCGAGCTCGCCGAGGCGGTGATCGCCGAGGCGGCGCGGGTCGCCCCGGCACGCACCGTGCGCGCCTACGCGCTCGACGTCCGGGACTCGACCGCGGTGGAGGCGGTGATGGACCGGATCGGTGACGACTTCGAGTCCATCGACGTGCTGGTCAACAATGCGGGCATCAACCGGCCCGGCCTGGCGATGGCCATGTCCGACGAGGACTGGAAGGACGTCCTCGACGTCAACCTGAGCGGCGCCTTCTACATGGTCCGCGCGGTGCTGCCCCACTTCCTCGCCGGCGGCGGCGGCAGCTTCATCCACATCTCGAGCATCGCCACCTACGGCATCACCGGACAGATCTCCTACTGCGCCAGCAAGGCCGGCCTCTGTGGGCTCTCCGCTGGCCTGGCGAAGGAGTACGGAAAGAAGGCCGTGCGCAGCAACGTCCTGATGCTGGGACTGTTCGACACCGACATGGTGCGCGAGGGCCTCAGCAAGTCCAATCGCGAGTTCTGGCTCCAGTACTGCCCCGCCGGCAGGTTCGGGGAGGTCCGGGAGATCTCGGCCGCGTGCTTGTATCTCGCCTCCGACGCCGCCCGGTTCGTGACCGGGCAGGTGATCACGCTCACCGGCGGCCTCGAGCACGCGCCATGACGATCGGCATCGAGAAGCTCGGGATCTACCCGGCCAGTCTGTGCCTCGATCTCGGCGACCTCTGCCGCGCCCGCGGGATGGACGTCGAGCGGACGCTCTCCGATCTGATGATCCAGGAACGCGGCCTGAACCCTCCGTGGGAGGATGCGGTCACCATGGGGGTGAACGCGGCGCTGCCGGTGCTCACCGAGGCGGAGCGGTCCGCGGTGGGCCTGCTGCTGGTCGGCACGGAGAGCAGCGTCGACCAGGAGAAGCCCGTGAGCTCCTGGATCCACCATTACCTGGGGTTGCCCGACGACTGCCTCAACCTGGAGGTGAAGCACGCCTGCTTCGCCGCGACGGGAGCGCTCGATCTGGCCAACGCCTGGCTCGAGTCGTCGCAGGCGCGCGGCCGCAAGGCGCTGCTCGTCGCCACCGACCAGACGACCATGCACCTCGGCAAGCCCTGGGAGCCGGTCGGCGGCGCCGGCGCCGTCGCTGTGCTGCTCTCACGGACGCCACGCCTGATCGCCTACGAGGAGGGCAAGATCGGCGTGCACGCCGAAGAGGTATCGGACGTTATCCGCCCCACCATGCGGGTCGAGACTGGCAACAGCGAAACCAGCCTCTTCTCCTACCTCATCGGCGTGGAGGGGGCCTACCGCAAGTACGTGGAGGCCGTCGGCACGGTGGACTTCGACACGTACTTCAAGAAGGTCGTCTATCACGTGCCGTTCGGCGGCATGACCTTCCGCGCGCACAAGAGCATCCTCCGCGACCACACCAGCATCCCGAACCGCGAGGCACGGGCGCACTACGAGCGCAAGACGGCCGCGTCCCTCTGCTACAACCGACGCATGGGCTCCACCTACGGCGGGAGCACCTTCATCGCTCTGACGGGGCTGGTGGACAAATCCGACGATTTGGTGGCGGGGGATCGGATCGGTTTGTTTGCCTATGGATCGGGATCCTGCGCGCAGTTCTACAGCGCCATCCTGCTCCCGGAGGCGCGCGCCGTGACGCAGGCGACGGCGATCGCTCGACAGCTCGACGCCCGTCGCCCGGTGACGGTGGCCGAGTACGAGGCGCTGGAGATCGCGCGCGACGCCAGCATCGCGGTGCCGGAGTTCTCGCCCCCCTGGGACATGTTCGGGGACTGGTACGATCGATTCTACGCGGGCAAGCGCCTCTTGGTCCTGAAGGGCGTGCACGAGTATTACCGCGAGTACGCCTTCAGCTGATCTTGGCGGGTGTGGCGGGTGCCGAGATGAGCGAGCGACGCATCGAGCTGCCCCCCAGCCTGGACCTCGGTGGCGTCGAGGCCCTGGTAGCGACGCTCGAGGCGGCCCTCGGCGACCCGTCCGTGCGCACGCTATGCCTCGTCGGCGGTGGCCCCGTCTTCTGCCGTGGCCTCGACGTCGACGCGCTGCTCGCGACCGAGGATCTCTCCCTCCGACGCCGCGCGATCGTGGCCTACCAGCGGGCGCTCGTCGTCCTGCGGGGCGGCGGCAAACCGGCGGTGGCCCTGGTCGAGGGGGCGGCCCAGGGGGGAGGCGTGGGGCTGGCAGCCGCTTGCGACGTGGTGGTGGCCACGACCGCCGCCACGTTTGCGCTCCCGGAGGCGTTGTTCGGCCTCGCGCCCGCCATGGTGCTGCCCATCCTGTTCGAGCGGATGACGCCCCAGCGAGCCCGACTCCTGGCGCTCACGCCGCACGCGCGGACAGCCGCTGAGGCGCTGGTCCTCGGGCTCTGCGACGAGGTGGTGGCACCGATGCAGGCCGAGCGAGCGGTCGGTCGCTGGACGAAGCGGCTCGCCCGGGTGCGGCCCGCCAGCGCGAGGGCCATCGCCCGGGTGTCGTCCCTCTGCGCGAGCAGGTCCCTCCCCGAGGCGCTCGCGGCGGCGGGGGAGTTGACCTTTTCGGCAACAAGCGACCCAGCGGTCATCGAAGCGCTGCGCCGATTCCGGGAAGAGGGCCTGGTTGGGGAGGAAGAACCATGAGCGGGACGGAGAGCGCCGTGAGACGGGTCACCACGACGAAGGACGCGAGCGGGATCACCACCCTCTCGATGCAGGACGTGGCGGGGAAAAACGCCTTCAACTTGCCGTTCGTGGCGGAGTTGGAGGCGTGCCTCGCCGAGATCGGGCAGGACCGCGAGGTGAAGGTCGTGGTCCTGGTCGGCCTGCCAGATGTTTTTTGCTCAGGAGCGCCGCGCGAGCTCCTGGTCAAGCTCGCCCGAGGAGAGGAGGTTCCCGCGGACATCGTGCTTTCCAAGGCCGTCCTGGATCTCCCGGTCCCGGTCGTTGCGGCCATGGAGGGGCACGCGACGGGCGGCGGTCTCGCTCTGGGCCTCTGCGCCGACATCGTGCTCCTGGCCCGGGAGAGCCGCTACGGGGCAAGCTTCATGAACCTCGGTTTCACCCCGGGAATGGGCATCACCCGGCTGCTCGAGCACGTCCTGTCGCCGGCGCTGGCGCACGAACTGATGTACACGGGCGAGTTCCGACGGGGGGTGGATTTCTCCACGCGGACGGGCGTGAACTACGTCCTCCCGCGAGCCGAAATCCGCCCCAAAGCATTTGACGTGGCGTCCCGCATAGCGGAAAAGCCGCGGGTCGCCCTGGAGACGCTCAAACGCTGGCTGTCCCTGGGCCGGCGCCGGGCCTTCGAGGACACCCGCACCATCGAAACCATGATGCACGAGATCACGTTCCGGCAGGACGCCGTCCGCGAGCGGATCGAGGACGAGTATGTCGACTGACTTCGCTGGCAAGGCGGTCCTCGTCACCGGCGGCACCAAGGGCATCGGGCTCCAGTGTGGGCTCGCCTACGCGCGCCGGGGCGCGATCTGCACCCTGACCAACCGGTGGGGGAGCGCCGACGAGGACGCGATCCGGGCGCAGTTCCGCGCCGTCGGCGGGCCCGAGCCGCACATCGTCGAGGCGGACGCGGGCAGCGCCGAGGACACTGCGGCGCTGGTGGAGGCGCTGCGCCAGCGCCACGACGCCATCGAGGTGTTCGTGTCGGGCGTCTCCTTCGCGCAGATCGTCAAGGGGATGGCGGACTACTCCAAGCGCGCCCTCGTGCGGAGCATCGAGTACTCGGTCTGGCCCCTGTTCGAGTATCTGGCACAGCTTCGCGAGGCCTTCGGCCGCCATCCGCGCTACGTGATCGGACTGTCGAGCATCGGGCCGGACTCCTTCGTGGCCAACTACGACTTCGTCGCGGGCTCGAAGGCGCTACTCGAGACGCTGATCCGCTACCTCAACTATCGCCTGCGCGGCGAAGACGTCCGAATCAACGTGGTCCGCGCCGCGCTCGTCCGGACCGATAGCCTGCGGGCGACGATGGGGGAGGAGTGCATCCCCTTCATCGAACGGTTCGACCCAAACATGTTCGTTTCACCCGAGGCCGTCGCCGAGACGGTCATCGCCCTGACCAGCGGGCTCATGGATGGCGTCAGTGGCCAGGTGGTCACCGTCGACAATGGCGTCGCCTTCCATGACAACGTGATGCGCCTCTTCGGCGAGCGCGACCGCATCGAGATCACCCCAAAGGAGAAGCCGTAATGACCCGGGAAGAGATTCTGGCCGTCATCAAGAAGCACCTCGCGGATGCGGTCGACGATGTCGAAGTCGACGCCATCGACCCCAAGAAGTCGATGATGGACTACGGGGCGAACAGCCTCGATCTGGTCGAGGTCGTGAGCCGCTCGATGCGGGAGCTCAAGGTGAAGATCCCGCGCAGCGAGCTCAACAACCTGGAGAACATCGAAGGGCTGGTCGACCTCTTCCAGAAGACCCTGGAGGAGAAGGGCAGCTGAGGTCGAGCGCGACGCGTCGTCGCGAGGCCGCCCGCGCCGGACGCCCTCCGCTCCTCGGAGGGGACGGCGGCCGCGAGTAACGGCTGGCCTCCCCCGACACGAAGCCCGACGAGAGGCGACGACCATGCCGGAACCGAGCTTCGCATCGAAGGTCGTCCTAGTCACTGGCGGCACCCGCGGCCTCGGACGAGCGATCGCGCTCGCCTTCGCGCGCCGTGGGGCCGCCACCGTGCTCACCTACCGGTGGGGCACGGCCGACGAGGAAGAGCTCCGTGGCGCCTTCCGAGCGGTGGGCGGGGCCGAGCCGCTGCTGGTGCAGGCCGACGCGGCCGAGGACGAGGACACCGACGCCCTGATCGCGGCGGTTCGCGCGCGGCACTCCGGCATTGACGTCTTCGTGAGCAACGTGGCCGGCTCGGTCGTCGTCCGCGATTTCGACGCGATGACCGAACGGGCGCTCGCCAAGAGCATCCACTACTCGTCCTGGCCCACGTTCGGGTACCTCCAGCGGCTGCGCGCTGCGTTCGGACGCTACCCGCGCCACGTCATCGCCATGTCCTCCTGCGGGCCGGACTCCTACAGCCCGGGCTACGAGTTCGTCGCAGCCTCGAAGGCCGTGCTGGAAACCCTCTGCCGGTACGCGACCTACCGGCTGCGCGACGAGGACGTCCGCATCAACGTGATCCGCGCCGGCGCCATCCCGACCCAGTCCGCCGCGGAGATGTTCGGTGACGAGCTATTCCCCTTCCTCGAGCGGCTGGCCCCACCGGGGCACCATTGGCTCACGATGGAGGAAGTCGCCAACGTCGCGGTCGCGCTGGCGAGCGGGATGCTCGACTCGGTCCGCGGTCAGGTGATCACCGTCGATCGCGGTGACGGCTTCTCCGACAACCTGATGCGGCTCTACGCCGAGCGCGGCGTGCTCGGCCTCTGAACACTCCCCCGCCTGGCGGCCCCGCGCGGCGCGCCGCCGCGGGGATCGGCGGGCCGGGTGCGGGGGTGCGCCTGGATCGAGACACGGGGCCCGCACTCGCGAACGACAGCGTCGCGAGCTTCCGGATGGAAACATCCAGTATTGGCAGCTCGGAAGCCCGGGATCAGTGTCCGCTCGAGCGGACGCGAAGTTTCCTGTGGAAGGCGAGCGTCCCGCTGAGGACGCCAAGGGACCGTACCGAAGTGGGACCGAAGCTCCGCGCCGAAGCGAGCGCGCGATTCACCCCAGATCCCCGTCTTTTTCGGCGCTTATTGGGCTCTTCTTGGCGCTGCGCGGTCGGGCTGCGTGCGGAGCCGTCACCTGCGCCCGACGTCGATCACGCCAGACGCCGGCTCGCTTGCCCGCGCGCCCCGACCGCACGCTCTCCGCGAGGGGCACCTGCAATCGTGCAGCGAGGACAGAGTGGTTTTCGCTATCGGATACCGAGTGCTACCGTTCTTTCCATGCTCGTTGGCACACGACCTCGTTGGCCTCTGGTGATACTGGCGGCTGCGGTTTCGGGGCTGGGCTTCATCGCCGCTTGCGGTGACGAGGAGGGCCAGCAGCTCCCGCTCCTCGGGACAACGGGGGGGATGACGGGCAACACGGGTGGAGACAGCGTCGTCACCGGCAGCGGTGGCGTCGGCGTCGGCGTCGGCGTCGGTGGCAGCGGTACACCGGGTGCGGGCGGGCTCCAGGGAGCGGGTGGCACCGTCCCCGGCGCGGGTGGCACCGTCCCCGGCGCGGGTGGCACCG
>CAYZQO010000027.1:33424-79335 GCA_964480725.1 uncultured Polyangiaceae bacterium | reverse complement strand
GTCTGGGGCCAGTTCCTCAAGGACTACCGCCCTGCACCCTGGTGAACGCCGGGCGACGACGCTCCGATCCCTCTCTCAATTCCGTTTCCCCCAATCCCCAAGCCGCTCCCGCGCGGGGTTCTGGGCTAGACTCCCCCCGGATCGATGCCCGGCCCGCGCCCGCTCACCGTCCGGATCGGCTCCACCGCCGTCCGGGACGCCGCCGCCGCCGCTCGGGATCTCGCCGGACAGATCGCGCAGCCGGACGCCGCGGTGACGCTCGTGTTCGCGTCGCCCGAGTACGATCTGGCCGCGCTCGGCCCGGCGCTGGCCGCTGCGCTGCCCGCGCCGCTCGTGGGCTGCACCACCGCCGGCGAGATCACGCCGTCCGGGTACGCGAGCGGCACCCTCGTCGGGCTGAGCGTGGCCGGGGGTGATCTCGAGGTCTGCGCGCTGCGGCACGCGCCACTTGCCGCCGCGTCGCGGGCCGGGGTCGAGGCGACGCTCGATAGCGCCCGCCGGGCGCTCAGCGAGGCACGGGAGCGCCACCCCGGGGCCGCGGCGTTCGGGTTTCTCCTGGTCGACGGGCTCTCGATCATGGAAGAGCAGGTCGCCGCCGTGCTGGCCACGGCGCTCGACGATCTGCCGCTCGTCGGCGGGTCCGCCGGCGACGACCTGCGCTTCGGCAAGACCCACGTGCTCGCCGACGGCGTGTTCGCCCAGGACACCGCCGTCCTGGTCCTCTTCGTGACCTCGCTGCCCTTCGCGGTCATCAAGACCCAGCACTTCACCGCCAGCGATCTGCGCGTCGTGATCACCCGCGCCACGCCCGCTCGCCGGCAGGTGCACGAGATCAACGGGCGCCCGGCTGCGGACGAGTACGCGCGCCTGGTGGGGGTGGCGCGCGGCGCGCTCGGTCCGGAGGTCTTCTCGAACCACCCGCTGATGCTGCGCTTCGGTGGTGAGTACTACGTCCGGTCCATCCAGCGGGCCCAGGAGGACGGGACCTTGACCTTCTTCTGCGCCATCGACGAGGGGGTCGTGCTCCGCCTCGCGCGCGGCGAGAACCTGGTCGAGAACCTCGCTGCGGCGCTCGCCGAGGCGCGCCGGGCCGTCCCGCGGCCCGCGGTGACGCTCGCCTGCGACTGCATCCTGCGGCGGCTCGAGATCGTCGGCAAGCACCTGGGGCCGGACGTCGCCGGGCTGCTCGCGGCGCACCGGGTGGTGGGCTTCAGCACCTACGGGGAGCAGTTCGGCTCGCTCCACGTCAACCAGACCTTCACCGGGATCATGCTCGGAGAGCGCCTTGCCTGACGACCCCATCCCGGCACGGCTCCGCGCGCTCGAGGCCGAGGTCGCGCGCCTCGAGCGCGTCAACGAGGTGCTGATGAACCGCGTGGAGCGGTCCACGGACACCGCCGGCTCCGCGTACTCGCTGTTCGAGACCAACCTCCTGCTCCAGAGCAAGCTCGCCCGGCACGACCGCGAGCTCAGGGCGGCGCAGGCGAGCCTGGTGCAGTCCGAGAAGATGGCGGCGCTCGGGCGGCTCGTCGCCGGCATCGCGCACGAGATCAACACTCCGATCGGCTCGATCGCGAGCATGCACGACTCGCTCGTGCGGGCCATCGCCCGGCTGGAGGCGAGCCTGCGCGCTCACCCGGTACCAGCGCCCGAGGAGCGCGCCCGGATCGATCACCTGCTCGGCGTGATCGGGGAAGCCAACCGCGTCATCCAGCGGGGCACCGACCGGGTGACCACCATCGTCCGGCGCCTGCGCACCTTCGCGCGGTTCGACGCGGCCGAGCTCGAGCGGGCGGACGTCCACGCCGGCATCGAGGACTCCCTGAGCCTCATCGAGCACGAGCTCCGGCGGGGCGTCGAGGTGGTCCGTCGCTATGGTGCTGTGCCGCCGGTCCCTCACTTCGTCGGCCGCATGAACCAGGTGTTCTTGAACCTCCTGGTCAACGCGCGACAAGCCATCGCCGACCAGGGCCGGATCACCATCGGCACGGAGCTCGTGGACGGAATGGTGTGCGTGCACGTGGCCGACACGGGGTGCGGCATTCCGCCCGACCACCTCGACAAGATCTTCGATCCGGGCTTCACCACCAAGGGCGTGGGCGTGGGCACGGGGCTCGGGCTGAGCATCTGCTACCAGATCGTGGGGGAGCACCGGGGGCGGATCACGGTTTCGAGCGAGGTCGGGTGGGGAACCACCTTCACCGTCGCGTTCCCGGCGAACCTGGACGAGCTACTGCGCGCCTCGGGGCCACCGAGCGCCCCGTGAGCGCCAGGCGTCCCGCGCGGCCGGGGTCCTGTCGCCGCGACCGCCGCTGGCCGTCAGAGCGCACGCACCGGGAGCGGCTCGTCCGCGTTGTCCGGGCCGCGGCTCGCGCCCTCGCCGACCTGGGGCAGATCGTGGTGCATCCGCTCGCGCTTCACTTCCAGGTACCCCTCCGAGAAGGGATTGGCCTCGATGAGGACGGGGATGCGATCGACGACGCGGATCCCCAGCGCCTCGAGCTGGGACCGCTTGTCTGGGTTGTTCGTCATCAGCGCGACCGACTCCACCCCGAGGGCGCGGAGCATCTCCGCCGCCACGTCGTAGCGGCGAGCGTCGATTGGCAGATGCAGGAGCGTGTTCGCGTCCACCGTGTCGGCTCCGGCGGCCTGGAGCGCGTAGGCGCGCACCTTGTTGGCGAGGCCGATCCCGCGGCCCTCCTGCCGCAGGTAGAGCACCGCGCCGAAGCCGCGCCGCGCGATCTCGGCCTGGGCGTGCTCGAGCTGGTCCTTGCAGTCGCACTTGAGCGACCCGAACACCTCGGCCGTCATGCACTCGGAGTGCACGCGCACGGGCACGGCCCGCCGCCCCCGGACGTTGCCGTACACGAGCGCCACGTGCTCGTTGCTCAGCCCGGGGTGGGCCGTCCGGTCATCCCAGCGGAACACGCGCATCTCGAAGGTCCCGAAACGCGTCGGCAACGGGGCGCGACCGAGCTCCTCGAGCGTCGGGCGAGCGATTTCTGGGCGGCTGGTCATGCTGACCTCCACGAATGGCTCGAGCCCAAGGGCAGTATGCCCGGAGATCACGGATCAGAAGGCGGCCCCGGGGCTCGGAACAGGGCAAAGATGGGGCTGTCACCGCCCGAGGTCAAGCACGGCCGCGCGACGCGCCGGCCCGCGGTGCGCGCCGGACCTGACAAGTCCGGATGATGGCCTCCTCGAGCACGGCCACCGCGGGCCGGCGGGACCCCCCCTTGAGGGCGAGGTCGACCCGCCCCAGGGTCGCGAGCCAGCCCTCGAGGTCGGCCGTGCTCGTCCGTCGCGCAATGGCCTCCGTCTCCGCGGCCTTGAACGGCGGCACGCCGGCCAGGCGCGCCGCCTCGCTCGCGCTCGCTCCGGCGGCGGCGGCCGACTGGAAGCGGATCAGCTGTCGCGCCGATCGCGCCAGCAGCCCCACGAGCCGCGTGGCCTCCCGCGGGTCGAACGCGGTGTGCAGGGCCTTGAGCGCGCCCCCGAGATCCCGGTTGGCCACGGCGTCGACCAGCTCCCAGACCGTCGCCGGCCGGAGCCGAACCAGACACTCGCCGACGTCGGCCTCGGTGACCGGACGGGAGCCCGCGTAGAGGCAGAGGCGCGCCACTGCGTCGGCGACGGGAGCGAGCTCCGGGCCGGCGACCTCCGCCACGAGATCCGCGACGCGGGGCTCGATCGTCCCGCCGAGCTCCCGGGCATGCGCGGTGACGAAGCGGGGCAACTCGCGGCGAGAGAGCGCCTCGCACTCCACCAGGTAGTCGCCCCGCCGGGCGTCCTGGACCAGCTTGCGACGCTTGTCGAGCTTGCTCGCGGACAGCAGGAGGACGGTCTCCGGCGACGGGTTGGCGGTGTAGGCGGCGAGTTTCTCGAAGGGGTCGCCGCGGCGCTCTCCCGCCTCGGCGCGGGACTCCCAGCGCTCGACACCGCGCACCAAGAGCACCCGGCGGCGCGCCATCATCGGCATCGTCCGCGCGATGGAAAGCGCCGCGTCGACCGAGGACTGCGCGGCCTCGAGCTGTTCGTCGTTGAGCCCGGGGACGCCCCCGGCGAGCGCCGCCTCGCGCAGGGCGCGCACCACGCGGCTGCGCTGGAACTCCTCCTCGCCCACGATCAGCGTGACGGGGGCGAACTGCCCCACCCGGGCCCGGGCCATGGCTTCGTCGGGGGTCATGCGTCGGTCGTCTCCCACGGATATCCGTCGCCGCGGCGGACCGCAAGCGGCGGGGCGAGGACCGCGGCCCCGCGTGGCGGTGGTTGGCCCGTCGGCGGGCGGCGGCGGCTGGCCCGTCGGCGGGTGGCGTAGTATGTCGCCGGTTCGGTGGACGGCAGACGAATCGACGGCGTCGCGAGGGTGGGCGCTCGGCGCGGGACCTCGCTGATCGCGATCGGCAACTTTGACGGGGTGCACCGCGGTCACCGGGCGGTGATCGGGCTGGCGGTCGAGCGGGCGCGTGCGCTCGGGCTCGCGCCGCTCGTCCTCACGTTCCACCCGCACCCGCACGTCGTTTTCGGCCGAGGCGACCCGCTCGTCCTCACCCCGCTCGAGCGCAAGGTCGAGCTGCTCCAGCGGCTCGACCCCGCCTTGCGCGTCGTGGTCGAGCCCTTCACGCTCGATCTGGCGGCGCTCTCGGCCGAGCGCTTCGTCGACGAGGTGCTGGTGTCGGCGCTCGGCGCGGGCTTCGTCGTGGTGGGCCCCGACTTTTGCTTCGGGCGCGGGCGGGCCGGAGACTTCGGGCTCCTGGTGGCGCTCGGCGCCGAGCGCGGTTTCGTCGCGATGGCTCCCCCGCTGGCGGGCGACCGGGTCGGTCCCTTCTCGAGCACGCGCGCGCGCCAGGCGATCGCGGTCGGCGACGTCGCGGCGGCGGCGGAAGTGCTCGGTCGTCCCCACGCGATCTCCGGGCGCGTGGCGCGCGGCGACGGGCGCGGGCGCTCGCTCGGGGCGCCCACCGCCAACCTGATCGACATCCCCGAGGTGGTCCCGGCGGACGGCGTCTACGCCTGCCTCGTCGATCGCGTGACGGGCGTCGGCGCGGCTCGTCTCGGCGCCGGCGTGATGAACCTCGGCGTGCGGCCCACGGTGAACGCGGGGCGCAGCGTCGAGGTGCACCTGTTCGACCTCGACCAGGATCTCGTGGGCGCGGCGCTGCGCGTGCACCTGGTCGCGCGGCTACGGGAGGAGCGGCGCTTTCCGAGCCCCGCGGATCTCTCCGCCCAGATCGCCCGGGACGTCGCCAGCGCGCGGGCCGTCCTCGGAGGTTGCGCGGCCGATCCCGGCGCCGGCGGCGCGTGGTTCTGAGGGCGCGACGAGTTGCCCGGCCGGGTCGGCGCGGTCGGTGCGGCCGCTGCCTGCCCCCGTCCTGCGCGCCGCGGCGCGGCTGCTCGGCCAACGCCGGCGGGGGGCGCGGCCGGTCCGCGACTCCGGCCCGCCTCGTCGCGCCGGCGCGGGTGCTGGTCACGCCCCGGGCGGACGGCTAGAGTCCGCCGGCGTGGTGGACGTTGCACAGCTGCAGGCCCTCGCGCGCGACGAGCTGATTCGTCGGGCCCGGGCCGCTGGCGTCGACAACCCGGAGGCCATGACGCGCCCGGAGCTGGTCGACGAGATCGTTCGCCGCACCGAGCAGGACGCCGGGCGGCGCCGCGCCGCGCGGGGGTGGTTCGGGGTGGCGCGCGATCTGCTGGCGAGCATGGTCGAGCAGGGGCTGAACCTCCCGGACGCCGCGGCGCTCATCCGCGGCGACGCCAATTTCTCCGTGCGCGTCCGGCAACCGCTCTCCACGGTCACGCTCGCCGAGATCTACGCCGCGCAGGGCCATCTCGGGCGGGCGCTCAAGATGCTCGACGAAGTGCTCGCCCTCGAGCCCGAGCACCTCGTGGCCCGCTCGCTCCGCGAGCGCATCGCCGCCGAGAAGGTCGGCCGGGGGCTCCCGACCGAGCCTCCCCCCGGGGTCGAGCTGGAGCTCCCCGTGATCCCGATGTCGCCGCCGGTTCGCGACGTCGCGCACCTGGACGACGCGCCAGCGGCTCCCGCGCCGGGGGACGACGCGCCAGCGAACGACGCGCTGGCAGCGGACGCACCGGCGGAAGCGCCGCCAGCGGCTGACGCGCCAGCGGAAGCGCCGTCAGCAGGCGACGCGCCAGCGGAAGCGACGCCAGCGGCCGATGCGCCAGCGGAAGCGACGCCAGCGGCCGATGCGCCAGCGGAAGCGACGCCAGCGGCCGACGCCGGGGTCGCGTCGGCGGCGCCCGTCGCGTCGGCGGCGTTCTGGGCGTTGCGCGGCGGCAGCTTCTGCGTCTTCTGGGAGCTCGACGCTGCCCGGCGTGCGGATGCCGCGTCGGCCTTGCCTGGCGGACACCTCGCGATCGTCGTACTGCTCGCGAGCCCCGGCCCGGGTGGCGCCCGCGTCACCTCGCGGGAGATCGCGGTCACCGAGTCGGCGGGGGTCGTCCGCCTGGATGCACCCCGGCTCGACGTCGTCGGGCGCGCCGCCCTCGGTTGGCGGCGTGGCAGCGAGATGGTCCCGCTCGTGGTTGGCTTGTCGCTCGACGCGCCGGCGCCCTCCGTCGCCGTGGAGCGCGCCCGCGCCCGCGCCCGCGCCGCCATGGGCGCCGTCGCCTGAGCGTCGAACCTCGCTGAGAACCGCGCGCCGCCCGGTGCGGGCGACGCTGCCCGGGGGACCGTGCCGTGCGCCGCCCGCGCAACTGGCGCCGGCGGGTGGCCGAACGAAGCCCCATGAAGGCGCCTCGCTCCCGGTGGTCGCGCTCCTCGGTGCTCGTCGGAGCCGCCGTGCTGTTGCTCCACGCCGTCGTCGTCGCGCCGGTCCGGGCGGCGCCGCGAGGGGTGGGGGTGACGGTGGTCGCCGCGCTCGACCGAGGCGCGAGGCGCGAGGCCAGCCTCTGGCTAGTGCTGGATGGGCCGCTCCTGCCGCGGGGGCGCGGCGCCCGGAATCCACTCCCGCCGCCCCCCGGCCACCCGCTGGCCCAGGACGACGCGGCGGGGGGCGCCTCGGTCGCGCCGTCGCCGCCCGCACCGCCCGTGGTCTCGCCCGCGAGCGCGCCGGTCGAGCCGCCCTTGGCCGTCCCTCGGCTCGCTCCGGCACTCGTGCGCGACGCCGTCGCCGCCGCCCGGCGCGCCGCCGCGACCCAGCGGGCTCGACAGCGCCTGGTGGCCGTCGCGCGGCGAGCGCGCCGCGCCGCCGCGCTCCCCGACGTCCAGGTTCGCGGGGGCCGCACCACCGACGAGTCGCTGGAGCTGCGGCCGACCGCCGAGGATCCGTACCGCTTCACCGAGTCGGGTCAGACCCGTCTGGTGGCCGAGCTGCGCCTGCGTTGGGAGCTTGACCGCGTCGCCTTCGATCCGGCGGAGCTGCGCGTGCTCACCCTCGAGCATGCCCGGGCCCGCGCCGAGGCCGAGCTGGTGCGCCAGGTGCTCGCGCTCCTCTTCGCCTGGCACCGGGGCCGCGTGCTCGCGGCCGACCCGGCGCTCGATCCCGGGGACCGGGTCGCGGCGTCGCTCGACGCGATGGAGGCCGCGCTCACCCTCGACGTGCTCACGGACGGGTGGTTCACCGCCCGCGTGGACGCGTTTTCTCCGCTCGGCGACGCGCCGTCGACGCCCTGAGGCGCTGGCGCCTCAGGGCCGCGTCTCAAGCTCGGCGAGCATCTGCGCCACCCGTTCGGCGAGGGCCTGGTAGACGCCAGCGGCGCCTGGATCCGGGGCGACCGCGAGCGCGCCGTCGCGGGCCGAGAACGCGCGCTGGAGCGCGTCGAAGCCGAGCCCCTCGACCGCGTTCGCCGCGCGCACGGCCGCGCCGAGGGCGGACGAGTTTGCGACCGACAGGGGCTGCATCTCCGCCTGGAAGACGTCGGCCAGGACCCGCAGGATCCCGCGGTTCCGGGAGGCGCCGCCCGTCACCAGCACCCGCTCGAGCCGCTGGCCGATCCACGCCGAGTGCAGGCGCATGCTGATCGCCTGGGCCTCGACCGCGGCGCGCGCGGCGAGCGCCGGCTCTCCCCAGGCGGTGAACGACGGCGTCCCGGCCAGCACCGGCTCCGTCACGCGCAGGCGTGGCGTCATCTCGGGCTCGAAGAGCGGCAACAGGACGTTCCCGTCGCTGCCCGGCCGCGTCTGCTCCAGGATCGCCCGCTCGAACGCCGGCCAGTCGAGCCCCACCCGCTGGGCGACCCGCTCCCGCGCGAGCGAGCCGTTGGCGAAGCAGATGAGCGAGAGGAACCCGCCCGCGGGGTTGCCGAAGACATGCCCGAACCCGCGCGGATCCGTGCGCGGCTCGCTCATGGCGGCGAAGACCGTGTCGCTCGTTCCCAGGCTCACCACCGCCGTCCCGGGGGCCGTCGCCCCCATGCCGACCAGGCTCGACGGGTTGTCGCCGGTGAAGGCCACCACCGGGGTGCCGCGCGCGAAGCCGTGGCGAGCGACGAAGTACTCGCTGAGCTCGCCCACCACCGTCGCGCTCGGCACCACGCGGGGGAGCTTGGCGCCGAGCCCGGGCGCCGTGGCCTCGAGCAGCGCCGGGTTAAACGCCCCGGTGGCGAGCTCCAGCAGGTTCATCCCCGCCCCGTCCCCCCGATCGATGGGCGCGGTGGCGCCGATCAGGATCGACGCCATGAACGAGCTCACCAGGTGGATCTCGGCCGTCGCCGCGTAGGCGGTGGGCTCGCGGTGGGCGAAGCGCCGGATCTGCGGCCCGGTGAAGCGTTCGATCATGCGGCTCCCGGTGAGGGCGACCGCGCGCGCCTGCCCGCCGATGGCGGCCGCGATCTCGGCGCACTCGGCGCTGGTCGAGCTGTCCATCCAGATCGGCGCGGTGGCGCGGGAGAGCAGCGGTCGCACCTGGTCGACGAGGGGCGCGTCGGTGCGCCAGCCGCGGAG
Source organism: uncultured Polyangiaceae bacterium (assembly GCA_964480725.1). Lineage (GTDB taxonomy): Bacteria > Myxococcota_A > Polyangia > Polyangiales > Polyangiaceae > JAFGBI01. Next base: position 70,433 of record CAYZQO010000027.1, on the reverse strand, counting down.
ACTCGCCAGCGGTCGTGCCAGGTAGACCGAGCCGTGCTGCTGACCGGCGCCGCTGACGCCCCGGATCGCGTCGAGCGGGACGCCGCGCGCGCGGAGCGAGTCGAGCAGGCGCTCGAGGGCCGCGACCCAGAGCAGCGGATCGGAGTGCTTCACCGCCGGGTCGGGGTGGGGGAGCACGCCGTTGGGCGCGCCGAACTCGGGCAGGTCGCGCCCGAAGACGACCGACTCCTCCGCGGCGACGGCGCCGCGCGCGGTGTCGATGATGGTCGCGGAGAGGCTCTGGGTGCTCGAATCGAGGCCGAGGAAGAGGGACACGGTCGCGTTTGCCTCCGTTTGGGGGGGGGCGGGATTCTCACCCGACCGCCCCGCTCCACGCAAACGAGGCGGTTCCGGATCGGCCTGGCGACGCTCGGCCGCCGCGTCCGCGCGGGCGGACGCGGCGCGGCGGCTCTGGACCCGGCCCGCCGCCCGTGGCCCCGGGGTTTCCGGGGCTGGCGTGGCCCCAGGGATGGCGGTAAAAGCGCCGCGCCATGATCGCAGACACCCGGAGCTTGCTCGAGGACCTCAGGCGGCGCGTCGATGCGCTAAGGGGGTCTCTTTGACCTCGCTCGACTGGAGCGCGAGGTAGAAGAGCTCGACACCCTGGCGAGCGAGCCGGGCTTCTGGAACGACCAGGATCGCGCCCAGGCGCTGCTCCGCAAGCGCGCCGCCGCGGCGGAGAAGATCGAGCTCGGACGCTCCCTGTCGTCCGCTGTCGAGGAGGCGGCTGAGTACCTGGAGCTCGGGGCAGCGGAGGGTGACGACGCCGCGGTCGCTGACGCGGACGAGCAGGCTCAGCGGATCGCTGCGCGGGTGCGCCAGGCAGAGCTCCAGCGCATGCTGAGCGGCCCCGTCGATCACGCCAACGCGATCGTCAGCGTGCACCCGGGCTCGGGCGGCACCGAGTCGAAGGACTGGGCGGAGATGCTGCTCCGGATGTACCTGCGCTGGTGTGAGCGGCGGGGTTACAAGACCGACCTCATCGACTACCAGCCGGGCGACGAGGCCGGGATCGACGGCGCCTCCTTCACGGTCGCGGGCTCCAACGCCTTCGGCTACCTGCGCGCCGAGATGGGCGTCCACCGGCTGGTCCGGATCAGCCCCTTCGACGCCAACGCGAGGCGGCACACCAGCTTCGCGGCGGTCGAGGTCGTGCCCGACATCGAGGACGAGATCGAGATCGAGGTGAAGGAGTCCGACCTCGAGATCTCCACCATGCGCGCCGGCGGCAAGGGCGGTCAGAACGTGAACAAGGTGGAGACGGCGGTGCGCATGCGGCACCTCCCCTCCGGGATCATGGTGGTGTGTCGCGCCGAGCGGAGCCAGCACCAGAACCGGGCGATGGCGATGAAGATGCTCAAGGCCAAGCTCTACGAGCAGGAGGAACGGAAGCGCCAGCAGGATCAGGCCGCTTACGAGGCGTCGAAGGGCTCGATCGCCTTCGGCAACCAGATCCGGAGCTACGTGCTCCAGCCCTACCAGCTGGTCAAGGATCTCAGGACCGAGCACGAGGCGGGCGACGTCAACGCCGTCCTCGACGGGGAGCTCGATCCCTTCATCGAGGCGTACCTGCTCATGAACGCCGACCGCGCCGCGGACGCGAAGAGGAACTAGCGCGATGACCGACCCGATTCAGGGCCCGCCGGGGGCCGGTGGCAGCGGCGAGGAGGCCCTGGCGGCGGCGCGTCGCGCCAAGGCCGAGCGGGTCCGCGCGGCCGGGGAGCGCCCCTTCGCCAACGACGCCGACCTCGGGGACCGGCGATGGCTCCGCGAGCTGCGCGACCGCTTCGCATCGGCGCTGCGGCCCGGCGTGGGCCCCGAGGACAATCCCCCGTACGACGTCGAGCGGGTGGCGGAGCTCGCCGGTGGCGAGGAGGTCCACGTCGCGGGTCGTCTGCTCGCGCGCCGTGGCTTCGGCAAGGCGGTCTTCCTCCGCCTGCGCGACGCGAGCGGGGAGCTCCAGCTCTTCGCCAAGCTCGACGTGATGGGCGAAGGCTTCGCGGCGCTGGAGCAGCTCGACGTGGGCGACCACGTCGAGGCGCGCGGTCTGCCCATGGTGACCAAGACCGGTGAGCTCAGCCTCCAGCTCTCGTCGCTGCGCCTGCTCACCAAGGCCTACCGCCCCCTGCCCGAGAAGTGGCACGGCCTCACCGACGTGGATCTTCGCTACCGGCACCGCTACGTCGATCTGGTCGCCAACCCCGACGTGGCGTCCGTGCTTCGCGCGCGCACCCTGGTCGTGCAGGGGCTGCGGGCCTTCCTCGACGGACGCAGCTTCCTCGAGGTCGAGACGCCGACGCTCCACGCGATCGTCGGCGGCGCCGCGGCGCGGCCGTTCAGCACGCACCACAACGCGCTCGATCTGCCGCTCTTCCTCCGCATCGCGCCGGAGCTCTACCTGAAACGGCTGCTCGTCGGCGGGCTCGAGCGCGTGTACGAGATCGGCCGCTGCTACCGCAACGAGGGGCTGAGCCCGCGGCACAACCCCGAGTTCACCATGCTCGAGTTCTATCAGGCCTACGCGACCTACGAGACGCTGATGGACCTGACGGAAGAGCTGCTGCGCTCGGTCGACGGCCACCTCGAGCGCGGGATGGTCGCGCTCGGCCAGGAGGCAGCGTATCGCCGGTGGGTCGAGCGACGCCCGTTCACGCTCGCCGAGCCGTTCGCGCGGGTGACGATGCGGGACGCCATCGCGGGGTCGGTCGCCTGGTTGCGGCTGCCGCCGGACACGCTCACGGAGCTCGCGCGGCACGCCGCGCGCAGTGCCGAGCTGACCGCCGAGGAGCGGCACGCGGGGAGCGAGCCCCGGACGGGCGGCGCCGATCCGGCGAAGACGGAGTTCGTCAACCGATTGAAGGCTGCCTCCGACGCGGCGGGCAAGGTCGAGTGGTATAACCTCCTGCGCGGCCTGGCGAAGGCGGAGAACGACGGCGAGCGGACCTTCGCCCTCTACGAGTACCTCGCCGAGCCGCTGCTCTGTGAGCAGTACCTGAGCGACGGGACCTTTCCGGACGAGACGGGCGAGCGCGTCCAGAAGAGTCGGCCGGTCTTCGTCATCGACTACCCCTTCGAAACGTCACCGCTGGCGCGCCGCAAGGACGCTGACCCGTCCCTCACCGACCGCTTCGAGCTGTTCGTCCACTCCCGGGAGCTCTGCAACGCCTTCAGCGAGCTCAACGATCCCGACGACCAGGCGGCGCGGTTCCAGGAGCAAGTGGCCAAGAAGGGCCGGGGTGCGGACGAGACGATGGACTACGACGAGGACTACGTCCGCGCGCTCGAGCACGGCATGCCGCCGGCGGCGGGCTTCGGGCTCGGCGTCGATCGGCTGGTGATGATGCTTGCGGCCCAGGACTCGATCCGGGACGTGATCGCCTTCCCGCTGCTCCGCCCGGAGGCCTCGCCCGGATGACGTCGGCGCCGTTCACCCTCGGCGAGGGCGCGCTGAACCGGGCGCCCGGGCCGCTCGACGCCCAATGGGGGCTGCTGGTGCGGGCGCTCGAGGGGACGCCGGGAGTCGTGTTCGTGGCTGCGGGCGCGGTCCTGCTCGTCACTGCGATCGTGCTGGAGGCGTTCCTGCGTCGGCACCGGCGCTGGTGGTGGATCGCCCTCGGGGTGCTCGAGACGCTCGCCTACGCGGGGATCGCGGCGCTGATCACCTGGTTTACCACCCCCCCCAGCACGACCCCGGCGGGGTGGTTCGCGAAGCTCGGGGTCACGGTGGCGCTCACGCTCCTGTTCGACCTTGGGCGCCAGGCCGTCGTGTTCATGCTGTGGACGCCGCGGCGGCGGTACGTCCTCCTGCGTGTGCTGGCCGGGCTGAGCGTCGTGGCCTGTGCGGTCCTCTGGTGGATCGTCGGGCGGCTCCCCGACGCGCGGGCGGCCTACTTCGTCTCCTGGCACCAGGCCTTGCGCCTGGGCGCGGCCCTCTCGCTCGGGGCCGCCGTCCTGCTGGTGGGGCTGGTGCTGCTCCCCTGGGCCCTGGACCGGCTGGAGCGTCGCGGCTTCTTCGCTTTCGTCGCCGTGCGGCACGTCCGGGCCACCCGGACCGGGTATTTGACCGTCATCTCGGGGCTTGCGATCGTCGGCGTCGGGATCGCCTCCTACGCGCTCTGCGGGGTCATCGCGATCATGACGGGCTTCGGCGAGGACCTGAAGGGCAAGATCCTCGGCAACAACGCCCACGTGCGCATCGAGGCGACCGATGTCGGCGGCTTCGACTCCTGGCGCGACACGCTCGACCGCGTCCGCGCCGCTCCGGGCGTCCTGGCGGCGACGCCGGTGGCGGCCGGCGAGGCGATGGCCTCGAGCCGCACCAACACGGCCGGGGTGATGCTGCGCGGGATCGACACGGAGTCGATCGGTACCGTGATTGAGCTGGTGCAGAACCTGGAGGTGGGGCGGTTCGAGTACCTGCACGACCCGAAGCGCCTCGCCGATCTGCCCCCGGAGGAGGTCATCTGGGTGGCGCCGGGTGGGCAGCGTTACCTCCGGGGCCGGCCCACGCGCATCCGCTCCACCAGCGGGGACAAGAACGTCGATCAGGCCGTCTTCCGCCCGGACGAGTACCCGGGGATCGTCCTCGGCCGCGAGCTCGCCAAGAGCCTGCACGCCTACGTCGGCGACGAGATCACCCTGGTGGCCCCCCTCGGCGATCTGGGGCCCATGGGTGTCATGCCGCGGACGCGGCGCTACCGGGTGGCCGCGGTGTTCTACAGCGGAATGTACGAGTACGACGCCAGCCATGCCTACGTGACCCTGGAGCAGGCCCAGGAGTTCCTCGATCTCGGGGCGCACATCACCGACATCGACGCCCGGGTCGAGGACGCCGAGGCGGTCGGCCCCGTGCGCGAGCGGGTCGAGGCGGCCCTCGCGCGCCCGGAGCTCCGCGTGCGCGACTGGAAGGAAATGAACCGGCAGCTCTTCAGCGCCCTCAAGCTGGAGAAGCTGGCGACCTTCCTCATTCTCTCCATCGCCATCCTGGTGGCGAGCTTCTGCATCGTCTGCACGCTGCTCCTCATGGTCACCGAGAAGAGCAAGGAGATCGCCATCCTGAAGGCCCTCGGGGCGAGCGACCGCGCCATCCTGTGGACCTTCATGCTGGAGGGGATCGTCATCGGCGCCATCGGCACCGTGTTCGGCGTCGCGCTCGGCGCAGCGACCACCCTCGGGCTCAAGTACGTGGGCGTAAGGCTCGACCCGGACGTCTATTACATCGATCGGCTGCCCATCAACGTGAGCGCGGCCGACTTCACCTGGGTCGCGGTGTGCGCGTTGCTCATCACGACCATTGCCACCATTTACCCGGCCCTCGCCGCCAGCCGCCTCCGGCCCGTCGACGGCATCCGCTACGAGTGAGGCGACGTGGCCGAACCCCTGGTCATCATCGAGGATCTGCACAAGTCCTTCCAGCACATGGGGCGCACGCTGCACGTGCTCCGGGGTATCGAGCTGACCATCGAGGCCGGACAGATCATGGCCATCGTGGGCGCCTCCGGGGCAGGGAAGAGCACGCTCCTGCACTGCATCGGCACGCTGGACCTCCCCTCGAGCGGGCGCATTCGCCTCGGTCAGGAGGACCTGACCAAAATGAGCGGGAGCCGGCTCGCTGCGGTGCGCAACCGGGACATCGGGTTCGTCTTCCAGTTTCACCACCTCTTGCCGGAGTTCAACGCCCTCGAGAATGTCATGATGCCGGGGCTCATCCAGGGGCGGAACCGGCGCGCGATGGAGAAGCGGGCGCAGGGGCTACTGGAGGAGATCGGGCTCGCGGATCGGGCGCTCCATCGGCCGGGTGAGCTCTCGGGTGGAGAGCAGCAGCGGGTCGCCATCGCGCGCGCCCTCGCCCTCGAGCCGCGGCTGGTCCTCGCCGACGAGCCCACCGGCAACCTGGACACGGCGACCAGCGACGCGATCCATGACCTGTTCTTCCAGGTCAACCGCGAGCACGGGACCACCATCGTGGTGGTGACCCACAACCAGAGCTTCGCGGAGAGCATGCCGCGGGTGGTGCGGATGCGGGACGGCGTCATCTACGCCGACGAGCGCGGGGAGATGGCCGACGCGCGTGACGCGGGCGCCGACGAACCCGTCGCGCCCGCGCCGGCCCCGCTTGCGTGAGCGGCCTCCCGCCGCCCGCCCCCCGCGGCGCCGGGGACGGGACGGACCCGGACACCACGCCGTTGTACCCTCTTCCTATGCGACTGGCGCGAGTGGCCGAGATCTCGAAGGTGTTCCTCGAGGAGGGGCTGGGGTTAGGGGACCCCCCGGACACGGAGCCCACCTCCCCGGACGGCGCGCGCCCCGACGCGGCGGCGACGGACGCCCAGCGCGCGGCGCGGCTCCGGCGTGCCCTCGAGCGGTTGGGGCCCACGTTCGTCAAGTTCGGGCAGCTCTTGGCCACGCGGGTGGATCTGTTCAGCGCCGAGTTCCTGCGGGAGCTCGGCCAGCTCAGGACCCACGTGCCGCCCTTCCCCTGGGAGGAGGCCCGACGGATCGTCGAGGGGGAGCTCGGCGCCAAGCTCGAGGCGGTCTTCGCCGAGTTCCCCGCCGAGCCGGTCGCCTCCGCGTCCATCGCGCAGGTGTACCGCGCGCGGCTGCGCGACACCGGCGAGTGGGTGGCGGTCAAGGTCCAGCGACCCAACCTCGACGAGTCGCTCCGTCGCGACCTCGACCTGTTGATGGACGTCTCTGCCTTCATCGATCGGCTGGTCCCCGCCTACCACCGCAGCATGGTGCACCGCGTCGCGGGCGAGTACGCCGCGCGGGCCCAGCAGGAGGTCGACCTGCTCGCCGAGGCGCGGGCCATGGAGCGCTTCAGCGAGGTCCTGACCCCGCTCCGGGAGTTTCGCGTCCCCTGGGTGCGGCTCGACCTCTGCACGGCGCGCCTGCTGGTGATGGAGTGGCTGGACGGCGAGCTGCTCGAGCGGGTCGAGGACGCCGCCGCCCTGACGGCCCGCGGGGTGTCGCCGCGAGCGCTGACGAGCGCGATGCTGCGGCTGCAGCTCGTCATGTCCTACGAGTACGGCTTCGTCCACGGCGACACCCACCCCGGCAACGTCATCCTGATGGAGGGCGGCCAGCTCGGCCTGGTCGACTTCGGGCTGCACGGGGAGGTGCCGCGCCCGCTCTGCGATCGGATGCTGGAGCTGCTCTTCTACCAGAGCAGCGGGCGCACCGACGAGGCGGTCGCCGCGTTCCTGCAGATCTTCTCCCCCAACCCCGACGCGGATCTCTCGGAGTTCGAGCAGCAGCTGCGGGGGGTTCTCGAGCAGAGCGACGCGGACACGGCCCGGGAGAGCCGCCTCACCGCGCAGCTGGTGGACGGGCTCCGCCTCGGCGCCCGCTACCGGCTCCGGGCGCAGTCGGCGCTCTTCGTCGTGCTCCGCAACCTCGCCATCGTCGAGGGGATCGTGCTGACCTACTGCCCGGAGCTCGACGTGACCAAGGAGGCCCGCGCCGTGCTGGGCGACATCCTTCGCCGCCGCGCCCTGGGCGCCGTAGGGCAGGGGGAGCTAGCGCAGCTGATGCCCCTCCTGCTGCTCAACCTGTCGCAGCGCCCGCAGCTCGCCGACCGGCTGCTCCGGCTCGAGCGCGCCTTCACGGCGGCTGGTAACCTGGGAGATTTCCTGGAGCGGGAGGGCGTGATCGACCGCCGGCCGCGGCCGCGGCCGCAGCCCTGGTGGCTCGCCTTGCTGCTCGGCGCCCTGGGCGCGCTCCTGGCGCTCGCGCTCGCGCGCCTGTGGGGCGGCTGAAGGGTTGCCCCCCGTGTTTCACGGTGCTCGCGCGAGCGCCGTGCGCTCCCTCCGGTCGCGCCCGCCGCGGGCCCCCAAGCGTCGCTCCGCGCCGCGGGGGCCCCCCGGTCCGGCTCACCGGGGGGACCGGCCATCGGGGATATCGTGTCCGGGACGGGCGCGCTCCGTCGCGGGTCGGGCTGGCGCCGCCGTGGTACCCTGTTCCCCAAGATGGCCGCTGAACCGCTCCGACGGAGGGCGAGCTACGAGGACGTGCTCGACACGCCCGAGCACCTGGTGGCCGAGATCCTGGACGGAGCGCTCCACACCCACCCGCGGCCTGCGGGACCCCATAGCGAGGCCGCTTCCGTCCTCGGCATGGACCTCGGGGGTCCGTTCCACCGCGGCCGTGGCGGGCCCGGTGGCTGGCTGATCCTGGACGAGCCGGAGCTCCACCTCGGCCTCGACATCCTGGTCCCCGATCTCGCCGGCTGGCGCCGCGAACGCCTCCCGGCGGTCCCCGACGCCGCGTTCATCGAGCTCGCCCCCGACTGGGCGTGTGAGGTGCTCTCGCCGAGCACCGCGCTGGTGGATCGCCGCCTCAAGCTCCCCATCTACGCGCGCGAAGCCGTTCGGCACGTGTGGCTCGTGGATCCGCGCCTGCAGCTCCTCGAGGTGCTCCGGCTCGACGGCGACACGTACCGTTTGGTCCAGAGTCACGGTGAAGCGGAGGTCGTGCGTGCGGAGCCGTTCGACGCGATCGAGCTCGAGCTCGGCGCGCTCTGGCCGAGGCCGCCCGGGAGGTGAGGCCTCCCGCGCGCGCCTACAGCGAGGCGCCGCGGAGCCGCAGGGCGTTGGCGATGACGGAGACCGAGCTGAGACTCATGGCCGCGCTCGCCAGCATGGGGCTCAGGAGCAGGCCGAACACCGGGTAGAGCAGGCCGGCGGCGATGGGCACGCCGAGGGCGTTGTAGACGAAGGCGAAGAAGAGGTTCTGGCGGATGTTCCCCATCACCCGCTGCGAGAGGCGGCGCGCCTTGAGGATACCGCGCAGATCGCCCTTCACCAGTGTGATGCCGGCGCTCTCCATGGCGACGTCGGTGCCGGTGCCCATGGCGATGCCGACCTGGGCGCGGGCCAGGGCGGGCGCGTCGTTGATGCCATCGCCGGCCATGGCGACGATCCTCCCCTGACTCTGGAGCTTGGCGACGACCGCGCTCTTCTGCTCCGGTAGCACCTCGGCCTCGATCTCCGTGATGCCCAGCTTCTCGGCCACGAACCGCGCGGTCGTCCGGTGGTCGCCGGTGAGCATGACGACCCGCACGCCGGCGGCGCGCAGGGCCTGGAGCGCCTCGGGCGTGGTCGCCTTGATGGGATCGCCCACCCCGAGCAGGCCGGCGAGCTCACCGTTCAGGGCGATGAAGACCGCCGTCTGCCCGTCCTGGCGGAGGCGATCGGCCTCGGCGATGCCCGGCGCGAGATCGACGCCGAGCTCGGTCATGAGCGTCGCGTTGCCGAGCGCCGCCGGGCGTCCGTCGACCTCGCCCGCGACGCCCTTGCCGGTGAGCGAGCGGAAGCCGGTGATCGGCAGCGGTGGGGTGCCCCGCTCGCTGGCACCGGCGACGATGGCCGCCGCCAGCGGATGCTCGCTCCCCCGCTCGAGGCCGGAGGCCACACCGAGGAGCGTCGCCGCGTCCACCGCCAGTGGGCGCACCGACTGGAGGCGTGGCCTACCCTCGGTGAGGGTCCCGGTCTTGTCCACCACCAGGGTGTCGACCTTCTCGAGGGTTTCCAGGGCCTCCGCGTTGCGGATCAGCACGCCCTCGCGGGCGCCGCGCCCGGTGCCGACCATGATCGACATGGGCGTCGCCAGACCAAGGGCGCAGGGGCAGGCGATGATGAGCACGGCCACCGCGTTGACCAGGGCGTGGGCGAACTGCGGCGCGGGCCCGAACCAGCCCCAGACGACGGCGGTGAGCGCCGCGACCACGACCACGGCCGGCACGAACCACGCGGAGACCAGGTCCGCCAGGCGCTGGATGGGCGCGCGGCTCCGCTGCGCCTCGCCCACCAGGCGCACGATCTGCGCGAGCAGCGTGTCCTTGCCGACGCGCTCTGCGCGCATGAGGAGCCCGCCGGTGCCGTTCACGGTGCCCCCCGTCACCCGGCTCCCGGGGCCCTTCTCCACGGGCACGGCCTCTCCGGTGACCATCGACTCGTCGATCGAGGTCGCGCCCTCGAGGACCTCGCCGTCCACCGGCACCCTTTCCCCGGGTCGCACCCGCAGGCGATCGCCGACCCCCACCTGCTCCAGGGGCACGTCGAGTTCGGTCCCGTCGTCGTGCAGGAGCCGCGCGGTCTTCGGCGCCAGCCCGAGCAGGGCCCGGATCGCGCTCGAGGTGGCGCTGCGCGCGCGGAGCTCGAGCACCTGGCCCATGAGCACCAGGGTCGTGATGACCGCCGCGGCCTCAAAGTAGAGCGGGATCCGGCCGCCGTGCCGCACCGAGTGCGGCAGCCACTCCGGCACCACGGTGGCGAGGACGCTGAACCCGAAGGCCGCTCCGGTGCCGAGGGCGATCAGCGTGAACATGTTCAGGTGCCGGTTCATCAGCGACGCCCAGCCGCGCTGGAAGAAGGGCCAGCCGCCCCAGAGGACGACGGGCGCGCTGAGGGAGAGCTGTGCCCATGCCTGGAGGCGCGGCGCGATGAGGTGCGCGACCGGATCGCCGGGCAGCATCTCGGACATGGCCAGCAGGAAGAGCGGCAGCGACAGCGCGAAGCTCACCCAGAAGCGCCGGGTCATGTCCACCAGCTCCGGGTTCGCGGCCTCCGAGAGCGTCACCGTCCGCGGCTCGAGGGCCATGCCGCAGAGGGGGCAATCCCCCGGGATTGAGCTGACCACCTCCGGGTGCATCGGGCAGACGTACTCGGCTCCCTCGGCGGCGACGGCGGCGTCCGGGACAATGGCGGCGACGGCGGCGGGAGCACCGTGCGGAGGAGCGGCCTGCGCCGGGGACTCCAGGTATCGCGCCGGGTCGGCGACGAAGCGGGTCCGGCAACGGGGATTACAGAAATGGTACGTCGCCCCGTCATGCTCGGCGCTCCCGCCGCGTGCCGACTGGGGATCGATCTGCATGCCGCAGACGGGATCGGTCACCAGGTTTGGCTCCGGTGCCGTCCCCGAAGACTTCCCACAGGAGGGGCAGGGGCGAGCGGCTCCGTGGGCGTGGTCGCCGGGCTCGTGACCGTCGGTTCCGTGAGCGTGGTCGTGCGACATGGAGGCGCTCCTTTTCGCTGCCGACGGGGGCGGCCCTCGGTCATCCCATGCCTCTGGGGCCCCCCGGCCCGGGCCGCAAGGTCGTTCGCCCCCTCGGGGAGCCGGGGCCGCGGCGCGGCATTTTCCCCCGGCGGCGGGCCTGAGGCGACCGGTCGAGGCGAACGCGAGGAGCGCGAGCACGCTCGCGAGGACGGTCCAGACCGAGTAGCGATAGTCTCGGGCGCCCGCCGCGAAGAAGAGGCTCGACGAGTAGGAGAGGCTGGACAAGGCGAACACGAGCGGCAGCGCGGAGCCGGTCCTCCGGTAGAACGGGATCGCGGCGCCCGCAGCGGCGAGCGCGAGCGCCACGTAGATCCAGACCCGGAACAGCGGGGTGCTGGCGAGCGACGCGATCGAGGCCTGGACCGAGCGGGCGGTGGGGGAGAGCGGGTAGTCCGTCGCGGAGATCCTCGAACCGTAGGTAAGGCTTGCCCCGTGCGAGGTGAGGCCGATCGCCAGGCGGTAGACGTCGTAGCGGTGCTGGAGGTAGCCGAGCGGCTCGGCGAGCACGGCGCGTCGCCAGTTCGAGGCGAGGCTCGCGAGCTCGGCGGGCGCGGAAATTCGGGAGAAGAGGGGCTCTCGCCCCTTGGTCCTCGGGTCGATGCAGCGCTCGTAGAGCGAGAGGTGATTCGAGCTCCCGTAGCAACGCTCCAGGTCAGGGACTGACGCGCCCCGGCGCAGCACGGGCGAACCCGGGTCGAACATCTGACGCCCCGTGTTGACGGAGATGCCGGCGAGGTCAAACGTCGCGATGAGCTGCCAGAACGCCTCGTGCTTGGTGAACGTCCCGAGCAGCTGCACGACCAGCACCGTGGTGACGACGGTGGAGACGAGCGCCGCGCCCGCGGCGGCGACCAGGCGCGCCAGCCACGGCAGCCGTGGGAACCCCGGCGCCACCAGCCACGGCAGCATCAGCAGCGGCCAGGTCGCAGCGAGGCCGTTGTGGCGGGTGACGCTCGCGAAGACGCAGGCCAGGATGCCGAGCCCGAGCAGCCAGCGTTGCCGCGTGCGCAGAAAGACGACGAGGCAGCCGACGCCGGCGAGCAGCGCGGCCTGCATCAGGGTGTCCTTCCAGAGGGTCCCCGCGATCGCGAACACCGGAGGGAAGAAGCCCACTGCTAGCATCGCCGCGGCGCGCAAGACGAGCGGCCGGCGGAAGGTCAGCAAGAGCGCCGCAAGCCCAGCCCAGAACACGACGTTCATGAAGATCAGCATCCCGAGCGGCCCCGGGATCAGCCGGTCCAGGGAGTGCCACAGGACCGACATCACGACGGGGTGGTGATCGGTGAGGTCCAGGGATCGCGCTTGGGCCAGCTGGTCGAGGGAATCGCGCGTCATGTGGCCCGGTCGAGAGATGAGCACGACGACGGCGCACGCGACGATGCCGGTCGCGCCGAGCACGATGGCGTCGCGACGGGACGCGACGGCCGCCCGCCGTCGTCGCGTTAGCGGCCACCCGACGCGATCGATGGCTCTGGCCGCCGCGGCATTCCCGTGCTTGCTCACGTTCAATCGACGACGGGACGCAGTCGCCGACCAGGGCCCGCCCCGCGGTTTCCCCATAGGAGAAAGGTACGGGCAGGTCCAGGGGCGGAAGCCGGCCGCCGGGTGGCGTCAGCGCCCGCGGGGCCCCGCCCACCGCGACCGCCCCCGCTGGTCGTCCCCCGCCGACGTCTGCTATCCGTCCCGTCTCGTGCAGACGCCGCGCTGGCTCGGTCGCCTTGCTCCCCCGACGCCCGGCTTGGCCCGGGGGGGCACCGCGTGATCCCGGTCCTGGTCCTGTACGACGCCCAGCCGGCGCCGCCCGCGGCGGTGCTGCTCGACGCCTGCACGGCCGTCGTCGCTCCGGAGCGCTGCGTCGAGGCAGCGCGGGGCTCCACCCCGATCGCGATCGTGACCTTTCGCAGCCCGAATCGCGTCGAGGTCCACGTCGAGCTCGCCGGGCGCCCCGCTGCGCGCGTTTTGGAGTTTCTGCCCGAGGATCTGCCGGAGGCCCGCGACCAGGCGGTGGGGCTCGTGGTCGGTGCGCTGGTGCTCGAACTCGGCGGGGGGGAGCGGGCTGTGGTCGCCACGACGGAGGGCGTCGCTGCAGGGGGCGTCGCTGCAGGGGGCGCCACTGCCGACGAGCCCACCCCGCTGGCCACAGTGGGGGCGGTGCCGACGGCCCCGTCTCCGCCCGCCCCGAGCCCGCCCGTTGGCCCCGATCCCCCGGCTCGGCCCGTCGCCCTGCCTTTCCCCGAGGGGGAGGCCCGCGTTCGGTCACCGGGGGTGCGCTGGTCGAGCGGTGTCGGCGCGCTCGTGGGACCAGGACTCACCGAAGGACCCGCGCGGCTCGGCGGCTTCGTCGGGGTGAGGGCGCTCGTCTGGGGACGGGCGGGACTCGGCGCCACGCTCTCGGCCGCCCGCCGGGCGGCGCAGGATGGGCTGAGCTGCGACTGGCTCACGGCCAGCCTCGGTCCTCGCCTCGAGCCGCGGCTCGCGCCGCGGTGGGCCCTGGTGGTCGCGGTCGAGGGGGCCCTCGAGCGCTGGAGCGGAGCGCTCGCGGCGAGCGACGAGTCGCCCGCCGAGGACGCCGAGCGGGCGTATTTCGGGGTCCGAATGCGCACCGCGCTCGGGTATCGCGCCGCTCCCTGGGTGCGGCTCACCCTCGGCGCGGAGCTGGTCACGTCGCCAGGCCAGGAGGTCCGGGTCGCGGGGGATTCGGTGGGCGCCAACCCGACGATCACGGGGCTCGGCCTGGCCGGGGTGGAAATCGGTAGATTCTGACGGCTCGCCTGCCGACTTCCGAGCGGCTCGCGCGACCCTCCCCGTGCCGTGCCCTCCATGGCTCTGACCCCAATCCCCCGGGCGCCGACCCTCCCCGCCGCGGGATCGGAGCGCGCCGCCGCCGGCGAGATCGGCCCGGCGGAGCCCGGCGTCGAGGCGGAGCGGCGCCTCGTCGCCCGCGTCCTCGCCGGTGATCGCGAGGGCGCCGTCGCCCTCTATCGCCAGCTCCTGCCCGTCGTCGATCGCACCCTACGCCGGGTGCTTGGGCGGCGAGAGGCCGACCACGACGATCTGGTGCAGCAGAGCTTCGAGCAGATCATCAGGACGCTGCGCGAGCGCCGCTTCACCCACGCCTGTCCGCTCACCGCCTGGGCCACCACGCTCACCGCGCGCGTCGCGCTGACCGAGCTCCGGCGCCGCTACCGCGCCCGGCGCCACCTCGCCGAGCTCGCCGCCGAGGGGGACGTCGACGCGACCACTGCCCGGTTCTACGCGGAGTCCGCCGCGCTGAGCGAGCGCGTCGCCGAGGTGCGGCGCGAGCTCGGTCAGCTCGATCCGGGGCGCGCGTGGGTCGTCGTGCTCCACGATCTCGAGGGGCATCGCCTCGCCGACGTCGCCGTGATGCTTGGCATCTCGCTGACCGCCGCGCAGTCACGGCTGCTGCGCGGCCGGCAGGAGCTCGTACGGCGCTGCGAGGCGCGCGCGCTGCCCGGGGAGGACCAGCCATGAGCGGAATCGAAGCCCGTTGCCGCCACCTGCTCGCGCCGCTGCGCGAGGTCGATCCCGAGGCGCCGGAGCCCCCCGAGCTCGGCGCCGAGCGCGAGGAGCGCGTGGTCGCGGCCATGGTCGCGACCGCCCGGCGTGGTCGCGCGCGACCATGGCGCCTGGGGCTCGGCGCTGCCGGCGCTGCGCTCGCGCTGGCCGCGGGGGCGGCGATCTATGTCCGCCCGGCGCCGCCCGCACACCCCGGCGACGGGTCGGCGTGCGTGACCGTCGCCGAGCTCACGGGCGCCGTCACCGTCCGCGGCAGCGACGGTCGCGACGCGGCGGTGCGCGCGGGGCGCCGCCTGCTCGCGACCGAGCGGCTCGAGGTCGCCGCCGGGGCGAGCGCGGTCGTCGCCCTGCCGAGCGGGGCCGCCGTGCGCGTCGCCGAGCGCACGGAGCTAGCGCTCGGCGACCGTCGCGCGCCAGCGGGTGGAGCTTGGCTCGGGCTCGCGCGCGGCACCGTTGCGCTCGAGGTGCCCCCGCTCGGTCCGGGGCGCACCCTCGCCGTCGCCACCCCCGACGCCACCGTCACCGTGGTCGGGACGCGGTTCACCGTCACGGTGCAGCCCGCGTCGGGGACCGCCCCGGTCCGCTCCTGCGTCCTCGTCGCCGCCGGTCAGGTCCGCGTCGTGAGCGGGGGTGCTCGGCGACTGCTCGCCGCCGGGGAGCGCTGGTCGTCGGACGGGCAGCCCTGCGACGCCGCGCCCGCGGTGAGCCCGGCGCTACCCCCGCCACCGACCTCGGCTGCCCCATCGCCGGTGGGTGGGGCCGACGCCACGCTCGCCAGAGCCCGCTCGAGCGTGGCGTCCCCCGCCACGGGCGCGGTCCCCGCGGGCGCGGCCGTCGACCCGCCCGCGACGGGCGAGCCCCCGACGGCGAGCTTCGGCGTCTCCACGCTGGAGCGCCAGAACCAGCTCTTCGCCGCCGCGCTCACTGCGCGCCGAGCCGGCGACGACGCGCGGGCGCTCGCGCTCCTGGAGCGGCTCCTCGCCGAGCACCCGGACTCGCCCCTGGCGTCGCAGGCCCGCCGCGAGCGGGACGCGATCCAGCGGGGAGAGCCGCGGTGAACTGGCGCGCAGGCGCTCCTGGAACGCCCCTCGACCTGGAATCGACCGTGACCGCGGTGAGGTCAGCGAGCTTTCGCGAGGAGCCCGCGACCCTACCCCTGAGCGCCTGGACGGCCCTGCCGCCGCTGGCGGCTCGCGTCCCCATCCCACTAGCCTTTGAGGAGGAGTCATGACCCGTCAATTTCCCGCGATCCCACTCGCCTTCTACGCCTTGACCGCCTGCCAGCTCGACGGGACCGACGTCGCCTTCCGTGACGGCGAGGACGGTGTGGCCGGCGCCGGCGGCGAAGGGGGGGCCGAGCCGGTCGGCGGCGCCGGCGGCGCGGGGGGGGTCGAGCCGGTCGGTGGCGCTGGCGGCGCGGCGGCGGTCTGCCCCGACGGCATGGAGACGATCGCGACCGCGGGTGAGTGTTACGCGGACGGCTCGTGCTTCGAGCTCCCCGACGGCCGCTGGTGCACGGGCGGCGCCGAGGTCGACTGCAGCGAGACGACCACGCCGGTGTGGTTCAGCGAGAGTGAGGTCGAGTGCCTCGCCAGTGACGCCTGCGCCGCCGGCTTCGGCGCCGCGCCGGACGCGGCGGCCTGCCCGCGCAACGGCGCCTGCTATGAGCTCGATGATGGCACCTGGTGCGCCCAGTGGCGCACGGAGCAGCGTTGCCCGCGGGGGTTCACCGTCGTCGCGACGGTCGAAGGCTGCGTCGCGGACGCCACCTGCTACGAGCTGTCCGACGGCGCCTGGTGTTCGGGCGAGGACTCCAGTCTCGATCCGGCCGTGCTCGACGCCGTCATCCTGTACGGCTTCGAGGTCGAGGGTGATCCGGAGGTGCTCGAGGTCGCGCTCCCCCCGGATCCGATGGCCAGCGCGCAGTGGGGCGTGGTCGAGGGCGAGTGCCAGGTGGACGGCTACACGCTCTTGCCGTACGCGGGGCAGACCGTGAACCTCACGCGCTACGCCGTCAACCGCACCTGCCAAGACTACCCCATCGATCTCCGCGTGATGACCCAGGGCGAAACCCTCATCTGCGTCTACTTCACGGCCATCCCGTCCGGCGACGCGCCCGTGCCCGGGGTGTACTCCACCGTCCGCGGCGAGTGCCGGTGAGGGAGGGCTTCGCTGGGAGCGCCCGACGCCGGCGAGCGGCGCGGCCTGCATCAGCGTGTCCTTCCAGAGGGTCCCCGCGATCGCGAACACCGGGGGAAAGAAGCCCACCACGAGTATCGCCGAGGCGCGAAGGACGAGCGGCCGGCGGAAGGTCAGCAAGAGCGCGGCGAGCCCGGCCCGGAACACGATGTTCATGACGATCAGCATCCCGAGCGGCCCCGGGATCAGCTGGTCCAGGTCGTGCCACAGGATCGAGATCACGACGGGGTGGTGATCGGTGAGGTCCAGGGTGCGCGCCTGGACCAACTGGTCGAGGGAATCGCGCGTCATGTGGCCCGGACGAGAGACGAGCACGACGACGGCGCACGCGACGACGTCAGTCGCGGCGAGCACGACGGCGTCGCGACGGGACGCGACGGCAGTCAGCCGTCGCCGCAGTCGCGGCTACCCCACGCGATCGCCAGTCTTCGCCGCCACCGCGTTCCAGTGCCCCATCACGTTCGACCCACTGTCGGCCGCGGCGGCCGACCCTGACCCGCCCGCTCCCCCATAGGAAGAACGAAGCGAAAGGTCCAGGGGTGGCGGCCCCGCCCTAGATCGGCGGCTCGCGGCGCGAGCCGCGGGTAAGGGGGGCGCAGTGCGGCCGGGAGTGGCGTGGCCAGGCGCGGGGCGCCGCTGGGGGCATCGTGGATTCATGGCTATCATTCCCGCCGTCGCGGGCGCACCATGGGCGCCATCCCTGATGACGCATCCGCTGCGGGTCGCCCTGCTGGCGCCCATCGCGTGGCGCACGCCCCCTCGACACTACGGGCCCTGGGAAGCCGTCGTGTCGCTGCTCGCCGAGGGGCTCGTCGACCGCGGCTTCGACGTGACGCTCTTCGCCACCCTCGACTCCGTGACCCGAGGCCGGCTCGCAGGCGTCGTGCCCCGCGGCTACGCCGAAGATCCGAGCCTCGACCCCAAGGTGTGGGAGTGCCTCCACATCGCCTCGGTCTTCGAGCGCGCCGGGGAGTTCGATCTGATCCACAACCACTTCGACTTCCTGCCTCTGACCTACTCCGGCCTGGTGGACACCCCGATGTTGACCACCATCCATGGCTTCTCGTCGCCGGACATCCTGCCGGTCTACCGGCGGTACTCGGGCCGAACCTCCTACGTCGCCATCAGTGATGCGGATCGCGACCCGACGCTGACGTACGCGGCCACCATTCACCACGGCATCGACGTCGGCCGCTTCACCTTTCGCAGCGCCCCCGGGGAATACCTGCTCTTCTTCGGGCGGATGCACCCGGACAAGGGCGCGGCGGAGGCGATCGAGATCGCGCGCCGCGGGGGGCTGCCGCTCGTCATGGCCGGGATCATCCAGGACGCCGGGTACTTCCGCGAGCGGGTGGAGCCCCACCTGGACGGCGAGCGGGTCACCTACCTGGGCAGCGTGGGGCCTGACCGCCGCGACGGGCTCCTGGGGGGCGCGTTCGCCCTGCTCCATCCGATCTCCTTCTCGGAGCCGTTCGGGCTGAGCGTGGTGGAGGCGATGGCCTGCGGTACGCCCGTGATCGCCTTCGAGCGGGGCAGCATGCGCGAGCTGATTCGGCACGAGCGCGACGGCTTCTTGGTGCGCGACGTGAGCGAAGCCGTCGCCGCCCTCGCCCGCGTCGGAGCGCTGGATCGCCGGGACTGTCGCCGGCGCGTCGAGGAGCGCTTCAGCGTGGCGCGGATGGTGGACGATTACGTCCGAGTGTACGAGGCCATTGCTGGCCGTTCGCCGCGCGAGCCCGCGGCGCCGCCGAGCGTTGGCGACGCCGCCTCGCCGAACCGAGGATGAGCACACATGGTTCAGCTCCTGGACGTCCGCAAGATCGCCTTCGTCGGCAGCTACCTCCCCCGGAGATGCGGGATCGCGACCTTCACTCACGATCTCGCGCGGTCGATCACCGACCGTCACCCCGGCACGGAGCGGGTCGTCATCCCGATCACCGACCCCGAGCAGCACTACGACTACGGCGCCGAGGCGCGCTTCGAGGTGGAGGAGCAGTCCCGCGACGCCTACCGACGCGCCGCGGACTTCCTGAACCTCAATCGCGTCGATGTCGTCTCGCTGCAGCACGAGTTCGGTATCTTCGGGGGCGCCTCCGGCAGCTACGTGGCAACGCTCCTCCGGGAGCTCGACGCGCCGGTGGTCACGACGCTGCACACCATCCTGGACGAGCCGAGCCCCCAGCAGGACCGGGTCCTGCGCGAGGTGATCTCCCTCTCCTCCCGGCTCGTCGTCATGTCCGAGCGGGGCCGGTCCTTCCTGATCGACCTTTACGGGGCGCCTCGGGCGAAGGTGGACGTGATCCCGCACGGGGTGCCGGACATGCCCTTCGCCGACTCTTCCTTCTTCAAGGATCAATACGGAGTCGAGGGCAAGCAGGTGCTGCTCACCTTCGGGCTGCTCGCGCCCAACAAGGGCGTCGAGTCGGTGTTGCGCGCCCTGCCGGCGCTGGTCACAGAATTCCCCGATCTGGTCTACGTGGTGGTGGGCGCGACCCACCCGAACCTGGTTCGGGAACAGGGCGAGGCCTACCGCCTGAGCTTGATCCGGCTGACGGAAGACCTGGGGGTGAGGAAGCACGTCGTCTTCTTCGACCGCTTCGTGGAGCTCGACGAGCTGCTCTGCTTCATCGGCGCCGCCGACATCTTCATCACTCCCTACCTGAACCCCAAGCAGATCACCTCCGGCGTCCTGGCCTACGCCTTTGGCTGCGGCAAGCCGGTGATCTCGACCCCGTACTGGCATGCGGAGGAGTTGCTCGCCGACGAGCGCGGCGTCCTCGTCCCCTTCGGGGACCCGGGCGCCATCGCTCGCGAGGCCGCCGCGCTGCTCCGCGACGACGCGCGGCGGAACCGCATGCGCAAGCGGGCCTACCTGCTCAGCCGCGAGTCGGTGTGGAACAACGTGGCGCAGCGCTACGTCGAGTCCTTCTCGGCCGCGCGACGGGAGCGTGCCGGTAGCTCCCGGGGGATCCTGGGGGTCAAGACGCTCGAACAGCGCGGCGATCAGCTGCCGCGGCTGCGCCTCGATCACCTCATCCGCATGACGGACGGCACCGGCCTGATCCAGCACGCCGCCTTCGTCGTGCCTCGACTCGACCAGGGGTATTGCACCGACGACAACGCCCGGGCCCTGTTGCTCACCGTGGAGCTGGAGGACTTGGGGCTCGACTCGACGGAGTTGCGACGGCTCGCCAGCACCTACGCGACCTTCGTGAACCACGCGTTCGACCCCGGGACGGGCCGCTTCCGCAATTTCCTGAGCTTCGAGCGTCGCTGGATCGACACCGTCCTACCGGACGACGCCCACGGGCGCGCCCTCCGCGCCCTGGGCGCCGTGGCGGGTCGATCACGACAGCTCGGGCTCCACCGGTGGGCGGCGCGCCTCTTCTCGGAGACCGCCTCGGCGACTCTCGACTCCGAGCACCCGCGGGAGTGGGCGCTCGCCCTGCTGGGCGTCCACGACTACTTCCGGCGCCTCCACGGCGACAGCGCGGTAGAGCGCTTGCGCACCGAGCTGACCGGTCGCCTGCTGACCCAGTTCGATCGGCATGCGTCCGACGACTGGCGTTGGTTCTCGGACCGCCTGACGTACGACAACGCCGTGCTGCCCCACGCGCTCATCCTGAGCGGCAGCTTCGGCGAGGATCCTCGCG
This sequence comes from uncultured Polyangiaceae bacterium, assembly GCA_964480725.1. Taxonomy (GTDB): domain Bacteria; phylum Myxococcota_A; class Polyangia; order Polyangiales; family Polyangiaceae; genus JAFGBI01. The sequence continues at coordinate 49,950 of CAYZQO010000027.1, read as the reverse complement.
CGATGGCCGTTGGTCTCGACGCGCTCTCGTGGCTCTGCCGGGTGCAACAGTCGGAGGCGGGTCGCTTTCGCCCGATCGGCTCGAACGGGTTCTACGAACGTGGCGGTGCGCGCGCTCGCTTCGACCAGCAGCCGCTGGAGGCACAGGCGACGGTGGCGGCTTGCGCCGAGGCCTGCGGCGCGACTCACGACCCGCGTTGGCTCACCGAGGCGCGCCGGGCATTCGACTGGTTCCTGGGGCGCAACGACCTCGACCTGGAGCTCTATGATCCGACCACGGGTGGTTGCCGCGACGGGCTGGCGATGGATCGCACCAACGAGAATCAGGGGGCTGAGTCCACCCTCGCGTTTCTGCTCTCGGTGAGCGAGCTCACGCAGCTCGAGGCGTCCCTCGTCGCGCCTCGCCCAGCCAGTGAAGGCCCAGCAAAGCCGTAGGTCCTCCTTATGCTCGTCCAGCGCTCCTCGATCGTCATCTATCCCAATCAGCGCCGAGTCTTGGTGCGGCCGCTGCAGCCGTCCAGCGAACAGCAGACCCGGAACATCGTCGCTCGGGTCACGGCCCTCACCCCGCACGAGGTGGAGCTCGAGCTCGCGCACACCCTCGAGCAATTCCAGGGGAGGCACGCCCGTCTGGAGGACTTCCTCCTCTCCCGCTGCCGGCAGCTGGTGGGCTATCTCGCGCCGGAGGCCCGCCTGTCGCCCCCTCACCAGCTGCTCCTGGGCGCCTATTTCAGCCAGGAGTACGCGATCGAGTCGGCGGCCCTCTTCAACCCCTCGATGGTGTGGCACCCGGACCAGTCGGGAGTCCCCGCTGGATCGCGGCGCTTCATCCTCAGCCTGCGCGCGGCGGGTGAGGGGCACATCTCGTCGATCGCGTTTCGGTCGGGGACGGTGGACGCGGAGGGAACGATAACGGTCGATCCGGCCACGTCGTTGGCGACGGCGCCCGAACCTCGGCGGGACGTGAGCTACGAGCGCTCCCTCTTCGCGCGCAAGCTCGGCGAGCTCGGGCTCCACAACGAGTTCACCATGGCGGTGATGGCGGGGCTCGGCGAGACGTTTTCGTGGAGCGAGCTCGAGGCGCGCCTCGACGAGGAACGACGGGAGCGCCCCGATCGAGGATCGAGCGATCCTGGCACCGCGTCCGGGATCCGGGCGCTGGCTGAGTCAAACTACGAGGTGAGCTACGAGAGCGCGCACGACCTGTCCGAGCGGGTCATCTTTCCTTGCTCTCCGGCCGAGGCGAACGGGATCGAGGACGCCCGCTTCGTGGAATTCTTCGACGAGGACGGCACCCGGACGTACTACGCGACCTACACCGCGTACGACGGCAAGGTGATCCTGCCGCAGTTTCTCCAGACGACGGACTTTCTGCACTTCAAGATCAACACGTTGAACGGTCCGGGGGCGGCGAACAAGGGCATGGCCCTCTTCCCGAGGCGGGTCGGCGGCGACTTCGCCATGATCGCGCGCCAGGACAACGAGAACCTCTACCTGATGCGGTCGGACAACCTCCACTTCTGGTACGACAAGCGCCTCCTGATTCGCCCCGCCCGCTCTTGGGAATTCATTCAGCTCGGCAACTGCGGCTCGCCCCTCGAGACGGAGGCGGGTTGGCTCCTCCTCACCCATGGCGTGGGCGCCATGCGTCGCTACTGCATCGGGGCGATCCTGCTCGATCGGCAGGACCCGCTGCGAGTGATTGGCCGTCTCGACGAGCCGCTCCTCTCCCCTGCCGAGAATGAGCGCGAGGGGTACGTCCCCAACGTGGTCTACAGCTGTGGGGGGCAGATCCATGGCCCTCACCTGGTCTTGCCGTACGCGATGAGTGACTACTCCTCGCGCTTCGCGATCGTGGACCTGGCGCGCTTGCTCGAGATGCTCACCTCCGCTCGTCAAGGGTCGGGGTGCCGAGCGCCGTCGGCGTGAGCGCGCGGGGGCTACGCGCCGGCGCTCTCCAGCACGCGGTGGATCTCCTCGGGCATGAAGCCGTGCCCCTCGGCGAGGGCGACCAGCGCGGCGTTCTGCGGGAGCTCGGTGAGGAACAGCCGGGCATAGGGGGTCCCAACGAGCCCCTCGAGGCGCCGCCTGAGCGGCGCCATCGCGCGGATGATGGCGTCGTGGGCGCCCGCCTCGTCGCCGAGATCCACGCGGACGTCATGGAGCGAGAGGTAGACGGTGGACTCGTTGAGCAAGCTCGGGGCGCCGCCCTCGAGCAGGTCAGCGGCCTCGCCGGCCAGCTCGAGCGCGCGGGCGAGGTTGCCGCAGCGGCGCTCCGCCTCGGCCCAGACGGCGAGGGCGACTGGGAGCAGGTCGTTGTTTCCCGTCGCCCGGTAGGTCTCGGCGCAGAACTTGAGCAGGCCCCGCGAGCGGGCGCAGACCTTGTCGCCCTTGGCGCGGAGCAGCTCCCAGCCACGGTAGAACAGGGCGCCGAGGTTGGCCCGATCCGGCGCCGCCCACACCCCGGCGGCGGCCGTGTCCGCGTCGGCGCGCGTCTCGGCCAGGTGGGCCTCGAGGCCGCGGTCGTTGCCGAAGGTCGCTGCCCATCCCAGGAGGTTCATTTGCGCGTGCCGCACCGCGCCCGGGCTGCCGATCGCGTCCGCCAATGCGATCCCGGCCTCGAGCGCCGCGCGGGCCTCCTGCCGCGCGCCGATGGTGGTGAGCGCGAACCCCACGTTCGTCGTGAGCATCGCCTCCCGCTCCTTGAGCCCCGCGCTGCGGGCGGCGGCGGCGGCTGCGCGCCGCGCCTCCAGAGCGCCGCTGAGCGCGCCCTGGGTCTGGCGCACGATGGCGAGCGTCTGCCAGGCGTCCAGGGCCGCGCCCTTGAGCCCGCGCCGCTCCGCTAGATCGAGCAGGCGGCTGGCCTCCGCCGTCGCCTCGTCGAAGCGGCCGGCGTAGGCGAGGCGAGACGCCAGCGCCGCGGAGCACCGCGCCTCCTCGTCGTGGATCCCCAGCCGCGCCGCGGCGTTGCGGACCTCGGCGAGGCGGCCCATCAGGTCGTCGCCGGTGCCGCGCGCGTCGTCGAAGCGCACTCGCGCGCCCCGACAGCGGACCGCGCTCGCCTCGTCGTGGACGGCGGTTTCGAGCTCCCGGATCGCCGTCTCCCGGTCCCCCGCCCGCGGATCGAGGCGGTTCCATGCCTCGTCGAGGCAGAGGGCCCGGGCGAACCCCTGCGCTGGGTTGTCCGCGAAGGCCAGCGCCCGCTCGGCCATGCGCACCGCGTCCGCCAGGGCGTTCGTCGCCAGGGCGTGCTCGGCAGCGCGCGCCCAGTACTCAGCGGCTGCCGGTTGCTCCCCGCCAAGGTCGAAATGCGCAGCGACCGTGGCGGCGTCCTCCCCCATCGACGCCAGCCAGCGCGCCGCGAGGGCGTGGAGCTCCTTCCGCTCCGCCTCGCCCAGGGACTCGTAAGCGACGTCGCGGACCAGCGCGTGCTTGAAGGCCCACTCGCGGGCGCCGACGAAGCGCGACACGTTCTGCTCGATCAGCACCTCGGCCGCGGAGAGCGCCTTCATCACGCTCTCGGCGTGGTGCATCCCGAGCGCCTCGAGAGCCGAATCCCAGCCGGACAGACCGAGGACGCTGAGCCGGCCCACGGCGTCGCGGCACTCGTCGTCGAGGGCATCGATGCTGACCTGGATGGCCGCCTCGATGGTCGGCGCGTGGCGGGCGTCGCCGCCGAGCGCCGTCAGTCGCGCGAGCTCCTCGGCGAAGAGCGGCAGCCCAGCGGCCTGTTCCACGATCCGGTCCAGGGTGTCCTCGTCCGCCCCCTCGCCGACGACGGCCTTGGCGAGCGTCAGCGACGCGCGGCGAGAGAGCGGTCGCAGGTCGACGCGGACCTGGTCGCGCCCGGTGAAGCGTGCGGGGTGCTCGGCCCAGAAGTGCGGGCGCAGCACCCCGAGGACGAGCAGCGGCCGCTCCGCCGCTCGCCCCAGCAGGTGGTCGATCCAGCCGATGCTCTCCGGGTCCGCCCACTGGAGGTCCTCCATCACGATGATGGTCGGTTGCGTCGCCAGGACCTGGAGCACCAGATCGGTCATGGCGAGCCAGAGGGCGTCACGGGCACCGCGTGGGTCGATCCCTTCGGGGAGCGCGGTGTTCGCGAGCAGGCTAGCCAGGAGGCTGCGGCTCCCCGCTTCGGCCTCGTCGCGTCCCGGTGGACCCAGCCGCGTCAGGATGGCGTGCTCCGCCTCCTCCGCCGTGCTGCCCTTCGGCAGCTCGATGATCGAGCGGAGCACGTCGGCGGCGGCGCCGAGGGCGTGGCCTCGGGCGTAGGCCTCGGCGCGCTGGAGCACCACCACCGGGGCGTTGGACTGGCTGAGGATCCGCGCGAGGACCTCGCGCCGCAGGCGCGTCTTGCCGATCCCGGGAGCCCCCGAGAGGGTGACGAGCACCGGCGTCGAGTCCCGGAAGCTGCGCTCGAAGGCGGCGAGCACCTGGGCGAGCTCGGGCTCCCGCCCCACGAACGGCGCCCCGCCGACCCGCTCGGCGCGCGCGCCGCGGACCTGTTCGCCGACGATGGTGGAGCCGTCGTCGCGGGCACGAAACTCGTAGCGTCCCCGGCCGAGCTCACTGGTGGTGACGTCGGCGAGCACCACCCCCGGTCGCGCGTCGCGGGCCAGCGCGGCCGCCCGATCGACGACCTCGCCCACCGGTCTCACCTCGCCGGTCGAGCCCCGGAGCTGAATGCGGGCGCGCCCGCTCGCCACGCCGACCTGGGCCCCCGCGTGGGCCAGGCGCCGCCCGAGATCGAGTGCGGTGGAGGCCTCGGTCCCCACCGCCCGGCGCGCGCCGAGGTGCGCGACGATGGCGTCCTGCCCGAGCCGGACGGCGTCGGCCCCGCGCTCGGCGAGGTAGTCGAGCGCCCGGTCTCGCGCGCTCGCCTGGGGGAACCGGAGCGCCACGATGGAGGTGAGCAGCCGCGACGCGCTGGTGCCGAGGCGGGACGACAGCACCGGCTCGCTCGGTGGGATGGAGAGGGGCACGGTCCCCGACTCGCGCAGCAGTATCGAGAGCGGTCCCATCACCTCCGCCACCGAGGCGGGGCGGAGCTCGGGGTCGGTCTGGAGCATCCGCTGGACGAGCTCGTCGAGCAGCGGAGGGGTGTCGCGACGCAGGTCCGACAGCCGCGGCGCCGGCGTCGTCACCAGGCGCGCGAGCGTCGCGATCGCCGTCGGTCCCACGTGGGGCGGCCGCCCCGCGACCAGCTCGAAGAGGGTGGCGCCCAGCGAGTAGACGTCGCATCTCGCGTCGATGGGTGCGTCGCCCCGCGCCTGCTCCGGCGCCATGTACGCCGGGGTCCCCACCAGATCCCCCGTGCGCGTGACGCGGATGTTTTCGCTCACCGCCACCCCGAAATCGACCAGCTTGGGGGCGAAGTCGAGCACGGACGGTGGCGCGTCGGGCGGCAAGCGGCAGAGGAAGATGTTGCTCGGCTTGATGTCGCGGTGGACGACCCCCGCCGCGTGCGCGGCGCCCAGGGCGTCACCCACCGCCAGCGCGAGCGCGACGGTCTGCCGGAGTCGGAGCGGCGCGCGAGCCTGGCGGACCGCGAGATCCTCGCCGTCGAGCCACTCCATGGCGACGAAGGCCTGCTCCGTGTCCTCGAGGTGCCCGTAGGCCACGGTCTTGACGATCCCCGGGTGGTCGAGGTTCGACAAGAGCTCGCCCTCGCGTTGCAGACGCGCCTCGTCCTCGGCCGCCACGCCGACGTCGCCCGCGATCACCTTGAGCGCGACCACCTGCTCCGTCTGGTTGTCGAAGGCGCGGTACACCACGCCCGCTCCGCCGCGCCCCACCTCGCGCTCGATCACGAAGCGGTCACCCAGCCTCCAGTTGCCTCGCCTCTCCGACGCCACGGCGCAGCGAGCCTACCGCAGATAGGCGGCAGTCAATAGCGGCGGTGCGCGGCGAGCCCATGCCCCGCCGATCGCCGTGCGCCTGCACCCCGCGCTCAACGCCGGCGTGCGCGCCGAGGCGGCTCGGCGGCGGGGAGGGGCGTCGCCGAGGGCTCGGCGTCGGCGAAGGGGCGAAACCCCGCGCGGGCTAGATCGCCGAGGGTCACGAGCGGGCCCGCGGCGAGGCGCGCCGCGGCCTGCAGCACGGACGCGAGCTCCGCGTCGTTGTTGGGCCAGTCGTGCTCGAGCAACGCGCGCAGCGCATGGCCCTCCACGCCGAGCGGCGCGCCGCGTTCGCGCAGTCCGGCCGCGGCCAGGCCGTCGAGCACGAGCGCGTGGAGATCCTCGCCCCGCTCCCCGAGCGCGGGGACTCGCACCAGGTCGCTCCCCAGACGTCGGGCGAGCGGGGCCGCCAGGCGACCGTCTCGCCGCAGGAGTTCGGGCGCGACGGCGGTCGTGACGACCAGCCACGGCGGGGCGACCTCGGAGCTCGGGGCGCTCGCGTCCTCGCTGGCGAGTCGAGCCGCGAGCGCCTCCTGGACGGGGTCGGGGAGCGCACCGACGTCGAGCACGGCCAGTGAGCCGCCGCGGGCGAGGGCGATCGGCGACCGCTCGGGGTCGTTCCAGGCTTCGGGATCGTGCTCGGAGCTGCTCGCCCCATCGACCAGGACGAACGGCCCGTCGCCCCCGGGCCCGGCCAGGTGCGCGCAGGCGGCCCAGGCGGCGGCGTCGGTGCCGGGCGGCGCGATCAGCACGAGCCCGCCCGTCCTCGCCGCGAGGGCCTCGACGCGCTCGAGCGCCACCCGCGCCGCGGGGCTGTAGGCGGCACGACGCACGGGCCGCGCGAGTCGCTCGGCGGCGAGGCGGTAGCGCGCCGCCGCGCCGCCGTGCGCCCCGACGAGGCGGTCGCGTTCGGCCGCTAGCTCCGCGGCGCGATCGCTCGCCGCTCGCTCTCGCTCCCGCGAGCGCGCCAGCGCGGACGCTACTGTCGCCAGGGCGCTCAAACGGTCGGTCAGCATGCGGACCGCCCGCGCCTCCTCGAGCGTCATCGGCGTGGCGCGGTTGCCGCGGGGCAACAGGATGAAGCCCTCCGGCCCCGCCTCATCGACGATCAGGGTCACCGAGAAGGCGTCGCGCGCCTCGAACCAGGCGAGCAGCGGGCGCACCTCGGGGCGACGCACCTCGACCGCCTTGAGCACGTCCGCGCGCAGGGTCCGCTCGGGCTCGTTCATCGCCAGCTCGTAGAGGCGCGGCGGGGCGCTCCCTGTCGTCGCGTGGAGGTAGCCGGCGACGTCCACGCTGAGCACGGCCTCCGGGTCCGCGCGCCAGACCTCGGGGCGGACGCCGGCGGTCGCCGTCGCGCGACCGAGGGCCTCGAGGGCGGCGCGCAGGGCCGCGTCGGGATCGGGCTGCAGGGCGCCCTGGCTCGCCGCGTCGATGGCGTCGAGCCACCGTGACTGCTCGGGGCCGAGCGGTCGCGCGACCGCTCGCGCGATCACCCCCACCGCGACCGCGGTCGCGGTGCCGCCCAGCACGATGGCGCCGGCGCTCTCCGGCATGGCGCGCGCGAACAGCGCCGAGACGAGCACGGTGGGTGCGCCGAGCATCACCACCGCGAGCGTCCCGCGCAGCACCATCGCGATCGTGGCCGCGTCGCTGGCCGTCGCGGTCCAGGCCATGAAGACCGCCGTGACCAGGACGCCGACGGGGAGCAGTCGGTCGGGCGCGGTCACGTCCAGCAGGGCGGCCGGGACCGTCACGATGAGCGCGGTGAGCGCGATGGCGAGCGCCGCGGTGGCTCGCTCGGTGACGCCCAGCTCGAGGCGTCGTAGCCGCTGCGTTCGGAGCGCGGCGAAGACGAAGACGAGCAGGGTGCCCGCCGCCGCCGTGGTCGTCGCGTAGTCGACGGCCAGTGGATCGAGGCGGATCAGTCGCGAGGGGACCACCGCGCGGGTGCCCGGGAGCGCGGCGGCGACACCCCAGAGGACGCCGACGAAGGCGGCCGCGTCGAGGGAGCGAGCGAGGGGGTGTGGCCCCAGGACGCCCCCGAACGAGCCGATGCGGGCTAGCGCGATCAGCGCACCGACGGCGGCGGTGCCGACGCCGACGGCGGCCGCCGCGTCGAGCGCCGCCTCGCCGGCGGGTCCGGTCCGGGCGGCGAGCCACGCCGCCGCGCCCCAGGCCGTCGCGCGCAGGGCGCTCCGCGCGCTCGGATCGATCCGGTCCGGTCCGCTCGGGGGCCGTCGCGTTCGGCGCCAGACCTCACCCAGCGCCAGCGGCAGCGTCACCAGCGCGAGCCACGGCCAGGGGCCGCGCGTCCCGGCGGTCAGCGCCGTCAAGCAGAGGTACGCGATCGCCAGGCCAGGGAGCAGGGGCGACCGGAGCAGGTGCGGCACGGCGTCCCACTTCTGCCACAACGGGGCGGGAGTCGGGGCCCTCTCCCGCGCGCCGTCGCCGAGCCCGAGACGGGCCGCGCCCTGTGGCGCCCCCAATCGCTCGAAATACCGGGGAATTCCCTCGCTGCTGGGGCTGACGGACCTGCCCTGGGCCCGCGGGTGTCGCGCGGCGGAGCGGCGGGCGCGCTTCTCGGGGTCGGCGGTTTTGCGGTATACGGGTTTCTCGAATGAAATCCCAGGGCTGTCGGCCGTCGCGGGCCGCTACCCCGCCTCCGGGTGGGCGCGGGCGCTCGGCGATCCGCGGTCGATGCCTCGGGTGAAAGCCAACGATGAAGAAGAACTACGTCCTCGACACCAACGTCCTGCTCCACGACCCCCACGCGATCCTGAAGTTCGAGGACAACGATCTCATCATCCCCATTTACGTGCTCGAGGAGATCGACACCTTCAAGCGGGAGGCCACCGAGCGCGGTCGCAACGCGCGCACGGTGACGCGGCTGCTCGACACCCAGCGGGCGCTCGGCTCGCTCTCGACGGGCGTCAAGATCGGGGAAGGGGGGCTACTGCGCGTGTACGTACCGCGGGAGCGCAAGGAGATCGCCATCGCCCTCAACCCGGGCTCCGGCGACCACGCGATCCTGCAGACGGCGATCGAGGTGCGCGACCAGTCGCCCGGGGTGCCGACGATCTTCGTGACCATGGACGTGAACCTCCGCATCCGCGCCGATGCGCTCGGGCTCGCCACCGAGGCCTACGAGAACCAGGCGGTCGACATCGATCACCTCGACACTGGGATCGTCGAGGTGGTGGTCCCCGCCGCGGCGTTCGATCAGTTCTTCGAGTCCGGCGCCGTCGAGCCGCCGGCGGGTGAGAAGCTCTACGCCAACGTCTCGGTCGTGCTGCGCGACGACAGTCCGCGCCCCCGGAGCGGGCTCGGGCGCTTCCACGCCGACAAGGGCGACATCCGGGCGCTGAAGGTGCCGCGCGAGGGCGTGATGGGGATCCGCCCCCGCAACAAGGAGCAGTCGTTCACGCTCGATCTGCTGCTCGACGATTCGGTCCGGCTGGTCACCGTGGTCGGCAAGGCGGGAACGGGCAAGACGTTGCTCGCCCTCGCCGCCGGGCTCAAGCGCACGGCCGAGGACGGCACCTACTCGCGGCTACTGGTGAGCCGGCCCGTGATGCCCATGGGCCGCGACCTCGGCTACCTGCCGGGAAGCATCGAGGAGAAGCTGGACCCCTGGATGCAACCGATCTTCGACAACCTCGAGTTCTTGCTGGTGAGTGGGGGCGCCAAGCGCCGGGGGATCCGTGGCTTCGACGAGCTGTTCGAGAGCGGGCAGCTCCAGGTCGAGCCGCTCACCTACATCCGTGGGCGGAGCCTCCCGCAGCAGTACGTGATCGTGGACGAGGCCCAGAACCTCACCCCGCACGAGGTGAAGACGATCATCACGCGCTGCGGCGAGGGCGCCAAGATCGTGCTCACGGGGGATCCGTTCCAGATCGACAACCCCTACGTCGACAGCGCGAGCAACGGCCTCACGGTGACCGCCGACCGCCTGCGCGGCGAGCCCCTGGTCGGGCACCTCCTGCTCAGCAAGGGCGAGCGCAGCGAGCTCGCGAACATTGCCGCCAACAAGCTATGACCGTGGCCCTCGCGGCGCTCACGGGCGCGCTCGCGGGGGCGGAGCTGCGCGTGGCGTTGCTCGACCGTTGCCGCCCGCGCGGGCTCGCTTCGGAGCGGGAGCGGCTGGTGGCGGCGTGGGAGGCGGGGCGCGAGCTCGCGCCCCAGTACGAGCTCGCGCCGAGCCCGTCGCTCGAGTCGCTCGAGCGACGGCTGGCTGAGCTCGCGGCGGCGCTCGCCGGCGCGGGGCCCTGGGGCGTCCTCCACGCGGCGCGGGCGCACGAGCTGGCGCTGGAGGCGGCGATCGCCGCGCGGCCCGGGACGCCCCGGGCGCGGGCCGCCGCCGCGGCTCGGTTCCCGTCGCCGACGGGGCCAGCGGGCGAGCGGGCGGCGCGCCTCGCCGAAGCCTGGGTCCGCGCGGTCCTCCCCTCGCGCGATCAGCCGACCGTGCGCTCCGACGACGAGCGCTCGCCGACCAGCCTCGTCGCCGCGCTCCGCGCCGAGATCGGGCGACGCCGGCTGCCCGTGCGGGTCGAGGTGTCCCGCGATCTGGCCAGCACGGTGGGGGTCGGAGAGCGGGTCGTCCGCGTTCGCGCGGGCGTCGCGCTCGGGGCCGGCGACGTCTCCCGTCTCCTGGCGCACGAGCTGGAGGGACACCTGCTCCCGCGCCTTCGCGCACGCGCGGAGCCGCTCGGGCTCTTCCGCGTCGGCACGGCGGGCGGCGGCGACGACGAGGAGGGGCGGGCGGTGGCGCTGGAGGCCGCGACGCCCGGCTTCGACGGCCAGCGGCGCCGCGAGCTCGCGCTCCGCCACCTCGGGGCGCTCGCGCTCCGTGGGGGCGCCAGCTTCGTCGAGCTCGGGCGCCGGCTCCGCGGTTTTGGCGCGACGGCGCGCGAGGCGGTCGAGCTCGCGCTGCGCCTCGATCGCGGGGCTGGGCTCGGCAGGGAGATCGTGTACCTGCCAGCGCTCCTCCGCTACGAGGCGGCGCGGCGATCGGGCTCCGATCCCGAGCCCTGGCTGCGTCGCGGTCGGATCGCGATCGGTGCCGTGCCGTTGCTCGCGGCGCTGGGTCCGCCGCCGTCCCACCTCGAGTTCGGCCGCGGGGCAACGCTCGGCGCCGCCGGGGCCTGAGCTCGCGTCGCGGCGAACGTCAGGCGCTGTCCACGCGCCGGATCCAGGGGGCCAGACGTCGCAGGGTGGCGGCGGTCAAGCTCGGGCAGCAGCGGGCGAGGGAGACGCCGAGCTTGGCGTGGGTGGTGATCACCGCCTCACGGCGCCGGTGTGCGAGCGCCCGGAGCATCCGGCGCGCGGCGCGCTCGGCCGAGAGCTGCGCCCAGCGCGGGATCGGGTCGGCGCGGGTGGGCTGGTACTCGCCGTCGCGATCGACGTGGCGAAACTCGGTGGCGATGAAGCCGGGGGTCAGGTGGGTGACGTGGATCTGCTGCGCGGCGAGCTCCGCGCGCAGGCTGTCGGCGAGCCCCCGCACGGCGAATTTGCTGGCGCAGTAGGCGGAATGGCCGGGGAGCCCCACGTAGCCGTTTGCCGACCCCACGATACCGATCACGCCCCGCGTCCGCCGTAGATCGGGGAGCGCCGCGCGGATGCAGCGGATCACCCCGAGGACGTTGGTGTCGAGCTGGCGCTGATAGTCCGCCACGGTGAGCTCCTCGAGCGCGCCGCTGACGCCGAACCCGGCGTTCGCCACCAGCACGTCGATCGGACCGAAGGCGTGCGCGGCAGCGACGGCGCGCTCGACCTCCGCGTCCACGGTGACGTCGCAGGGGACCGCGAGCGCTCGGTCCCGGCCGAGCTCTTGGGCGAGGGCGTCGAGCCGATCGGCGCGCCGCGCCGCGAGCACGACCCGCGCCCCGACCGCGCTCGCCTCTCGGGCGAGCGCCCGCCCGATCCCCGCGCTCGCCCCGGTGATCAGCACGACCTTGTCACGGAAGGCGCGGTCCATGCGCGCCTCGTACACCCTCCCGGCCGGGAGGGCCACGCGCTTGCGACGCGGACGCTGGTGGCGCCGTTGCGGAACGCCTCTCAGTCTCCGCGAGCGTTGAGCCGGAACCACTCCGCGTCGGAGTCGGCGGGCTGCGCGGCGCCGAGGCGTCGCTCCAGCTTCCGCTGGGCGGTGACCACGGCCTGGCTCACCATGGGGTGGGAGATGACCTCGTCGGGGGCCATCCCCATCCGCTCCATGAGGGCGATGATCCGCTCGCCGCCGAAGGCCATCATCATCGGGTCGTCCAGCCCCACGAAGAACCGCACCTGGTGCGGGTGCGTCGCGCCGATCTCCTCGATCACGCCGAGCGCGGCGGCCTCGGCGCGCGCCAGCGGGAAGTGCTCGATGAAGAGGATCCGGAGCGCGACCTCCGCGCGCTCGAGCCAAGTCGGGAGCCCGACGTCGAGCGTGAGCTGGTTCGCGTCGAGCAGCCACGGCCCGGCGTTGGGCGGCAGGGGCAGGGACGGCCGCGCCCGGGCGGTCAGGGTCGAGGTCGGCACGCCGCGCTCGACGAGGGCCTGCTCCACGCGCCGGAGCGAGGCGGGGAAGAACGAGGCAACGAGGGTGGGGGCCGCGCCCTCCGTCGCCTCATCCAGCAGGGCCCGGTCGGCACGCGCCCGGCGCGAGTAGATCCGATCCTCGGTCCCCACCTGCGGGCGGCGCCGTTTCCACAGGCCAAACACCGCGCGGACCCTACCACGCGGGGCCAGCGCGGCGCAGCGGTCGACCGCTGCGTCCGGGCCACGGTCCGAAGCGAGGCGCGGCTCCGGGCTTCGCGCGCGAACGGCCGGCAGGGGAGCGCTAGATCGCGATTCGCGCGGCGAAGTCCGGAACCACCACGTCGCAGCCGAAGCGGTCCGAGACCAGGCTCGCGAACCGCCCGGTCACCTGCGCGCCCCCGTGCACGACCGCCACCCGTCGCGGGCCGCCCGGCGTCTTGCCCAGCCAGGCGACGAGCTCGTTCTGGTCGCCATGGCCGGAGAAGCCGTGGATCTGCCGGACCTCCAGGCGAACCTCCCGGCGACCGCCGAACAGGCGCACCTCGCGCGCGCCTTCGAGGAGCTGCCGTCCCAGCGTGCCCGAGGCCTGGTAGCCGATGAAGAGCAGGGTGGAACGCTCGTTGTCGAGGTGGATCGAGAGGTGATGCTTGATGCGGCCGCCGGTGCACATCCCCGAGCCGGCGATGATCACGGCCGGGCCACGGTGGTCGTTGATGCGCTTCGAGTCCGTGCGGGACGCGCAGAGCACCAGCTCCGGCAGGCTGAAGGGGGTGCCGCGCCGGGCGACGCGGCCCTGCGCCGCCGCGTCGAGCGCCTCCGGGTGATGCTCGAACGCCTCGAGCATTCGCACCGCCATCGGGCTGTCGAGGAACACCGGGATCTTGGGGACGCGGCCGGCCTCGCGCAGCTCCTGCAGGTAGTAGAGCAGCTCCTGGGCGCGCTCCACGGCGAAGCCGGGGACCAGGACCGAGCCGCCGCGCGCGACGGCGGCGTTGAGCGCCTCGGCGAGCTGCGTCTTCACGTCGACGCTGTCGTCGTGGACCCGATCTCCATAGGTGGACTCGATGACGACGAGGTCCGCCGCGGGTGGGGACGCCGGATCCGGGACCAGCGGGCGATCGTCCCGCCCCAGGTCCCCCGAGAAGAGCAGCCGGCGCCCGGTGGGCTCGTGCTCGAGCAGGATCATGCTCGCGCCGAGGATGTGCCCCGCGGGCAGGAAGGTGGCGCGGAAGCCGGGCGCCACCTGTCGCGCGACGCCGAACGGGACCCCGTGCAGGGCGCGGCAGGTCTGCTCGACGTCCTCCTCCTCGTACATCGGCTCCACGGGACGGGCGGGCTGCCGCCCCTCGCGCGCGTGGCGCTTGCGCTTGAAGGCGATGTCCTCCGCCTGCAGGCGGGCGGAGTCGGCGAGCACCACCGGGACGATCTCGGCGGTCGCCCGCGAGCAGTGCGTTGGGCCACGGAAGCCCTGGCGCACCAGCCGCGGCAGCCAGCCGACGTGATCGATGTGCGCGTGGGTCAGCAGCACGGCGTCGATGCTGGACGGCGGCACCGCGAACGGCTCAAAGTTGTGGGCGGCGTTCTCGCGCTCCTGGAACAGTCCGCAGTCGACCAGGACGCGGGTGCCGTTCGCCTCGACCAGATGGCGCGAGCCGGTCACGTTCTTGGCTGCGCCGAGGAAGGTCAACGATAGGGTCATGGGGAGGTGCTCGGAGGGGGAGGGCGATCCTACCCCGAAACTGGCCGGTTCGATGCCGGGTCCCACTTCGGGGCGTCGCGCCGTGCGCCGTCGCCGCCGCTCAGGGCGTCACCGCGGGCCACCGAGCGCCCGGCGCGCGCTGCTGACGAACCTCGACGCTCCGGGGTCCGGGCGGCCGCAGCGCACCAGGAGGAGCTGTCCCCTCTTGGGGCTCGAGGCATCGACCAGCTCCGCCTCGCTGCCGGGCGCAGAGGCGGCCAGCGCTCCGATCCAGCACCTGGCTCCCATGGGCGGACCATGCATCGGTGCTCGTGGCATCCAGCGCTGGGGGCCGATTCACGGCTGCGACGGGCCCGACCTGGGGCCGTTCGGCGCCCCGCCGGCGGCCGCTTGCCGTCCGCCGCTCCCCTCCCTACGCTGCCCCCATGCTGCGTTTCGCCGTGGTGGGGACGATCGGATTGCTCTTGCTAGGAGCTTCGCTGGGCTGCGCCGGCCGCCAGGCGCCGGAGGCGAACGCGGACTCGCCGGGCGCGGCCTTGTTCGGCGGCCAGCTCAAGCGGGAGGTGAACTGCGCGCGCTGTCACGGCGCGGACGCCACCGGGGGGATGCGCGGTCCGAACCTCAAGAAGCGGATCGCCTCCATGAGCGACGACGAGATCGCCGCCGCCACCCTGGCGGGCCCTGGGATGATGCCCTCCTTCGAGGGCAAGCTCACGGAGGCCGAGGTCGCGCAGATCGTCGTCTGGCTGCGGGGCAGCGACGGCGAGTCGCCGCGGTGAGCGCGCTGGCCCGCGCTGGTGAGCCGTCGGTTCATTCCCCGCTGTGGCCGCCGCCGATCGGGAGCCGTTTGCCGCCGGAGGCGGGCGGCACCGTGCTGGAGTGGCCGCGCAGCGCGCGTCCCACCGCACGCCCGAGCACGTCCAGGGTGTACGGCTTGGCGAGCCAGGTGAGCCCATCCCGAACGGCCGCGGCTGCGCGCTCGACCGTTGAGTAGCCGCTGGCCAGGATGGCGCGCTGCTCGGGGCAGTGGCGCCGGAGCTGCTCGAACACCTCGAGCCCGTCTCGCCCCTCGCCGAGCAGCATGTCCAGGATCACCAGATCGTAGGGGCGCGTCCCCGCCCGGGCCGCCGCCTCGAAGACCTCGATCGCCTGCGTCCCGCTGGGCAGGACGTCCACCTCGTGACCGAGGTGAAGGAGCAGACGGCGGCAGGTGCGGAGCTGTACCGGCTCGTCGTCGACGACCAGGATCCGGGCCCGGACCTCGGGCGGGGGCGGGCGCGAGCTCCGTGCGCGGGGCAGGCGATCGACGCTGGGGAAGTACAGCGCGAACCGGGTCCCCTCGCCGACCGCGCTCGTCACGTCCACGAACCCCTCGTGCTCCTTGACGACCCCGTACACGATGGATAGCCCGAGCCCCGAACCGCTCTCGTCGTTGACGCGCTTCCTGGTGAAGAACGGCTCGAAGACCCGCGCCACGTCCTCGGGGGGGATGCCGGACCCCTGGTCCTCGACGGTCAACACGGCGTAGTTTCCCTCGGCGATCGTCTCGTAGCCGGTTCGCGGCTCGGCCAGGTGGATGCGTGACACCCGGACCTTGACCGCGCCGCGGCCGTCGGCCAGCGCGTCGCAGGCGTTGCGGATCAGGTTGGTGACAGCGCGCATCAGCTGCGCCTCGGAGGCGCGGATGATCACCGGCTCCGTCGGCAGCTCGAGCACCAGCTCGAGCGCGGGGTGGCGCGCCCGGAGGTGGCGCAATGGCTCTCCGTTCAGGCAGCTCGCGACCGTGCGCACGAGATCGAGGGCCTCTCGCGCCGTCTTGCCCTGGCGCCCGAGCGTCAGCAGGTCCTTGATGGTCTGGGACGCCCGGAGCGACGCGGCCTTGATGGCCGCGATGTCCTCGTGCAGCGTCGGCGCGGTCGCCGGCGTGCAGTCGAGGTCCTCCAGGGAGGTCAGCATCAGATCGGGCAACGCGACGAGCGGCCCCAGGGCATTGTTCAGGTCGTGAGCGACGCCGCCCGCGAGGACGCTCAGGGCCTCGAGGCGCTGCGTGGTGGCGATGCGCTCCTGGACGCTGCGCTCCCGCGCTCGCGTCTCCTCCAGCACGCGCCCGTACAGCTCGACGTTGCCCAGCGCGGCGCTGATCTGGCGAGCCAGCATCTGACCATTGTCGAGGTGCGGGGAGTCCTCGAAGACGACCACGCCCAGCAGGCGCTGGTCGAAGACGAGCGGGAAGGCCAGCCGCGTGTGGCGCCCGTCGCCGAGGTCGAAGCCAGGGGGGACGAGCCGGGGGGCCCGGAACCGAGCGGGCGGTGTCGCCGGGGGCGCGCCCTCGACCAGGCAAACGTAGGGCTCGAGCTCGTCCGGGCTCCCCGCCACCCGGCGCGACACGCACAGGGTCCTCACCCCCACCTC